>DAINAS010000011.1:0-88488 GCA_036733365.1 Proteiniphilum sp.
AATGGTATACTTTTGGATTGAAATACCGGTATACTTTTGGGGTGAAATAAACAAACTCCATCAAATATTGAAACAATGAACGAAATGTGCGGATTTCTGCCGGAACAAATGTATTCAAAGATTGTGAAATGATTGGAATGTATTCAGCACATAAAGTTGCTTCATTTTTACGACCTACAAACAAATAAACCGATGGGCTCTTTTCAACCGACTTGATGATCAGACTGGTTTTGCCAATACGCCTTCTTCCTGTCACTACGGTCATTCGCGAATAATCATTAAACGACAATGTTTGTATGCGCTTTAATTCATTTAACTCATTGATTCTGTTGTAAAATTTCATACCTCTTATACTTTGTTACAGCCGTAACAGTTACGGTGGTTACAAAGATATAGATATATTTTTATAAACTCGATATGAAAAAATAAAAAGTTACCGGAGGTTTTTCATGCAGGAAGATTGTTATTCAGAAACGACATCAGTTCATCCCAAAAAGGGCATAAAAAAAATCCCGCAAAACATGGGTTTTACGGGATCTGCAATGGCTTGCCAACTTTTGTTCTTGGCTTTCTGCGGAGAGAGAGGGATTCGAACCCCCGGAACCTCTCAGTTCAACGGTTTTCAAGACCGCCGCGATCGACCACTCTGCCATCTCTCCTTGCATTTGCTCAAATGCGAGTGCAAAGGTAGAATAATTTCCCGATCAAAAAAATATTCACGTCATTTTATTTCACTTTTTACAAAACCAATTATTCATCGTATCTTTGTCAAAAATAAGCGACTATAGATGTTATTTACCGATCTACCCCTCTGCGATTCCCTGTTGGACGGATTGCAGTCAATGAACTTTAAGGAAACTACCCCGGTACAGGAACAGGCAATACCTGTGATCCTGCAGAAAAAGGACGTAATAGCTTGTGCCCAGACGGGTACCGGCAAGACTGCAGCTTTCCTGCTGCCACTACTTAACAACTTACAGACGGAGAGTCACGATGATCACAAGGTGAAAGCCATCATCATGGCGCCCACACGCGAGCTGGCGCAGCAGATAGACCAGCAGATGGAGGGCTTCTCCTACTTCACTCCCTTCTCGTCGGTGGCCGTCTACGGCGGCAACGACGGCGAGGCGTGGGACGTGCAGAAAAGAGGGCTCACAAGCGGCGCCGACGTGGTGGTGGCCACTCCCGGAAGGCTCCTCTCACACATCAACCTTTACAACATCGATTTCTCGGGCGTGAAGTACTTCATCCTCGACGAGGCGGACCGCATGCTCGACATGGGTTTCTTCGACGACATCATGAGGATTGAGAAGCTGCTGCCCAAAGAACGGCAGACAATCATGTTCTCGGCAACCATGCCCCCCAAGATACAACAGCTGGCAAAGACTATCCTGCGCGAACCGGAGGAGATAAGTATCTCGATTACCCGCCCGCCGGATACCATCATGCAGTCGGTCTACCTCTGCTACGAACCACAGAAGATGCAGATCCTGCGCCAACTCTTCAAGGAGAAGAAGCCCAGGAAGGTGATCCTCTTCTCCGGATCGAAGATGAAGGTGAAGGAGATTGCCAAGCTGCTGAGAGGCATGGGCCTCTCGGCCGGCGAGATGCACTCCGACCTGGATCAGGCGCAACGCGACAGCATCATGCACGAGTTCCGCAACGAACGGGTGGACATCCTCGTGGCGACCGACATCGTGGCGCGGGGGATCGACATTGATGACATCACGCTGGTGATCAACTTCGAGGTGCCCTACGACGTGGAGGATTATGTGCACCGCATCGGACGTACCGCACGTGCGGGCGACACCGGCATGGCGATCACCTTCGTATCTCCCGACGAGCAGTACCGCCTCCAGCAGATAGAGCGCTTCCTGGAGAAGGAGGTATACCGCATCCCCCTGCCGGAGGGCATGGGCGAGGCTCCCGAGTACAACCCTTCACGCGAATCGAGAGGTCGCGGCAGAGGTGCCTCCGGCCGTTCCGGTAAGGGTGGCAAGCGCGAGGGTGGCAAACGAGAGGGTAGCAAACGTCGTGAGGATGGTTCCGCAAAAAGAGCGGAGAGAACGGAAAGGGCTGACGGCACCGAAAGGGCCGAGAGACCGGAAAGAAGCGGCCGCGGCAGGAAACCGAAGCAGGCGGAGGGTGCCACGCCGGGCGACGCTGCTCAGGGCGATGTTGCCGCACTGCAGGCTGAGGATGCCACACCAATTGGTGTGATCTCAGCGGGAGATGCTGCCGCCGGGGATGCCGCCTCTACGGAACAGAAACCGCGCAGGAAGAACAACAACCGCCGCAAGAAGCGGAAGCCGCAGGGCGAAGCTGCTGCGACTGCCGGTGAAGGGGGTGAAGGTGGTAATGCACCCCGTCAGGAAGGCGACGTTGAAAGAAAGCCTCGTCGCGAAGGGGATGCTCCCCGCAGAAGAAAGCCGCAACGCCCAAGGAGCGAGGGCGGCGATCAGTCGCAGGAAGGCGGCGAACGCGCTCCCCGCAAGGAGGGTGAGGGCGGCAACCGCAGAAGAAGCAACCGTGCTCCGCGCGAAGGGGGCGAAGGTGCTCCACGCCGTGAACGGGGCGAGAAACGCGAAGGGGGTAGCCGTGAAGGCCGCAGGACCGAGGGTTCTGACCGCCCGCGCAGCAACCGCCCGCCGCGCAGGAGCGAGGGCTCCTCAACAGACAGGAGCACCGGCAGACCTGAACGCCCTGTGAAGAAGAAGCCGGCGGAACAGGAACAGAAGACGAAGAAACCGGGTATCCTCTCCTGGCTCTTCGGCAGGAAAAAATAAACAAGCAAACGGGGCTGACCAATGGTCAGCCCCGTTTCATTTTCATTCTGCCAACAGGCAATGCTAGTGTGCCTGTGCGGCGGGCACTGCGGCCACCTGCTCCTGCTCCACAATCTCCATGCCGCGCAGGATGGCCTGCTCGTTCATGGGTAGCAGCTTGTGGTGCCGCTCGGGCAGGGACTTCTTCAATCCCCTCATCACGTTCTCCAGCTGCACCATGGGGGAGATGCGCAGCAACCCGCCCAGGATGATCATGTTGAACACCTTGGTGTTGTTCATCTTCATCGACTCATCCATGGCATTGATGCGGTAGACGTTGATGTCCTTGCGCTGTACGCTTTTGTTGATGCCGTAACCGTCGTAGATGAGCACGCCCCCGGGCTTCACCCGCTCTTCAAACTTGTCGAGCGAGGGTTGGTTGAGCACGATGGCGATGTCGTACTGGTTCACTACCGGCGAGCTGATGGGGCGGTCGGAGATGATGACGGTGACGTTGGCCGTGCCGCCACGCTGTTCCGGTCCGTAGGCCGGGAACCAGGAGACCTCCTTCTCTTCCATGATGCCCGAGTAGGCCAGTATCTTTCCCATCGACAAAACGCCCTGTCCGCCAAATCCTGATATAACTATTTCCTGTAACATGTTTTTCTTCTCCTGGGGTTAAATATTCTTCAAATCGCCAATGGGATAGTAGGGGAACATGTGCTCCACCATCCAGTCGTTGGCCGCTACGGGAGTCATCTTCCATCCCGCGTTGCAGGTGGAGACCACCTCCACGATGGAGGTGCCCTTGCCGGCCAGCGAGTTCTCGAATGCCAGCTTGATCAGCTTCTTGGTCTTCCTCACCGCGGCTGCGGTGTGCACGCTGGTGCGGGTGGCCAGGCATACGCCGTTGAGCAGCGCCAGCATGTCGAGGATCTTGAGGGGGTTGCCCATGGTGGCTACGTTGCGCCCCTCGGGACTGGTAGAGGTCTTCATGTCGCTCAGCGTGGTGGGTGCCATCTGTCCGCCCGTCATCCCGTAGATGCCGTTGTTGATGAAGATGATGGCGATGTTCTCACCCCTGTTGGCGGCGTGAATGGTCTCGGCGGTGCCGATGGCGGCCAGGTCACCGTCGCCCTGGTAGGTGAAGACCATCCGGTCGGGCAGCAGACGCTTGGTGGCGGTTGCCAGCGCGGGAGCACGTCCGTGGGCGGCCTCCTGCCAGTCGATGTCGATGTACTTGTAGGCGAAGACGGCACACCCCACCGGAGCGATGCCGATGGTTTTCTCCTGCAGTCCCATTTCGGCAATCACCTCGGCGATCACCTTGTGCACCACGCCGTGCGAACAGCCGGGGCAGTAGTGCATATGATTGTCGTTGAGCAGTTCGGGCTTGGCATAGACCAGGTTCTCCGGTCTTTTTATTGTTTCAATGTCCATGATGATTATTTTTTCGAGAATCGATAGATGAGATAGAAGAGGATGGCAGCGCCCCCGAAGTACCAGGTGAGCTGCATGTTCCTGTCGGAAGAGAAGTAGACCACGATGGTGGCGATGAATGCCAGCATGAACAGCAGCAAGAAGATATTTCTGTATTTGAGATCCATGACGTATGGGGTTTAGCTGATCAGTTTTTCTTTCAAGGCTTCCAGTACGCCGTCGGGGGTGGGAATGATGCCACCCATGCGGCCATAATGTTCGACAGGTACAACACCGTTCACCGCCAGGCGTACATCTTCAACCATCTGACCGGCATTGAGCTCCACGGAGAGCATCCCCTTCACCTGGTCGGCATAGCGACGCAGCTCTTTCGTGGGGAAAGGCCAGAGGGTGATGGGACGCAGCAGGCCTACCTTGATCCCTTCGGCACGCGCCAGCTCGATGGTCTTCATGCAGATGCGGGCAGCAGATCCAAAGGCTACCAGCAGGTAGTCGGCATCGTCGCACTGCATCTCCTCGTAGCGCACCTCCTGCTCTTCGATGACGCGGTACTTGGCCTGGAATCGTTCGTTGTTCTTTTCCATCATGGCTGAATCGAGCTCCAGGGAGGTGATCACGTTGGGTGCCCTGTCGGCTGTCTTGCCCAGCGTGGCCCAGGGACACTGCTCGCGTACCTCCTGGTCGGTGCGGCGTCTGCGTTGTTCCGGCAGACGCACCTTCTCCATCATCTGACCAATGACACCGTCGGTGAGGATCATGGCGGGGTTACGGTACTTGAAGGAGAGCTCGAAGCTGAGCGCCACGAAGTCGGCCATCTCCTGTACCGAGGCGGGGGCCAGCGTGATGAGGCGGTAGTCGCCATGTCCCCCACCCTTCACGGTCTGGAAGTAATCGGCCTGTGAGGGTTGTATCGTTCCCAGACCGGGACCGCCACGCTGCACGTTGACAATGAGACCGGGCAGCTCCGCACCGGCCATATAGGAGATGCCTTCCTGCTTGAGGCTGACACCGGGACTGGAGGAGGAGGTCATCACATACTTGCCGCAGGCGGCTCCGCCGTAGACCATGTTGATTGCGGCTACCTCGCTCTCTGCCTGCAAGACCACCATGCCGGTAGTCTTCCAGGGAGCTTCTTCCATCAGTGTCTCGATGACTTCCGACTGGGGTGTGATGGGATAGCCGAAATAGCCATCCACACCATAGCGGATCGCCGCATGGGCAATGGCTTCATTGCCTTTCATCAATTGAATTTCTTCTGACATAATTGTTTTAATTTACAGGTTCACAACTGGCTGCGACGGTTCCTCCACTTTCATCCTGTAGATGGTAAGGCAGCCATCGGGGCATACATAACCGCAGTTGGCACAGCCGATGCAATCATCGGGATTTTTCATATAGACATAATGATATCCGCGGTTGTTCACCTCTCGCGGCTGCAGTTCCAGCACGCCGGTGGGACAGGAAACCACACAGAGGTTGCATCCCTTGCACCGTTCAGTGTTTACCTCTACATAACCCTTTACTTTCGCCATTATCGGAGTGGTTTTTAATAAAAATTAATGAATACAAATATAGTGTTTGTTTCGCAAGATTTCAATTTTATGGGGCACTTTTTTTTGACATTAGGAAAGCTGCCGGTTTCTTTTTGTCAACTCTGCAATGCTCCCGCTCAGGAGGCGGTAGATCTCCCGCAGGTGGGGGTCGATGATCTGATCAAGATGTTGTTGCATCACCTTTTCGTCACCGCGCGCGGCGGGACCGGTCTGTGCGGCTGCCGGCGCCATCTCTTTCACTTTGGAAGCTGTCTCGGCGATCAGTGGCTGCAGCACCTCGAAGGGGATCTCCTCCTCATTGAGGATCTCCGCAGAGAGGGCGTAAAGGTGATTGACGAAGTTGCAGGCGAAGACGGCAGCCAGATGGAGCTTCTTCCGCTTTGCTCCCGGCAGGCGATAGACGTTGCGGGAAAGGGTGTGTGCCAGCTGCTCCAGCGTCTCAACATTCGCCGGGGTGCTCCCCTCAACGAAGAGCGGTATTGCATCAAACGTGAGCTCCCTATTCCTGCTGAATGTCTGCAAGGGATAGATCACCCCGTAATCGCTCTTTCGGGCGGCGAACAGTTCCATGGGGAGGCTGCCGGCAGTATGCGCCCAGATGCCGCCGGTATCGGGCATACGTGCGATCACTTGGGGTAAGGCGTCATCTTTCACGCAGAAGAGATAGAGATCGGCATGTGGGGAGATTTTCCCCATGTCGGTAAGGGGTACAGCACCCACACTTTCCGCGAGTGCCTCTGCATGAGCAGCAGTGCGGCTCCACACCTGCAAGAGGGTGTGTCCCCTCTCGGCAAGAGCCAGGGTCAACTGTGAGGCGACGTTGCCGGCGCCGATCAGGATTATCTTCATGCTTGCTGCTTTTCTGTTGTGTGTTACTGATGTTCCGCTGCGGCAACCACCTTCACCCCTACCTTCTCGATGCCCTGTAAAGGATCGTCGGCCATCAGATGGCGTATCCTCACCTGATAGGGTCTGATGGGTTCATCCACCATCACCCGGATGTAGGGAACGGTGAGCTGGTGCAGTCCCCCGGCACTGCTTCCCAGAAACTTTCCCTTCTCGTCGGCCAGCAACAGCTGCAGGGTGTCTGCCCGGAAGAGGGTGTCGCTGATGTTCTGTTCTACCAGCATCCAGAGATCACGGTAGGGGTATTGATTGTTCGAGGTGATCTCCAGTGAGATCCCCAGCGAGGGCCCTTCCGGTTGGAACAGGCTATCGGTGGTGAACAGCAGGAGGGAGTCGCGATGCCACTCTCCGCCTTCTATTTGTCGGTATTGGTATGATGTCTTATCGCCGTTGCAGGAGAGTGTCGGCAAAAGCAGAAGGAGCCATGCCAGCGGCACCGGCATCAACCTACGCTTCACTGTCACCCTGGGATCCCTCATTGCGCGGTCGGCGGTTTACACTCTTTTTTTGCGCTCCGTTGTTGTCGGTTCTTTTCTTCCGGGGCTTCCTCTTTTTGCGTGGCTGACGCGATCTGTCGTTGTCGAAACGGGTGATGCTCTCATCCAGCAGGTCGTTTTGGTAGGAGGTCTCCTTTTCAGGTTCGACTCTCCTCTCATCGATCAGCTTCAACGGTTTCTTCCCTTTCCTGTTCATCGAGATCACCTCAAAAACACGATCCTTGTGTATCGTCTCCAGGTTGGAAGCGTTAAATTTATCGGAGGAGTAGGTCATCATGCCGGAGAAGACATCGGTCTTGAAGTGATAATAGCTCGAGTCCATGGTCTCCAACACGATCTCGCGCGAGGGAAGGGAGCGCTGTGCCTCCACGTAGACATCCACCTCATAGTTGAGGCAGCACTTCAGCTTGCCGCACTGTCCCGCCAGCTTCTGCGGGTTGATGGAGAGATCCTGGATGCGTGCCGCCGAGGTGGATACCGAGACGAAGTTGGTCATCCAGCGACTGCAGCAGAGCTCATGCCCACAGGGCCCGATGCCGCCTATGCGGCCTGCTTCCTGACGGGCTCCGATCTGTTTCATCTCTATCTTGACACGAAACTCGGAGGCCAGCACCTTGATCAGCTGCCGGAAGTCGACTCGCTCATCGGCGATGTAATAGAAGATGGCTTTGTTGCCGTCACCCTGATACTCCACATCGCCGATCTTCATCTGCAGTCCCAGCTCCTCAGCGATCTGGCGCGAGCGGATCATGGTGGACTGCTCAAGGGCCTTGGCCTGTTCATATTTCTCTAGGTCGGCAGGACGTGCCAGACGATAGATGCGACGCAAGCCGCCGTTGTTCTCTTCGCGGAAGTTGTTCTTCTTCATCTGCAGCTCCACCAGCTTACCGGTGAGGGTGACCGTGCCGATGTCATGACCGGGAAGGGCCTCCACTGCCACCAGGTCGCCCAGGCGGAGCTCCAGGTCGTTGCTGTTGATGTAGTATCCTTTGCGGGTGTTCTTGAACTGCACCTCTACCATCTTGGTAGCTTTCTGGAACTCAGGGAAGTCGTGCAGCCAGTCGTAGACGTGTAGTTTATTGGTATGTCGGGTGCATCCCTTGCACCCCTTGGTATTTCGATCGGTTACCGCTTCCAGGGGAGCGATGTCCGAGAGCTTGTCTGCCAATTGTTCTTTATCCATAATGGTTTTATATAATTGATCGCTCTTCCCGAGGGGGAAAGGCTAGACTTTTTGATGATATCTGAACTTAAACAAAATGCAAGGTACAAAATTATTTTTTCAATAGCACCGTTACCTTCAAACAAAGATCGAGAAAGATGATTTTCGCATTGCCGTTCTGTTCTATCTGACGGTGTGCCAGCGAGAACTCCTCATCGAAGGCTTCGATGTTGTGCTCGTTGATGAAGGGGGCAAAACGATCGCCGAACTGTTGCTCCTCACTGTTCAGGTAAACGATTTCGGGCAGTTGCATGTTGCTCACGAAATATTCACGGAAGAGCCGGAGCGAGTAGAGCAGGAAGCTCTTCTGACGGTCGCGGCCAATGCCGGCGAGCGTTCCCGCCACCTCCTTGATGCTCTTTATGTTTCGCGATACCGACGCACGCATCATCTCCTTGAACAGCTCAAACTGGTATGCCCTCTCCTCTGAGGAGGTGAGCAGCTCGATGGCACGGGTAAAGCTCCCATTGGCAATGCGTGCACAATCAATTGCCCGGGTGTGATCTATCGCATAGGTTCGTTCGAGGGCGGCGGTCATCTCCTCCATCTCGATGGCCCTGATCTGCAGCGGTTGGCAGCGCGACCAGATGGTCTGCAACACATTCTCCCGATCTTCGGAGACCAACAGGAACACGGTGTTGGCTGGTGGTTCCTCCACCATCTTCAGCAGCTTGTTGGCGCAGCTCTCGTGCATCTTCTCCGGCAGCCAGACGATCATCACCTTGTAGGGTGCCTCATAGACCTTCAGGTTGAGCTTGCGGATGATCTCATCGCTCTCCTTGGCATAGATGAGTCCCTGTGCGTTCTGTGCATCGATGAAGGAGAGCCAGCTGCCCAGGTTGAAGTAGTGGTTCTCCGTAAGAAACTGACGCCACTCCGGCAGGTACTCGTCGCTCACCTTCGACTTGACTACCGGGAAGACGAAGTGCAGGTCGGGGTGCGCCAGCTTGTCGAACTTGTGGCAGGAGGGGCACTGGCCGCAGGCATCCTCCGCGCCGCGGTGGGAACAGTTGAGGTAACGCGCATAGGCGATGGCCAGCGGCAGCTTCCCCACCCCCTCGGGACCGTAGAAGATGCGGGCATGCGGAATGAAGCCTTGCTGCACCGACTCGATGAGGTGGCGCTTCACATCCTGCAATCCTATGACATCGCGAAAATACATCAGTAGATCTCTTGTGCCACCCGCCGGACACTCTCGGTGGCCATCAGCGAGTAGAAGTGAATGGAGGGCACCTTGTGTGCCACCAGCTCGCGACACTGGGCAATGCACCACGCTACCCCAACCTCTTTGGCTTCCTCATCGTTTTTGCACTTGCGCAGCTCCTTCTCCAGCGGCTCCGGTATCTCGGTGCGGAAGATCTGGGGCAGCACCGTGAGCTGGCTCAGGAGGTTCACCGGCTTGATGCCCGGGATGATGGGGATGGTGATGCCCGCGGCCCGGCAGCGCTCCACGAAGGCAAAATACTTGCTGTTGTCGAAGAACATCTGGGTGACCAGGTAGTCGGCCCCGTTGTCGGCTTTCATCTTGGTGTAGAGAATCTCCGACTCCATGTTGGGCGACTCCTCATGCTTCTCCGGGTAGCAGGCCATGCCATAGGAGAAAGGTGTCTCGGGCGGCGTGAAGGAGGAGCCGTCGAAGGCGATGCCCCGGTTGAAGTTGTTCACCTGCTCCTGGAGTCCGGTGGCATGGTCGTGACTATCCATGCTGCGCTGTTGGGCGTCGAGCTTCTTGGTGTCGCCGCGCAGCAGCAACAGGTCGGTCACCCCCAGAAAGGCGAGGTCGATGAGTGCATACTCGGTCTCCTCTTTCGAGAAGCCTTTCGAGATGATATGGGGCACGGCGCGGATGCCATAGCGGTGTTGTATGGCGGCGGCGATAGCCACCGAACCGGGCCGCTTGCGCACGTTAGTCTTACGGTAGACACCACTCTCATCTTCCCGATAGATGTTCTCGCTGTGGTGGGTGGTGATGTTGATAAATTTGGGATCGAACTCCTTCAGCCGGTCGATTGTTTTGAACACCTGCCCAATGCTGTTCCCCTTGAGCGGGGGTAATAGCTCGAAAGAGAAGGCGGTCTGCTGTGTCTTGTCAATCAGTTCCGAAATCTTCATGATGATTCTCTGTTGTTTTTATATCCTATCGTGACACATTAAAAGATTGCCCGAATCAGGTCCATGCCGTTGGCATAGAGTACCAGGCCAAAGAGCAGCACCATCCCTGCAATCTGGGCATACTCCATGAACTTCTCATTGGGCTTGCGGCGGGTCACCACCTCGTAGATGAGGAACATCACATGACCACCGTCGAGTGCCGGTATGGGAAGGATGTTCATGAAGGCGAGGATCACCGACAGGAAGGCGGTCATCAGCCAGAAGGCCTGCCAGTTCCACTGCGCCGGGAAGAGGTTGCCGATGGCACCGAAGCCACCCAGCGAGGAGGCTCCCTCCTTGGTGAAGACATACTTGAACTGGGCCACGTAATCTTTCAGCGTCTGGATGCCCATCCTGATGCCCGCCGGGAAGGACTCAAAGAAGCCGTAGCGGAGCGTCTCGGTGCGGTAGATCTGGGGGGCCGCCATGGCGTAGAAGCCGAGGGTGCCGGCGCTGTCTACCGCGATGCTGCTGTGCTGCAGGGTGCCGTTACGGTAGTAGTTGAGCGTCACCTCACTGTTGCGGTGGCTGTCGAGGGCGGCACGCAGGTCGCTGAATGCGGGGGTGGCAATGCCGTTGACTGCCGTGATGCTGTCGCCCTCCTGCAATCCGGCAGTGTGGGCAGCGCTCCCCTCCATGGTCTGGTAGACCACTGCCGGCACGCGGTAGGCGGCGAAGCCCTCCTTGTCGGTCAACAGCGTCTGCATCAGTCCCTCGGGGATTGTCAGCTCCACCTCTTCACCGTTGCGCAACACGGTCACATGTTCTGCGTCGGCGATGTCGAGGAGGGTGCGCACGCCGAAGCGTTCCAGCTCCTTCTCATCGGCACGCAGCAGGATGTCACCATCCCGGAAGCCTGCATTGTGTGCTGCCTGGCTGTATTCCATGCCCTGTGTCACGTTGCGTAGCGGCAGGTAGGTATCGTTCCAGGCGAAGAGCACCATCGAGTAGATGAAGAAAGCGAGCAACAGGTTGAAGAGCACACCGCCCACCATCACCAGCAGGCGTTGCCATGCCGGCTTGGCGCGGAACTCCCAGGGTTGCGCCGGGAGTGCCATCTGTTCTTTGTCCATCGACTCGTCAATCATGCCGGCAATCTTGACATAGCCCCCCAGGGGGAGCCATCCCACGCCATACTCGGTATCACTTCCCTTCGGCTTGAAGCGGAAGAGTGCGAACCAGGGATCGAAGAAGAGATAAAATTTCTCCACCTTGATCTTGAAGATCCGGGCAAAGAGGAAGTGGCCGAACTCATGGATGACGACAAGTATGGAGAGACTCAGAATGAGTTGCAATGCCTTGATAAGAAATATTTCCATTGGTTGATTCGCTATTACGTTGTTTCGTTGTTTCGTTGTTTCGTTGATGTGCTAACGGGCCAGCTCGCTGAAGAGGAGGCGCGTCTCGGCATCCGATTGCAGGTAGTCTTCAAGCGAGGGTGATTGCACGAATGTTGCTTTCTGCATCGTCTCCGCAATCAGGTGGCTCATCTCGGTGTAGCCAATCTGCTCCTGCAGAAACATCCCGACAGCCACCTCGTTGGCAGCATTCAGGATGCAGGGCATGTTGCCACCCTTCCCTATCGCCTCATAGGCGTAGGTGAGGTTGGGAAACTTCTCCCTGTCGGGACGCTCAAAGGTGAGCTGCGACAGCGCGAAGAAGTCGACCGGCGGGATATCTGAACGCAGCCGCTCCGGGTAGGAGAAAGCATACTGAATCGGCATCCGCATGTCGGGCTGACCCAGCTGGGCAATCACCGAGCGGTCCTCGAACTGCACCATGGAGTGGATGATCGACTGGGGGTGCACCAGCACCTCTATCTGCGAGGGTTCCACGCCGAAGAGCCATTTGGCTTCGATCATCTCAAACCCCTTGTTCATCAGCGTGGAGGAGTCGATGGTCACCTTCTCACCCATGTTCCAGTTGGGATGGGCCAGCGCCTCTGCGCGGGTCACGCCCCTGAGCTGTTCGCTGCTGAAGTTGCGGAAGGGACCTCCCGAGGCGGTGAGCAGTATCTTCTCGATGCGATTGTTGCCTTCGCCGTTGAGGCACTGGAAGATGGCAGAGTGCTCCGAGTCCACCGGCAGCACCGCAGCACGCTTCTCGAGTGCCAGGTTTGTGATCAGCTCACCGGCAACCACCAGCGTCTCCTTGTTGGCCAGGGCGATGCTCTTGCCGGCAGTGATGGCACTGATGGTCGGTTTGAGTCCCGAGAACCCTACCATGGCAGTGAGCACCATGTCAATCGCTTCATCCCTCACAATCTCCTCAATGGCTCCACTACCGCACCACACCTTGATGGGCAGGTCGCTGAGCGCTTCCCTTAACTGGGAGTATTTCGACTCGTTGGCTATCACCACCACCTCGGGGAGGAAACGTCGTGCCTGCTCGATAAGCAGTTCCACACTGTTGTTTGCCACCAGTGCATATGCTTCAAACCGTTCCGGATAGGAGGCAATCACATCGAGTGCCTGCCGGCCGATGGAGCCGGTAGATCCAAGAATTGCAATATTTCTTTTTTTCACTTCCATTGAAGGAGATTTCCCTATATCAGGATGCAAAGATAATAAAAAACGGGATGCTCACGTTGTTGCCGTCAGGGGGATTTACAGTGATGAATCCATTTCTGAAAGGCTCCGCAACATCTCATCGATGCTGTGTGTCACAACCTCCCTGTTGCCACCGGTAACAACCCATCGGTTCTGCTTCTCATCGACCGTCAAGTGGAGGGGTGCACCGGCATCAATGCGCCACCCCTTGCGGGAGAGCGCCTTGGTGGTCCAGCGTGCCATCAGCCCCCGGGGGTGCGACACCTGCGTGGCCACCCGCTTGTCGAGTTGCTTCTGCACCACGAAGCTGCCATACTCCTTGTCAAACTCGTAGGAGGGGTGACGAAATACGATGTCGAAGCTGCCGTTGAGCACCAGGTCCTCGGGGGCCCCCACGGTGATCCCCTTGCCCTGCTCCATCAGCCAGAGCTTGTCGGCCACCTGCATGGCGGTCTCCAGCTCATGTGTTGAGATGAAGATGGTCTTGCCGGTCTCGCGTGCCAGCATTTGCAGCAGCAGCATGATGTTGATGCGGTTGGGCAGGTCGAGGTGTGAGGTAGGCTCGTCGAGCAGGATCAGGGGGGTGTCCTGGGCCAGCGCACGCGCAATGAAGACACGTTGCCGCTCACCGTCGGAGAGCTCGTGGATGTTGCGTTCACCAAACCCTTCAAGGTAGGTCATCGCGATAGCACGGTCAATCACCTGCTGATCCTCCCCGGTGAGGCTGCCCAGCCAGCCGGTGTAGGGATCGCGGCCGATGGAGATCAGCTCCCTCACGGTGAACGAGGCTACCGACTCCTGCCCGGTGAGCACGATGGAGAGTAGCCGGGCTCTTTTTTTAGGGGTGAGGGTGTGGATATCCTTGCCGTTGAGCAGGATGTTGCCGGCCCAGATGGGTTGCAGCGAGGCGATGGAACGCAGCAGGGTAGATTTGCCGCAACCGTTCTTGCCAATGAGGGCAATCAGTTCGCCCTCACGGGCGTTCAGCGTGAGATCCGACTGTACGATATGTGGATGTCCGTGTGTGTGATAACCGATGCTTACCCGGTCGAGCTGGAGAATGGGCATATCTGATCTGTCAGTTGGGCGGGAGCATGAATCCTTGTTACTCCTCAATCAATCCCTCGGGGATAAACATCTCGAGGCTCTTCTTCTTCTCATCTATGGCAACAATAAAATCTTCCGTGGCAGGAATCAGATGCTCTTTGTCGCCTTCCCTGACGATGAACAGCACATTCATTGTGCTGTCTTCCACCGCATCGATCACCCCCAAAGTTGTGCCGTGTTGGTCGGTAATGGTGTAACCGATGAACATTCGCCAGTCATTTTCCTCCCCCGCATCGGCTGTCTCCACCAACTCGCGCGGCAGCAGCACGTCGAGGCGACTGTAACATGCGGCTGTCACTTCATCCTCTACATCTTCAAACTTAACCCTGGCAGAGGTGTCGGTCACGAAGGTGAACTCCTCCACGCGGAAGGGTACCGGGATGCCCTCTATTTCCAGGAAATAATCATCCGCATCCAGTTCAGCATATGCTCTTTGGTGGAAGAGCAGCACCAGCTCGCCCCTGATACCGTAAGGTTTCTGGGTGCGGGCTACCGGCAGTAGATCATTTGCTGAGATCATGACTTTATTTTCTGCGTTGATACTTGATGTTCTTCAGTTTATCCCGGTTGTGGCCATTCATCTTGATTTCCGGAATGGTGTAATGGCTGCTGTTCATATCCAATTGACCTTTTGAGAGATCCCTCAGGTCCTGAAAGATCTTCTCATCATCAGCCTCCTTGTTCCATTGTGAGTAGGAACGTTTCATCTGAGCGAGTAGCATCCGTATCAACTGTTTACGCTGTTCTCCCTCCTCCATGTTGGCGGCAATCTTCACCATCCGCTCCAGGATCTTGCCGTAATGGCGGTAGCGCATCGTGGGACGGCTGTAATCGAGGTGCCCCGGTGCAGAGTAGAGATCCTCTTTCTTGATCACCTCGTAGGGATATTCAATGTCGAGCTGGAAGTCCGACATGATGGCCAGGTGATCCCAGAGGATGTGTTTGAAGTTGTTCACATCGCGCAGGTGCGGGAACAGGTTGCCCATGATGTCAATCACGGCATAGGCACACCGCCTTCTCTCCTCCGGATCGGCGATGCCCACGCAGTGGTCCACCATGTTCTGGATGTTGCGGCCATATTCCGGCAAAAGCAGTTTCTCTTTTTGTGTGTTGTATTGCATTGTTGTAAAATATTTTTAGCATTCAGTGGTCAGTGGTTAGCTATGAACCATGAACTTACCAACGTTTTAACCTATCTCAATTTGAGCACATCCCCCTCCTCGGGAATGTATTCGTAGCGCTTCTTGTTAAGCCGGTAGAGGTTCCGCATCCGGATACCATACTGTTGCGAGATGCTGTACATCGACTCACCCACCTGTACGGTGTGGAATTCATACGGTTTGTCAGCCCGCGCTTTCTTCTTCTGGAAGTAAACGATGTCACCCTCGCTCAGTGGAAAGTCGGCAGGGACCTCGTTGAACTTCAACAGCTCCTCCACATCAAAACCAAACTCGCGGGCGATACCGGCATAGCTGTCGCCGCTGACGGCAATCACATATACCAACCCGTGTGTGATGTAGGGCTGGTGCTCCCAGATGGCCCGCGATGCCTCAAGGCGGCGCCGCTCCTCCCGTTCGCGTCGGCTTACCCCCTTGCGGTACTTCGGGTCATCGTAGCGATATAGCTCATAATCCTCTATCAGCTTGATCAGTTTGTTGGCATAAGCCCTGTCGGTGGCGTAGCCCGACTTCTGCAATCCCCTGGCCCACCCTTTGTAGTCGGTCAGCGAGAGATCAAAGAGGGCACGGTAACGTACGCCTGCCACAAGGAACTCAGCGTGATCACGATAAGACTCTTCCACGGTTTCATAGCTGCGGAAGCAGTCGTTGGGTGTATCGTCGGCCGCGTAGACCGACGGGCCGTTCCAGCCGCGATGACACTTGATGCCAAAGTGGTTGTTGGAGCGACGTGCCAGTTCACTCATCCCGGCACCCGATTCCAGGATGCCCTGTGCCAGGGTGATCGATGCAGGGATGCGATAATGTTCCATATGTTCAACTGCCATGTCGCCGTAACGATCGATGTAAGCCTCGTAGGTGCTCACCCTCTGTTGTCCGTGAAGCCTGGCAGGAACAAATAATACAGAGAGAATGACAAAGAACGGTAAAATTACCCTATATTTGTGATACAAAAAATGCATTACGATGGTCAAAGAAATCAATTTATCCACAAAGATAGCTGTTTATCCGTTAGAGGAATGCTCTGAAACAGAAAAAAAGTTGATCGAAGCTGCCAAAAAGGCAACGGAGAAAGCTTATGTTCCCTATTCCGGTTTTTCGGTGGGCGCTGCCCTGCTGCTGGAGAACGGTGAAATTGTAAGCGGCAACAACCAGGAGAACGCGGCCTACCCTTCGGGGTTATGTGCTGAACGGACTACCGTTTTCTACGCCAATGCCAACTACCCCGAAGAGAAGGTGATGGCAATCGCCATTGCGGCAAACTACAAAGGCTCCTTCACCGAAGATGTGATCACCCCCTGTGGTGCCTGCCGACAGGTGCTGCTCGAAACGGAGAACCGCTTCCATTCGCCCATGAAGGTATTGATGTACAGCCAGAAGGGTGTTTACGTGATGGAGAGCATCAGAGACCTGCTGCCCCTCAGCTTCGGAGATGAGATGCTGAAGTGACCGGCCGGTTTAGAAGGAAGCTTCGTAGAGGGTTATCAGATACCACTCATCATCGATCCTGGAAAAGTAATAGTCGGCATAGATGCCATTGTTGATGCCTCGAATCTCAACAACGGCCGTATCATTCTTGAAACGAACCACCTGATAATACTGATCGTAGGGACGGGTGAGGTAGGTACTGTCGTATGAGAGGTCAAGTTGTTCCCAGTCGTACTTGCCGATCGACTCCTCCTTGGGGGCCATCCCCTCATCACCGGTATCGGGTACGATGACGCTGATGGGGAACTTGATGCGGCGCAATTGAAATTGCGAGTCGTTGCTGAACCGTTCGATAAATCGTCGGAAATCCTCCTCCTGTGTAAGCTGCACCACCGTTGTATCGGTTTGTTCAACTGCATTTGAGATAGTGTCTCCTTCTTCAATGCGGTTGCTCTGTTGACCCTTTCCGTTGCATGAAATGAAAAGGATGGTGATCGTGGGGAGTAAAAGGAAAAAGAATTTACGTTTCATTGCTTTCGTAGATGGAGAATTTACACTTATAACCTAAACCACACACAAAGGTATAAAAAAAGTTGATACCCAAAGAGTAATGTCATTTTTTTTTATTGAAAACCATTTCCCAATCGTTCTTTGATGCAAAATAGAAATAATCCTTATCTTTGTTTCACAAAAACGACGCTGAATGAACCTTCAAAGAGCTATTGACGATCTCTTTGCTGCTCAGATTGAGGAGTGGCCCCTATTGCACGATGCGGTTGCCCGGCACCAACAGGTACGGGAACGATCAATCAGCTGGGGTGATGATTTCAAGATACGACTGCAATACAATCCTGCCAGGAGCATCTCTTCCACAGCCAGCATTGAGCAGGAGGCGATCGAACGGCGGCCTTGTTTTCTCTGCGAAGGCAACCGCCCCCCTCATCAGCGGGGGATCCCTTTCCTGGAAAAATACATCCTCCTTTGCAACCCCTATCCCATCCTCCGCAACCACCTCACCATCCCACTCCATTCACATGTGCCGCAACGCATCGGGAAGAAAGCGGGTGAGATGCTGCAACTGGCCCAACAGCTGCCCGATTACGTGGTCTTTTACAACGGTCCCGCCTGTGGGGCCTCCGCACCCGACCATTTTCACCTGCAGGCAGGGTTGAAGATGCCCGAGTTATTGCAGGGAGACAACGAACTGAGGAGCTGCCTGGTGATGGAGGGCGACACGCTGCAGGAGACGGAAGAACTGTTCAATGATGTTTACAGCTACCTGCAGGGTAGAGACCCCGGCAAGGAGGAGCCGATGCTCAACCTGATCGCTTTCACACAAAACAACCGCTATCACCTGCACCTCTTTCCGCGCAAGGCTCACCGTCCCTGTCAATATTTCGAGACGGGGGAGCGGCAGGTGCTTGTAAGCCCCGGTGCCCTCGACATGGCAGGGCTGATGATTATGGTGAGGGAGGAGGATTTTAACAAAATGAGGCATCATGACATCGAGGATATCTACTCCCAGGTCTCCCTGCCGGTTATCTGAACATTACAACGTTGCTATCTTCATGGTTCAAAACAAACTAACAACTGATCTCTGACAACTGACAACTAAAATATATGCAAAACTCCGAAATCATTCTCCTGAACATCAACGGGGAAGACAAGCCGGGCCTGACTGCCGCCCTCACCGAGATCCTGGCCAAGCATGGTGCCTTCATCCTCGACATCGGGCAGTCGGACATTCACCGCAACCTCTCGCTGGGCATCCTCTTCAAGTCGATGCACGACAACTCGGGAGAGATCATGAAAGACCTGCTCTTCAAGGCTTACGAGATGGATGTCAACGTGCGCTTCACCCCCATCACGGCAGAGCGCTACTCCAACTGGGTGGGGCAGCAGGGTAAGAACCGCTACATCATCACCCTCCTGGGCAGGATTCTCACGGCCAAGCAGATCGCTTCAGTCTCGCACATCATCGCCGAGCAGAACCTCAACATCGACAACATCGTCCGCCTCACGGGACGCATTCCCCTCGATGAGGAACAGCGCGCCCCCAAGTCGTGCGTCGAGCTCTCGGTACGCGGCACCCCCAACGACCGCCAGCGGATGCAACAGTCGTTCCTGGAGCTCTCCTCCGACCTCAACTTCGACATCTCCTTCCAGGAAGAGAGCATGTTCCGCCGAATGAGGCGCCTCATCTGCTTCGACATGGACTCCACGCTCATCCAGACCGAGGTGATCGATGAGCTGGCCATGCGTGCGGGCGTAGGGGATCAGGTGAAGGCCATCACCGAGTCGGCCATGCAGGGAGAGATCGACTTCGAAGAGAGCTTCCGCCAGCGGGTACAGCTGCTCAAAGGTCTCGACGTCTCGGTGATGCGTGAGATTGCAGAGCAGCTGCCCATCACCGAAGGCCTCGACCGACTGATGCGGGTGTTGCAAAAGGTGGGGTTCAAGACTGCCATCCTGTCGGGTGGATTCACCTACTTCGGCAACTACCTGAAAGATAAATACGGGTTTGACTACATGTATGCCAACGAGCTGGAGGTAGAGAACGGGAAGCTTACCGGCAACTACCTGGGTGATGTGGTGGATGGCAAGCGTAAGGCGGAGCTGCTGCGGCTCATCGCACAGGTGGAGAAGATCGACCTGCGCCAGACGGTGGCCGTGGGTGACGGTGCCAACGACCTGCCGATGCTGGGCATCGCCGGCCTAGGCATCGCTTTTCATGCCAAGCCCAAGGTGAAACAGAATGCTGATCAATCGCTCTCAACGGTCGGTATCGATGGCATCCTCTATTTCCTGGGCTACAAGGATTCAATGCTCGACAGCAGGTTGCTGAACGGTTAAAACAATACAAAAAACAGTTTGGTATGGAATTTGTGGATACACTGTTGAAACGTTTCGATGGCGATTCGGAACTCAAAAAAGCGACCCACGCGCTGGTATGCTTCAGTTCTCCCGAAACGGGGAAGAAGCTGGCGCAGCTCACCTATCAGCTGGTGATGACCCGATCGGAGGGATCTTCAATGGCACTGCTTTACTTCATCAACCCCCAACAGGAGGAGTTCTCGGGGGAGGAGATCAGCAGGCTGCACAGCAAGATCAGTGCAGACTTCACACCGAAGACAGAGCGGGAGAAGATCACCCTGCGCACCTTCATCAGCGATGAGGTGAAGCACATGGAGCAGATTGAAAAGATGATCGAGGAGCAGGGCTCCAACCTCATGATCAGAGGTATCAGCAGCCTTGAACTCTCAATCAACCAGGTGGAACAGTACAGCCTGCTCAGGCGCGACCCTGCCAATCCGGTACAGAACATCCTGACGCAGTTTCCCGTGAAAGAGGCAGAGATACTCCAGGAGCTCACCGCGATGATGGGGGAGAACAGGATTCCCACAGCGCTCTTCGTGGACAACAATATGCAGGCCGCCAAAAAGATTTTCATGCCCTTGCTCTGCGATTCTGACATCCACCTCTTCACCTATCTCTATCATCTGGCACAGCCGGAAGGAACAGAGGTCATGCTATGGGATGCCATCGGCATCACTGACACCGAGCCCAGGATTCAGAAAATATACCAGTACATCGCGAAGAAAAGCGACGGCAAGGTACATCTGTGGGACAACGACCGTAAGATTGAGGAGTCGTTCATCCGCACACAAGACCTGCTCGTGACCGGTGTGGGGGGATGGAGCAGGCTCACAAACACACCGCTGCCCTGGAAGGAACAATTGCCCTCACTCCTGATCATCAAGGACAGCAACAGATAACAAGACAAAAATGGATTCATCCGACACTGTAAAAAAACTGACGTTCATCCGCACAAAGATTGCCAACAGGGAGCTCAAGGAGGCCATTGAGGGCATCCGCGAGCTTGCCGCCGAGAGACAAAGCTGGTCGCTGTCGCAACAGCTCAACGAGCTGGAGAACAACTACCGCTTCATGCTCCACTATTTCATGGCAGGCAACAAGGATCCGGAACAAAAGAACATCTACCGCAACCTGATCCGCGATCTCTACACGCTGGCCGATGACACCGCATCTGAGATATTGCTCCGCGAGAGCGGATCCCTCTTCTTCGAGAAGATGCGGTTCATGCAGTTGCATGCACCGATCACCCTCGATGAGCAGAGAGAAGACATCGCCCGGGAAGCTGACACCTACTCCTTCATCGGTTTGCTGGAGGAGGGCCCGGAGAAACAACAACGCCTGCGTGACAACAGATCGTCGTACGAGAAGAGATTGCAGGAGCTCTTCTACACCATTTTTGCATCTCCCCGTGCCGATGCCGAAACAAGTGCGGCTCTCAAACAATTCACGCAGGACGAACGCATGCCGGTAACGGCCAAGCGCCTTTTCGTCTCTGCCCTCACCATGAACCTGCTGCAACTGTTCGACGCCCCCAAGGCGGAGCTGTTGCTCGACCTCTGCAGGGACCCTGAACCGGAGGTGGCCACCCGCGCCATCGTAGGCATCATCCCCCTCTTCCAGCTCATCAGCGAACGTTGGTCGTTCTATCCCGGCATTGTGAGCCGGCTGCAGCTCTTCGCCGACGACAAGGTCTTCAGCCGACGCTTCATGACGGCTGTCACCGGTTACATACAGGCACATGAAACAGAGAAGATCACCCGTCGCCTCACCGAGGAGATCCTGCCCGAGATGATGAAGCTGAGCCCGATGATCGGAAAGAAGATTCGTCTCGACGAGTGGATGGGCGAGAGCGGCCTCGATGAGAAGAACCCCGAGTGGCAGAAGCTGCTCGAAGAGTCCGGCTTGAACGACAAGCTACAGGAGTTCTCCAACCTTCAGATGGAGGGTGCCGACGTCTTCCACTCCACCTTCTCCAACCTGAAGAGCTATCCCTTCTTTCATGAGATGAGCAACTGGTTCCTGCCCTTCGAATCACAACACAGCAGCCTCAACATGCTCTTCAGCGACCGTAAAGAGGACCTGTCGCTCATCAATACCCTCACAAGCAGCTCCATGATGTGCAGTTCCGACAAGTACTCTTTCTGCTTCAGCTTGATGATGATGCCGGAGCAGTTCCGCCACCTGTTGATGTCACAATTGACTGGCCAAGAGGAGGAGTTGCAGAAGTTGAACGAAGAGGAGCGGGTGATGAACCCACACCGGAAAGAGGAGACACTGATCGGGCACTACATCACCGATCTCTACCGTTTCTTCAAGCTCTTCCGCCGTCACAACGAGTTCACCGACATCTTCAACCTGCCGCTCAACTATCACGAACTGGAACCGTTTATCCCCGTGGTACGGCAGACGGCAAACCTGGAAAAGATTGCCCTTTACTACTTCGAGAAAAACAACTTCACGGAGGCTCTCAGTGCCTACAGCCTGCTCGCAGACGACGGAAGCAGCAAGAGTGAAGTGTGGCAGAAGATTGGCTATTGCCGTCAGATGCTAACCGATGTCAGGGGTGCCCTCCAGGCCTATCTCCATGCGGAGCTGCTGGAAGAGGGAAACAGCTGGGTGCTCCACCGCATCGCCTCCTGTTACAGGATGCTCAAAGAACCCGAGTCGGCGCTGACCTATTACCGGCGACTGGAACAGCTGAGACCCGACGACCTCAACCTGCAGCTGCAGATAGGTCACTGCCACCTGGAGCTCAAGCAGTATGAGAAGGCGCTCAACTTCTACTTCAAGGTGGAGCTGCTGGACAGCAGCAACACCCGTGCCTGGCGATCCATTGCCTGGTGTGCCTTTCTCTCCCGCAAGTTCGACGTGGCGCACAATTACTACGAGCGTATCCTGGCGCAGAAGCCCAATGCACACGACTATCTCAACGCCGGCCACGTGGAGCTCTGCCTGGGGAACAACGGCGAAACGGTAAGACTCTACGGCATGTCGCAGGAACTGGCAGGTAGCAATGAGAAATTTCGTGAGCTGTTGATAGAAGATGAGGAGGAGTTGCAGGAGGCAGGTGTCGACACCACCATTCTGCCGATCATCCTCGACGGGATGCGCTACGGCAAGGAGCTGTGACCCCACAGCGGAAGTAGCTCAGCGATACCAACCATTTTGCACAATAAGCTCATACGCCTCTGCAGGCAGGAAGGCGCGCATATCCCTCCCCTCGCGGATGCTCCTGCGGATGAAGGTGGAGGAGATCTCCAGCAGGGGAGCATCGACCATCTGCACGCTCTCGCGCAGCCCTTCCGGGATCACCACCGCTTCTCCCGGTCGCGGGTAGATCAATATGGGGTAGCTCGCCAACAGCCTTTCATACTCTTTCCAGAGGGGCAGCTGGTTCCAGTTGTCGCCACCAATGATCAGGGTGAACCGCGCGCCGGGGTACTCCGCCGTGAGAAAATCGAGGGTCTCTATCGTGTAGGAGGGTCGCGGCAGATGAAACTCCACATCAGAGACCTTCAGGTTGCGGTAAGGTGCAACGGCGGCGGCGGTCATCTCCAGGCGGCAGCGCTCCTCGAGGAGCTCACCGGCCTCCTTGAGCGGATTCTGCGGGGAGACCACCAGCCACACCTCGTCGAGGTAGGTGAACTCACACAGGTAGCTCGCCAGCATCAGATGGCCTGCATGGATGGGGTTGAATGAGCCGGAGAAGATGGCGATTTCCTTCTTGTGCATGGTTTCCGTATCGTGTATTGGCAGGCAGGGGTTGCCCGCTGCCTCATTGGCAAAAATAGCAAAAAAAAACCGATGCACCTTTCGCATACACCGATCTTTTTCTTTCTTTCAGTTTCTAATCAGATGCTAACTCGATTTCTTGAAAAGGGAGATAATCCACAGTAGCAGCACGGCACCGATCAAAGCGGTCACGAAGCTGGGGATCACGCCGCTGCCGGCGCTGATGCCCAGAAGGCCGAAGACCCAGCCGCCAATAACCGAACCGGCGATACCCACGAGGATGTTCACCAGCAATCCGAAACCACCACCTCTCATCAGTCTACCAGCAAGCCATCCGGCAATTGCTCCAATAATAATCCATCCTAACCAACTCATAAGCACTTGTTTTAAATGTGAATAATTCTGCCGACCAGTAAGGAGTCGGTTTACTTCAATAAACAGCAGGATGCAATGAATTGTTTAAAATTAACGAAAAAATCTGTTTCAGCTCATCCGGCTCTTGTAATCCTCATAAGTGAAACGGCGATAAAGCACAAAGGTGCCCTCAGCACTCCACAACCCGATGGAAGGGTGTGTGACCCCGTTGAAAAGGGTACTTTTCACGATGGTGTAGTGAATCATATCCTCAAAAACAACAGGATCACCCACTTGCAAAGGATTATCGAACGACCAGTCGCCCATGAAATCGCCACTCAGACAGCTGTTACCCCCCATGCGGTAGGTAGGCTTACCTGCCACCGGCTCCTGATAGCCCCCCCTGATGCGGGGTTTGTAGGGCATCTCCAGGCAGTCGGGCATGTGACAGGCAAAGGAGACATTAAGCATGGCGGTCTCCACCCCCTGATTTTCCACGATGTCGGTGACGGTAGCCACCAGCACACCTGTCTCCCAAACAAAAGCACTGCCCGGCTCCATGATGATCTCCAGGTGGGGATAGCGCTCTTTCAGTCCTTTGAGCAGGCTGACCAGGTGATCGATGTCATAATCCTTGTGGGTCATCAGATGCCCTCCTCCCAGGTTGAGCCACTCAATCTGATCGAAGAGATGCCCGAACTTCTCCTCCACCACCTCGAGCGTCCTTTCCAGATCGTAAGAGTTGTTCTCGCAGAGGTTATGCAGGTGAAGACCGCTGATCCCTTCGGGAAGACGCTCCCCGATCCGCCCGGCGGTGACTCCCAGTCGGGAGCCGGGGGCACTGGGGTTGTAGAGGTCGGTCTCCACCACCGAGAAGCCGGGGTTGATGCGCACCCCACAACGGATATCCCTGCCGGAGGCTTTCACTTGCGGATAGAATCGTTCGTACTGTGTCAGGGAGTTGAAGGTGATATGGCTGCTATAACGCAGAAAGACAGGAAACTCCTCATCGGTGTAGGAGGGGGCGTAGCTGTGTGCCGGACGGCCCATCTCCTCGAAGGCGAGCTGTGCTTCAGCCACCGAGCTGGCGGTAGAGTGTCCAATATACTCGCGGATGATGGGGAAGGATTTCCAGAGGGCGAACGCTTTGAAGGCAAGGATAATGCTCACACCGGTGCGATCCTGCACCGAGCGGATCAGCGCAAGGTTGCGTCGCAGCAATCGCTCTTCCATCACATAACAGGGTGAGGGTATCTGGTTAAGATCGATCATGTTGTTTGTTTATTCTTCTACGTTTCGGTATGTGTCTATATGTACCTTCTCCCAGGGCAGCAGCTCCAGGTCGGCAGCCGGACGCTCCTTCACCTTGTGGCCGATGGCAATCACACAGAGCACTGACATCGGCATGGGCACATCCAGTAACTCGTTGATGTAATCGCCTGCCGACAGATTGTCAGAATAGGAGCGGTTGCGCACCTGTACCCAGCAGCTGCCCAAACCCAATGCCTCAGCCTGTAGCTGCATGTTGATGGCAGCAAGGGAGGCATCTTCGATCCAGGCGTCGCTCACAATGGGGTTGCCCATCACCACCACGGCAAGTGCGGCCCCTGCGATAAGCGTGGCACTGTGAGGCTTACATTGGGAAAGTTTCGTGAGAACATCCTTCTTCTCCACCACGATAAACTCCCAGGAGTGGCGATTCTTAGAGGTAGGTGACAAAAGCGCCGCCTCCAGGATGGTACGTGTCTGGTCTGAAGTGAGCAGTTCATCACTGAACTTCCGGGTAGTGCGGCGGCGAAGCAATAGTTGTTGAAATGGATCCATCGTGACTCTCTTTTTATAAGGTGCAATGATACGAAAAAAGAACGATATTTAATATCATGGCCCGTGAAAATAGGAGGGCGTACCGTACTATTTATGTAGAACTGTTCTAAATTAGAAGAATTTTGATTATTTTTGTCCCCAAACGAACCATCCACTATGTTTCATACTCCGAAGACAAAGGTGAGACCTGCCACGAAGATGGCGGAACTGATCGATGCCAACCCTCACCTGTTGCTGATGTTGCAGCATTTCAACATCGATTTCCGGGTGAACGACCTGACGGTGTGGCAGCTCTGCATACGGCAGGGTATCAGCGAGAATCTCTTTGTAAGCATTGCAAACCTCTATAATGGCTTCGATATCAGAGGGCCACAACCCTTCACACGGGGTGACCTGCTTCTGGTGATCGACTTCCTCAAGAGCAGCCACGACTTCTACCGCAGAGAGAAATACCCACAGATCAGCAACTACATACGTCAGCTACAGGAAAACCACCCTGTCAGAGAAATGAAGCTACTTGAGAAGTTCTTCAAAGAGTACTTCGACGAGGTACTGGAACACCTGGATTATGAGGACAGCACCGCTTTCCCTTACTTCATCACCCTGCTGGAGGGAAGAGAAAACGACAGGCCGGGCAAGCGTTACTCCTCGAAGGAGTACGGCGATCACCATACCGATATCGAATTGAAGCTACAGGATCTGAAGAACCTGCTGTTGATGCACGTGGACATTGAGGGAGACCTGGAACTGCGCCGTAAGCTCCTTTTCGCCTTGTATGAGCTGGAGTTCGATCTCTACATCCACTCGCTGATTGAAGAGAAGATCCTGATACCCTCGGGACAACAGATAGAGAAGGAGGTAAATGTATAGTCCGCGCCTTCATATCGCCATCATGGAACCTTCCATGATCATCTTCGAGGGGTTGCAGACCATCATCTGCCACTCCTCGCTCGACTGCCGGGTGAGTCGCGTGGAGCGGTTGGAGGAGTTGACAGAGATGATGAAGCATACTCCCGTAGAGATCCTGATTGCAAACCCGATGCAATTCGTCAACCTGGAGAAGGAGGTGAAAAAGTTGCGCAAGAGCTATCCCACCCTTGCCATCGCCGGTATCGACTTCGGTATCATTCACCGCCAATCGATGCTGACCGATATCTCCTTCACCCTCTATGACACACCCGAGCATATCATCCATTCACTTACCCGGCTGCAGGAGAAGAGTCAACACCCGGAAGAAGAGAAAGAGGAGAACAACCACCTCTCGCCGCGAGAGATAGAGGTGCTCACCTGCCTGGTGAGCGGCATGCTTAACAAGGAGATTGCCGACCAGCTGCACATCAGTATCCACACGGTGGTGCGCCACCGCAAGAACATCACCCTCAAGACCGGCATCCGCAGCCAGTCGGGTCTCACCATCTATGCCATCTCAAAAAAGATCGTCTCCATCGAGGATATCGAACTCTGAATCCCAATAAATAACCATTCAATAGACTTCAAATAGCCACATGATGCCATTGTCGTGTAGGGTTGTTCGTCGTATCTTTGCACTGTTTTAACACAAATAATCGATTCAGACTAACAATGAAACGGACTACAACAATGAAGCGGAATCTATTCTTTCTGATGGCTATTCTATTGCGGATATCCATCTTTGCGCAGGCAGACGCGAGCGACGCCATGCTGTTTGGCGATGTGAAGGTGAGAGGAACGAATAACCATATCCCCTATGCCACCATCTATGTAAAAGGTACCACCATGGGTACTGTTGCCGACGAGACAGGTCATTTCAAGCTGGCCCACCTGCCCGAGGGAAAGCAGACCATCGTGGCACAGTTCGTGGGCTACAAAGCTCAAGAGATAGAGGTGATGATGGAACGAGGCAAAGGCAGGGAGCTATACTTCGAGTTGGAGGAAGATCACTTCAACCTGGAGCAGGTGGTGGTGACCGGCACCCGCACACAGCACTACGTGAAGAGCGTGCCGGTGCGTACGGAGGTGGTCACCTCGCAGGCTTTGAAAAACAAGAACGCCTGGAACGTTTTCGAAGCGCTGGAAGGGGTACCCGGCATACGGGTTGAAAACCAGTGCCAGGCCTGCAACTTCACCATGGTGCGGATGCAGGGCCTGGGCTCGGAACACACACAGGTGCTGATCAACGGGCAGCCGGTCTACTCGGGACTGGCCAGCGTCTACGGGCTGGAACAGATCGGCACCGGTGATGTAGACCGTATCGAGGTGGTGAAAGGTGCCGGCTCGGCGCTCTACGGCAGCAGCGCTATCGCCGGGGCCATCAACATCATCACCCGGGAGCCCTCGCCTGTACCGATGGTGAGCGCCGACATCCAGTTAGGCAACCACAATACCAATGTATACAACCTGAACGCCTCCATGCGTAATGCGAAAGGCAACATCGGGTTGAGCCTCTATGCCCAGAAAATCGATCATGGTGTGATCGACGCCACCGGCGAGGGGATGAGCAGGGAAGAAGTGAACGGTAAAGACGGCATCTCCGACCGTGTGGCCTCGAAGCTACACAACGTAGGTGCATCGCTATACATTGATGATCCTCTCTTCGGCAACGACCGGTTGGTACTTCGTGGCAAGGCGATCAACGAGAAGAGAGAGGGAGGGGTGATCACCGGCGACCTCTACAAAAACCCCTTCACCGAGGGTACGGAAAATATTTCTACCGACCGCTACGAGGCGGAAGCCAACTACAGACTCGAATTGGAGAGTGGCGGGGAGATTAACTTCAACAACTCCTTCATCAACCACAACCGTAACGCCACCAACGACTCCTTCCTGGGTGATTACCTGGAGACACACGACGGGATGTCGCCCGACGTGCAAGCGCTGCGTCCGTACCTGGCAGAGGAAAACTCGTTGATCAACACTCTCACCCTAGGCAAACAATGGGGGAACCACAGCCTGCTATTCGGGCTGCAACACTATGTGACACGACTGAACGAATCGGGTATGTATGTGGTGGTAGATGAAGCGAGTGACTGGTATGGTGACTCCTATCGCTCTACAGCCCGCAAGCATGCACACGAGATGGGCGCTTTTCTGCAGGATGAGTGGCAGGTAACGGAGAGGTTGACAGTGGTGCCGGGACTGCGCATCGACCGTCACAGCTCGGGTGAGGAGTATGCTTCGGACCGTCAAGTGTTCGACAGCGATTTTCCCAAGACATCCTTCAGCAGGATCAGCATCAACCCGCGACTGGCGGTGAAGTACCTCGCCGGTGAGCATCTCACCCTGCGTGCCAATGCCGGCACCGGCTTTCGTGCTCCCTACGGCTTCTCGGAAGATCTGCACCTCTGCAGCGGCTCACCCCGCGTATGGAAATCGTCGGAGCTGGAGGCGGAGACCTCGCGGAGCATCAACCTCTCGGCCGACTATTACGGACATGGCTTCCAGGTGAGTGCCAATCTGTTCCACACCTACCTACAGAACAAGATCGACTTCACCGACGCCGACGAGCAGGTGAAGAACCTGGGATACACCTACCAGTGGCGCAACATCGACGATGCGGTGGTACAGGGCCTCGAGATGAGCCTGCAGGTGACACCGGTCAGATATCTCAACCTGGGCGCCGACTTCGGAATCAACAGCGGACGCTACAAGAATATGCGTGAGGACTGGAAGGGAACCCCCTATGAGGGCGTGAGTGACCGCATCCCCCGTTTCCCCTCCACCACAGGCAGCATGAAAGCGGAATATACACCACACGACTGGACCTTCACACTCTACGGGCTCTACCAGGGCAGCATGCAGATCGACTACATCAGCGAAGATGCTGCCGGCACAAAGATCAAAACAACCGATCCCTACATGACCTTCAACGCCAGCATCTCAAAAAGAATCGGCATGGTACGCCTCTACGGTGGCGGAAAGAACATCTTCAGTTACCTGCAGGATGAAAAGCATCTCGATGATGCTGCCTTCCTTTATGCTCCGGTCTATGGTGCGCTCTGGTACGCCGGCATATCGGTTACCATCAGCCACTGATTGCCATCGGTTACGGTCAAAGACCACTCACCGCAGCTCACGGATCACTCTATGGGATTTACAGACGGGATGGCCTCACTTCCCTGGTTTTAACCGGATATTTGTCCCAATCGGGTATGAATGAATCTGAACCCGTACATCATTCTGATGTAGCGGGTTTTTTCTGCCTGATTTGTTAAACATTTTAACCTTCTTGAATGTTTCACTCCTATGCACATCGACCGGCATCAGGAGAAGGTAGCAATTCTCCACAAAACTGCCGCGAATGTTGTATGGTATCAGAAAAAAATCATAGCTTTATTGCGGTTTCTTAATCAAAAATATCAGCATACTGAACAGGCATACCATCAACAGGAGGTATCTATCTAATAATATGCAAAATAGAAAAATCACACAACTAATTTACAGGATATGAAGGTACATGAATATCAGGCAAAAGAGATGTTTGCCGCCTACGGGCTCCCCGTGGACAAGAGTATCGTCTGCCGCTCGGTGGAGGATGCCGTGAGGGCCTATGAGCAACTCGATACACAAAAGGTGATCGTGAAGGCACAGGTGCACACCGGCGGCCGCGGCAAGGCGGGCGGTGTGAAGCTGGCAGATGGGGAGGCGGAACTGCGTAGACATGCAGCCGACATCCTGGGAATGGATATCAAGGGGTTCACCGTCGACCGTGTCCTGGTGGGCCAGGCGGTGCACATTGACAAGGAGTATTACGTCAGCTACGTCATCGACCGCAGCAGCAAGGCGGCCATCCTGATGCTGAGCCGCGAGGGCGGCATGGACATCGAGGAGGTTGCACGCACCACACCCGAGAAGATCCACAAGTTCGTGATCGACCCCTCCATCGGGGTGCCGGACTACCTGGCACGGGAGGCGGCCTTCACGCTGTTCGACGACATCGCGCTGGTGCGCAAGGCGGCACCGGTCTTCCAGAAGCTCTACAAGCTGTTCGTGGCCAACGATGCCTCCCTGGCGGAGATCAACCCGCTGGTGCTCACCAAGGAGGGGGAGATCATGGCCATCGATGCCAAGATGACCTTCGACGACAATGCCCTCTACCGCCACCCGAAGACCGCTGCGCTGAACGAGCCTACCGACGAGGAGAAGAAGGAGCAGAACGCCAAGAGCAAGGGCTTCAGCTACGTGCACCTGGGCGGCGACATCGGCTGCATGGTGAACGGCGCGGGACTGGCCATGGCCACCATGGACATGATCAAGCTTTACGGCGGCAACCCTGCCAACTTCCTCGACATCGGCGGCAGCTCCAACCCCACCAAGGTGATTGAGGCGATGAAGCTGCTGCTGGGCGACAAGAACGTGAAGGTGGTACTGATCAACATCTTTGGCGGTATCACCCGCTGCGACGATGTGGCAAAGGGTCTGCTGGAAGCATTCCAACAGATCAAGACAGAGGTGCCCATCGTGATACGCCTTACAGGCACCAACGAGAAGGAGGGACGTGCCCTGCTGCAGGGCACCCACTTCCACGTGGCCGAGACCATGGGTGAAGCCACCCAGAAGGCAGTGGCATTATCGAAATAACAACCAGACCGAACAAATCAGAGAATATGAGCATACTGATAAATAAGCAAAGCCGGCTGATCGTACAGGGGATCACCGGTCGCGATGGAGGGTTTCATGCCTCCAAGATGAAAGCATATGGCACCAACGTGGTGGGGGGCACCTCACCCGGCAAGGGTGGAGAGCTGGCCGACGGCATCCCGGTGTTCAACACGGTGCGTGAAGCGGTGAAGGAAACGGCTGCCGACACCTCGGTGATCTTCGTGCCGGCACCTTTCGCCAAGGATGCGATGATGGAGGCTGCCGACGCAGGCATCAAGCTGGTGGTCTGCATCACCGAGGGGGTCCCCACGCTCGACGTGGTGGAGGCCTACAGCTACATACGCCGCAAGGGAGCCAACCTGATCGGGCCCAACTGCCCGGGACTCATCTCACCGGGAAAGAGCATGGTAGGAATCATGCCCACAATGATCTTCAAGGAGGGGAGCACCGGCGTGATCAGCCGCAGTGGCACCCTCACCTACGAGGTGGTTTACAACCTCACCGAGAAGGGCATGGGCCAGTCCACAGCCGTGGGGGTGGGTGGCGACCCCGTGGTGGGACTCTACTACCGTGAGCTGCTCGAGATGTTCGAGAACGACCCGGAGACCGACTCCATCGCGCTGATCGGCGAGATCGGTGGCGATGCTGAAGAGCGGGCTGCCGAGTACATCCGCGACCATGTGACCAAGCCTGTGGCGGTATTCATCGCCGGGCAGCAGGCCCCCCCGGGCAAGCAGATGGGTCATGCCGGCGCCATCATCTCCAGCGGATCGGGCACCGCCGCCGAGAAGATCGCCGCCTTCGAGGCGGTGGGCGTGCCGGTGGCCAAGGAGCCGAGCCAGATCCCCGACCTGCTCAGGAGAAGCAGATAAACGCATTCGTCCGGACCACCATCAAACCAAAGATGTCCCCCCTTCGGAGGGACATTCGCAAGACATGGGCCTCTGCCCCTCCAAAAAATTTGGGAGGGGCATGGGAGAGGCATTGGAGGGGCTTGGGAGGGGCACAAGCCCTGGTCTTGCCCAAACCAATCCGATGGCTATCAATTTCTAAAGCTTTCGGGTAGATCCTCTTCAAAAGAGGAGATATCCTTGGCATAATCATACTGAACCCATCGTTATAACCATTTAAATTTTACGACAATGAAAAACTGTTTGTTTTTAGTTGCAATGACCTTTTTCATGCTGAATGTTCATGCGCAATCATTGAATCTTTCCCGCGACGTTTTTTTACCGGGCGAAGCAATTGAAATTGCGTTTACCGCTCCTTCAACCTTCGCATCGAATGCCTGGGTTGGAATTATTCCGTCCTCCGTTCCCCACGGTAGTGAAGTCGAAAACGATAAACATGACATTTCCTATGTTTATCTGAGCAACCGAAGTTCGGGTGTGTTGAAATTTACAGCTCCCAAGCAGACTGGCAGATTTGATTTCAGGATGCATGATACCGACAGTAACGGAAAAGAGGTGGCATCGGTGAGTTTCGAGGTGCGCAACCAAATTCCAACCTCGGTCACTGTCGTGAAAGAATCGAATGTGGAAAACCCGGTTCTCTGGCTTGCTGATCTCCAGTTTACCCCCGGTCAGGAGATTAAATTGCATTATAAAACCCCCTCGTGGGTAAGGACGAATGCATGGATAGGGATTATTCCGGCTAACATTCCTCACGGAAGTGAAGCTGAAAATGACAGACATGATCTGAAATATCAGTATGTAAAGTCATCCGCTGACGGAGTACTGACTTTCAATGCGCCCTCAAATCCAGGGAATTACAGTTTCAGGATGCACGATTCGGATGCCAATGGAAAGGAAATTTCAAATATCGGATTTACAGTGAAATAACGGGGAAGGCTGCAACTGGTTTTTTCGTTAAAAAATCACCAAACAGGGCAGTCCCAGATTCCGCATCAGGATTGAAAGAGACTGTCGCCTTGCTGTTTTGCGCTTTGGACTGATGCGGGGTCTGCAGCATCAATGCCGTATTGCCGGGTGTCGGGCACGAGCAAGCTGATGCCGGCGGGAACACGATTAGGATCAGCAATGATGTGCTTGTTCTCAAGGTAGATGTAGACCCAGAACTCACGGTTGCCGAAGAGCTTCTCGGCCAGGATGCGCAGTGTTTCGCCCTTACCCAGGCGTACAGTCTCGATCTCTTTTTCAGGTGCAGGAGTTGGCAGCAGCAGCTCCTCCGCAGCAAGTGTGTCGGAAGGAAGGATCTCCTCTTTCGGCGTGCTGTTAGTGGCAGGTGCGACGACGGCAGGCGACCCCACGATGGTGGCAGCACTCAACGACTCATCTTTCTGTCGTGTCGCGATTGAAAAAAAAAAGCCCGGCAACAACAATTGCCACACCTCCGATGATCGGAACCCAGACAGAGCTACTCTTTCGTCCTCTCTTTGTCCTTCTGCTCCTTTCCACAACTCTTTGCCTGATTGCGTCGTCGGGCAGATGGCGGAGTGATTCGGCCAGCTCATTTGTAACATTCTTTTGTGGGGGATCGGGGTCAACCGGTTCTGACGGTTCCATTGGCACATCCGGCTCAACAGGGCCTGGCGTCACCTTCACTTCGGGAAGTGCTTCAGTGTGTGCCTCCTCGGGTTCGGGAAGCTCTTCGGTGGGTGCCTCCATCTCCACTTCTCGTGGTGTTAGAGTGGCTGACGCCCGCACGATGACGTTGTCACTGCTTTCCGCGATGTTTTCTTCTCCCATCTTCACAACGGGCAGTGCATCGAAGGTGATCCCCTCGTTGAGCAGCGTGGGTTCAAAATGGGCGAAATAACTGTTGACGCCCCTGCGCAACAGTTCTGAAGGGATGAAAGTGATCAGGTACCGCTCTTCATCATGACTTGTCTCACTGAGCGGCTTGCATTGGAAGGTGCCCAGATGCGGAAGTTCAATGCTCTCATCACGAAGGATCGACTCCCTGACCGGCGTGAGCCATTCGCTCTGCAGTCGACCGGCATCTTCGTCGCTAATCTCCGGACGCTTCTTTTTCAGCAGCGAAACGAGGGGAGCCACATCAATCTGATCGTTGTTCAGGGACAACCTGAAATCAAGCTCCACGGCAGGGGGCATCAGGGTTCGCTCACCTGTTTCGGGATTGAGCGAGATATACTCGCGCTGCTTGCGTGAGATCAGCCTGCCCACTCCCGGCAGGGTGAGGGTGCCCGGCTCGGAGAGGTACTCTCCCATCGCCTCAGCTGTTGCCTGCAGCAGCTCGTCCACTTTTGTCTGGGTCCAGCCCAAACGATCGATCAGGGTTGCTGTTGTCTCGTTGTGTGTCATCTGAATTGATTTGAGGATCTGTGAGTGAAAAGATTTGAGGATTGAAGGATTCGGGAAGGCAATCAATCGACTACGTTGCCGAAGAGGTCGAAGGGCAGTGCCGAATGGACCTTCACGCGGTAGAAATCGCCGATCGTCAGCTCTCTCTCCTTGTCGATCAGCACCTCGCCATCCACCTCGGGGGAGTCATACTCGGTGCGTCCCACGTAGTAGTCGGGATCCTCGCGGTCGATGATCACCTTCATGGTTTTGCCCACCTTGGCCTCGTTCACCGTGAGGGCGATCCCCTCCTGCAGCTCCATGAGCCGTTCCATCCGTTCCTGTTTCACCTCGGCCGGCACATCGTCGCTGTAATGCTTGTCGTTGTAGGTATCCTCCTCGTGCGAGTAGGGGAAGGCACCAAGTCGCTCGAAGCGGGTCTCCCGCACGAAGTCGAGCAGGTCAAGGTAATCCTCCTCGGTCTCTCCCGGGTGACCCACCATCATGGTGGTGCGCAGGTGGATGCCGGGCACCTCGTCGCGGAACCGCCTGATCAGGTCGGCGGTCTCCTGCCGGGTGATGTTGCGTCGCATGAGCTGCAGCATCCTGTCGCTGCTGTGCTGGAGGGCAATGTCAAGGTAGCTGCAAACGTTCTCCCGTTCCCGCATCACCCGCAGCAGGTCGGTGGGGAAGTGGGCCGGGTAGGCGTAGTGGAGACGTATCCACTCCGCACCGGGGATGTCGGCCACCCGCTCGATCAGCTCCGGCAGCTTCATGGCGCGGTAACGGTCGAGACCATAGTAGGTGAGGTCCTGTGCGATGAACTGGAACTCTTTCACCCCCTCCTTCACCAGGTGACGGATCTCTTCTTCGATCTCCTCGATGGAACGCGACTTGTACTTGCCGGTGATTAGGGGGATGGAGCAGTAGGAGCAGGTGCGGTCGCATCCCTCCGAGATCTTCACGTAGGCGTAGTGCGGCGGTGTGGAGAGAGAGCGGTCATATTCCAGCTCTTTGTAGTAGGATTTGCCCAGGTCGCTGATCACCCCGTTCCAGTCGAACTTCCCATAGAAACGATCCACCTCCGGTATCTCTGCCGCCAGCTCCTCGCGGTAGCGCTCCGAGAGGCATCCCATCACGTAGAGCTTCTTCAGCTTGTTGCGTTGTTTGGCTTCTGCAAAAGAGAGGATCATGTTGACCGACTCCTCCTTGGCATCACCGATAAAGCCGCAGGTGTTGATGATGGCGATGTCACCATCTGCGTTCTCGGGATCGTGTGTGACGGTGTAGCCGTTGGCCACCAGCTGACGCATCAGCCGTTCCGAGTCGACCAGGTTCTTGGAGCAACCCAGCGTGACCACATCTATCTTGTTCTTGATCATAAATCTTGATTATTCCCCGAAGAGGGAAGCGACAAACTCTTTCCTGCGGAATACCTGCAGGTCTTCAATCCCCTCACCCAGGCCGATGTACTTCACCGGGATGCGGAACTGGTCGGAGATGCCAATCACCACGCCCCCCTTGGCGGTGCCGTCGAGCTTGGTGATGGCCAGTGCGGTCACCTCGGTGGCGGCAGTGAAGTGTTTGGCCTGTTCGAAGGCGTTCTGGCCGGTGGAGCCATCGAGCACCAGTAACACCTCGTGCGGTGCAGCGGGGATGATCTTGCTCATCACCTGCTTGATCTTGGTCAGCTCGTTCATCAGGCTCACCTTGTTGTGCAGACGCCCCGCGGTATCGATGATCACCACGTCAGCGTTGTGTGCCTTGGCGGAGCTGACCGCATCGAACGCCACGGAGGCGGGATCGGCTCCCATCTTCTGCTTCACCACGGGCACACCTACCCTTTGTCCCCAGATATCGAGCTGCTCCACGGCGGCGGCACGGAAGGTGTCGGCCGCACCAAGGTAGACCGAGAGTCCCTTCTGTTTGAACTGCCAGGCCAGCTTGCCGATGGTGGTGGTCTTCCCCACACCATTCACGCCCACCACCATGATCACATAGGGTTTCTTTTCTTGGGGCACGCTGAACTCGGAGAGATCATCGCTGTTGTTCTCGGTGAGCAGCAGCGCAATCTCTTCCCGAAGAATGGTTGTAAGCTCGTCGGTGGTCACATACTTGTCGCGGGCTACCCGCTCCTCGATGCGCTCAATGATCTTCAGGGTGGTATCCACCCCCACGTCGGAGGTGACCAGCACCTCTTCCAATTGGTCCAGCACATCATCGTCGACCTTCGATTTACCGGCGACGGCACGGGTGATCTTCGAGAAGAAGCTCTCCTTGGTCTTCTCCAGACCTTTGTCGAGCGTTTCCTTCTTACCCTTGGTGAATCTGTCAAAAAGACCCATATTGCAGTGGTTGTTTATTCAATATCCGACTTCTGATTATCCTCTTTCCGCTACCGAGCACGGTTGCGAATCAATTGCAAATCTACGAAATAGTCAATAAAAAACTTCCCTGCGTGGTGGCACAGGGAAGCTTTTACATATTTTTAACGGATTTACTTCGAGAAGTAATCCTTTACCTGGTCGTTCAGGATCATCTCTTCCCTGAAGCTGTAAGCACCGGTCTTGGGCGATTTCACCATCTTGATTACCTTGGTGTGACTGCGTCCGGTGGTTGTATTCTTATCACGGAATCCCGCAACTGCTTTCTTTGCCATAGTTTATCCTGTTTTACTTGATTTCCTTGTGCACCGTCATTTTCTTGAGGACGGGATTGTATTTCTTCAACTCCAACCGTTGGGTGGTGTTCTTTCTATTCTTGGTAGTGATATAACGGGAGGTGCCGGGCATACCGCTCTCCTTGTGCTCGGTACATTCCAAAATGACCTGCACCCTGTTTCCTTTTGCTTTCTTTGCCATTGCTGCTTCTCCTCTTTCTTTATGCGTTTAAAAACCCTTTGGCAGCGGCTTGTTTCAAGGCTGCATCCAGTCCGATCTTATTGATGGTGCGTAAGCCGGATGCCGAGACGTTCAAACTGATCCAGCAATCCTCTTCCACCCAAAAAAATTTCTTCGTGAACAAATTGACGTTGAACCTACGCTTCGTCTTCTTATTGGAGTGCGAAACGTTGTTGCCAACCATTGCTCTTTTTCCTGTTATTTGACAAATCTTAGACATTGCTATATGGTGTATTTGTTGTTTACCTTCTTTTCGGACACAATCTTCCCGACAAATCAGGGCGCAAAATTAAGCATAGTTTTTTAAATTACCAAAGAATTGGGCAAATTAATTTGAATGCAATCAGTCGCTTTTACCACGAATCTGATGGGAAACGCCGGTTAATGCGGCACCCTCCGATTCCCTCACCCACCTCAGAAGATGGAGTCAACAGCTGACAGGAGGCCGTTCACAACTTTCAGCGTCTCACTCCGGATTGCCTTCCGCCATTCAGACTGCTCCCCACCATTGTTGAGAGACTGATCGGTGATGGTTTGTTCGGCAGTATATACCTTCGGAAAGAAGGAAGAGGCATCCTGCTGGGCCACCTGATAGGTGATGTCGCGAACCACCAGCATGCAACCGGCATTGTTCACCGAGAGATCGAGTCGGTAACTCATCACCATCTTCTCAGGTTCCAGGAATTGGGCACGATTGCTCACGGTGACCGTACGCGCTTTCTCGTCGTATCGGATGCCTGCCAGCAGGGGATCACCCACAAAAGTTTTCCTGGCCCAATCTTGCAACAGGTTGTATTTCTGATCGGCTGTAAGGTTGTTGTTTACAGGAACGAACTGCTCGAAGAGCACTTTGCCGTTCACGACCGTAACAGTTGTAAAAGCATTGTCGACCTGTCCCATTGTAACAAACAGGGTAGCGACAAACAAGCTGAATGTGATAATAAATCTCTTCATAATCTTTACAAAACTGTCTATTGGACTGCAAACCTACGAAAAAGATTAAAGCAGTCAATCAGAATTGCAAAAAAAACAACCGTTAATATTTTCTTTATACCCTAAAAACGATTACTTTTGCAACGCGAAAAAACAAACGTAACATTTTCATACCGTATGTCTGCAAAAAAACAGAAAGAGTCGCAAGCCGAGAAAAATTTTGAGAACATCGGCGAGGCGTTGTCCAGTTCCGAACAGTTCCTGGAAAAAAACCAGAAGTCCATATTGACCGGTCTGTTGATCGTGGTTGTGCTGGTGGGTGCTTATCTGGCATATCATTATCTATATAAACTCCCCCGCAACGAAAAGGCTCAAGCAGCCCTCTTCAAGGGAGAGCGTTACTTTCAGGAGGGAGAAGATTCACTGGCGCTCTTTGGCAATGGGAATGACTTCCCCGGCTTCGAAGCAGTGATCTCCCAATACAAGGGTACCCGTTCAGCGGATCTGGCCCACGCCTATGCAGGCATCGCCTACAACCGTATGGGCAACAACGAGAAAGCACTTGAACACCTGAAGAAGTTCAAGGGTGGCGACCTGCTGATCACGCCTGCCGTGGCTGGTGCCATTGGTGATGTATACGTGAACATGGGTGAGAGCGACAAGGCGATCGACCAGTTTCTCAAAGCGGCAAAAAAGGCAGACGACCGGATGCTGACCCCCATCTACTATAAGAAGGCGGGGAATGTATATCTGTCGGAAGGAAACTACGACAAGGCGATCGAGATTTTCACACGGATCATGGAGGAGTTTACCAACACACCTGAAGGTCAGGAAGCCGAGAAATACATCAAGCAGGCAGAATTGCTGAAAGAATCGAAATAAGATGGCTACCGAACTACACAATCTCTCCTCATACGATCCCTATACGATTCCGTGGGGCGAAGGAAAAAGGATCGGCATCGTGGTGTCGGAGTGGAACTACTCCGTGACCGGGAGCCTGCTGAACGGCGCGGTGAACACGCTGCGCAAGTTTGGTGTGAGGGAAGAGGACATCGTGGTGGAACATGTGCCGGGCAGCTTCGAGCTGACCTATGGTGCGCGGCTGCTGATTGAAAAGGGAGCGGTGGACAGTGTGATTATCCTGGGCTGCGTCATTCAGGGGGAGACCCCCCACTTCACCTTCGTGTGTGACAGCGTGACACAGGGATGCACCGAACTGAACCTGCAAAAAGATGTCCCTGTGATCTTTGGTCTGCTGACCACGCTCACACTCGAACAGGCCAGGGCCCGCTCAGGTGGCCGCCACGGCAACAAGGGCGACGAAGCAGCCATCACAGCGTTAAAAATGTTGGCACTTCGTTCCAGATATCAATAATTGTATTATCTTTGCACACGCAAAACAGGGGCAGTTACCAGAGTGGCCAAATGGGGCTGACTGTAACTCAGCTGGCTTACGCCTTCGGTGGTTCGAATCCATCACTGCCCACGGTTCCGATTCGATGATTTGAGCAGTCTATTTGCTGATCAGCACATCATCCAATCCATATTGCGGAAGTAGCTCAGTTGATAGAGCATTAGCCTTCCAAGCTGAGGGTCGCGGGTTTGAGCCCCGTCTTCCGCTCTCAAAAGGAAGTAACGAACAGTGTTACTTCCTTTTTTTGTACAACAGAACCAAATGAAAGAGTCACCCGTCTTCACTCCCAACATCCGCGATCTGACGCAGGGAAGCATCTTCCGTCAGCTGCTGACACTGGCGCTGCCGCTGATGGCCATCAGCTTCATCCAGATGACCTACAACCTGGTAGACATTCTCTGGATTGGTAGGCTGGGCAGTCGCTCCGTGGCAGCGGTCGGCTCCATCGGCATGCTGATGTGGATGATGAACTCGGTGGCGCTCATCTCGAAGGTGGGAGCCGAGATCTCCATCGGCCAGTCGATCGGCGCACGGCGACTCGACCATGCCTCCCTTTACGCTTCCCACACCACCACGCTGGCGCTCCTGCTGGGGCTCTCCTTCGGCATTTTCTTCCTGCTCTTCCCCCACCCTTACGTGGCCTTCTACCGGCTGGAGCACGCCATCGCCATGGAGGCTGCCGGTTATCTGCGGATTATGGCGGCGGGGATCCCGGTGATGTTCCTGATCCTCAACTTCTCGGGCATCTACATCGGGTCCGGCAGAAGCGACATCCCCTTCTATTTCAATGCGACCGGTTTGCTGTTCAACATACTGCTGGACCCCCTGATGATATTCGGGATGGGGCCCATTCCGGCAATGGGTGTACAGGGGGCGGCGCTGGCTACTATACTCTCGCAGGGGGTGGTGTTGTTGCACTTCATCGCTCACCTGAGGCGCAGGAACGGGTTGCTGGGCTGCTTTCGTTTTCTGATTCGTCCCCGCAGGCGGTTCACGATCAACATCCTCAAGCTGGGGCTGCCCGTGGCGGCGATGAATGTCTACTTCGCCTTCATCAACATGAACCTGGCACGCAGCGCTTCCCTCTACGGGGGGCACCTGGGGATCACCAGCCAGACCACCGGTGGTCAGATTGAGGGGATCACCTGGAACACCTCCAACGGCTTTGCCACGGCACTGGGGAGCTTCGTGGCACAGAACTTCGCAGCGGGCAAGATGCTGCGAGCCGCTCGTGCCTTTCGCTATACGCTGATGATGATGGGGTTGCTGGGAGGCATCGTGTCGGCGGCCTTCATCTTCCGCGGTGAATGGATCTTTTCAATGTTTGTTCCGGAGAGAGAGGCATATATTGCCGGAGGGGATTACCTGATGATCCTTGGCTTCTCACAGCTCTTCATGATGCTGGAGATTACCACCCAGGGGATCTTCAACGGATTGGGCAAGACATCACCACCGGCCATTGTCAGCATGGTTTTTAACACGCTGCGCATTCCGCTGGCGCTTTTCCTGGGTGCCCGTATCGGGGTGACAGGTGTCTGGTGGGCCATCTCCATCACCTCCCTCTTCAAGGGAAGCATCCTGCTGATCTGGTACCTGGTGCTGCGAAAGAGGCTCACGGCTCAATAGCCGTGCAGGAAGATGCCGATGTCGGAGAGGGGGAGGTTGAAATGACCGGCCACATAACGGTTCACCATCTTGCCGGCATAGAGGTAGAAGCCGGCAGCGAAACCACGGTCGAACCGTGCAAAGTGGGGAACGCCCCCACAGTCACCCATCGCAGTGAAGAGTGACAGGAAGAGGTTGCTCATGGCAATCGAAGCCGACCGTCCTACCCGGGCGCTGAGGCTCATCTCACAGAAATGGAGCACCCCGAACTTCTCGAACACCGGGGGGTGGTTTGTAAGACAGGCCTCCATGGTGGTTTCAAAGCATCCCCCCTGCGCCATCCGCAGATCGATGATCAACGCCCCCTTCTTCATCTCCCGGATCAGATCGGCCGAGATGCGATAGTAATGGCTCTTGTTGATATACTGCATGGCACCAATCACCACATCGGCCGAGCGAAAGACATTGCGCAGCACGTTGGGTTGCAGCGTGGAGGTGAAGAGTGGTGATCCCAGCTCATGACGGATGGTACGCAATTTGGCCACATCGTTGTCAAACACCTTCACGGAGGCACCCAGTGCCAGTGCAGCCCGTGCCGCCATGGTGCCCGCAACGCCGGCACCGATGATCACCACCTCGGTGGGTGAGATGCCCGGCACCCCGCCCAGTAGGATTCCTTTTCCGCCATGGGCATTGCTCAGCAGCTCGGCAGCCAGGGTGATGGAGCAGGCACCCTCAATCTCGGAGATGGCCGTCACAAAAGGAGAGAGTCCGCTCTGGTCGTAGAGCAGCTCATAGGCCAACGCGTTGATTCTTTTCTCAGCCATCAACTCCAGGAGGGAGGAAGTGAGCTTGTGCAGATAAAGAAACGAGAAGACGGTGCTCCGCGGTCGCATCATCTCCACTTCCTCAAGCGTGGGTGGCATGATCTTCAGGATCAGATCTGCATGAAACACCTCTGCAGCACTCTCCATGATCTCAGCTCCCGCATCGGCATAATAACGGTCGGAATAATTGATGGGAAGTCCGGCACCGGCCTCAAGCAACACTCTGTATCCGGAGGATACCAGCAGTGCTACCGTTTCGGGTGTAAGTGCCAGCCGTTTCTCGGTCCCTTCAATTTCACGCGGGATACCGATCACGGTGGTGAAACCGGGATTTTCTGTTTTTTGGAGTTGCTCCCTGACAAAGAAGGAGGTGCTCTTTAGGGGATCGTACATGGTTTTATCTGCTCCTGTTTTTCAATCGTTCTGCAATGGCATCCACGGTGAGGTGGATCTCTTCCTTTGTGATCATGTGATCGGTGGGAAAGATGATCTGCGCCTTGTTGTAATAACGTTCACGCTCAGCCAAATGTTCCCGGATAAAGGGAATCAGTTCCTCCGGTTTCTTCTTGCTGAGAATGGGTCGTACTGTTTTGGATGCCCGCAACCTTGCTGCCAGCTCCTCCGGTTCGGCTTTGATGTAGACCGTTACACCGGCACGGTTCATCACCTCCATGTTGTCGAAGAAACAGGGAGCCCCTCCACCCGTTGAAACCAGCACATCTTCAAAGTCGGCCACCTCTAGCAGCGCCTGTTGCTCGATTCGGCGAAACGCCTCCTCCCCTTTTTCATCAAACAGTTCGGCAATGGTCTTGCGGTAATTGTTCTGAATGTGGGCATCAAGGTCGATGAAGGAGAGTGACAGTTTCTGGGCGAGTCGCTTTCCGATGGTGCTCTTGCCGCACCCCATGTATCCTATGAGAAATATTCGTTCCATTTTTTAGCAATCAGTTGACTGTTGTCAGTTTTTAAAAACTATACATTAATTTCGTATCAACCTATTAACTTATTAACATCAAACCATGAACCACGAACCTGCTTACAACAGCGGTGCGAAGAGGCGCAGCAGTGATTCCAGAAAACGTCTGCCAATGGGTCTTTTATTCCATTCCCTCAGCGAGACCTGGTCACACGAGCGTTGGTCTTCGACAAAGATCTCCGACGCCTGAGCTGCCACTTCACTGTCATAGATGAATGCCTCCACCTCAAAATTCTGCTCGAAGCTACGCATGTCAAAGTTGGCTGAACCAATCAGGGTGAGAGAGCTGTCGAACACCATCAGTTTGGAGTGAAGGAAACCCTCCCGGTAGAGATAGACCTTCACCCCCGACTGCAGCATGTGTGCGATGAAGGAGTGGGAGGCAAGCTGCACCAGTGGCACATCCGATCGTTTTGAGATCATCAGGCGCACATCTATCCCGCGTATGGCAGCTGCCTGTAGGGCATCTGTCATTGATTCAGGCGGAAAAAAATAGGGTGTTTGAATAAAAATGGACTTCTCCGCGTTGTAGATGGCTTGCATGATGCCGTGCGACAGTTCGTTCTCCTCGCTCACCGGTCCGCTGTTGACGATCTGCATCAGACTGTTGCCGCAGTTGTCGAGCAGGGGGAAATAATTGCGGGAGGTGATCAGTGTTTGGGAGACAAAGAACCAGTCGATCAGGAAGACAGACTGCAGCCCCTGCACCCCTTTCCCTTGAATACGGGCATGGGTGTCGCGCCATGCTCCCCATTCCATCCCTTCAATGTAACGGTCTGCGATGTTCATGCCGCCCACATACCCTATTTCACCGTCGATCACGATGATCTTGCGGTGGGTACGGTAATTAAGGCGTGAGGTAAGGGAGGGCAGCGTCAGCTTCAGGAAGGGTTCCACCTCGATACCCGCCATGCGGTACGCTTCGAAATAGGCCTTTCCCGTCTTGCGGGAGCCGAAGCTGTCATAGATGATCCTCACCTCAACACCTTCACGCGCCTTCCGGATCAGGGCATCCTGCAACTGCTTCCCAAGATCATCGTCTTCCAGCACATAATACTCGATATGGATGTGGTGGCGGGCCTTCCCGATGTCATCAAAGAGGCGTTCGAACTTGAGGGAGGCGTGGGTGAGGAGCTCTACCTCGTTGCCTCCCAGCAGCGGGTTGTAATCCATGCGGCGGAGCAGGTCCACCAGGTTGCCGTATCCCTCCGGGGAGCTCTGTTCAACAGGGGTCTCCATCTCATCCAGCGGCCTTTTTTTCAGCTTGCTGTACATGCGGCGGGAGATGACATGCCTGCGGGTGGTATCCTGCCCGAAGATGGCATACCAGATGATGCCGATCACCGGCAGGAAGAGCACCGCCAGCACCCATGCCACCGTCTTGATGGGGTTCCTGTTCTCGGTGATCACCACCACCACGATGCTCACCACCGTAAGCAGGTAGAGAATCTCGAAGAGGGTGATCAGTGTATGGTTCAGGGGCATGGTTACAATCGGTATTTACCTTCGCTGATGTCTTCCATTATGTTGAGGTAGGAGTGGTAGCGGCTCTCACTGATGGTATGCGCTTCCACCGCGCTGCGCACGGCACAATCGGGCTCGTTGAGGTGGAGGCAGTTGTTGTAACGGCAATGTTTCGAGGTACGGAAAATCTCCGGGAAGTAATGCGACACCTCAGCCGGGACCATGTCGATGGTACCGAACCCCTTGATTCCGGGGGTGTCGATGATGAATCCGCCGTTCGCAAGTTCTATCATCTCCGAATAGGTGGTGGTATGCATCCCTTTCTGGTGATAATCGGAGATAACACCTACCTTCTGAACGGCATCGCCGCGGAGCGTGTTGACGATGGTCGATTTGCCCACGCCGGAGTGACCCGCCAACAGGACGATCACCCCACGAGTGAGTGTGTCGATCTCCTCCCTGCCCTTGCCGGTGATCATCGAGCTCTCCAGGCAGTGATAACCGATGCTCGTATAGAGGCGGATGATTCCGCTCAGATACTCCTGATCCTCTTCACTGTAGAGATCAATCTTATTGAATAGAAGGGTCACCGGTACCGAGTAGGCTTCGGCGGTCACCAGAAAGCGGTCGATGAAGACTGTGCTGGTCTCAGGTGAACGCAGTGTGATGCAGAGCAGTGCCCGGTCGATGTTGGCAGCCAGGATATGCGACTGCTTGGAGAGGTTGGATGCCCTTCGCACGATGTAGTTCTTCCGATCGGCGATATCGGTGATGAAAGCGGTGCCGTCGGGGTTCACATCGAGGCTCACCCGGTCACCCACCACCACGGGGCTGGTGCTGCGTATCCCTTTCAGGCGGAAGTTCCCTTTGGCGCGGCAGAGCAGGTCGTTGCCCTGCTCATCGCGCACCAGGTAGCTGTTTCCGGTATTCCTGATTACCAGACCGCTGCGTCGTGACTGTCGTTGCTCACCGCAGGCTGATGTCATCAAACGGTCAATATTTCTTTCTCTTTCTCACCGAACATCTCATCCACCTTACGGATGTACTTGTCGTGCAGTTTCTGCAGTTCGTTTTCGCCATCCTTGCCCATATCTTCGGGCAGTCCCTCTTTCACTGCTTTCTTTAACTCATCAATCCCTTCGCGGCGGGCATTGCGTATACTGATCTTTGCATCTTCTGCCTCCTGTTTGGTCTGCTTTACCAGCTGACGGCGCCGCTCCTCAGTCAACGGGGGAATACCCAGACGGATTACCTCCCCATTGTTCTCGGGGGTGATGCCCACATCTGAATCGAGGATTGCTTTCTCCACCACCTTGAGCATCTGTTTCTCCCAGGGCTGCACCATGATGGTCTTGGCGTCGGGGGTGTTCACAGTAGCCACGTTTGTCAGCGGCACATGGCTTCCGTAATACTCCACGCGGATACCGTCAAGGATGTGCGGGTTGGCACGTCCTGCACGGATGCGGGAGAAGGTTTCATCAAGAAACTCGAGGGTCATTTTCATCTTCTCCTCGGCCTCATTTCTGATTGTTGTTGTTTCCATAATTATTAAAAATTGTAATACTGGCAAAAATAGTCAAAACTTTTGAAAGGTGGCTACAAATGGACCAAAGTACCGATCTCATCGCCATCGATCACCCTGTTCAGGTTGCCGTAGCTGTCCATGTCGAACACCACAATGGGCAGGTTGTTCTCGCGGCAGAGCGTGGTGGCGGTCAGGTCCATCACCTTCAGTCCCCTCTGGTATATCTCATCAAAAGTGATGCTGCTGAACTTCGTGGCGGTGGGATCCTTCTCCGGGTCGGCAGTGTAGACACCGTCGACACGGGTCCCCTTGAACATGGCATCAGCTTCGATTTCAATTCCCCTGAGTGCCGAGGCGGTGTCGGTGGTGAAGAAAGGGTTTCCGGTGCCGCCGGCGATGATTGCGATCTGGCCCTCTTGCAGCGCCTCGATGGCTTTCCACTTGGAGTAGAGCTCGCCCACCGGTTCCATGCGGATGGCGGTGAAAACGCGGTTGGGTTGTCCTATCGCGGTGAGGGCCGAGCTGAGTGCCAGGCTGTTGATCACGGTGGCGAGCATCCCCATCTGATCACCCTTCACCCTGTCGAATCCCTTGTCGGTGCCACTCAGTCCGCGGAAGATGTTCCCACCCCCAATCACGATGCCAATCTCGATTCCTTTCCGGGCGGCATCACGAATCTGCGCGGCATAGTCCTCCAGCCTTTTCTCGTCGATACCATACTGTTTCTCTCCCATAAGCGACTCGCCGCTCAGCTTCAATAAAATCCGTTTGTATTGCATTATTTTAAGTTATCAGTGTTCAGTTATCAGTTATCAGTATTTTTATTCTACAAATGTGACCTCTTTGAAGGCATAAGTGCGTTTCTCGTCGCTGTCGAGCGTGCGGAGCACCAGGTGGCCGGATGAAAGCACCGTCTCAATTTTCGCTTTGAAAAGACCGGTGCTGTCTTCAAACCAGTAGTAGTCGTTCACCCTGTAGAGGTCGAGCATGTATTCATCCTCGATGGCGGTTGTCAGTCCCTCCTGCAGATCCCGGTAGAGCAGGAAGAACTCCCGCATAAACAGCTCCAGCAGATGCTCCCTGTCGTGTAAGGTTCCTGTGATCTGCCGCAGCGAAACAGGGTTTGTCAATTCGATGGGGAAGATCTGCTGGTTGACGTTGAGACCGATGCCGATCACCGTGTTGTGGATCTCCTTCCCCTGGATGTCATTCTCGATGAGGATGCCGGCAATCTTCTTATCTTTCCAGTAGATGTCATTGGGCCATTTGATGCGGATGTCATCGGTGAAGGAATCGAGCAGGTTCTTGAGTGCCAGCGAGGTGATGCGTGACAGGATGAACGATTCGTTGGCCGCCAGCTGCTGCGGGTAGATCAGCAGGCTGAAGAGGAGGTTGTCGCCTCTGCCGGAGTACCAGCTGTTGCCCATCTGTCCTCGTCCCCCTGTCTGGTAATCGGCGATCACCAGTGAACCCTCTTCGGGATGCTCCTCCCTTACCAGTTGTTTCAGGTAACGATTTGTGGAGTCGGTCTCCTCCAGACGGATGATCCGTCGTTCATTGCTCAGTTGTTCCATAATACTCCTCCTGTTTCTTTTTGGGTAGTTTGCGAATCACCTGCTTCACGGAGTGGTTGATCCATCTCTTCAGCTCATCGTCACTCATATCGCCATCGAGCCATATCCGGTTCCAATAGGTCTTGTTCATGTGAAAGGCACCCTCCACACTTGTATACTTTTCACGCAGCTGCAATGCTTTTTCAGGATCACATTTCAGGCTAATGCTGAAACGCTCCTCATCGGTGGGTATCAGGGCAAACATCTTGCCCATCACCTTCATCACGATGGTCACCTCGTCGAAGGGGGTCATAGCCTCGGCACCCTTCACTGAGAGGCAATAGTCATACAGTGCTTCAATATCCATCACAGCTATTGTTCTAAAACGCCCTGAAAGCATCCTCAATGTGCTCAAGTTCACAACGGTCACCCTCCCAGATGATGGCAACGATATCGAACCGTGCCGGCAAGTCAATCCGGTGAATGAGCAAATATTGATGGGCAGCCTTGATCATCCGCCGCATGCGTTGCGTGCCGACAAAGCTCTGGGGATCACCCCACTGCTCCGAGGTACGGGTCTTCACCTCCACAAAAACAACATACTCCCCGTGGGTGGTGATGATGTCGATCTCATACCCATGCAGCCGCCAGTTCTTTTCGAGGATGCGATGTCCTTTCGACTCCAGATAGCTCACCGCCGCGGCCTCACCTTTATGTCCCAGTTCGTTGTGTTGCGCCATTGCTTTTGGGCTGAAAAGCCCATAAATGTTGTAAAAATACAAATTTAGGAGTGAAAAAGTTCCTTTTGGTGGAAATATTTTGTTTTTTTGCATCAGCAAAGGGAAAGCGTTTCAGATGTGATCCAAAACCGATCTGTAACGGAAGGAAATCGAATGGAAGTTATTTGATGGGCACAAAAAAATACAAGTTACAGGGAAAGGTGAAGCCGCGTGTCAGGAAGGCGGTCTTCATGCTCAGCGACGAAGAGCATAGCCTCATTCAGTTCTATCTGAAGAAATACAAGATCACGAACCGTTCCCGCTGGTATCGTGAGACCGTCTTGAACCACATCCTGAAAAACATGGAACAGGACTACCCCACCCTCTTTGAAGAAAACGAAATGCGACGATAGCGGGTAGGCTTTTCATCAAACAGAATAGTCAGGAATTATGCTGGACGACAACTACTTCATGCGACAAGCATTGCTGGAAGCGCAAAAGGCGTTCGATCAGGATGAGGTGCCGGTGGGTGCCGTGGTGGTATCGGGACAGCGCATCATTGCCCGTGCCCACAACCTCACTGAGATGCTCAACGATGTGACGGCGCATGCAGAGATGCAAGCCATCACCGCGGCAGCGAACATATTGGGTGGTAAGTACCTTACCGATTGTACGTTCTATGTCACTGTAGAGCCCTGCCCAATGTGTGCCGGGGCACTGCGATGGGCACAGCTGTCGCGTCTTGTTTACGGCGCCACGGATGAGAAGAGGGGCTACACGACCATCTCTGCAGAGATGCTTCATCCGAAGACACAGGTCACCGCAGGCGTGATGGCCGACGAGTGTGGTGAGCTGATGAGACAGTTCTTCGCCCGCAGGCGTTAAATTATCAAAAACGGACACAACTTTATCCGGATAGCGGCCTCATATTGCACTGCAACCATTATATTTGAGGATTAAATCACACGCTATGAAACGATTCATCCTTGCAGCCTTTTTAGTTGGTCTGTCTGTTGTGAATTTGATATCACAGCAACACGAACAGTATCAACTACCGTGGGACAGCATCCCCCGAAAGCTACCCCCATTCCGTATGGAGGGTCCCGACACGCTCCGTTTCAATCCGGGAGATACCATTCCTCTACCCTTTTTGAATCGATATCTGGAACAACAGAAATCAGAAAAGGAGTTGGTGATAAAGTCACCACTGGATGGGATGCCCATCGTGGTACCGCCTGGCCACACTTTTCACATGATTGTCACCAGGCCCGACACCACATTTCACTATCATTCGCGCAACCTTGGCAAAGAGGAGAACAATCCGCTTCGGGCGAGGAAGCATCCAGGATTAAAAAAGGTGCCACAACGGTAAACGATTTCTCCTCAAATCTGTTTAACAATGACCTTGCCACACTACACGTGAATTGAAACAGATTTTATGGAGAAAAGACTCAAACAACAGATTGAATTTATCCTGGAGGCAGACAAGCTCAAAAAGGTGATCCGCCGCAACTGGCTTGCCGACGACAGTCGACAGGAGAATACGGCAGAGCACACCTGGCACTCCATCCTGGCTGCCATGCTCTTCTTTGAGTATGCCGACAACAAGGAAGAGCTGGACCTGCTGCAGATCATCCGGATGATCACCCTGCACGACCTGGTGGAGATTGAGGCCGGCGACACTTTCATCTTTGATGAGGTGGCCAACAAGGATAAGTTCAACCGTGAGAACCAGGCGGCCAAGAAGCTCTTCACCATGCTCCCCTACAACCAGGGGAAAGAGTACTACGAATTGTGGCTGGAATTTGAGAAAGAGGAAACAGCAAACGCAATCTTCGCAGCTGCCGTCGACAAGATCATGCCGGTGCTGCTGAACACCTACAGCAAGGGTACCAGCTGGCGCGAGGCAGGCATCACCGGTGAGCGTGTGTATGAGACGTTGCGCTCCATTGAAAAGGGACCCGCGAAAATACGGGAGCTGTTGTCTGAGCTGATAGAGAAGGCCCGCGAGAAGGGCAACCTGGCATAAATGGCTCATCGATATTTGTGATCAATGTAATCAAACAAAAAGGATCACATGCACGTTATATTCTAAAACAAGGGCACTTAATGTCCCTACAGAAGAATATAACAAACAAATACAAAACCGATAAAATGAGCAAAAAGAAAATTGCAGTACTGGTAGGCAGTCTGCGCAAAGAATCTGTGAACAGGAAACTGGCCAACGAATTGGTAAAATTGGCACCTGAATCGCTGGAGCTGGAGATCGTGGAGATTGGTCAGCTGGCACACTACAACGAAGACCTGGATGAAAACCCGCCTGCAGAGTGGGTTGAATTCCGCGAAAAGATTGGTGCAGCAGACGGATATCTGTTTGTCACTCCAGAATACAACAGAACCTTTTCAGGTGTGATCAAAAATGCACTCGACGTGGCATCACGCCCCTATGGGCAGAGCAAGTGGGGCGGCAAGCCGGGTGCCATCGTGAGCAGCTCCGTGAGCGGCTTGGGAGGTGAAGGAGCCAACCTGGCACTTCGTCAGCCGATGGTCTTCCTCAACATCTACATGATGCAGCAGCCGGAAGCCTATGTTGCCAACAGCTGGGAGCTGTTCGACGAACAAAACAACCTGAAGAGCGACGACACCCGTGCGTTCCTGCAAAACTGGGTGAACGCCTTTGCAGAGTGGGTAAATAAGTTTTAGGTGATCAAAAAGATCGCATCCTGCGATCGGGATGGCCCCCTGTAACAATCCCAGGGGCCATCTTTTTTTGGAACAAAAAGGCCGTCTCATTTGAAATGATGAGACGGCCTTTTTCTGTTTGAAAATTTCTTTTAGGATAACCCTATTTCAAAACGAGACAGGGGACTTGGTGCCTCTAGCCTTATTGCACCCTTATTGCACCCTTATACCCACTTCAATAATTATGGGAGTGGATATAAGGTTGCAATAAGTTTAGAATATAGAAGTGGGCACCCTAAACCTTGGGAAGTTTCCAGGGATCGCGATAGTTTGCTTTGATGAGCCGGTTGGCTTCCAGGTTGTCGAACGTGCCGGTCTCGTTGTCCCAATGCAGTGCCTGTCCCACACGAGAGGAGATATTGGCCATGTGGCTCAGCTTGGCCACCTCGGCACCGATGGCGATATCGGCATTCGGTAACTTGCGGCTGCGCATGCAGTCGAGCATGTTACCCGCGTGCAGGTAAAGCCCCTTACCGGTACCACCTCTCTTCTCCAGCGCCTCCATGCGGAGGGTATTGGGTTTCCTTTCACTGTCGCATGGATAGCAGTAGGGGAAAGAGCGGCTGTTGATGGCCTGTTCGGGCACCACCTCCCACCCGCTGCGGGTAAGGATCAGGGTTCCGTTTTCACCGTAGAAGGCAACCCCTTCGCGCAGACCGAAGAGACCGTTGCCGATACCGCAGGCATGATCCCAGATGATGTTGAAGTCGGGATAACGGTAGGTAGCCATCAGGGTATCGGGGGTCTCCATCGCATCGTCGGGATATCCGAACTTACCACCGGCACCATAGACATAGGAGGGGAGTCCCACGTTCATTCCCTTCATTGCATAGTCCAGCAGGTGCACCCCCCAGTCGGCCATCAAGCCTCCGGCGTAATCCCAGAAGAAGCGGAAGTTGTAATGGAAGCGGTTCTGGTTGAATGCTCTTTTGGGAGCCGGCCCCAGCCACATGTCGTAATCGACCCCCTGAGGCACCTCGCTGTCGGGGACCACCGGCAGGGTCCACTTGCTGGTCTGGTAGGCCCACACCTTCACGGTGCGCACCCGTCCCAGGTTGCCGCTTTGCACGTAGGCTGCCGCCTCGTCCCAGTGGGGATCGCTGCGCTGCCACTGACCCACCTGCACAATGCGGTCGTACTTGCGGGCGGCGCGCACCATCAGGTCGCACTCTTCGATGGTGTTGGCCAACGGCTTCTCCACATAAACATCCATCCCCGCTTCACAGGCAGCCACCTCCTGCAGGCAATGCCAGTGGTCGGGAGTGCCGATGATGACCATGTCCACATCCTTGTTGTCGATCACCCTGCGCCAGTCCTTCACCAGTTGGGGCGGGCGCTTACCTGTCATCTCCTCCAGTTCAGAGGCCCGCTGGTAAAGGAATTGATCATCCACATCGCACATGGAGATGCACTCCACACCCGGGTATTGCAGGAAAGCTTTGAGGTTGCTCCATCCCTGGTTGCGACAGCCGATGAGACCAATTTTAATTTTATCACCGGGGGCATTGTTCCCGTAAAGCGAATTGAATGGTTGGCCCATCAGAGGAGCCAGGCCCAGTCCTGTAGCAGAGATTGCAGATTTCTTCAAGAAGTTGCGTCTATCCATCTTTTTGATTGTTTTTTGGTATGATTCATGACAAAGATAAGAAAGATTGCTCAATTTTTGACCGGATAATGAGGGTTCTTTAGCTCATTTCTAACAGGATTTTTCTATATTTGTCCGCGACAGGCAGAATATAAATCGAAACAGCGCTTACAGATGCAACGTCTCAACGATTTTTTTAACCTCCTCCATCAATACATCGGCGGTCATCATTGGTTTGTTTTTCTACTATTGGGTACGGGTATCTTTTTCACCCTCTACCTGGGGTTTCCACAGATACGCTATTTCAGGCATGCCCTGCGCATCGTCAGGGGCAAGTATGACAAGAAGGGTGACAAGGGTGATACTTCCCACTTCCAGGCGCTGGCTACGGCACTTTCGGGGACCGTGGGCACGGGTAACATCGCCGGGGTGGCACTGGCCGTGCACCTGGGTGGACCGGCCGCCCTCTTCTGGATGCTGGTGACAGCGTTTCTGGGGATGTGTACCAAGTTCGTGGAGGTGACCCTCTCGCACAAGTACCGCGACTTCGATGAGAAGGGAATGGTAACGGGTGGCCCCATGTATTACATGAAAAAAAGGCTTAACATATCGTTTAAGAACGGTAAACAGCTTAAAACAGGTTACTGGCTGGGAGGATTTTTCGCCATGGCCACCATCCTCTCCTCCTTTGGTACCGGCAGTCTCCCCCAGATCAACAGCATCTCCAACTCCCTCTTTGCCACATTCGGCCTCAATCACATGGTCACCGGAGCCATTCTGTCGCTGTTGCTGGCGCTTATCATCATTGGCGGCATCAAACGCATCGCAAAAGTCACTGCCACGCTGGTACCCTTCATGGCGGTCATCTATTTCCTGGGGGCCATCGCGGTGATTCTCTACAACTATCAGCAGATCATCCCCTCCTTCCTCTCTATCTTCAGCGACCTCTTCACCGGGACTGCTGCCGTGGGTGGTTTCCTGGGTGCCGGGTTCGCATTTGCATTCAACAACGGTGTCAACCGGGGTCTCTTTTCCAACGAGGCGGGACAGGGCTCCGCACCTATCGCGCATGCTGCCGCCAAGGCACATGAACCGGTTTCCGAGGGGATGGTGGCAATCCTGGAACCCTTCATCGATACCATTATCATCTGTTTCCTCACAGGGCTGGTGCTCCTCTCATCAGGGGTCTGGAATGAGAAGCTGCCCAACCAGTTCCAGAAGACCGACATCGAGGTGCTGGCAGGCAGCTATGACAACCGGAATGCAGCAGATGTGAAACTGTTGGAGGGTCATCTGGGCAACAGTAGCCGCCTGGCACTGTTCAACGGGAAGCTGACGGTGGAGGAAGGAGTCATATCGGAGTCGGTATCGGTGCTCCATGCCCGCTCACTGGCCGAAGAGGTAAAAGTAGCTCAAAACGGTGTTCCCTACAGCGGCGCGTTGATGGTGAATGAGGGGAAAGTGACACAGACAGAGAGCGACATCACCTTCTCCGGCAACTCCCTAGTTCACAGCGCACCCCTCACTGCTACCGCATTCACCCGCAGCTTCCTGGGTGATTTCGGGAAATACATTGTTGCCATCGGATTGCTGCTCTTCGCCTTCTCCACCGCCATTGCCTGGTCCTATTATGGCGACCGGGCAGTCACCTACCTGGTAGGTGCCAGGTATGTGATGCTCTACCGGATCATCTTCGTAGCCGGCTTCTTCGTGGCCTCCTTCACTGACACCACCATCATCTGGAACCTGTCACTGCTCACCGTCACCTTTATGGCAATCCCGAACCTGATAGGATTGCTGTTGTTGCACCGGGAGGTGAAGGAAAGCATCCGCAATTATTGGGCAGGTTTCCAGGATGAATATCCCCCTAAAGACCGCTGAGCAGTCCCCCGTCGATCTGCAGGGTGGTGCCGGTCACCGAACGCGCTTGATCGGAACAGAGGTAACAGACCAGGTCGCCCAGCTCCTGCGGATCCATGTAGCGGTTGTGCGGAAAGGCGGCGATTGCCTTCGCCTCGTAAGCCTCCACAGACATACCCTCCTCACGCGCCCTTACCTCCATGAGTTGCGTCACCCGGTCGGTACGAAAGTAGCCCGGTGCCACGTTGTTGATGGTGACTCCCTTCGCGATCAACTCCTTGCTGATGGTTTTGGCATAGCTGGCTACCGCCGTACGGAAGATATTGGAAAGCACCATGTTGGCTGCCGGTTCCTTCACGGTGATGGAGGTGATGTTGATGATGCGTCCCCACCCTTTTCGCTCCATGTAGGGCAAACAGAGGTTGATCATCCGGATGTTGTACTTCAGCACACTCTCGTAGGCCTCATCCAGGTCCGACTCGCTCAGTTCGCGGAAGCTACCCGGCCTGGGGCCACCGGAGTTGTTCACCAGGATGTCCACCCCACCGAACCGATCCACCGTCTCCCGTACAATCCGTTCGTTGTCGTCGCGACTGGCCATATCGGCAGCGAGTGCCAGTACCTCTACCCCCAGCGCTTCAATCTCGCGTTGCGTAGCCTGCAACGATTCCCTGTTCCTCGCACAAAGCACGATGTTGACACCCTCGCCTGCCAGTGCAACGGCGCATGCCCTGCCCAGTCCCTTGCTGCCGCCACCGATGATGGCGGTCTTTCCCTTCAGATTGAAATCCATAACGTTTGTTTTACTGCGTCTATAACAGATGAAAAAGAGGAGATGTTTTCCCGAAGGTGACTTTTCCCGCACGGGTACAATGATATTTCCTCAGACAAACAGTTAAAAGCACATTTTTTCTTACCTTTGCAACCTATTTAGAAAGATATATGTCCAGACAATTTTCACGTACACTGATCACATCGGCACTGCCCTATGCCAACGGGCCGGTGCACATCGGCCACCTGGCAGGCGTATACGTTCCTGCCGACATCTATGCACGTTACCTCCGCCTGAAAGGGGAAGAGGTCCTCTTCATCGGGGGCTCCGACGAGCATGGCATCCCCATCACCATCAAGGCAAGGAAAGAGGGAGTCACCCCGCAAGATATCGTGGACCGCTACCATGGCATGATCAGCAAGTCGTTCGAGCAGTTCGGCATCACCTTCGACATCTACTCACGCACCACCTCAGAGATCCATAAAAAGACCGCCTCCGACTTCTTCCGGACCCTCTACGACAAGGGGGAATTCACCGAGCTGGAGAGCGAGCAGTATTACGACGAGGAGGCGGGTCAGTACCTGGCAGACCGGTACATCACCGGCAGCTGCCCCCACTGCGGCAACGAGAACGCCTATGGCGACCAGTGCGAGCAGTGCGGCACCTCGCTCAGCCCCACCGAGCTGATCAACCCCAAGTCGGCCCTCAGCGGCAGCGTGCCGGTGATGCGGACGACGAAGCACTGGTACCTGCCGCTGGACAAGCATGAAGCATGGCTCCGCCAGTGGATTCTGGAGGATCACAAGGAGTGGCGCAGCAATGTCTACGGGCAGTGCAAGTCGTGGCTCGACCTGGGCTTGCAGCCCCGTGCCGTAAGCCGCGACCTCGACTGGGGGGTACCGGTGCCGGTGGAGGGTGCCGAGGGGAAGGTGCTCTACGTCTGGTTCGACGCCCCTATCGGCTACATCTCCAACACCCGCGAGCTGCTGCCAGACAGCTGGGAGAAGTGGTGGAAGCAGGAGGACACCAAGCTGGTGCATTTCATCGGCAAGGACAACATCGTCTTCCACTGCATCGTCTTCCCCGCCATGCTGAAGGCGGAGGGATCATTCATCCTGCCCGACAACGTTCCCTCGAACGAGTTTCTCAACCTTGAGGGAGACAAGATATCCACCTCCCGCAACTGGGCTGTCTGGCTGCATGACTACCTGGAAGAGTTCCCCGGCAAGCAGGATGTGCTGCGTTACGTACTCACCGCCAATGCACCGGAGACAAAAGACAACGACTTCACCTGGAAAGATTTCCAGGCACGCAACAACAACGAACTGGTAGCGGTGCTTGGCAACTTCGTGAACCGTGCACTGGTGCTCACACAGAAATATTTCGACAACAAGGTGCCGGCAGCGGGTGAGCTGACCGAATACGACCGGGAGACCATCGCTGCAGCGGCAAAGGTAAAAGATGAAGTGGAAAAGTTGCTTGAGACCTACCATTTCCGTGACGCACAGCGTGAGGCGATGAACCTGGCCCGCATCGGCAACAAGTACCTGGCCGACTGTGAGCCATGGAAGACTGCCAAGAATGATATGGAACGCACCGCCACCATCCTGCACATCGCCCTGCAGATCACTGCCAACCTCTCCATCGTTTGCGAACCTTTCCTTCCCTTCTCGGCGGAAAGGCTGCGCACCTTCCTGCAGACAGAGAAGCTGCCGTGGGAGCAACTGGGTCGTTTTGACCTGCTTCCCGAAGGCCATCAGTTGGGCAAAGCGGAACTACTGTTTGAAAAGATTGAAGACGAAACCATCGAACAACAGGTTCAGAAGCTGCTGGATACGAAGAAAGCCAACGAAGCGGAAGCTTACCGGGCGAAGCCGGTGAAGGAGAACATCCAGTTCGACACCTTTGAGAAGCTCGACATCCGCGTGGGTACGGTGCTGGAGTGCGAGAAGGTGCCCAAGGCGGACAAGCTGCTGCGCTTCCTGCTGGAAGACGGACTGGAGAAACGGACCATCCTCTCCGGCATCGCCGCCTACTACCCCAACCCACAGGAGTTGGTGGGACGACAGGTATGCTTCATTGCCAACCTGGAGCCACGCAAACTGAGAGGTATCCTCTCGGAGGGAATGATCCTCTCGGCGGAGAACAGTGACGGTACGCTGGCACTGGTATCCCCCACCAAAGAGGTGCTGCCCGGCAGTCAGGTGGTATAAAGGATATTTTTTTCGGTGAAATGTGCAACATTTTTATCGTTTCTCCGTCTTAATAGTAAGTATCACTCAAAATCGATGAATCGCATGAAGAAACAATTGCTGCTGGTGGCTGCCCTGATGGTCGGCCTGACAGCCTTCTCACAGAAGACGCACCGCGTTGCGGGATGGAAGATCACCCGTGACATACCCCAGAACGAGTTCAAACTGAACCTGTGTACCACCATCTTCGGCTCCTTTCCTGAGCTCAGCTACGAACGGATCCTGAACACCGACATCAGCGTGGGTGCCTCGCTGGGTGTCGCACTCGACACCGATATTTACCCCACCCATGTGCTGTTCACCCCCTATTTCCGCTGGTTCTTCGGCGGCAATTCAGAGAACCTGCAGAAGGTTGGTGCAGGCTTCTTCATCGAAGCCAACGGGGGGCTCTTCACCCGCTCGGACGATGAGCTCTTCTATGAGAACGGGGTGTATGGCTCGCGCGAGGAGACAGCTACCGGTGCCGGCCTGGGACTGGCTGTAGGGTGGAAGTACCTGACCCGCAACAACTGGGTGGGTGAGTTCTACTTCGGCGGCGGCCGCGACTTCGTGAACGACGGAGCCTATCCCCGCATGGGCCTCACCATCGGCAGGCGTTTTTAAGAGGTAAACCGACAAGATAAAAGAATGGGAGAAAACATATTTCTCCCATTCTTTTTTGTGCAGGCATCAGAATCGACCCATCACGGCATCTTTTTCCGGGAATAAAAACGTAAATTTGTGGCTGAAGTGATAAACCGAAAATAAAAGATAATGAAAGCATCCGCCGACTTCAGGAAAATCCTCCCCGATCTGATCGTGATCCTGCTCTTCGTGGTGATCTCCTTCCTCTACTTTGCACCCGCCGTGATTGATGGCAGGGTGATCGCCCAGCACGACTCCCTGGCCGCCATCGGGCAGGGGCAGGAGCAGCGCGACTACATGGAGCGGCATGATGGGGAGCGCACCCGCTGGAACATCTCCATGTTCAGCGGCATGCCCTCCTATCAGATGAGTCCCACCTACGACTCCACGAAGCCACAGGACCTGGCAAAGAAGGCCTATTCTCTCTTTCTGCCCAACTATGTAACCCTGCTCTTCATCATGCTGCTGGGCTTCTACATCCTGATGCGCGCCTTTCGTGCCTCACCGCTGGTGAGTGCGCTGGGAGCAGTGGTGTGGGCATTCTCCTCCTACTTTTTCATTCTGATAGCGGCAGGTCACATCTGGAAGTTTATCACCCTGGCCTATATCCCACCCACGATTGCGGGACTGGTTTACATCTACCGAAAGAAATATTTATTGGGCGGACTGCTCTTCATGCTCTTCACCGCTTTCCAGATCTCGGCCAACCATATCCAGATGAGCTATTACTTCCTTTTCGTGATGCTCTTCATGGTGATCGCCTTTGGCGTGGATGCTCTCCGGAAAAAGGAGCTGCCCGATTTCATGAAAGCAACGGGTGTATTGCTGATCGCCGGTCTGATTGGTGTGGCGGCCAACGCCAGCAGCCTCTACCATACCTACGACTATTCGAAAGAGACGATGCGGGGCAAGTCGGAGCTGACCCACCACGGAGAACAGCATACCGGCGATGGCCTGGAGCGTGATTACATCACCGCCTGGAGCTATGGCATCGGTGAGACCTGGACGCTGCTGGTGCCCAACACCAAGGGAGGAGCCTCTGTGCCGCTCGCAGCGAACGAACGAGCCATGGCCAAGGCACGCCCGGAATACCGGGAGCTATACGCCCAGATCGGACAATACTGGGGTGATCAGCCCGGCACATCGGGACCGGTCTACGTGGGTGCCTTCGTGCTGATGCTCTTCATCCTGGGTCTTTTCATCGTGAAGGGGCCCCTCAAGTGGGCGCTGCTGGCCGGCACGCTCTTTTCCATTCTGCTCTCCTGGGGGAAGAACATGATGGGGCTGACCGATTTCTTCATCGATCACGTACCGATGTACAACAAGTTCCGCGCTGTCTCCTCCATCCTGGTGATCGCCGAGTTCTGCATCCCTTTGTTGGCGGCACTGACCATTAAGGAGATTGTGCAAAAACCGGAGCTGTTGAAAAACAATATCAGAGCGCTCACTGTCAGCCTGGGGCTCACCGGCGGGATTGCCCTGCTGTTCGCACTGTTACCGAAGCTATTCTTCTCCTCTTTTGTCCCCGTCACCGAGATGCAGGCGCTGCAGTCGCTCCCGCCCGAGCACATCCAACCCATCCTGGCCAACCTCACCGATATGCGGGTGGCCCTCTTCACCGCCGATGCCTGGCGCAGCTTTTTCATCGTGGCAATCGGAACCGCAGCCCTCTGGCTCTACATGGAGAAGAAGATCAGGGGGGAATGGATGGTTGCTGCCATCCTGCTGCTCTCGCTGATTGATCTGTGGGGTGTGAACAAACGATACCTGAACGACGACGATTTTGTGACTCCGACACAGACCAAACAACAGTTCACGCTGACACCTGCCGATCAGGTGATCCTGCAGGACAGCACCCTCTACTACCGGGTACTGAACATGGCAACCAGCACCTTTAACGACGGGATCACCCCTTACCATCACAAGGTGATCGGCGGCTACCATGCCGCCAAGCTGCGACGCTACCAGGACCTGATTGACCGCCATCTCACACCGGAGATGAGTGCACTGCAACAGGCCATCGTCGGCAGCGGCGGTACGCTCGACTCAGTGAAAGGCGATTCGTTCAAGCTGTTGAACATGTTGAACACACGCTGGGTGATCATGCCGGCACAGGGCGGCGGCACACTGCCGGTGCTAAACCCCCATGCCATGGGCAACGCCTGGTTTGTCGATGAAATTCGGTTCACAGAGAGTGCCGATGAGGAGATCGAAGCAGTAGGCATGCTTGATTTGCACCACGCAGCGGTAGCAGACAAAAAATTCGAGCCGTTGCTGAAGGGTCTGCAGGTGACCCCTGCCGACAGTGCCTCAACCATCCGGCTCCTGGAATATGATTCCGACTACCTCGTTTATGAGGCAGATGTGAAGAAAGATGAGATGGCTGTGTTCTCCGAGATTTACTATCCAAAAGGATGGCAGATCACCATCAACGGTGAGCCGGCAGAGATGCTGCGGGTAAATTACACACTCCGCGGCATGGTGATTCCGGAAGGTAAACAGACCATCATCTTCCAGTTCGATCCGCAAAGCATCCGTGTGACCGACAGCATTGCATACGGAGCGCTGCTCATGATGTTGTTGACAGCTGTTTATCTTCTATTGAACAACTTGAAACGAAAAAAAAATTGAAACCAACCTTATCATTGATGATGAAGAATCAAATTATGGGACTGCTGGTCACCCTTTTCGCCCTTCTTCCCACTTCGTTGCATGCCCAGAAACTATCATTCAACGAAGAGGGCACCTTTAAGATCGTACAGTTCACCGACATGCATTACGAGCACGGGAACAGCAAATCAGACACGACGCTGCTACTGTTATCCCGGGTGTTGGATGCGGAGAAACCGGATATAGTTGTTTTACCGGAGACATTGTCACCGGTCCCGTAGCGGAAGGATGGCACACCATCATGAAACATGTTGAGGAGAGGAAGATCCCATTTGCCGTAACCCTTGGCAACCATGATCACGAACAGGGTGTCACGCGGGAAGAGATCGCCCGAGTCGTCACCTCCAGTCCCTACAACCTTAACACACCAGAGGGAAGCGATGTGGGAAGAGTAATGGACAATGTGATTCCCATTCACAGCAGCAGGGATAAATTGAAGGTGGGAGCACTGGTCTATTGTTTTGATTCGGGAGCCTACTCCACAGTGGAAGGTGTGAAAGGCTACGGCTGGCTCACCACGGATCAGGTTGAGTGGTACAAACGGCAGAGTTTGCAGTATACCGTCAGGAATAATTTCCAGCCGTTGCCGGCGCTGGCTTATTTTCACATCCCCTTACCCGAGTACCGACTGGCATTCAATGAGGAGACAAATGTGCGGTATGGTGTAAGGCTGGAAGCCGAGTGTTCTCCTGACCTCAACTCGGGCATGTTCCTGGCGATGCGTGAGATGCGTGATGTGATGGCTACGTTTACAGGCCACGATCACGTGAATAATTATATCGTGAACTATTATGATATCGCTCTGGCCTATGGCTGTTTCAGTGGCTGGAGGACCACCTACACACCAGCAATGAACGGCGTGAGGGTCGTGGTGCTCAAAGAAAACGAGCGGGCGTTCGACACCTGGCTGCATCTGCTGGATGGAACCATACAGGATCGTGTGACCTATCCCGCCGGTTTTACCAGCACAGAAAAGTAAATCCCCTAGGAAGCATCCTTCTACCTGTTACACAACTCTTTAAATGCGCACCACTCGCAGATCTTCTCGTTGTCGGTTTGCGTAAAAGGTATGTCGGGGTTGAAAATCTCCTCCATCAGCGCATCAAAGTGATGCCGGAACTCCGGCAACAGGAGGGAGAAATCGTTCACCGGATGCGTGTCATAACGGACCACTGGATCAAACTGGTCGTAGACGGAACGCAGGTAATAGAGGGCCGGAGAGATACGTTCACCAGGGTTCTCCTGCAGGTAAAAAAGAGCATAGATCAGCGCCTGCAGTATCTGATAGGGACGGTTGGTCTTCGATGCATCAAAAAGCCTCGCCATCTCCTTGAAGCCGGTTTCCCCCTTACCTGTCTTGTAATCGATGATCCTAAGCGACTCACCTACCCGGTCGACGCGGTCGATGCTCCCCTTGAAGCTTACCTCCAGCTGGTCATTCACCCGATAGGAGCTCTTGAAACGATATTCTGAAGCAATGTAGGTGAAGGGGGTAAACTGCTTGTCAAATTTCAAGGTTTGCTTCACATAGCTCTTCAGGATCTCACCAATGAGGTAATGCTGTCCCTCCAGGGGACGGGGATTTGCTTCATCCCGAAAATAGTAACGAGCAAATGCGTTTTCCAGAATATTGTTGAGGAGTGCTTCATCCTTCGTGAGGGAGTTAAGCACATCAGGGGTGACGACCTTCCCCATGTAGCGGTTGTAGAGTGTCTCCATTAGCCGGTGAAAGATGGAACCGAACACATCAGCCTCCACGCTCTCCTCAATGGTATCTTCTTCTGAGAGCCCTTCCAAAGCAGTGAAGTAAAACTGCAGCGGACAGTTGACATAGTTGTTCAAGAGCGAGGCTGAAAACGACCGTTCATTGCCGGCACGGAATGCATCCAGTTTACGCATCACCTCGTCACTCTTGGCTACCATCACAGGAGGCACCTTGGGAGCAGCCACATCATAGGTAGCCACCCGCTCTGTGATCTGAAAGGCATCGTGATAGAGATATTTCATCTGATAGAAGTAACGGCTCACTTCACCAGTCTGCATCTCCTCTCCCGTTCTTGTATCATAAAGCAGAAAGATCCGCCTGGCACGACTGATCATCCTGTAAAAGTGATAGGCGTAGGTGCTGTCCTGTTGCTCATAGGTAGGCAGCCCAAAGCCTTTGCGGAGCGAATAGGGTATGAACGAAGTGGTTGCATTCTTCTGTGGAAAGACCCCCTCATTCATTGAGAGGATGATCAGGTTCTCAAAATCGAGTGCCCGGGTCTCCAGCACCCCCATCACCTGTAACCCTGAGAGTGGTTCACCGCTGAAAGCTACGCTGATGCCGCGTGCCAGATTTCTCAGCAGACGAAAACAGGTTTCAATCGTCATCTGCTCCACCTCACGCAGTCGGTCCTGCAGGCGGGTAACCGTCTTGTAATACTGCACGATGAATTCTCTCTCCAGATCGATGGAACGACTGCTGTCATCAGACTGATCTTCAGCGTGCTTCTCGCCGGTAAGGTGTTGATAGAGATAAATGAAAATCGATTTGAGATAATCGGGGATCTCCTCCCAACGGCTAACAGGAGTGAAAACCATCTGTAACAGGGGATGAGGAGGGATTTCAGAACGAGGCACCACGATACGGTTGTATTTGAGAATATGGTCCAGCAACTGTTCCGTTTCTACCTGCGCTGACGACGATATGAGCGGATGTCTCAACAGAGCTTTCACGTAGCGGTGAAAGAAGGCCGTTTCACCCTTGAGACTGCGCAGGTTTTGTTGTAACAGAGCGACCTGTTCCACAAGGCTAGCCACTGAAGCGTGTGTCAATCCGTAGCCCATGGTCACGTTGATCTTTCCGAACTCCCGGGGAATGGAGTAGAGTACCGGCAGCAGTAGGTTCTCGTCGGGTAGAACGATGGCGGTATTGATGGCTTCATCAGGGTCGGGAATCTGACCGGAGGCTGCCAGTTCTGAAAGTATCCGGGTTACATGTCTTGCCTGACCCACACCGGAGGAGATGCCGACCAACTCAACCTGAGGCTTCACGCACTCCTGATCAACAAAAGGCAGTTGATGTTTTGAGGGAAAACGTAGCAAGTTCTCCTTCACCCGAAAGGAAGCGCGATTAGACTCCTCCTGCACGAGCGGTGAATCATAGTCCCAATAAAAATCGGCCAAACCTCTGTTGCGCAAGTGCTCCATCAGCACAGTCTCTGCAGGAGTGAGTGCATTCAGCCCCACGAACACATAGCCTCCGTTGTCGGGGGCATCAATATCACCTGTTTTGGCTCGTTCGGCAACCTCGCGGAACATCATCCCCTCATAGGCAACACCTTTCGCTTTCAGACTGTCTCTGAATGAGATGTACAAATCATACAAAATCTTCCATGTTTGATGGAACCGCTCTTTGGTTTCGTTCCCCTCTATTGGCATAAAATGGGTCCAGAAGCGGCGAATGGCCGAGACCTGCTCCTCGGTAAGATGAGAAAGGTCATCATCGAGAGAACGATAATCATGCACGTTTCGGTAGAGTTGCCGGGCATCAGCCAGGTATTTGTCGGTGTCGTCAAAATCGTTGAGCAGCATCTCACCCCAATAGAGAAAATCATCGAAAGACTCTTCCGAACGGCTGATTTCACGGTACCTGTTATAGAGAGTCACCAGCATCTCGATGCGATCGGCAGACCGGTAGGGGGAGAGGGATGTAAATAATTCACTGATGGTGATCACCCGTGGAGAGAATAGAGGCTTCCCGGAAATCTCTGCCAGATATTTCTGGAAGAAAACACCTGCACGGCGGTTGGGAAAGACAAAGGTCTCCTTATAGAGTTCGTTACCCCTCATCTGATGAAATAGAGCGGCCACCTGGGTTAAAAAAGGGATCATAGTCAACAGTAAAAAAAAGTAAACGGTGAATGGCTTTGATACAAATGTATGAAAATATGCCGAAGCGAGATGTTATATTTTTCCAAAAACATGCCATTTTTCATTTAAATTAAACTAACTTGCATCTTTTTCAGCAGAGACTGTGTGACCCTATGCCAGTAGTTCAATTCGCAAATATCTCTTCTACCTACAAAGACCACCTGGATGCATTGTATGCATACGCACTTCATATGGGATTCGATGAGCAGACCGCCATGGATGCCATCCATGATCTGTTCTACAAGCTCTGTCTGCGTGAACCCACCATCGACAAATATGAGAACCTCCGTTTTTATCTGTTCCGGTCACTCCGCAACAGGTTGATTGATATTCGTCGTTCACGGCGGAAATTCACCGCTTTGGAAATAAATGAGGAATGGGATGCTGCTGACCCCCCCTTTCACCTGGAGGTTACAGTTGAGGATATGATGATTCTGGAGGAAGAAAAGGAAGCAATACGGAGTAAAGTTGAAAATGTGCTCGATGGTCTGACCCATCGCCAGCGTGAAATCATCTTCCTGCGATACATTCACGAATACAGTTACGAAGAGATTGCCGTGATCATGGAGATCTCGGTAGAATCGTGCCGAAACCTGCTCAGTCGGACCATCACACGTTTGAAGGAATCACACTTACCCCTTTGTCTCATCATTTTTCTTCTGCATTGAACGTTAAAAAAGAAGGAGAAACCAAAACTTTTTTCGAATAATGATGATATAATACCAATGTCATCGTTTATCTTATAAACAGTTCTTAACACAAACCCTGTTTTTGATTGATATTTATGAGTGACAATAGAGCGGAAAGAGCTCCTGTACGATACCTGACTGACGAGAAGTTCATCACGTGGATGCTTTGTCCCACGGATGAACTTGACACCTATTGGCAGCGATTCACAGAAGAGAATCCGGAAGAAAAGGCAGAACTATTGAGGGCTAAAGCTCTGTTCAGAAAGGTGAAACTCTCCTCATACAAATTGGATGAGACCACAAAAGCGAAGGCGGTTGCACAGTTGGAAAAGTCACTCCTCGACTATCAGCGAAAAAAGAAAGTGCGCAGGACGCTTATCATGACAGTCGGCACTGCAGCTGCCATACTGTTGTTGATTTTCTTACAACAGGATATGTTTCGACAGTCCGATCGCTTTTCTGACAGGTCAATCGATTATTACGTGGGTAGTGAGCTGGAATCGAAAGAGATTCAGCTTTATACCGGTAATCAGACAACCACTTTCGAGGAAAACATCGATGTCACCATCAGAAGCGATCAGCTGATTCATGTAAAAAAAGAGAACAGCAGCGATGCAGATGAGATCACCACCGATCGAAACAGCATCAACCGATTGGTTGTGCCTCATGGAAAACGCTCTAAGGTTTTGCTTCCCGACGGCACCCAGATATGGTTAAACGCCGGTTCCACACTTATATTTCCATCTCATTTCGAAAAAAAATCTCGTGAGGTGACGCTCCGCGGAGAGATGTATGCACAAGTGTCCCATGATCCGGAAAGACCTTTTCTGGTAAAAACAGATCATCTTGATGTAAAAGTATACGGAACAGGTTTCAACCTCTCGGCATATGAGGATGCCTCCCCTTGGATCGTACTTGTGGAAGGAAGCGTAGGAATAAAATCGGACAAAGGCAGTGAGATGAAACTTGCGCCAAATGAAAGGGCTGTACGTACTGAAAATGGAACACTCGAAAGAAGCTGGGTAGATGTAAATAGTTATGTGAGTTGGAAAGATGGGTATCTCACCTACCATGAGACCCCTATCGCAGATGTTCTGAAGCAGATTGAGCGTTATTACAACCTTTCGTTCAATCTTGACGACAATGTGTCCCTGCAGGGTATGACCTGCAGCGGGAAGATCATCCTCTCGGATAACCTTGACAACGTGTTGACAGCGTTAACGCTCATTTCTGACACGCGTTATTACCGGGAGAAGAAATCAATCTACATTTATAAAAGTAAAACTTAAAAAAAAAGATGTGCCTATGAAAATGAGAATAAGTTGAAAAAAAAGAAACCGAACGATAGTGCGAATATCGTCCGGCAGAGATTCTAATTACCGTGTAAATCAATAATTAAAACTGAACAAAGATATGAATAAAAATTCTATTGCAGGCGAGTGCCCTGTCAATAATCTTAAACGTGCGTTTAAAATCATGAAAGTGACCCTTATCATGCTATTCTTTAGCATACTTTACCTACAAGCATCAACCAGTTACGCACAGGAAACTGAGTTGACGATTGACCTGAAATCCACCACCATCCGCAAGGTGTTCGAGGAGATCGAGCAGAAGAGTGACTTCCGGTTTATCTTCGCAGGTAATGCAGCTGAAATCGACAACAAACGGGTTGACCTGACTGTGGAGGCAAAGAAAATCGATGAGATCCTCGACAGGGTTTTGTCAGGTACAACCCTCACATACAAAATCCTGGATAACCAGATCGTCGTCTATCGGGATGCTGCAAAAAACAGTACTTCTTCGGATGCCACTACTAAAATTATTACCGAGTTAGCGCAGCAGAAGAGAGAGATCAGGGGACGGATTACCACCGCTGAAGGGGAGAGTGTGATTGGTGCCAACATCATTGAGATGGGAACCACCAACGGCACCATTTCCGACAGTAACGGTAATTTCGTGCTGCAGGTCGAAGAGGGAGCCGTGATCCATGTCTCCTATATCGGGTTCCTGGAACAGGACATCAATACCAGCGGCAGAAATTTCTTTGAGATTGTGTTGCTGGAAGATACCCAGGCACTTGAAGACCTTGTAGTTGTGGGTTATGGTGTGCAGAAGAAAAAGCTGGTTACCGGTGCCAATGTATCGGTAGGCGGTGAAACACTCCAAAACCAGCATACAGTCAATGCCCTGGAAGCAATGCAGTCTTTCGCCCCCGGTGTGAACATCACCCAGGCTTCCGGTATGCCAGGAGAGGGATTCCAGGTGAACATACGCGGACTGGGTACCATTGGTAACTCAGCCCCACTGTATGTGATCGACGGTGTCGCCGGCGGTGACATCAACACGTTGAACCCCTCTGACATCGAATCGATCGATGTATTGAAAGATGCTGCCTCCGCTGCCATCTACGGAGCCCGCGCCGCCAATGGTGTGATCCTGGTCACCACCAAAACCGGTCGCAAGGGACGTATCGAGGTATCCTACGACGGTTACTATGGGGTACAGAACGTACCCAAGATGCCTGACCTGCTTGATGCCAAGCAATATATGGAGATCTATAACGAGGAACGAGTAGTATCAGGAAAAGATGCCCTTGACTTTGCATCATTGATTCCCGGCCTCTATCAGCAGATCATGAGCGGTCAATGGAACGGCACCGACTGGATGGAAGAAATCCGCAATGAAAATGCCCCCATCCAGAATCATGCCATCAACCTTTCAGGTGGTTCAGACCAGTCGCTCTTCTCCTTGGGATTCTCCTATACATCACAGGAAGGTATCCTCGGCAAACCGGTGGAGCCGCATAATGACCGTTATACGGTACGTCTGAACAGCGACCATGTGATCTACAGGAAAAACGGACTGGAAGTGATTAAGGTGGGTGAGACTTTCAATTACAGCTTTCGCCAGCGATCAGGGATTGCCATTGGTGGCATGTACTGGAACGACATCCGTAACATGCTGACCGGCTGTCCGCTTGTACCAGCCTACAACGATAAGGGAGAATTTTATGCAAGGGAGGATCTGAAAGCATCCGGTCTGGAATCCCTCTCATCACGCATTTACAACCCGCTGGCGCAAATGGCACTCAACAGGGGGATGAACGAGACACAGAACTACAACATTAACAGCAACGCCTACCTGGAGATACAGCCGATCAAGGATCTGATCCTGAGAAGCAGCTTCGGCTACAAAATGTCTGCCGACGCATACAGAAGCTATCAGCCGGCCTATGACCTGGCAGGTGATGCTACCCTCAGTCCCGGACGGATTACCCAGTCGGGAGGCAGCGGCTATGGCTGGACCCTTGACAACACGATCAACTACAGGTTCAGTAGGGATGACCATAATTTCGATGTGTTGGTGGGTCAATCAGCAGAAAAGTGGGGTTTCGGGATGAATATGAATGTCACCAACGCCAATCCGACATTCGTTGGATTCAAGCATGCCTACCTCAGCAACACCGACGGACTCACCTCAGGTGTGACCAGCATAGCGGGGGGCCCGCATTCACAGGGTGCACTTGCCTCTTTCTTCGGCAGGATCAACTATGACTACCGTGAGAAGTACATGCTCACCCTGGTGATGCGTGCCGACGGCTCCTCCAACTTTTCCAAGGAGAATCGATGGGGTTACTTCCCATCCGTTTCAGCCGGTTGGGTGCTTACCGAAGAGGAATTCCTGGCAGACAATGATGTACTGAACTTTTTGAAGCTGCGTGCCAGCTGGGGACAAAACGGCAACGCCGATATTGCTCCTTTCCAGTATATGAGTCTGATTGCATTCAACCCCGAAAACAACTACAGATTCGGCAGTGACCGCAACAAAATGCAACTGGGCGGATTCCCGTCCATCCTTCCCAACCCCGATGTGTCATGGGAGACCTCTGAACAGCTCAATATCGGGTTGGATGCCTACTTCTTCAACTCAAGGCTGCAGACCTCGTTCGACTACTATATCAAAACAACCCGTGACTGGCTGTTGCGTCAGCCGGTAGCCGATATTCAGGGACCACAGGGTGCCTATGTCAATGCTGGTGACATCGAGAACAAGGGATTCGAACTGGGGCTGAAATGGAACGACAACATCGGTGACTTTACCTATGGTGCACACCTCAATCTCTCACGCAACGAGAATAAAGTAACCCGTATGGGTGACAACACCGGTTTCATTGAGAGTAACCCCAACATCATCTCACAGGGTACAGAACCCGTCTGGCGTGTTCAGGTGGGTTATCCGGTTGGCTACTTCTATGGCTACAAAACTGAGGGTGTCTTCCAGAATGCCCAGCAAATTAGCAGCTGGACCAAGGGATTCCTTCAGACTGACCCGCAACCGGGTGACCTGATCTTCTCTGACACCAACGGTGACAACGAGGTAACACCTGAAGACAAGACCCTGATTGGCAATCCTCATCCCAAGTTCCGTACCGGCTTCGGCATCAATCTTGGGTACAAGGGTTTTGACTTCGCCATCACCGGAAAGGGTGCTTTTGGACATCAGATCCTGAAATCCTACCGCTCTTTTGCCGATAATGAGTTCCACAACTACACCACCGATATCCTGGGACGCTGGACAGGTGAAGGCACTTCCAACAAGCTGCCACGTCTGACTGCCGGGAACGGAATCAACCGCATGAGTGTCTCTGACCTCTATATCGAAGATGGCGATTTTGTGAAAATACAGGATATCACACTGGGATATGACTTTAAAAATCTTTTGCCAAAATTGCCGTTCGGACAGGCACGACTCTATGTTACCGGCCGCAATCTGTGGACGTTCACAGGATACTCCGGAATGGATCCGGAGGTAGGTTACGGCGATGAGCAACCCTTTGTATCGGGTATTGATCTGGGCTTCTACCCTGCCCCGTCGAGTATACTTGTAGGAGTCAACCTGAAATTTTAAACACATTGATGATCATGAAAAAAATACTATATATTATCATATTTACATTGATATTTACCGGCTGCGAAGATTTTCTGAATTTTGACCCCCTCACGGACAAAACCTCTGCCAACTTCCCCAGTACCGCCGAAGAGGTGAAACAGATGATGGCTGGTATCTATACCACCATGAACAACGAACATCAACTCACCGATATGAGTTACCTCTTTGTATGTGAAGTAGCCAGTGATGAAAAGCTGGGTGGCGGTGGTGTGAACGACGTGAAAGCACAGGCTTACGAAGCTTTCATGTATTCCGATCCCGACATGCTCAGCCACAACTGGGAAACCACTTACGAAGGCATTCACCGTGCCAATTTTGCCATCGAAAAGCTGGATGCACTGGCAGAAGGTATCCTGTCTGAGGCAGAGAAAAATCAATACAAGGGAGAAGCACTCTTCCTGCGAGCATTTTTCTACCACCGCCTGGCCACGCTCTACGGAAGCGTGCCTCTGAAAATCACAACCGAACCTGCAGACCTGGGAGGGGCCTCTGTCGAAGAAATCTTTGGGCAGATCGCTTCCGACCTGAAGGCCGCGGTGAGCCTGCTCCCGAACAAGGCCTATACCAACACCGAAGAGGGACATGTCACCCGCTGGGCAGCACAGGCGATGATGGCAAGGGTATGGTTATTCTATACCGGTTTCTACCAGAAGGGTGACCTGCCGCTGGCGGAAGGGGGCAGCGTAACCAAACAAGAGGTGATCAGCATGCTGGACGATTGTATCCGCAACAGCGGACATACCCTGGTGGGTGATTTTCACGAGCTGTGGCCCTATACCAACTCGCTGACCATACAGGACTACCCTTATATCCAGAATTACATGGCTGAAACGGGCAAGACGCTGAAATATGCCAGCGACAACGGTGCCCGCAACCCTGAAACGCTATTCGCCCTGCAGTTCTCCAATTTTGCTGACTGGGATATCCGAAGAGGGTATGCCAACCAGTACCAGCTCTACTTCGCACTGCGTGGTCTTCAACCGCTAGCCAACACCTATCCCTTTGCTGGCGGCTGGGGACAAGCCAACTCCATTCCCAAGGGAATCGTGGATGCATGGCTGGCAGATGAGCCGGATGATCCGAGGCTATGGGCTTCCGTGCTTGACATTGCAGCCGAACTGCCCAACTATGCGAAGGGACAGTGGGACTTTGTAATGGAGAGCAACTACTGGGGCAAGAAATACAACGGTATCTCCGCTCATGATGGTAACAAGTATTACAACGATTACAGCGTAATCATGTATGGCAACAAGGACAACCAGCAGCTGTCACATGGCGATGACCTGATATTCATCCGCTTTGCCGATGTCCTGCTAATGATGTCTGAGCTGACTGAAGATGCAGAATACATGAACCGTGTGCGTCGTCGTGCGGGACTGGAGGAGAAGCCCTATTCACTGGAGAACTTACAGAAAGAACGGCGCCATGAGCTCGCGTTCGAGGGTCTTCGCTGGAACGACATGCGCCGCTGGGGTGCAGCTTATACCAAGGCAGCCCTGGAATCACAGATCGGTGCACCGATTTACAACTTCGGCAACGCAGCTGTATACAACGGTGTCATCAAGAACATGAATTACAGTTCCCGATATGATGAAACCAAAGGATTCTTTCCGATCCCACAGTCGCAGATCAACCTCTCCAACGGCATGCTGGAACAGGTTGCAGGCTATGGCGACGGCAAGGGACTTTACCCAGGTTTCAGTAATTAAAACATAGCGATCCCGCTTTTGCGGTTTCGTTATTCATTCGCTGCTTTGTTAGTAGAGGCTGTCTCAAAACTGAGGCAGTCTCTCTTTTGTATGCAGCACTCATCAGCAAAGCATATAAAAAACCGCGGAGATTGCTCCCCGCGGTAAGTAATGGTTTTTTCAAATGAAGTACTGATCTGTATCAAACAACCCCCTGGGCCATCATGGCGTCGGCAACCTTCATGAAGCCGGCGATGTTGGCCCCTTTCACGTAGTTGATATACTTACCGTTGCGCCCGTGGGCAACGCACTGTTCGTGGATGTCGCTCATGATCTGATGCAGCCACTTATCCACCTCCTCGTTGCTCCAGGAGATGTGCATGGCGTTCTGTGTCATCTCCAGCCCGGAGCAAGCTACACCGCCCGCATTTACCGCCTTGCCCGGAGCGAAAAGCATCTCATTCTCCAGGAAGAAGTCGACAGCCTCTGCCGTACATCCCATGTTGGAAACCTCAGCCACCAATGTCACACCGTTGGCTTTCAGCTGACGCGCGTCATCCAGGTTGAGTTCATTCTGGATGGCACAGGGCAATGCAATATCAACTTTGCATTCCCATGGCTTTTTGTCAGGGAAGAAGACCGCGCCGGGGAATTCATCTGCATAGGGTGCCACCACATCGTTACCGCTGTTGCGCAGCTCAAGCATAAAATCAATTTTCTCCTGCGTGTTGATTCCCTCTTCATCGTAGATGTAACCGTCGGGGCCGGAAATGGTCACCACCTTCGCCCCAAGTTCAGTAGCCTTGGTGACAGCACCCCAGGCAACATTGCCGAAGCCGGAGACGGCAATGGTCTTACCCATCAGGCTGATCTGATGTGCAGCACACATTTTGTCCACGAAATAGAGAGCTCCGAAGCCGGTTGCCTCAGGTCGCAGTCGTGAACCGCCAAACGACATCCCCTTTCCGGTAAAGGTACCTGTATGCTCACGGGCCAATTTCTTGTACATGCCGAACATGTAGCCTACCTCACGACCGCCCACACCAATATCGCCTGCCGGCACGTCAGTGTCGGGACCGATGTTCCGCCACAACTCCATCACGAAAGCCTGACAGAAACGCATGATCTCAGCCTGCGAACGTCCTCTCGTAGAGAAATCGGAGCCCCCCTTGCCGCCACCCATCGGGAGCGTGGTGAGTGCATTCTTGAAGGTCTGTTCAAATCCTAGGAACTTGAGTGAGGAGAGGGTCACGGAGGAGTGGAAGCGTATCCCTCCTTTGTAGGGTCCTATGGCACCGTTGAACTGTACGCGGTAGCCGATGTTCACCTGTACTTTCCCATTGTCATCCACCCAGGGCACCCTGAAGGTAAATATACGGTCGGGCTCCACGATCCGTTCGATGATGCCCGCTTTTTCAAACTCGGGGTGCTGGTTGTAGACATCTTCAATCGATACCAAAACCTCTCGCACTGCCTGAAGGTATTCCGACTCACCCGGGTGTTTCGCCTCGAGTTGTGTCATTATGTCATTCACTCTCATATTATAGAAGGTTATTTTGGATAATTGTTTGACAAAGGTATAGATTAATTTGGAATTATGATACCCAAGAAGCGCTTTTTAGCAAGATTTTTGAAGGATTTTATACAGAATTCCCCAAAAACACAACAGCCTATATTCCAAGTATTTATCAAAGTATTACCAAACCATTCATTCCACTTCGGTTCTGTTGTTTTATGGTCGGAAAAATTACGTTTCATCATTTTCTTTCGCTAAAATCTGAATGAAATGAAAACCGGCCTTACCGGATTCATCAGAAACGGCAAGGGAATTGAGGAGAACAATCCTGCCTATCGGAAGAAAGTTTCGCTATTCGCACATAAATAGTTATTTTTGTAGGAGGAATCTCATTTAAGACGCATTGATGCATGGCAAAGAATAAACTGGCCAAATTTGCCGACATGGCCACCTATGACAACGTATTTCAATACACTTTCGAAACCCTTCAGGGAAACGGATTTCCGCTGAAAGGAAAATGGAATGAACATTTTGGCAACAACAACCCTGTTGTGTTGGAGTTGGGATGCGGTAAAGGTGAGTATACTGTGGGACTGGCACGCAAATATCCGGACAAGAACTTTATCGGGATCGACATCAAGGGTGCCAGGATGTGGAAAGGTGCCACAGAGGCACTCGAGGAGGAGCTTACCAATGTGGCATTTTTGCGTACCCACATCGAATTGATCGGTTACTTCTTCGCGGAAAACGAGGTGTCGGAAATATGGATCACTTTTCCCGACCCGCAGATGAAAAAGGTGAACAAACGGCTCACCTCAACCCGCTTCATGAGGGAGTACAGCCGGATCATGAAGGAGAACGGCCTCATCCACCTGAAAAGTGACAGCCCCTTTCTCTACACATACACCCGGGAGATGATTCGGGAGAATGAATTGGAACTGTTGCATGACACCGATGATCTGTATCATTCCGGGATGGAGGATGAGATTCTTGAAATCCGCACCTTTTATGAACAACAGTGGCTCAGTAGGGGTTTATCCATCAAGTATCTCCGCTTCATCTGTCCCAAGAAAGAGGAATGGAGGGAGCCTGACATTGAGATTGAAAAAGACCCCTATCGCAGCTTCGGGAGAGATGCAAGAGTTTAAAATGTTTGGACGTGTTTTCGTTAGTTTGTTAATACTATAAAAAATAAAGCTAATCGCTAAAAGCTAAAATTATGGCAATATACCCACAGCTAATCATTGACGCACTGAAACATGTGCGTTACCCGGGAACGGGGCAGGATCTAGTGTCTGCCGGCATGGTGGAAGATGACATCCGCATTGAAGGAATGAAGGTGAGCTTTTCGCTCATCACCGAGAAACCGAACGACCCCTTTATCAAGTCGGTTGTGAAGATGGCCGAACAGGCGATCCTCACGTATGGCGACAAGGACATTGAGATCAAGGGCAACATCACGGTGAAGTCGAAGCAACCACCACGTCCGGCGTTGCCGGAACTGCTGCCCGGGGTGAAGAACATCATCGCCGTGGCTTCCGGAAAGGGGGGTGTGGGCAAAAGCACAGTCTGTACCAACCTGGCAGTGGCCCTGGCACAGAAAGGATACCGTGTGGGACTGCTCGACGCCGATATCTTCGGTCCCTCGGTACCTAAGATGCTGGGGGTGGAGGATGCCGCTCCCATGTTGGAGAAGATTGAAGGACGCGACATGATCATCCCCATCGAGAACCATGGTGTGAAGATGCTTTCCATCGGCTTCTTCGTGAAGAAAGAGGATGCGGTGGTCTGGCGCGGTGCCATGGCCGGCAATGCTTTGAAACAACTGATCGGTGACGCGGAATGGGGTGAAATAGACTATTTCCTCATTGATCTGCCGCCGGGGACAAGTGACATTCACCTCACGCTGGTACAGACTCTCCCCATCACCGGTGCAGTGATCGTGAGCACGCCGCAGGAGGTGGCACTGGCCGATGCCCGCAAGGGAATCAGCATGTTTACCGGCGACAAGGTAAACGTCCCCATCCTGGGACTGGTAGAGAATATGTCATGGTTCACACCAGCAGAGCTGCCCGAGAACCGCTACTACCTCTTCGGCAAGGAGGGCTGCAAAAGGCTTGCCGCCGAAAAGGGATATGCCCTGCTGGGACAGATCCCCATCGTGCAGAGCATCCGCGAGGCGGGCGACGACGGGCAGCCCGTCGCCCTGCAGGAAGATAGCATCACCGGCATGGCTTTCGCTGAGCTGGCTGACAACGTGGTGGCAGCAGTGGACAGGCGCAACCGGGAACTACCCCGCACCGGTATCGTTGAAATCACACACAAATGACCATCGACAAACGAGACATAGGACATCCTCTTCACAGCTTTCGCTACTGCCCCCGTTGCGGAGCGGCATCTTTTGCTGTAAAGAATGAGAAAGCGAAGCAGTGTGACGCCTGTGGTTTTGTCTACTATTTCAACTCCTCAGCAGCGGTGGTTGCACTCATCGAAAACGAGAAGGGAGAGATACTGGTAGCCCGTCGCGCCCATGAACCTGCCAAGGGGACATTTGATTTGCCCGGTGGCTTCATCGACATGTATGAGACTGCCGAGGAGGCGGTATGCAGGGAGGTGCTCGAGGAAACTGGCCTAACCGTCACATCGACCAGCTATCTTTTCTCCCTACCAAATATTTACTTATATTCAGGTTTCGAAGTGCATACCGTGGATCTCTTCTTCAGATGCAAGGTGAATGACATCAGCGATTTAGGCGCCCACGACGATGTGGAAGAATCGTTGTTCCTGCCTCCAGGAGAAATCAACCCCGCTGCTTTCGGACTCACTTCGATTCGTAAAGGAATAGAAAAAATCTTACAGATAGTTATTTAATCCCTTCCGTATAGAGATATAATTTGCGGGAGGGAGCAATCAGGATCATCATGAAAAGAATTTGTTTATTACTGACACTTATGTCCCTGCTGCAGCTATCGCTTGCTCAGCGGACGGTGTACCACGCTGAGCCGGAGAAGCTCTTCAACCAGGGAAAAGAGATGTTCCTCGAAGGTAACTATGCAGGAGCCGAAGATCTGCTGACTCGCTTTTCTGCCATGAGCGACGACGTGCGATTGAAGGAGGAGGCTGCCTACATGCAGGCTGTGGCTTCATTCGAGCGGGGCAGCGAAGATAGCAGCGAACAGCTGGAAACTTTCCTCAACAATCATCCGGAAAGCGTTCACCGTCATCCGCTGCTGTTCCTGATAGGCTCCGCCCATTACGACCGGAAAGAGTGGGAAGCAGCCCGCAACTGGCTTCTACAGGCAGATCTGGACTACCTCAACCTTACCGACCAGGAAGACTACAGTTTCCGCCTTGGGTACACGGAACTGCAACTGGGCAACCTGAGGGAGGCCGCACGTCTATTTGGTCTGCTTTCCCTCAACAGCAACAGGTATCGTGACGCGGCCAACTTTTACTTGGGTTACATAGACTATTCCAACAAAGATTATAGCACCGCGTTGAATCGTTTCCGGCAACTGAAAGATCACCCCGAGTACCGTGAAGAAGTGGCCTTCTACACAGCTCAGGCAACCTTCTTCGACGGAAAACTCGAGGAGGCGGTTCGACTCTCTGAATCATTCCTGTCTCAATATCCCGGGAGCGACCACCTGACCGAAATGAACCGTGTGCTGGGCAACAGCTATTTTCGCCTCGGACAACCTTCCCGGGCGATTCCATCGTACGAGAGATACATTTCTTCAGTTGCCAAGCCACTGCGGGGAGATGCTTACTTCCTGGGGCTTTCCTACGCCGGGAATGGCAAGCAGGAAGAGGCGCTCACAATGTTTCAGCAAGCGGTGGGAGAAGCTGATGCTCTGACACAGAATGCACAGCTGCAACTTGGGCAGACCTATCTGGCATTGAACCAAAAGCAGGAGGCACAGATGGCATTCGAGGCAGCGGCACGCAACAACTTCGATCCGCAGGTGCGTGAGACAGCCATGTTCAACTATGCCCTGCTGGCACATGAGACCAATTTCTCTGTCTTTAGCGAATCGATCACTCTTTTCGAGAACTTCCTTCGGGAATTTCCACAATCGGTTTACACCGACCAGGTGAATGACATCCTGGCAGAAACCTTTCTCACCACAAAAGACTACCAGGCAGCGCTCAACGCCATCAACCGAATACAAAACCCCGGTCGTCGCATCCTGGAGGCTAAGCAGATGGTCCTCTTCCAGCTGGGAGCCCAGGAGTTTATCAACGGTAACATGAATAAAGCCGTAGAGTTCTTCAACAACAGTATCAGCATCGGCAATTACGACCTCAAGGCACGTAACAGTGCCTGGTACTGGCGGGGCGAGTCCTATTACCGGATGGGCAACTACATTCAGGCAGCCACTGATTTCAGGCAATTTACACAACAGGCTTCACCCAATGATGAGAACTTCGCGATGGGGTGGTACAACCTTGGTTACGCATACTTCAAACAACAACAATACAGCCAGGCGGCAAATGCCTTTGAGCGTTATCTCTCTGCGGAGAACAACAGCCGCAAGGCAGAGGCAGCCGATGCCCTGAACCGAATGGGCGACTGCTATTATTTCAACCGGCAGTTTGCGGATGCGGAGCGATATTACGCACAAGCAGCCGACAGCAATCCGGCGGCAGCCGACTATGCAGCCTATCAGCAAGCTTTCGTGATGGGTCTCCAGCGCAACTACCAGGGTAAGATCACGGCACTCGACAACCTGATGCGCAACTATCCCAACTCACAATACATCGATGATGCACTCTACGAGAAGAGCCGATCACTCACCATGCTCAACAGGGAACAGGAAGCCATCTTGGTGTTGCAAAAGCTTGTTTCCGACTTCCCCAAAAGTCCGCTGGCAGGTCAGGGAGGGGTTCAGCTGGGGCAGCTCTACTACAACAGCGGCAATTACAGGGAGAGCATTGCCGCATACAAGAGTGTGGTCTCCAACTTCCCCGGCACGGATGATGCACGCACTGCACTCGTATCACTCGAGACAGTCTACCGTGACATGAACGATATCCAGTCTTACGTGGATTACGCCAATTCTGTCCCAGGAGGCGTACGGATCACACCCTCTCGACAGGACTCACTCACATACCTCGCTGCCGAGAGTGTCTACATGCGCGGCAACAGGGCCGATGCCGAGGCATCACTCACAAAATACCTGCAGTCATACCCCAACGGGGCCTACAGCAGTGATGCACACTACTGGCTGGGAGTGATCGCCGATGAGAAGGGGAACAAGGACCAGGCACTCTCCCGCTTTCGCAGGGTGATCGATGCCGGTAACCTCAAGTTCCTCGACAACGCACTGCTCTATGCCTCACAAACCGAATACAGCAACGGCAACTATCGCCAGGCGCTGGCCGACTACACCCGGCTGGCAAACGTCGCCCGGAATGCCGCCAACAAGCAAACGGCATTGCTGGGCATGGTGCGATGCCAGTCGGCGATGGATGGATACCATGAGGCTGCCCGTACTGCCACCGAGCTGCTGGAGAGCAGTTCTCTCTCTCAGGAGATGGTGACCGAGGTACGTTGGTTGCGGGGCAAGGCCTATCAGCAGATCAACGAAGTAGAGAAGGCGATGGACGACTTCCGATTCCTGGCCAACGACACACGCAGCATCCAGGGAGCCGAGGCACAGTTCATCCTGGCCGACACCTACTACCGCTGGAAGTCTTACGACCGTGCGGAAGCACAGGTGAAGGAGTTCATGCAGAAAGGCACCCCCCACCAGTACTGGATGGCCAGGGCTCTAATCGTGCTCTCAGACACCTACCGTGACAGGGGAGACAGTTTTCAGGCACGTCAGTACCTGGAGAGCCTCAGGAGCAACTACAAGGGCGAGGAGGAAGATATCCGGCAGATGATCAATGAAAGGCTCAACCAATGAGAATAAGATGATACACAGTAAAACAAAACGCTCAATTTAGCACAATGAGAAAATTATATATTACCCTGACACTCCTTGCTTTTACGGCGGGACTCATGGCTCAGACACAAGACTCACTCCTGAGAAGGCAACTGGAACTGGAGCGCGATTTCAATCCCACCCTGCTCGATGCTGACAAGATCAACTCGCTGCCTTCTCTCCGCGAACCGGAGGTACAGAAGGCAAACACCAATTACTCCACCTGGGCGGGACGCATCACCCCGCCGCTGGAGATAGCCCTGCCCCGTCCCGGAAACATGATGACTGCCATCCCCTACCGGAAAGAAAAGGGATATCTTACATTTCAGGCCGGGAACTATGCCAACATTGACGGTGCTTTTGGCTACCGACTCATTGAGAAAGAGAGACAGAGGCTGGCCTTCACCTTCACCCATCAATCGGCCAACGGGGAGGTAGATTATACACAGGAGAGCAATCCCCAAAGCAGCGATCTCTTTTTCATGGACAACCGTGGTGAGCTCTCATTCCTCCACCGGGGAGATGCCAGCAACATCACCTTGTCACTCTCCTACCTCCATTCGCTCTTCAACTACTACGGCAACACGTTTGGCGACGTGGCCTACTTCAACGATGAAACGCAGCGGCTGGGGCTGCTGAAAGCCGCCCTCGGCCTGAAGTCGAAACCGTCGGACATGTTGAACTACCACGCGGCACTCGACTTGAGAAACTTCACTACCGGCCTTGCCTTTCCGGGGTTGCCCGACCCATTAAAGGGAAATGAGATCCGGATCAGTGGCGGACTTGACAAACCCTTCCGCAACAGGAGCACCAAAGCAGGTGTCGAGGGCACTCTTGTGACTGCACTCTATGGCGGTGACTGGGACAACTACCTCTTGCTGAACGCTGCTCCCTACCTTCGCTACGAAGGGCTTAACCGCTCGGCACGGCTGGGTGTTGACATCCTCTTCCAGACAGGAGACAAGACCCGCGTGCGGGTCGCACCAAACGTGGCACTGCAGCTCGGTGTCACAGAACGCACATCGCTCTATGCCAACATCCACGGCGGATTTGACCACAACACCTACCTCGACATGATGGGTGAATCACGTTACATCCTTCCGGCAGCAGATGTGAAACCCTCCTTTACCATCGTCGACCTGGAGGCCGGAGTTCGCATCGGTGATGCGGATGGATTCCGCTTCGATCTCTTTGGCGGGTTTAGGAAAACCGATGACGAACATTTCCTGGTCCTCCACGGAGCTGTGGAGGATGATGGGCTTTGGGCGGGACCCTTTTACGAGGGACTGAAGCCATTGTATGGTGATCTGACGCATACCCGCCTGGGGGGTATGGTGCAGGTGGGAGTGTGGGCACCTCTGGATCTATCACTCAGACTCACCAAGAATCTCTACACAGTGAAAAACCTCTCATCGGGTGAAACCTTGAATGACGATCCCAAGGCATACAACAAACCGGGCCTGGAAGTAGACCTGAAGGGATCACTCGAGGTGAGTGACAAACTCAGTTTCCACATGAACTACTATTTCGCGGGGGATCGGTGGAGCTATTTTGCGGGGGAGAACAGGGAGATGGAGAACATCAACGACCTCAATCTGGGGGCTTCATACAACATCAACAATGCCTTTTCGTTCAGTGTAAAAGCCAACAACATGATGAACCAGCAATATGATCTCTGGTACGGTCACCCCGCACAGGGGTTCAACCTAATGGGTGGATTCACTTTCCGCTTCTGATTTGCTGGATGAAACGATTTTTAATAGTTCATTTTTCCGCATTACACCGCTTTTGTTTACTTTTGTCATTGAAAGAGAGAGCTTAAAGACCAAACAGGGGAACAGACAACACTATGGGAATGAAAAAAACAACCGGGGGTAAATCCACCAAAGGGAGCAGCCAAAAACCAAAACAGAAGATTGTCAGGACGATGTGGTCCATATTTGGTCTTGGAGTAGCCTTCCTCTTATTGCTCTTCACACTCATCTCTGTGGGAGCAGTGGGATATCTGCCGCAAATCAGCGAGCTGGAAAATCCAATCGACAAATATGCCTCTCAGGTCATCTCAACCGACAATGAGCTGCTCTTCACCTACTCACAGAGTGACGACAACCGCATCTTTGTAGACTATTCCGATCTCTCGCCCCATCTGATCGATGCACTGATTGCCACTGAGGATATCCGTTACTACTCACACTCGGGGATTGATTTTATCAGCGTGGGAAGGGCTGTGGTCAAAACCATGCTGCTCAACCGGGAGAGCAGTGGCGGCGGGAGTACCATCACGCAGCAGCTGGCCAAGTTGCTCTACTCACCCCGTGCAAGCAATAAGCTGCAAAGGGTGTTCCAGAAACCTGTGGAATGGGTGATTGCTGCCAAACTGGAACGATTCTACACCAAAGATGAGATCATCAACCTCTACCTCAACAAGTATGACTTCAACTACAATGCCGTGGGCATTGAGTCGGCAGCACGCACCTATTTCAACAAAACACCAAAGGAGCTGAACATCGAAGAGTCGGCCATGCTCATCGGCATGCTCAAGAACTCATCCCTTTACAACCCGGTACGTCGTCCTGAGGTGACGCGCGACCGACGCAATGTGGTGCTCTCCCAGATGGAGAAATACGACTATCTCTCCCGTCAGGAGGCCGACTCACTGAAGCAATTACCGGTAACCATCGACTTCAACCGCTCAGGGCATGTCGATATCGCCGCACCCTACTATCGTCAGCATCTGGCCAAGATCTTGATGGCAAAAGAACCGCAACGCAAGAACTATGCCTCCTGGCAAAGACAACAGTTCAGCGAAGACTCACTTGCCTGGGCCGAGGATCCCCTCTACGGATGGTGCAACAAGAACAAAAAAGCGGATGGCTCCTCTTACGACATCTACACCGACGGACTAAAGATCTACTCCACGCTCGATTCACGGATGCAGCGTCATGCCGAAGCTGCGGTGAAAGAGCAATTGGGAGGCTACCTGCAGGAACAGTTCTTCCGCGAGAAGAAGGGTAAAAAATATGCGCCTTACTCCAGTGATGTGAGTGACCAGGTGGAAGATCTGCTAACCACCGCCATGAAGCAAAGTGACCGTTACCGCATCCTGAAGAAGGAGGGAATGAGTGATGCGGCAATATTGAAGAATTTCAAGGAAGAGAAGGTGGAAATGAAGGTCTTCTCCTGGGATCAAAGGGAGGTGGATACATTGATGACCCCATGGGATTCGATCCGCTACCATAAGAACTTCCTTCGTACCGGTTTCATGGCCATGGATCCACTGACAGGGCATGTGAAAGCCTACGTCGGAGGTCCCGATTTCAAGTTCTTCAAGTATGACATGGTCTCTACCGGTAAGCGACAAATCGGATCCACCATCAAGCCCTATCTCTACACACTGGCCATGGAGGAGGGAATGACCCCCTGCGACCAGGTGATGCATCAGCCCATCACCCTGATGACCGAGACTGGAAAGGAGTGGACTCCGCGCAATCCCGGTCACACCAGCGGTGAAATGGTCAGTATCAAATGGGGTTTACAACGCTCCAGCAACTGGGTTACAGCCTATCTCATGAAACAGTTCTCACCCTACGCCTTTGCCCGCATGCTCGGCTCATTCGGACTGAAGACACCTGCTCCCCCTGTGGTATCACTGGCCCTGGGACCCAATGAGGCGTCGGTATACGAGATGGTGGGGGCCTACTCCTCATTTATCAACCGTGGCATCCGTGTGGAACCAATGTTGGTGACCCGCATCGAGGACTCACACGGCAACGAGGTAGCCACCTTCGTACCCCGCATGAAGGAGATCTTCAGTGAGTCCTCCTCCTACAAGATGCTCGACATGCTGAAGGGAGTGGTAGATGGCGGAACCGGTAGCCGCCTGCGAAGGGTCTACAACTTGAAGGGAGAGATGGGTGGCAAAACCGGTACCACCAACAACAACTCCGATGGCTGGTTCATGTCGTTCACTCCCAACCTGGTGGCAGGATGCTGGGTAGGCGGTGAAGAGCGTTCCATCCATTTTGACCGTATGGCTTACGGGCAGGGGGCCAGCATGGCACTCCCCATACATGGGATTTTTTACCAGAAGGTATATGCCGACAAGGAGCTGAACTACAGTGATGACGGGAAGTTTGAAATACCTGCAGAATTCAACCCCTGTGCCGGTTCAGAGCGCTATTCACCAGACTTCTACCAAGACAACAATCAGGCAATCGAGCACGAAGGAATTGATGACCTTTTCAATTGAGAAGGTCGTCAATTGCTCTTTTTTCCTTTTCGCAGGAAAAGGAGCTTTCTCAGTTCATCCATTCGCTGAAGGGATGCTTTGTAACTCATCTCCAAGATGCTGGTGCGCTCTCCCGGGCCATTGGATGAGCCTGCCCCGGCATCGATTTTATCTTCAGGTATATTCTTCACAAAACGCTCATAATAGGTGAGAGCCGACTCAACCTCATCCATCCGGTCATAGGTAAGGGCAATATTGTAAAGCAATATATAGGATTCAGGGCGTCTGCTTAAAGCAGATTGATAATAGCTTATTGCCTTGGAGGGTTCATTTGAACGGTCATGTGCTTCTGCCAGAGAGATGTCATAGTCGAAGAGCATCTCCTGCAGCGACTCAATCTTCTCCACACCCTCTTTGAGCACTGCGATTCCTTTCTTTCTGTCATAGGTTCTCGAAAGTGCTGTCCCGTAATAGTAAAGAAGATTGACATCCGGCTGTGGCGCCTGTTCATAGGCTAGCGCAAGCCACCTGATCGCTTCGTAATATCGCTTCATGGCGAAGAAACTCATCCCCAGGAAATAGGTGGTGGTGTAGGTGGAATCGCCCAGTGTCACATTGTTTTGCAAGCGGTCAATTGCTTCAGGGTAGTTGCCTGCTGAATAGTGGGCCATTCCGTTCAGTTGTCCGATGGAGGTCCGCTCAGGATCGATCTCTTCAAGATAGCTTCCTGTGCGGACGAGCACGCTGTCGTAAAGTTGAATAGAATAGTAGATATCTGAGAGGTTGCGCAAGGCCAGGTGATCGGCCGGATCTTTTTCCAAGGCTTTCTCGTAGTAAATTAGCCCCAGTCCGTCGTCCAGTCTGATGTGCGCATCCCCGGCCATTCGCAGCAGCATGGGAATGGAGTCCTGTCTGAACACCTCCTCGGCCGCCGTGAGGGTACCCTGCCAGTCGCCCGCACGATAATATGCTACCGCCACCCGGCTTTTCAGGTAGAGGTTGTCGGGCGAAAGTTCTCTGGCTTTCAGACAGTAGCTGAGAGAGAGTTCATTTTCTCCGGCCTGTGAAGCACAATCGGCCGCCGCTGTGAGGATCCCGACAGATTCATGTTTACCGGAGGTCAAAGACTCGTATAATCTCAGTGCCGTAGGAAAATCATTGAGTCTCTGATAACATTCAGCCTTCAACAGTTGGTTCTCCACACTCTCCGGTGCACGCTCCAACAGTTCAAGCGCCTCCCGGTAACGATAACTCCTCATCGCCTCGCTTACCAGGTTCGTTTGGGCATATCCCCCTGAAAACCTGGAAGCGAGAATGATGAGGATGATTATGCTGGGTTTCATAGATACTTTACATCCGTAGTTTCTTCACGCTATAACCAACGACAATGATCGCATTATCGGGTGCGGGTACTGCACTGGTTTCATCCATGCCATCTCCCTGCAACCTGAAAACAAAAGGAATACTCCTGGTCATACTTACGGCTTCTCCATTCGGCTTGGGAGGTGCCGGGATCCAGTCCGGCATCAGCTCTATCACCCTTTTCACCTCCTTGTCGAGAGATGGATCTACTCCTTTCTCAATCCTTACGAAGGTCACCTTGCCTTTGGCATCAACGGTATAGACGGCTTCTACCAGACCCTGTATCCCGTTCTCCTGTGCGATCACCGGATATTTGATGTTGCTGGCAAGGAATTTCATATAAGCCTCCTCACCCCCGGGGAAGAGTGCCGGCTCCATGTTTTTCATCTTCTCCTGAAATGCTTTGCGTTCTTCTTCGGTTGGAGGTGTGTTGTTCAGGCTGAAAACAATCGGCAGGGTGTAACGTACATTCACATTCTGCCCACGCTGTTTACCCGGTTTCCATTGGGGCATCAGTCCCAGTACCCGCAACGCTTCGGCATCCAAAAGGGGGTCTACACCCCGTACAATCTGCAGGTCGCTGATGCTGCCATCTTTCATCACCACAAAACTAGAAATTACACGCCCCTGAATACCATTTGCATGTGCTTCCTTCGGATATACGATGTTATCGGAAATGAATTTCATCAGAGCTACATTTCCTCCGGGGAACTGTGGCTGATCCTCTACCACGACAAACACCTCATCTGTCACAGCCGTTTTTTGTCCCTCAGGCTTCTCCCCTTGGAGACTGAATACTACTGGGAGGGTAAAACGCACGTTGACCGCTTGCCCCCGTTGAGTGCCCGGTTTCCAGTCGGGCATCAGTCCCAGTACCCGCAACGCTTCGGCATCCAATAAAGGATCTACACCCCGTACAATCTGCAGGTCGCTGATGCTGCCATCTTTCATTACCACGAAGTTACAGATCACACGCCCCTGGATACCTTTCTGCTGGGCCTCTACCGGGTAACGGATACTGTCGCCGATAAATTTCATCAAGGCACCCATTCCACCCGGGAAATCGGGTTGATTTTCGACGATCACAAAAATCTCCTCTTCCTTCTTCTCTGGAGGCGGCTGTTGCAGACTCTGGTCCTCCAATTCAGCCTGCATCAATTCCGGAGTGAGCATGTTGTCAACCGACAACTGTTCCTGCCTCAACTCGGCTACAGCAGGATTCACCATCTTCGTTTCATCATCTGCTGGTTCCCGCTGCGCGGCATAAATGCTGTTAGCTGTAAGAAAAAGCAGCACCAGCGGGAGCACAAGCAGGTACCTGCCCACTTTATATGCAGGCGATTTGGATTGATTCATCATCATAATACGTTGTTTTAATTGTGAAACATTGAAATTATTCACTATCGGAACTGCAGTTTCTTGATAGGTCAGTCGTAAAAGGTGGTACTGGTACTCACGGCTGTTCACCCCACACGTGAGCACGCCCTGATCGGCCAGATATTCCAGGTTCATGGCCATCTCCCTCTTCATCAACCATACAAACGGGTTCCACCAGAAGAGGAGAGTGAGTGATTCAATCAAAAGGATATCAACTGAATGAAGCTGTCTCACATGCGTCTGCTCATGCAGCAGAATTTGTGTCAGCTCAGCGTCTGAATGTTTATCTGTATGGATAAATATCAGGTTGAAAAATGAGAATGGGGTGATATCATCTTTCAACCGGTATACCGCTGTTCCGGAGATCTCAGCAGGTGTACTTTTCAGCCTGACGCGAAGGATGGATATCAGTTGCAAGAGAAAGCGCACGATGAAGAGCAGGGTGATGGAAAAATAAATCACCACACCTACATTGGTCAGGTTGATCTCCCGTGTGGGAACAGACTCCTCTACCGATATGATTTCCATCACCGGCTCCCCGATATAAACGGCGCTCACAGCCTCTACTGATTCCTGTGTGAAAAAAGCTGAGATACTGTGTGGCAGTGGAACGGTCATCAAAGGATAAAGGAGTGAGAAAAGGATGACCGAGAGGAAAAAGAAACGGCGCAACTGCAAAAAAGTATCTCTCTTCAGCAACAGTCTGTAGAGAATAAAAAAGAGCGACAATGCGATATTTGCTTCTATCAGATAGATCATAAAAGGATGCATGGCATTTCCGTTTGGGGTGAAACAGTTGTTTTACTGCTCATTTTTCTCGATCAGGCGTATGATCTCACCAAGTTCTTCGGTGGTGATCTTTTGCTCTTTGGCAAAGAAAGAGACCAGCTCCTTGTAGGAGTTGTCGAAGTAGCTCTCTACCATTCCCGACAAGAAGTGGCGCTTGTAGGATGACTCAGAGATAAGCGGCTTGAACACCTTCACATTTCCGAACCGCCGCTTCGTGAGGTATCCTTTCTGCTCCAGCTTGCTGAAGATCGATGCCACCGTGGTGTAGGGCGGTTTGGGCTCTTCCAGCCGCTCAACCACATCCTTGATGGCACATTCTTTCAGCTGCCAGATATGTTGCATCACATTCTCTTCCTGGGGTGTCAATCGTTCCATAATATTTACAATCAAACTATTTTATAATTGCAAAATTACGAACATTTCGTAAATACCAAACAATTTCTCACTTTTATTGCGTTAAATAAATGTAAACACAAAAAAATGCCCCGGCATCAATCTGCCGGGGCACCCTCTAATGGTCATGAAGAGGGGTCACGATTTTTGTGCGAACTCCTGCATGCACTGGATCAAAGCTTCCACTGCCTCTTTCGGGCATGCATTGTAGATGGAGGCACGGAAACCGCCCACTGAGCGGTGTCCCTTGATGCCCACCATGCCTCTCTCCTTGGCAAATTCAAGGAAGGCGGCCTCTTTCTCTTTGTGCTCTTCGCTCATCACGAAGCAGACATTCATCAGTGAGCGGTCCTCTTTGGCGGCGGTACCCACGAAAAGTGGATTGCGGTCAATCTCGTCGTAGAGCATTGCTGCTTTTTCTTTGTTGAGCTTCTGCATCGCTTCCACACCTCCCTGCTCCTTCACCCATTTGAGGGTCTCGTGCATCACAAAGATGGAGAAGACGGGTGGCGTGTTGAACATGGAGCGATTCTTCTCCACATCTCCAATATGGGTGCGATAGTCCACCATGGTCTGCAACGGGCGATCGAGCTTACCGAGGATATCCTCTCGCACGATCACGAAGGCCACTCCCGCAGGTCCGACGTTCTTCTGGGCACCCCCGTAGATGATTCCATATTTGGAGACATCCACCGGACGGCTCATGATGTCGGACGACATGTCTGCCACCAGGGTGACCGGACTGTCGATGTCCTCGTGCAACTCGGTACCATAAATGGTATTGTTGGTGGTGATATGAAAATAGTC
>DAINAS010000012.1:0-74860 GCA_036733365.1 Proteiniphilum sp.
GTCAAGCCACAAATGAAATTGTGTGCCTGATTGGAATTTAATAAGCAAACCCTAACTATCTTTGTGAATTGAATCAATAAAAACTGTTCCCATGAAAAGAGCAGGCGTCATTCTATCGACACTTCTTTTGATCATCCTCCTGGGAGGATTTCTCTACATGAAGCCCCTGATGCCGATCATCACCGGTTATGCAGCCAAGAACCTCTCGTCGGGCATCTTCGTGGGCAACCGCACACAGGAATCGCTGGAGGCGACCGATCTCAATTTCTCCTTCATACGGTTCGTGAACAACAGTGTAGACACCACACGCAAGACCGTCAGCAGCCGCTTTCTCTGGCACTCCTCGCGCACCACGTTCGTGAACGGCTACGGCAGCATCCTGCTGAACGACTACACGGTGGGCGACATTCAGGCTCGCCCCTACCCCATTGTGCCTCACCTGCCCGAGCATCCCGACACCATTGCCTGGCCCATGGGTGATCTGATTGCCGACACCATCCCTTCCGGTATCGACTTGCAGCAACTCAACATAGCTATGGAACAGGCTTTTGCCGACACCATCCCCTACAAGGGCACCTTCGCAGTGATGGTCACCTACAAAGGACAGCCCGTCGCGGAAAGATATGCAGAAGGATTTGGTCCCGAGAACCTCTTCCTGAGCTGGTCGATGGCAAAAAGCTTCACCAACGCCCTGACAGGCATCATGGTGAAGGAGGGGAAGCTGGAGCTGGATGCACCTGCCGACATTGAGGAGTGGCAGCAGGATGAACGGCGCCAGATCACCATCCGCCATCTGATGCAGATGAACAGCGGCCTGGAATGGAATGAAGATTACGGGAACAGCTCCGACGTGAACAACATGCTGCACAAGGAGGGGGACATGGCAAAGTTTGCAATCTCGAAACAACTGGAGTATGCACCCGGTTCTGTTTTTGAATATGCATCGGGATCCACCAATATTGTCTCTTCCCTGATGCGAAAGGCAATTGGCAACGATGCCGATTATTTAGCCTTTCCGCGGGAGAAGCTCTTCAACAGGATCGGCATGCGCAGCGCCACTTTCGAGGTGGATGCCTCTGGTACCTTCGTGGGTTCCTCTTACCTCTATGCCACCCTGCGTGATTACACCCGCTTCGGGTTGCTCTACCTCAACAACGGCAACTGGCTTGGAGAAGAGATCCTGACCGAAAACTGGGTGGAATACAGTACCACGGAAGCGAACGGCTCCGACGGCACCTACGGTGCATTCTTCTGGTTGAACAAATCCGGCAGCGACTATCCAGATGTCCCACGCGACATGTTTTGCTGTCGCGGGCACGACGGGCAGTACATCTACATCATCCCCTCGAAGGAGCTGGTGATAGTCCGTACCGGCTTCTCCAAAGAAGGGGAGTTCGATCAGAACGGATTCCTCGCCGGGATCCTGGATGCTATCAGGTAGAAAGTGAAAGCAGCCTCTGAAAGAGAGTACACAATCTTTTTGATAAAATTAATCAACGGCAATCAATGAAAAGCATTTTTCTTCCGTTCGTATTGTTCTTTTTTCCCCTCGTCACAACCACTTTGGCGCAGGAGAACGATTCCCTCCGCAATGAGATCCTGAGCAGAGAAGCGAGTGACATCGAGATAATCACCAAAGGACGTTCACTCACCCTGGAGCACCTGCAAAAGGGCGATCTCTATGCCTTGAAGGAGGTGAAAGCATATCTTACCGCTGAGGCGGGGAACCCCTACAGGGCGTATCTGCCTGTGGAGTACTGGCTCCTCTCTTTCTGGAGCGAGGAGTATGAGATCCTCCTGCAGGAGGCGAAGCTGTTTTCGGCTGACATCGACTGGCAGGAGGAGGGTTTCTGGGAGATGCCCGAAAGATACAGACCTTCCTCACTGTTGCGCATGATTGCAGAGAACGATCGTTTGTCGCAGGAGGTGGGCCGTAAGTCGGCCGAATCCTATCTACCACTGACGGTCACCATCGATGCCGCTGCACTGAGTAACGAAGAGAAAGCGTTTCTCAAGCTATGGCTCTACGCGCTGCTCTTCACACCCGAGCGGGTGGACAACGAAGCGGAGATGGCAGAGTTGAACGGGATGGCTGACACCTTCCTGGAGGAGTACAGTGGGAGTGACTATGCCGACTATACCCGTCGTTTTATCCGGTATCGGTTCCGGCCGGGCAAATGGGGCTTTGGCTACGAACTGTTTTTGGGATACAACGCCTTAACGGGGGGACTCAACCGTCATTTCGGCAACAGCATTGCGGGAGGATTCGCCTTCAACGTCCTCTACCGCGACTTCGACCTCTCGCTACGCTTCAACTATGCCTCCGCCAAAAGCCGGCGGGAGGTGATACACCGGGATATTACCTGGCCGGCAGATGTGGGTGGATACCTGGTCGGTGCCGACCTGGCACTCCACTACCCCGTCTATCAAAGCAATGATCTCAAGCTGATGCCTTTCGTTGGCATCGGAGGAATGGGCATAGGCCCCACGGATGTGGAGATAAAAAACCATCCCGAACTGGAAGATTTCAAGGAGCTCTCCACGTTGAACTACCTGGTGGGGTTGGAGCTGAAGCTAAACAGCTGGAGCCGTGATGTAGATCTATCCGGCAGCGGGGGAGGCTATTTGGGCATTCGCTACAGTTACTATATGCCACACTACAAGCGCACACACGATCTGCTGGAAGGGAACATGCACATGATCACCCTCAGCTTCGGCGGTTTCGGTCGCCCCGTGAAAAGGGAACTCTGAACATTCCGACATCAATCCACACGAGATCTGATCAGAAGGTCAGCACCTTGTCACTTTTTACTGAGTAATACATTTCCCTATTGCGATCACTCCCTGTACTTGCAGCAGGAGGGTAACGCATCGTAGACAGCCTGTTCGGCTTTGTCCTTGTCCGTGTCATGTCCTGCAGCCGCGATCACTTTGCTGATCGCTTCGAGATTGGTTTTGGCCGGATCGAAATTCATATGCAGTTCCTGCTTTTCCATATCCCAGCTTGCAAAAGTGACACCTTCCACACTCTTTGCAGCATTCTCGATCCGTTCCTTGCACATCTCACAGCTCCCCTTGACGCCCAGCATGGCATGTTCTTCGTCTTGGGCACCCTGCTGCATGTGTGCACCGTCATGCTGTGGATCACCCGTTGTCATCTGATTCATCTCCGTGTGTTCACGCTCTGATTGATGTTTGTTGGATGCGCCTGTATTACACGCGGTGAATAGGACTACACCCAGGATCATGATTGTTGTGATAAAATTTTTCATTGTTGTTGCATTTTTAAAGTTTATTGATTCAATGACCTAATCTCTGTATTTACAGCAGTCAGGCAAAGCATCATAGGTAGCCTTATCTGCCTTGTATTGTTCTGTATCGTGCCCTGCTTTGGCAATGGCTTTGGCAACGGCATCGGCCGATGTTTGGGCCGGATCGAAACCGAGATGCAGTTGTTTGGTCTTCAGATCCCAGCTGGCCGTGTGGACCCCGTTTACTGCCTTCGCGGTTTTCTCGATGCGTTCCTTGCACATCTCGCACAATCCCTGTACCGTCAGCATCGCATGCTCACCCCCCATTTCATTGTTCATCATACTGCGCTTACCTGCCAGTTGGGCACTCGCATCGATGGTGAAGGCTCCATTGGTCACGATCTCATCACCATCGTTGATACCTGATAACACCACGTAGGCATCTCCCAGTGACGGCCCAAGTTCGACTTCCCGGAGCATGAACGCAGGAATTTCGGTGTCCGGCTGTTTCACGTATACGATAGAGCGCTTGCCGGTCCACAGGATGGCCGACTTAGGAATAACAACTTCATTGTTGTATAGTTTAAGCGGTGCGTCGATGAGGGCGTTGGCATACATCTCCGGTTTCAGCTCCATACGCGGATTGGTTGTCTCCACCCGCACCTTTGCGGTACGCGTGGACGGATCGAGAATGGGATTGATAAAGGAGATCCTTCCGGAGAATGTTTTGCCGGGGAGTGACTGGAGGGTATATTCCAATCGGTCACCCACTTTCAGAAAGGGCAGATCAGACTCGTATGCATCGAAAACAGCCCAGACCTGCGAAAGGTTGGCCACATCGAACAGCACGGTGCCGGTATTCACATAGTCGCCCTGGTTCACATTTTTGGAGATCACAATACCGCTGGTGGTAGCAACCACATCGATCAACGGAGAAACTTCACCCGATTGTTCAATGCGCGCAATCTGCGCATCGGTCAGCTTCCACAATCGCAGCTTTTCTCTTACCGCTTGTAGCAGTGCGGGCTGCAGTTCCTGCATTTTCACTGCTTCAATCAGTTCCTGCTGTGCACTTAATAATTCAGGCGAATAGATAGAGGCAATGGGTTGCCCGCGGCGCACACTCTCACCAGTGAAGGTGATAAACAATTTTTCGATACGCCCGCTCACATGGGATGTCTGCGACTGCGACAATCGCTCGTCCACCTGGATGGTACCGTAGAGCTGCACCTCTTTTACCGGGTTTTGTCTGCTCACCACCGTCGTTTGTACATTGGCCAGTGCAGCCGCTTCGGCACTCAACTGGATGGCATCGGGATCAATCGAGGCATCGCCCGTGCCGGTAGTCTGAAGGGGTATCAAATCCATCCCGCATAGAGGGCAGTCACCAGGTTCATCCATCCTGATCTGCGGATGCATCGAGCAGGTCCAGATGGTTGATTCAGCATCATGATCATGTGCTTCTTCCACCGCAGCCGTTTGCTGTGGCGATTGCTTCCGGTTGCCGCCGGAGAATAGTAGCCAGCCGAGAAACAAGCCGGCCAGCAGGATCAATCCGTACCTGAAGTAAGGCTGATTGGTGATTTCTCTTATTTTATTCTTATCCATTATAATAGCTTTGTTTAATTGTTTGATGTGTTGAAGGAACGCAATTTTCGGATGGACGCCACCCTGGTGTTGTATTCGGCGATGGCTTCAGCCTCCCGCAGCTGGTAGTCGAGCAGCTGCCTTTGCACCTGGATCACGTTGGTGAGATCACTCTTTGCCGATATAAACTCCTGCACCACCAACTGATAGGTTGTCCATGCCATTTGTTCCTGTTTCCGGTAAAGCGTAATCTTCCGCTCCGCATCATCAAGCTGGTGTTTCAACCTGAACAGGTCCGACTGAAGCATGTTCAGCGTGTTTCTGTACTTCTCACGGGCCGATTGCCACAGAAAACGGCTCTCTCGTTGCTGTGCCTTGTATTTATTCCGATAAAGTGGAATGGAGATGGAAACCATCGGCATGATCATATCCATGCCAGTCATTTCCGGTTCCATTCCCTGCTCCATCTGCGCTGTCGCACTTTCGCCTATCAGCATGTACTGCAGTCCGATGCCGAACATGGGATAACTCATTTTTTGATCCATCTCCCCTTTTGCCCGGTAGGCCTGTTCCTCTTCGACCAGCATGTCCAGCATAGGGTTCCGGTTTTCAATCTCGCTCATGGTAACACCTTCATCAAAGAAAAAAGGTACTTTTGCGATGGAGTCGGGCAGGATGACTTCCCTGTCGGCAGAACGGTTCAACAACGCATTGAATTTCGCTTTTTCGGCTGCAATCTCCGAGAGGATGCTCTCGATGTTGTTTTCGATCTCAGCCATCTCGAGTTGCACGCGGAGCACGTCTGACATACCCGGAGCAGTGCTGCCCATGCCAGATGACATCCCTGATGAAGATGAGGAGACCTTGCGCAAGGCCAGCTCCTCCAGTTGCTTCAGCAGTTGCAGGTTCTCGCGGTTGTTCCGCAGCTGTTGCACCAACGTGGAGAGGAGATACCACTGGGTATATACCTCGAGGTAGAGGTTGTCCCTTGTCTCCGTGAATCGGGCATACGCCATTTTGGCCATATGCGTGGCTTCGGTCTGCGCAGCCTTTTTGGTGCCGAACCAGGGAAACATCTGCATGAGGGTGAAATCGGCTACCTGGCGCCCACCCACAATGTCCATCGGCTTGAGGAAAAAGCCGATATCCAATTGTGGATCGGGCCAGGCGCCTGCCTGCGGCACCTTTTCCAGTGAGGCCTTATAGGCCAGGAAATCGGCATTCAGCCCGGGATTATTCTTCGCCGCTGTTTCCAGGTAACGGTCGAGTGAATCGGGTGTTTGCGCCGCTACAGGATGGGGACCCATGAATCCCAGCACAACCAGGATGACGCCGAAGAGGTTATATGGTTTCATAATCTGTCGTTTTAGCTTGTTGTTTTTCTTTTTTCCGGATCGCGCCTTCCCGCCACCAGCACTGGAGGATGGGTACGATAAACATGGTCATCGACTGGATCAGCATCCCGCCAAAGGTGGGGATCGACATGGGAATCATGATCTCGGATCCCTTGCCCGTGGAAGTCAGCACCGGCAGGAGTGCGATCAGCGTGGTGGCAGTGGTCATCACTGCAGGTCGCACCCTTTTCAGTCCTGCATGGACAACCGCTTCCCTGATCTCTTCCCTTGTCTGCGGGTCTCTTTCCAGGAAGGTATCGTGGATATAGGTTCCCATCAGCACCCCATCATCAGTGGCAATGCCAAAGAGGGCGATAAACCCTACCCACACGGCAATACTGAGGTTGATGGGATGCATGCTGAACATATCACGGATATTGACACCGGCAACCGAAAAATTCATAAACCACGGTTCACCGTACAGCCATAGAAGGATGAATCCTCCGGACAGTGCGACGAAAACCCCCGAAAAGTGAATCAGCGAGGCAGTCACCGTTTTGAACTGAAAATAGAGGATAAGCAGGATGATGAGCAAAGCAATAGGTATAATGATCATCAGTCGCTTTGAAGCACGGGCCTGCTGTTCGTAGTTTCCGGCGAAGGTATAGGAGACCCCATGGGGCAGGCTGATCTCACCGTTGCGCAGTTTCGCCTGTAACATCGCATCGGCCTCTTTCACCACATCTACCTCGGCCTTGCCAACTACCTTGTCAAAAATCACATAACCCACCAGGAACGTATTTTCACTCTGGATCATCTGAGCACCGCGGGTATATGCGATCTCCGCTACTTCTCCCAGCGGTATCTGCGCCCCGGTGGCTGTGGGCACGATCAGCCGCGCCAACTCATCGGGGTTCTCTCTCAGTTCACGCGGATAGCGCAAGCGTACGGGAAAACGTTCACGTCCCTCTACCGTGGTTGTTAACGGCATGCCTCCAACTGCCGCACCAATCACATCCTGCAGGTCGGCCACCGTAATGCCGTATCGGGCCATATGTTGCCGGTTCAGCTTGATTTCAATGTAAGGGGCTCCCACGGCACGGTCGTAGAATACGGTAGAGGAGAGGACGGAAGGCACCTCTTTCAAGGCGGCTTCCAGTATCTTGCCACCCTGTTCGATCGACTCCAGGTCGGGCCCCGACACCTTCACACCCATCGGTGCACGCATGCCGGTAGAGAGCATCACGGTACGTGCTTCAATGGGTTGCAGCTTCGGTGCCGATGTCAGGCCGGCGATATGAGATACATTGATGATCTCCTGCCAGATGTCATCTTCATTCCTAATTTCAGGACGCCATTGCCTGAAGTAATCACCCCGTCTGTCGGGAACCAGGCTGTCCACAGGCACTAGTCTGAATCCCTCTTCAGGATCATAGGTTGTCTGGTCGATCAGGATAAATTCTCCTTTCCGGTTCACCTTGAAACGTTGCCGGTTACCGTCTTCATCCAGGATATATTCGGGACGGTAGATGATCGTGTTCTCGAACATCTGGGTTGGTGCCGGATCGAGTGCCGAATTGACCCTTCCCCATTTGCCGACGGTCGTCTCCACTTCCGGAATATGGCTGATTCGTTTGTCCAGTATTTCAATATATTGCTGGTTCTGCTCAATCCCCGTATGGGGCATGCTGGTTGGCATCAGCAGGAAGGATCCCTCGTTTAGGCTTGGCATAAACTCCTGTCCGATTCCCGGAAAACGGTGACTGGCTGTCTGCCAGAAACCGGTCTGGCGGAAAGTATTCCAACCCACTGTTTCAAAACCTTTTGCCACAATACCGAATGTCTTGTCGAAACCCATCCAGATGACCAGTCCAAAAAGTACTGTTGCGATGGGCAGTGTCATGAACTTCCACCGGTTGGCCAGGCTCCAACGCAGAATCTTTTCATAATAGATCACCAACAGCCAGAGAAGCGAGAGAATGAGCGCGATAATCAGGATCACGAACAACAGGTTGCGGGGTAGACCTGTCTGTGTGCCCATGGGCAGCCATTCCATCGTTAGCAGGTAGACTACCGCCAACAGGGCAATCCCGATATTGAGGAAAGTGGGTATTCGCGGGTTCTTCCACCGTGGGGCAAACAAGTTGTTCAGTGCGAACAGTGTGAATGCAATATAAAGGCCGTAGCCGGTGACAATTACCAGCGTCATGCCGGCAACAGCCAACAAGATATTGGCCCATTGGAGTACTTTCTTGGAAGTGATCCTGACTGAGAAGATGTAATAGAAGAGTGTGGGGAGTACTGCGATTCCAAGGAGGTAGGCGGAGATGAGTGCGAAGGTCTTGGTAAAGGCCAACGGTGTGAAGAGTTTGCCCTCCTGTGCTTCCAGAAAAAAGACAGGGAGGAAACTGACGACAGTGGTGAGCTGCGCGGTGAACACTGCTCCCGATACTTCACTGACACTCCTGTATATCAGATCGGTGAACGCTTTTCCCTTTCGAATACCCTTATTCTCCTCCATCTCCATGTGTCGGATGATGTTTTCGACAAAGACCACACCGATATCAATCATAATCCCGATGGCGATGGCGATACCCGATAATGCCACTATATTGGCATCAATGCCCGCATTTCGCATGATGATAAAAGCAGCCAGCACCCCCACGGGAAGTATACTGGAGATAACGATCGATGCCCTGAGGTTCAAAATGATAACGATGACCACGATGATGGCAATGAGCGTCTCATGGGTCAGCGCGGTCTCCAGCGTGCCGATGGTCTCATGGATCACGCCGGTCCTGTCGTAAAACGGAACAACGGTCACCTTCGAGACAGTACCATCGGCCAGTGTCTTTTGGGGTAATCCGGCTTCCATTTCCGAGATTTTCTCCTTCACGTTGTTGATCACCTCCAGCGGGTTGGATCCGTAGCGAGCCACCACCACACCGCCTACGGCTTCCACACCTTCCTTGTCGAGGCCGCCGCGCCGCGTGGCCGGTCCGAGATTGACAAAGGCCACATCTTTGATTTTTATCGGCACTCCATTGCGGACCGTAATGACCGCCTCTTCGAGATCTGATACATTTTTGATGTATCCCAGCCCACGGACGAGGTATTCTACCTTATTAACCTCCACCGTCTCTGCACCAATATCGAGATTGCTCTTCTGTATGGCATTCATCACATCCATGATGGAGAGGTTGTAGGCGCGCATGGAGTTCGGGTTGATCTCCACCTGGTATTCTTTCACAAAGCCACCTACAGAGGCCACTTCGGCCACACCCTCAGCCGATGAAAGCGTATACTTTGCGTAGAAATCCTGAACGGTTCTCAATTCGTCGGGACCCCAACCACCGGTGGGTTCACCCGTATCGGGATTTCTGCCTTCCAGCGTGTACCAGTATATCTGGCCCAGGGCAGTTGCATCGGGTCCCAGGCTGGGTTGTACTCCTTCGGGTAATGTTCCCGATGGCAGTGAATTCAATTTCTCCAGAATGCGCGAACGACTCCAGTAGAATTCAATGTCTTCTTCAAAGATGATGTAGATAAACGACATCCCGAACATGGAGGTACTGCGGATGGTCTTTACACCGGGAATACCGAGCAGTGAGGTGGTCAGCGGATAGGTGATCTGATCCTGTATATCTTTGGGTGAGCGCCCCATCCACTCTGTGGCAACGATCTGTTGGTTGTCACCCAGGTCGGGGATGGCATCCACAGGCACCGGGTCACGTGGCAACAGGCTATACCAGTTAAAGGGAGCCGAGGAGATGCCCCATACGATGATCACGAGGAGTAACAACAGTGTGATCAGCCTATTGTGTAACAGGTAATGAATAACTTTTTGAAGCATGATGAAATATTTTGATTTGTACGATACCCATGAGGAATTGATCCTGCAATTGGGATTACAAGTATGACACAAGGGGCGGTTACCTCTCAGCAACCCGTACAAATCAAAGTCGGTAGATACAGATCATGGTGAGCAGGCTGGTGGTGAGCCTGCCCAGACCGGCAGGTGGGTAAAGTTGCTGGAGAGGTTGGGGTTCGTCGGGAAGAACCTGATGAAGGATCGACCGCATCACAGCCCAGTGGGTAACGGTGACGGGTGTCTGGCTGCGGTGGTTCTGTTGATCAGCCTCGACACTGAAATCGTCCGTGGAGAGTTCCAGCGACTGGAAGCCACAGCAATCGGCATGATAGGAAGATAAAGTAGGGATGTTTTCCGGTGTAGCCGTCTCCGGCATATCACAGCAGGACATAGGAGCACCTCCTTCAACCAGAGAGACAGAAAAGAGATCACCTTTGCAAAGATGTAGCGAGAGCACCGGCTGAATACCGGTCAGCAGCATGATCATTGTCAGCAGTATGGCAACTCCTTTTTTCATCCAATTTTTTCCATTTTTTCCCTTTGGGAATGCAAATATAACAAACTCAAAACAAATACTTCCCATAATTGTTTCAAAAAAAAGGCTTAAAAAATCATAAGGGCAGGCAATTCATTGTATCTCGAATGAAACATAACACTTCAATCCGCAGGAAAAATGAAATATAAAAAGCAGAATGCAGCTACTATTTGGGATCAATGGTATGCCGGCAATGAATATATCTGTGGCATGGAGTTCAATCTCTCCTTATTCACTCACGAAGAGCCGCTTGCTGGAGAAAAGAGGATCGCAGGTAAAATTAATTTTCAATTTCCGGAGACCTGCTTCATCCCCGGGTGTGGGGATGTGAGAGGAGTGCATCTCACAGTTGTTCAACTCGGTGAGCTTGTGCAGGGCCATTTGAGCTGCAGGGTTTGATATCGCACTGATGGAGAGGGCAATCAACGTCTCTTCCACATCCAGGCTGACATTTTTACCGTTCAGGATATTCTTCTTCAGATGCGTGACCGAGTCAATGATGTTCTCCGGAAGGAGGATCATACTGTCGGGCAACCCGGCCAGATGTTTGGTCGCGTTGAGAATCATGCTGGAGGAAGCGTGCAGCAAAGTGGAGTTCTTACCAGTGACAATGGTACCGTCATGCAGTTCAATGGCAGCACCGCAATAGATGCCGCCATACCCTTTCTCGTTGAGCTTGGCCTCTTTCGCTGCCCGGCGGGCGGGCTCAACCACCAGACGGTCTTCATCTTTCGCCCCTACTTTGTCCATGATCTCGGTGTTGCGGTTCACCGTATCTTTCCCAGCTCTTCCCGTGGCATATTCCACGAAGCTTCTCAGGTGTCGGCGAATGATCTCCTGATAGGCAGCATCCTGACATATCTTGTCATCGATGATCCCGGAGCTGATACGGTTCACACCCATATCGGTGGGAGACAAGTAGACCGATGTTGATCCGGTGATCTTTTCCAGCATCTTTTTCAACAACCCAAACGCCTCTATGTCTCGGTTGTAGTTCACAACTTTCACGCCATAGGCTTTCAGGTGATGCGTATCAATCATGTTCACATCCCTCAGATCGGCTGTTGCCGCTTCGTAGGCAACGTTCACCAAATGATCGGCCGGCAGATCCCAGACAGGAAAGGTCTCAAATTTGGCGTACCCGGCTTTCAGTCCCTTTTTGATGTCGTGGTACAAATTGCCCAGTGCGGTAGCCAGCTTGCCGCTTCCCGGACCGGGTCCGGTCAATACGACAATCGGCTTCGTGGTTTCGATGTATTCGTTGGCACCATATCCCTCGTCGCTGACAATCAGCTCCACATTCTTCGGATACCCTTTGGTGGGGCGGTGCAGGTATACCCTGATTCCTTTCAGTTCAAGCTTGTTCTTGAATACAGTAGCAGCAGGTTGACCCTCAAAACGGGTGATCACCACCGCGGCCACATGAATCCCGTACCATTTCAGGTCATCAATGCTTTTCAGTACATCCACATCGTAGGTGATTCCAAAATCGGCCCTGATCTTATTTCTTTCAATGTCTCCGGCAAAAACGCACATGATGACATCCACCTGATCCTTGAGGTTCTGCAACAGACGGATCTTCACGTTCGGGGCAAAGCCCGGCAGCACACGCGATGCATGGTAATCGTACAGGATTTTACCTCCGAATTCAAGGTATAATTTATCGCTAAACTGATTGACTCTTTCCAGGATAGCTTTGCTCTGTTCCTGCAGGTATTTCTCGTTGTCAAAACCTATACGACTTGTTTGTTCCATCTTCCCGAATCTTCCGTTCCTAAATTCGGATTCAAAATTACCAAAATTGCGGGGTGATTGAAAGCAATTCGTTGGCTTTTTCGAAATAATTTTTCATCCTGCTCCGGATGCTGAAAATTGAGGCATCACTTCTGCCCGATCCCGTAGTAAGCGAAACCAAGAGAAGTCAGTTCCGGGCCATTGTAGATATTGCGGCCGTCGATCACCACCTGGCGACGCATCACCTTCTTTAGTACTTCCCAGTTGGGCAGTCGGAATTCCTTCCACTCGGTGGGCACGATCAATGCATCTGCATCGAGCGCCGCATCGTAGATGTCATTGGCGTAGTAGACAGCATCACCCAGTTGGCGGCGAGCCTCTTCAATTGCCGCCGGATCGTAGGTGCGGATTGTAACGCCGGCATCAAGCAGGCTGCGGATCAGTGTGAGTGAGGGAGCATCACGTACGTCATCGGTCTCCGGCTTGAAGGAGAGTCCCCAAACAGCGACCGTCAGCCCCTTCAGCTCTCCGTTAAAATGTTTTGCAAACTTCTCAAAGAGGATGTTTTTCTGTTGGTTGTTCACCTCCTCCACCGCCTTGAGCAGTTTCATCTCATAACCTACCCCCTCGGCCACGCTGATCAGGGCGCGTATATCCTTAGGGAAACAGCTGCCGCCGTAACCGCACCCAGGGTAGAGAAAGCTGCGTCCGATGCGGGAGTCACTGCCCATGCCCCGTCGCACCATGTTCACGTCGGCCCCCACCCGCTCGCAGAGGTTGGCAATGTCGTTCATGAAGCTGATGCGTGTGGCCAGCATCGCGTTGGAGGCATATTTGGTCATCTCAGAGGAGAGGATGTCCATGAAGATCACCCGGAAGTTGTTGAGCAGGAAGGGGCGGTATAGCTTCGTCATCAGCTCTTTGGCCCGTTCGCTCTCCACGCCCACCACCACACGGTCGGGGCTCATGAAGTCATTGATGGCGGCACCCTCTTTCAAGAACTCGGGGTTGGAGGCTACATCGAAATCCAGGTCCTCCAATCCCCTGATGTTGAGACACTGCCGCACCAGATCACGGATGCGGTGTGAGGTACCCACCGGCACGGTGCTTTTGGTGACAATCAGCAAAGGTTTGGTAATGTGATCTGCAATGGTCTCAGCAACCTTCATCACATAGGAGAGATCGGCGTTGCCCCCCTCGTCGGAAGGTGTTCCCACAGCGATAAAAACGATTGACATTTGGTTGATTACCGACGACAGATCGGTGGTGAAATGAAGTCGCTCCGCCTCGCGGTTCCGTTCTACAATCCTGTTGAGTCCGGGCTCATAGATGGGAATCACGCCCTGATTCAATCCTTCTATCTTTTTCCGGTCGATGTCAACGCAGGTTACATCCACACCCATCTCCGCAAAGCAGGCACCTGAGACCAGTCCCACGTACCCCGTTCCAACTACAGCAATTTTCATATTATGTTTCTCTTTTCTTTGTATGCATTCACAAGGTTAGAATTACCTGCTTACAACTGATAAGTGACAGCCGACAGCTGTTTCCTCAGGTTATTCACCGGGTAGAGCACCGTGAGGATTCCGATCAGGCTCACCACACCAAAGACCACCAGCAGGTCAACAAAATTCACGATCACAGGATAGGCATCGATGATGTAGGCACCCGGCACATTGCTCAGTCGCAACAGGCCAAAGTGCTGCTGGAGGAGGCAGAGCGCGAGTCCTGCCACCATTCCGCTGATGATACCGATAAAGGTGATGAGCCAGCCTTCGTAAAGGAAGATACGGGCCACCAGGCGATTGGAAGCACCCATATGCTGCAGGCTGCGGATGTCGGCTCGCTTTTCAACGATCAGCATGGAGAGAGACCCCACGACATTGAAAACGGCAATCAGCAGAATAAAAACCAGAATCAGGAAGGTGACCCATTTCTCGATCTGAAGCATCCGGAACGACTCACGTTGTTGCTCATAGCGATCCTCCACCAGAAAATCATCACCCAGGAATCGCTCAATTTGCTTTTTTGTTTTCTTTACTGACGCATCGGCAGTAAGCATGATGTCGAGGGAGGTGACCTCATCCTCATAGCTGAAGAGCTCACGCGCCAGAGAGATGGGGATGATGGCCATCTGCTCATCCACTTCCGGCTGGTTGAGGGTGAAAACACCCCCAATCTGTGCATATCCAATCGTGAATGCGGCTGATGGGTTGGCCAGATTGACCCGTGCATCACGTCGTGGAGCATAGATCTCCACAGGGTTGATGAAACCGGGGCGGGCACCTAACGTGGCGGCCAATCCCGCACCAAGCGTCGTGTAGTTGACCACATCTTCCTGCAGGTGGAAGGTACCATCCACCATAAGCCGTTCCATGTCGGTCATCAGACGGAACTCCTCCGGCACTCCTTTCACCCGTACCGGTACCTGCTGATCCTCAAACTTGAACAGTGCATTTTCTTCAAGCGACTCAGAGACGGTCATTATCGCCGGGAGCTGTAACAGCTTGTCAAATGCAGGAGTGTTGTAACTGAATACTTTCCCCTCCCTTGCCGTAATCTTGAGATGGGGGTCAAAGGCACTGAAGAGTCCCTCCACGATACCCCCGAAACCATTAAAGACAGAAAGCACCGTCACCATGGCCATGGTGGCGATGGCAATGCCACAAACAGAGATGGCGGAGATCACATTGATGGCATTGTGTGATTTCCGGGCAAAAAGATACCGGCGCGCTATGAATAGGGATAGATTCAATCTGCCAGGTTAATCGTTTTTAAGCAATCGGTCAATGTTCTCGATGTAGTCGAGCGAGTCGTCCAGGTGAAAGGTGAGTTCGGGTATCACCCGCAGCTGCTTACCCACCCGCTTTCCCAGGTCGTAACGCAATGACTTCACGTTGTCGTTGATATTGGTGATCAGCGTCTCTGCATTTTCTGAGGGAAAGATGCTGAGATAGGCGTGTGCTATACCCAGGTCGGGGGAGACCCTCACGTTGGTCACCGAGATGAAGACGCCATGCATCTTCTTGGTTTCCAGCAGGAAGATCTCGCTCAGTTCTTTCTGGATCAACCGGTTTATTTTCTGTTGTCTGTTCGATTCCATCATGTTTTATTTTTTCCTGATCAGCGTCAATCCGTCGCGGAGAGGTATGATCACCTTCTCTACGCGGCTGTCGGCTGCCAGTCGTTCGTTAAACTCCTGTATCCCCAGTGTCTGCCTGTCGGCAGGCACTGCTGTTGCGAATATCTTGCCATGCCAGAGGGTATTGTCAGCCAGGAGAAACCCACCCTTTTTGACCTTCGGCAGTGTTGCCTCATAGACCGACCAATAGTTCCGCTTGTCCCCATCGATGAAGGCCAGATCGAAGGAATCATCTTCAAACTGCGGCAGCAGCTCTTTCACATCTCCAATGTGAAGTGTAATGCGCTCCCCATGTTTCGAGCGGTTGAAATTGCGGCGGATCATCTCCTCCAGCTCATCATCGATCTCGATGGTATGCAGCTCGGCTCCCTCCTCCAGTCCCTCAGCGATGCAGAGTGCCGAATAGCCGGTGTAGGTGCCAATCTCCAGCACACGGGAGGGACCTATCATCTGCACCAGCATTTTCAACACCCTACCCTGTAGATGTCCCGACACCATATAACCGTGCAGCAGTTTCAGATGTGTTTCACGGTGAATCTCCCGCAACAGTTCCGGCTCCTCATCGATGTGACGAAGCAGATACGCATCCATTGGATCGGTATTGATCATATGCCCTGCAAAGAACTTGCTATAGATTACTCGGTGTAATCCGGCAGGTTATACTTCTCCTTCGCTTCCATGATGCGCCATGCCTCGATGATCTCCAGGTAGGTTGTTCCTCCCACTTCACCAAAGCTGCCGCCCAGGTAGGCCACACGATCTTTGCGTTCAATCAGTCCCCTCTCCAGCAAGCGCTTGATAGCAGCCACAAAGTATGCTCTACGGCTCTCCTTGGTGTTGCCATCACCCTTACCCTGTTGATACTCTGCCCATACACCATATGAAAGCGCCAGCTCGCGAGCGAGTCGCTCAGAGGTGGCAATGGCATATACAGTGCTCTTGCCGCGGAAGGCTGCCAGCACGCGTGCCGTACGTCCGGTGTGGCTGTCGGTCACGATTGCCTTCACGTTCATCCGCAGTGTAGCCTTAACAGCCTGTTTGGCAAGGAATTCAGTCACCTCACGGTCATCATATTGTACGTATGGCACCCTGATATCATTCTCAGCCAGCTTGGTCTTCTCAGCTTCGTAAGCGGTTTTGGTCATGGTGCGAACCGCCTCAACGGGATACTTGCCATAAGCGGTCTCACCGCTGAGCATCACCGCATCGGTACGGTAATAGATGGCGTTGGCGATATCGGTGATCTCCGCCCTGGTGGGACGAGGGTTGTGAATCATGGAGTGAAGCATCTGCGTTGCCACGATCACCGGCTTCTTGTGTTGTACCGCCTGTTTGATCAGCACCCGCTGAATGCCGGGGATCTTCTCCTGCGGCACTTCGATGCCCAGGTCGCCACGGGCAACCATGATGCCGAAAGCCACATCCAGAATCTCATCGGCATTGTCCACTCCCTCCTGATTCTCAATCTTGGCGATGATCTTGATCGGACTCTTCAACTCGTCGAGGATCTCCTGTACCGCTATCACATCAGCTTTGCTGCGCACGAATGAGTGGGCAATGAAATCAACATCATGTTTGACTGCCAATGCAATAAACTCACGATCGCGTTCTGTGATGGCCGGCAGACTGATGCGCACACCGGGGATGTTGACACTCTTGCGGCTCCCCACGGTGCCGTCGTTCTGGGCACTGCAGAGCAGGTAACCGGGAGTGACGGCAATCACCTTCAGATCAATCTCACCATCATCAATCAGGATATCATCGCCCACCTTCATCTCTTCCGTGATGTTGGGATAGGAGATGCAGATGGTTTCACGTGTGGAGATGCCGGCAGGATTGCCAACAATCTTCACCTGGTCGCCCGTCTTGAGATCAATGGGGTTTTCAGCAACGGTAGTCCGTATTTCAGGGCCCTTGGTGTCTACAAGAATAGCAATACGGTTTGATACCTCACGGGTGTTGTTGATGATTTTCAAAAAACCCTCTTCATCGAGGTGTGCTGAGTTAAGCCGCACCACATTCATTCCTGCCTCAAACAGTTCACGGAGAAAAGGCACGTCGCATCGCTTGTCGGAAATGGTAGCGATGATCTTAGTTTGTTTAAGCATATATTTCTTTTGGATTGTTCAATTTATGTAACGTTTGGATTTACTTTTTGTTTGCTTCCAACAACGCTTCCAAAGCCAGTCGATAGGAGTCGAGGCCAAACCCGGCTATCACACCGCGGCAGACGGCCGACAGCAGGGAGTGGTGACGGAACTCTTCCCGGGCATGTACGTTGGAGATATGCACTTCCACAACCGGTGCGGGTACGGCTTTGATCGCATCACGGATGGCCACGGAGGTGTGGGTGTAGCCCCCGGCATTGAGGATGATGCCATCGCTTCCATAACCTGCCTCCTGGATCTTGTTGATCAACTCCCCTTCCACATTCGATTGGTAAACAGTGAGCGAGACAGCAGGGTAAGCAGCCTGCAAGCTGTCCAGATAGTGATCAAAAGATTGGCTGCCATAGGTCTCCGGTTCACGAAGACCCAGCAGGTTCAGGTTGGGACCGTTGATGATTTGAATCTTCATAAAAGTAATTTTGAGTATCGGATTTCCGATATCGGGTTCGGGCATTCACATCCCAAAACAGCGATATCAGAGTCCTTCATTTCACTGCAAAGATACAACTATTTCCGGTGAAAGAATCATTTCTGTCATTCAGTATTTCATCTTCAAAACCATCACGTTGATGCAAAAAAAACCGGTGGTGTCACATCAAAGCAACACCACCGGAATCAAAGTGTATGATCGTTATTATCAGTTTTATTCCTCAACAGTCCCTACCGCTTCTCCGGCCGGCTCACCATAGTGCGCCGCAGCCATCCGCTGGTAGGAGCGATAACGCCATTGCGCGTTATCACGGGCTGCATCGAACAGCTCGTCGGCCTGACGGGGGAAAGACTTGATCAGCTGCGTGTAACGCACCTCTCCCATCAGGAAGTCGCGGAACTTGCTCCAGTCCGGTTCCTTGCTGTCGAGTTGGAACGGGTTCTTCCCTTCATCTTCCAGGCGCGGATCATAGCGCCAGAGGTGCCAGTAACCGCATTCTACCGCTGCTTTCTCTTCCGACTGTGCAGTACCCATACCCTTTTTCAGTCCATGGCTGATACAGGGCGAGTAGGCGATGATGATGGAGGGACCGTGATAGGACTCCGCCTCTTTCAAGGCCTTGAGGTAGTGCGACTGGTTGGCACCCATTGCTACCTGTGCAACGTAAACGTAGCCATAGGTGGCGGCGATCATGCCTAGATCCTTCTTGCGGATCCGCTTGCCCGCTGCCGCGAACTTGGCTACCGCAGCCGTTGGTGTGGACTTGGAAGACTGACCTCCGGTGTTGGAGTAGACTTCTGTGTCGAGCACCAGGATGTTGATATCCTGACCGCTGGCCAGCACATGGTCGAGACCGCCGAAGCCGATGTCATAGGCCCAGCCGTCACCACCAAACACCCAGATCGATTTCTTGGTGAGGTACTTTTCCATCGAGAGGATCTCCTGTGCCACGGGATGATTGACTCCTGTGAGGGCAGCCACCAGCTGTGCAGAAGCTTCTTTCGATCCCTCTGCATCAGCTTTCTTCTCCAGCCATTGGGTAAAGAGATCTTTCTGTTCTGCGGTGAAGTCATCGGATGCAAGACCTTTCTGCATCAGCTCGCTGAGGTGGTTGCGCATGCTGTTGTGTGCAATAACGAAACCATAACCGAACTCGGCATTGTCCTCAAAGAGCGAGTTGGCCCATGAGGGACCCTTGCCCTCCTCGTTCGTGGTGTAGGGGGTAGCCGGTGCGGAAGCTCCATAGATGGAGGAACATCCGGTGGCGTTGGCAATCATCATCCGGTCGCCATAGAGCTGTGTGATCAGCTTGATGTAGGGCGTTTCTCCACAACCGGAACAGGCTCCGGAGAACTCAAAGAGCGGTTTGGCGAACTGTGTATTCTTCACGTTCAGCGTCACATCGACCAGGTGCGCCTTGCTGGAGACATTCTTCACCATGTAATCCCAGTTCTGCTGGTTGTCATACTGCGTACCGATCGGCACCATCTCAAGTGCCTTCTCGCCCTTCTTGCCGGGACACACATCAACACAGTTGCCGCAACCGAGACAGTCGAGCACGTCGACCTGAATGCGGAAAGCCATTCCGGACAGTTGCTTGCCCTGTGCCTTGAGCAGTTCAACGCCTTCACCCAGACCCTGCTGCTCCTGTTCATCGAGCACGAAAGGACGGATGGTGGCGTGGGGACATACATAGGCACACTGGTTGCACTGGATACAGGTTTCGGGATTCCATACCGGCACGCTGGCAGCTACTCCGCGCTTCTCGTAGGCGGTAGTGCCCTGTTCCCAGGTTCCGTCCTCACGACCGGTGAAAGCAGATACCGGCAGGTCATAGCCACGCTGAGCGTTCACGGTACGTACCACCTGGTTGATAAAGGCAGGTGCATCGTCTGTTGTTGCCTCTGCAACACCCAGTGTTGCCCATTCGGGCATCACCTCTACCTCTTCCACATCACCACCGCGATCCACGGCGGCAAAGTTCATCTTCACCACCTCTTCTCCCTTCTTGCCGTACGACTTCACGATGAATTTCTTCATCTGCTCCACCGCCTGGTCGTAGGGGATCACGTTCGAGATCTTGAAGAATGCCGATTGCAGGATGGTGTTGGTACGGTTGCCCAGGCCAATTTCATCAGCTATTACCGTCGCGTTGATGATATAGAAGCGAATGTTGTTCAACGCGAAGTAGCGCTTCACATTGTCGGGCAGGTGGTTGGCCACCTCTTCTTTGGGCCATACTGAGTTCAGCAGGAAAGTACCGTTCTTCTTCAATCCCTTGGTCACATCATAAAGATGCAGATAGGCCGGCACATGGCATGCCACGAAATTGGGAGTGTTCACCAGATAGGTGGAACGGATGGCATTGTCGCCAAAACGTAGGTGTGAACAGGTGAAACCGCCCGACTTCTTGGAGTCGTAGGCAAAGTATGCCTGCACATATTTGTCGGTGTTGTCACCAATGATCTTGATCGAATTCTTGTTGGCACCAACGGTACCATCAGAACCCAACCCGTAAAACTTGGCCTCATAGGTGGTCTCATCCATCGCAACCTCCTCCTTCATGGGGAGCGACTTGAAAGTGACATCGTCCACGATGCCGATGGTGAAATCATTCTTCGGCAGGTTCATCGAGAGATTCTCGAATACCGAGAGGATCTGTGAGGGAGTAGTATCTTTCGATGAAAGACCGTAGATACCGCCCACCACCTCCGGTGCATTCTCCTTGCCAAAGTAGCAGTCCTTCACATCCAGGTATAGCGGCTGACCGGTAGCTCCCGGCTCCTTGGTGCGATCGAGCACCGCAATCCTTTTCGCAGTGGCGGGTACTGCCGAGAGGAAGGCGGATGCCTTGAAGGGGCGGTAAAGGTGTACAGCTACCACACCCACCTTCTCACCTTTGGCGGTAAGGTGATCCACAACCTCACGGATGGTTTCCGTAACAGAGCCCATGGCGATCACCACCCGTTCCGCTTCCGGATCACCGTAGTAGTCGAACAATCCATACTTGCGGCCTGTGACGGCTGCCAACTTATCCAGATACTTCTCCACCACGTCCGGCACATTGGCATAGAATGGGTTGGAGGCTTCGCGTGCCTGGAAATAAATATCGTCGTTTTGTGCTGTTCCGCGTGTCACGGGCGCATCGGGCGAGAGGGCCCTGTCGCGGAATCCTTTGAGTGCTTCCTGATTGATCAGCGGTGCCAGGTCGTCGTTCGTCAATGCTTCAATCTTCTGGATCTCGTGTGAGGTGCGGAATCCGTCGAAGAAATGAAGGAAGGGGATACGACTCTCAATTGCTGCCAGGTGTGCTACCGCCGACATGTCCATCACCTCCTGCACCGAACCGGTAGCAAAGAGGGCGAAGCCGGTGGGGCGTGCAGCCATCACATCCTGATGATCACCGAAGATGGAAAGGGCATGCGATGCCAATGCTCGTGCCGATACATGAAAGACACCCGGAAGCAACTCCCCTGCCATCTTATACATGTTGGGCAGCATCAGCAGCAGTCCCTGTGAGGCGGTAAAGGTGGAGGTGAGGGCACCGGCCTGCAACGATCCGTGCATGGCCCCGGCAGCTCCCGCTTCCGATTGCATTTCCTGCACCAGGACTGGCTGCCCGAAGATGTTTTTCCTCCCGGCAGCTGCCCACTCATCCACATACTCCGCCATGGTGGAGGAGGGTGTGATCGGGTAGATTGCAGCCACCTCGCTGAACATGTAGGCGATGTGTGCAGCAGCCTGATTCCCGTCGCAGGTCAAATAATTTTTCTGTTTTGCCATAATGATATGTTTACTAAAAATGTTAAATTTTAGTTAATTAAGTGCTAATTTATTGGGCTTCGGACTACGAAATTACGATAAAAAAGCGGAAACAACAAAAGATGCTCGCTTTTTGTTCACTCGAGCAACCCCATTCCTCAAAGTAAAATTTAAAATATATTAATTTTTAATCTTTACCGGCATGTGAATGTTATATGATTATTATGAAGATTGTAATCATTGCCAACAGGCTACCGGTAAAAATTGAACGCTCAGAAGAGGGATTCACCATTGAACGCAGTGAAGGAGGACTGGCTACCGGTCTCGGATCACTGGAGACCAAAGCTGAGAAGTATTGGGTGGGCTGGCCCGGTATCCACACCGACGATGAAACGGAGAGACAAGAGATCACCGAAAAGCTTCACGAGCTCAACTTTCACCCGGTTTTCCTGAGTGACGAACAGATCAGCAACTATTATGAGGGGTACAGCAACAGTACCATCTGGCCCCTCTGCCACTATTTCTTCTCTTATATTGAATACAAGGCGGAGTACTGGGCAGCATACCGCGAGGTGAACGCCCTCTTCAGCCGGGAGTCGCTCCCTTTCATCGAGAACGATGACATCGTCTGGGTACAGGACTACCAGCTGATGCTGCTGCCGAAGATGATACGCGACAAGAAGCCGGCTACCAGTATCGGTTACTTCCACCACATACCTTTCCCCTCCTATGAGCTCTTCAGGGTGCTCCCCGAACGGGAGGAGGTGCTGGAAGGGTTGCTGGGAGCCGACTTGATCGGCTTTCACACGCACGACTACATGCGTCACTTCATCAGTGCCATCTACCGCGTGCTCAACCTGAACTGCAACCTCGACGAGATCACTCTCAAGGAGCGGATTGTACATGTGGATGCCTTCCCCATGGGAATCAACTATGAGCAGTACCACGAGGCACCCGCATTGCCGGCGGTACGCGAGAAATCGGCCATGCTCAGGGAAAAGCTGTCAGACAAGCAGGTGATCCTTTCGGTGGACCGCCTCGACTACAGCAAGGGGATCCTGCACCGGCTCGACGGGTACGCCCAGTTCCTGGAAAACAACCCTGAATACCACGAGCAGGTGTCACTGGCCATGATCGTGGTTCCCTCACGCGACAACGTGGAGATGTATGCTGAGCTGAAAGCGAAGATAGACCAGGCCATCGGCGAGATCAACGGCAGGTATGCCAGACTGGGTTGGAGCCCCATCTTCTACTTCTACCGCAGCTTCTCGTTCGAAGAGCTTATCGCCATGTATGACATCGCCGACATCGCACTGGTAACGCCGTTACGCGACGGGATGAACCTGGTAGCCAAGGAATACCTCGCCGCCAAGCGGGATCAGCCGGGTGTGCTCATCCTCAGCGAGATGGCCGGAGCAGCCATCGAGTTGCAGGATGCACTGATCATCAACCCCAACGACAAGGATGAGATAGAGAAGGCTATCCTACAGGCGCTCACCATGCCGATAGAGGAGAAAAGGGAACGTATGGGCCAGATGCAGAAAAGAATCGCCTCCCGCACCGTGAAGCGCTGGGCAAACGATTTCGTGAAAGAGCTGCGAAGCATCAAGGAACAGAACCGTGAAATCCTGCAGAAGGTGGTGGGCAAGCGGCAGCTCACCCAGATCAAGAGCGCCTACGATGAGGCTGCTTCGAGACTGATCCTGCTCGACTACGACGGCACCCTCTCCCCCTTCGTCAGGAAACCGGAAGATGCCATTCCCTCAGAACAGCTTCTGGAGCTGATCAGAAAAATTAGCGCCGACAAGCGCAACAAGGTGGTGATCAACAGCGGCCGCAACCACCAGATCCTGGACAAGTGGTTCGCGGGGCTACCCCTCGACTTTGCCGCTGAACATGGCGTCTTCTACAAGGATGACGGAGTGTGGCACCGCAACATCATGGAGGAGATCGTGTGGGATGAAGAGATCCTCGACATCATTCAACACACCATCGACAAGACACCCCGCTCGCACCTGGAGCAGAAGAATGCAGCCCTGGTATGGCATTATCGCAACGTGGATGTCTGGCTGGCCGAACTGCGTGCACAACAGTTGGTGAACGCACTGATTGGTCCCTGTGCACGTCTCAACCTGCAAATTGTACCGGGCAACAAGATTGTGGAGATCAAGCCACCCGATTACAACAAGGGAAGTGAAGTGATTCGTCGTCTTGAGAAGGATACCTACGACTTCGTGCTGGCGATTGGCGACGACACCACCGACGAGGATATGTTCCGCGCCCTGCCGCCCGACGGCATCAGCATCAAGGTGGGCAGCTTCTCCCCGGCGGCGAAGTATCGCATCCCCCTGCAATCCTCGGTGATCCCGTTCCTCTCCAAACTGATACAACAATAAAGCAGAACAAGCAAGATGGAATTTATCGATCAATTTCTTTCACCGGAGAGCCCTCTCCGGTACCCGCTCATTGCGTTACTCTTCCTGGCACTCTTTGGAATCCTGACACTGATCTACCGACAGGTCATCAAACTGTGGCGCAAGCGGGTACGCAAAAGCAAAAGCATGCTGGACGACTTTGTCGTGCGGCTCTTCACCCTTCCGGGCATCTGGCTTATCTTCGCCGTGCTGCTCAACCTTTTCAGCGGACTGCTCAGCGAAGAGGAGCAGGTCTACAACGTGCTGCGCAAGATAAGCCAGATCATGCTGATCCTCATCGTCGGCTGGATCCTGGTACAGGTGGTCAGGGGTCTCTTTCACCACTGGCAGAAGAAGTTCGACATCGAGAACCCCAACAACCTGGAAGCGCGCAAGCGCCTCACCCAGATGAACATGATCGAACGGATCATGGTGGTCACCATCGTCTTCCTCTTCATAGCCATAGCACTGATGACCATCGAGCAGGTGAGACAGCTCGGGATGAGCCTGCTGGCATCGGCCGGTGTGGCCGGTATCATCATCGGCTTCGCCGCCCAGCGCAGCTTCGGACAGATCTTCTCCGGCATCCAGATTGCCTTCACGCAACCCATCAGGTTGGACGACGTGGTGGTGATCGAGGGGGAGTGGGGTCGCGTGGAAGAGATACACATCACCTACGCTGTGGTGAGGATATGGGATGAGCGGAGGCTTATCGTGCCGATCGATTACTTCCTCAACAACCCGATACAGAACTGGACGCGCAGCACTTCGCAGATACTGGGCAGCGCCATGCTCTATGTCTCATACGACTTGCCGGTGGAGCCGTTGCGCGAGGAGCTGGCCCGCATCGTGAAGGATGATCCCAACTGGGATGGCAGGGTACAGAACATACAGGTGACCGACAGCAGGGAATGGTTCAAGGAACTGCGGGTTCTGGTGAGCAGTGCCGACTCCTCACGCAACTGGGACCTGCGGGTGGCCGTGCGCGAGAAACTGATCGACTTTATCAACACCCACTACCCTGGCTCATTTGCAAAGATAACCGCCGGCACACCCTCATCTGCCGCTCCGGCAATCCGGCAGGCATCTGATCAGGGCCCATCCTAACACCCTGTTTAAGGGCGTATAAACTTGGAGAGCTCCTTCTCCTCGGAGAAGAGCACCGCGGTGTTGATCAGCGCCAGGTGCGAGTAGGCCTGCGGGAAGTTGCCCAGCTGCCGCTTGGTGCGGAAGTCGAGGTCCTCACTATAAAGCCCCACATGGTTCGAATAGGAGATCATCTTCTCGAAGATCTCCCTCGCCTCCTCACGCTCACCGATCATGAAGAGCGCCTCAATCAGCCAGAAGGTGCAAATGGTGAAGGAGGAGGTGGGCACCCCAAAGTCATCCTCCGCCTTGTAGCGGTACATCAGCCCCTCATGGTAGAGGTTCTCCTTGATCGCCTTCACCGTCTTCACATAGCGCTCATCATCCGGAGCGATGAAATCGTAAAACTGCATCAGCAGCAGCGACGAGTCGTAGTCCCTGTTGCCGTAAGCCTGCGTGAAGCACTGCAGCTCCTCGTTCCACCCCTTCTCATAGACCTCCGCGCGGATCGTATCCGCCTCATCGCGCCACTTTCTGGCATAGCTCTCCTTATGCAGCAGCTCCGCAATCAGGGAAGCCCTGTCGAACGCCACCCAGCTCATCACCTTGGAGAAGACGAAATGCATCTCCCGGGTGCGGAACTCCCAGATGCTGCGGTCCGGCTTGTGCCAGGCTGCCTTCACCGAGCGCACCATGTTCTTGATGATCTCCCATATCTCCTCCACCTCGTCGAGCGTACCGGGGAAGTAGAGGTAGTACTTGTAGATCACATCCATCAGGTAGCCGATGGAGTCGTTCTGTACCTGGTGGTAAGCCGCGTTGCCGATCCGCACCGGGCGTGAGTTCTCGTAACCGCTCAGGTGATCGAGTGTCTCCTCGGTGAGCGTCTGCTCGCCGCGGATGCCGTACATGATCTGTATCGGCTCATCACGCGACGACTTGAGGATCTTCTTCACGAAGCCTATAAAGCGTTCTGCGGCGGTACGCTGTTTCATGAAGAGCAGCGTGTCAATCGACATGGAGGCATCGCGCAGCCAGCAGAAGCGGTAATCCCAGTTGCGGGTCTCACCGATGCTCTCCGGCAGGCTGGTGGTGGCTGCCGCCAGCATCGCCCCGGAGCTCTGATAGGAGAGTAGCTTGAGCACCAGCAGGCTCCGCTTGATCATGTCATTGTACTCGTAATATTCCCGTGAGCGGTTCACGTAATTGAGCCAGTAGACCTTTGTCCGCTCGTAGTCCAGCAGGATGCGGTTGATATCCACCGTCACCAGCTTCTGGTTGTAGGAGAGGAGGAAAAACTGGTGCCCCTCCAGTACAACCTCCTCGCGGTTGAGCACCTTCTCAAAGTCGAGGCTGGAGTAAAGGTAGACCTTGTCTTCAGAGTCCTCTTCCGAGTGTGTCTTGATGTATTGATCCCCTATCTCGTGCCGCACCTTCTCACGCGCGTAGTTGATCTGCGGGTCGTAGACCACGCGCACCGTCGGTTGTCCCTTGGTGACCCGTATATAGCGGTGTATCTCGGGCGGCATGTAATAGCGATTGGCCTCAGTCGTGTAACGCGGCATATAGTCGAAAACGATAAAGCCGTGATCAGGCGACTCGAAACGGGTCAGCAGGATATTGGTATGTCCGTTGTATCGTTGCGTGATCCGGTAATCCGTCGACACCTCAAAGTGAAAGCTGCCACCTTTCTCCCTGTCGAGCAGTGCTGCAAAGATGGAGGGTGAGTCGAAGTCGGGCAGGCAGAACCAGTCGATGCTCCCCGTTTTGGATACCAGTGCCGCGGTACGGCAGTTGCCGATGATTCCGTAGTCAAGATTTTGCATAGATAAGCTGTTTCACCCCTGCCGGCATTCAGGAAGAGCGGCAAAAGCCGGTTGCTCATTGCCGGGCAGGAATGTTCATATTCTGTTTAGTGCAGAACAAAGATAGAAAAAGGAGTCAAATAATGAAAGGAATTATCTCCTCACCGTGATTTCTCCGCGCAACGACTGGTACATCAGCTCCTTCACCTCAACGGGGCTGTATCCTTTCCCAAAGAGAGCCATCAGCTTGGCCAACGCCGCCTCGGTGGTGATGTCGTAGCCGCCGATCACCCCGATCCTCTCGAGTCGTTGTCCATTCTCGTATCGGTGCATCTCCACAGAACCATACAGGCACTGCGTCACGTTGACCACCACGATCCCACGCTCAACGGCATCCTTGATCATCTCCATGAACCAGGGATTGATGGGAGAATTGCCGGTACCATATGTCTCCAGCACCACCCCTCTCAGTCCGGGTACGGTGAGATGTGCCCGAACCACCTCGCGACTGATGCCGGGAAACAGTTTCAATACCACCATGTAACGATCCAGTTCATAATTAAAACATACCGGGCGATCTTCATTTTGTCGGAGAATAGCAGTTTTGTTGTAGCGGATATCCAGTCCTGCTTCCGCCAGGTATGGGTAGTTGGGACTGTTGAAGGCACTGAAATGATCGGCATTCACCTTGGTAGTCCTGTTACCCCGCATCAGCAATTTCTGCATGTAGATACAAAGTTCCGGCACTATCGGTCGACCGGTTTCATCCTTGTCGGCAGCAATCTCCAGTGCGGTAATCAGATTCTCCTTTCCGTCGGTGCGCATCTTACCGATGGGTAGTTGTGAGCCGGTGAGGATCACCGGCTTGTTCAGGTTCTCCAGCATGAAGCTGAGTGCCGAAGCAGTATAGGCCATGGTATCAGTTCCATGGAGGATTACGAAACCATCATACTTTAAGTAGTTCGTTTCAATAACCTTGACCATCTGCTGCCAGATGGAAATGGAAACATCCGACGAGTCGATGGGAGGGTCGAAGAGGTAGGTCTCAACGTTAAAGTTAAGCCGCTTGATTTCAGGCATGTTCGAACGAAGGTGGCTGAAGTTGAAGGGTTCCAGCGCACCGCTCTCGGTATTCTCAACCATTCCGATGGTTCCACCGGTATATATCAGCAATACGTTTGCGTTTGTATCGATCATCACGCTCTATTTTACAGCAAATGTAGCATTTTGTATTGAATCTAATTTCTTTTTGACATTTTTTTTCACCATTGGGGTCAAGCCGGAGGAGTTATCGTGACCATCCGTTTCACAATGATCGAACCAAAGTGTTGACAAATTGTTTAACGGAGTAGAAATTCACAAACATATAAAACTGAATTTTATGGCCACACATTCCATTCAGACAATCTGGAGAGAGAACAATATTTTCGATACCGAGATAGAAGGACATACAATCTCGATCGACTTGGGAAAAGAACAAGGAGGGGACGATGCCGGTCCGCGGCCCAAGAAGTTGTTGCTGATCTCAGCGGCAGGGTGCTCGGGTCTCGACATCGTGGAGATAGCCCGTAAGATGCGAATCGAATTGAAGAAATTTGAAATCCGCATCGATGCAGAGATGACAGAAGAGCATCCCAAACAATATACCTCACTGAAGGTGGTGTATGCTTTTGAAGGAGAGAATCTACCAAAGGAGAAGCTGGAGAGAGCCTGCAACCTCTCCTTCGAAAACTATTGCGGGGTGATGGCAATGTACCGTAAAGCTGTGCCGGTAAGCTATGAGGTTGTGGTGAAGGAGGGTTGAACAATTTGGCACCATTGAGGAAATTTTTCTCTAAAATATTGCTATCTTTGCAGTCAGGTTTATCATTCGAAGAGCGAAAACTCACATCAACAACATAAAAAGAGAACTATGCAAACAATGGACTCATTCAATTTTGCCGGTAAAAAGGCATTCGTTCGCGTGGATTTCAACGTGCCACTCGACGAGAACTTTCATATTACTGACGACACCCGCATCCGGGCAGCCGTTCCCACGCTAAAAAAGATCCTCAAGGATGGTGGCAGCGTGATCATCGGTTCACACCTTGGCCGGCCGAAAGGTGCGACCGACAAGTTCTCCCTAAGTCACATCCTGCCCCGTGTAGCTGAGCTGTTGGGTGTAGATGTACAGTTTGCCGATGACTGCATTGGTGCTGAAACCGAAGCCAAGGCAGCCGCACTGCGTCCGGGCGAAGCCCTGCTGCTGGAGAACCTCCGCTTCTATGCCGAGGAGGAGGGCAAACCCCGCGGACTGGCAGAAGATGCCACCGAGGAGGAGACCGCAGCCGCTAAGAAGGCAGTGAAGGAATCACAGAAGGAGTTCACCAAAAAGCTGGCCTCTTATGCCGATGTCTATGTCAATGATGCCTTCGGTACCGCACACCGTGCCCACGCCTCCACAGCCCTGATCGCCGATCATTTCGATGCGGCACACAAGCTGTTCGGCTACCTCCTGCAAAATGAAATCACCGCCGTAGAGAAGGTGATGAAGGATACAGAACGTCCCTTCACCGCCATCATGGGAGGTTCAAAGGTATCCTCTAAGATTGAGATCATCCGCAACCTGCTCGACAAGGTAGACAACCTGATTCTGGCAGGTGGCATGACCTACACCTTCGCCAAGGCTTTCGACGGCAAGATTGGCGACTCCATTGTGGAGAACGACAAGCTGGACCTGGCCCGCGAGCTGGTGGAGATGGCAAAGACAAAGGGTGTGAATTTGGTGCTGGCCACCGACGCCAAGATCGCCGACAGCTTCAGCAACGATGCCAACACCAACTTCGCATCGGTGAAGGAGATCCCCGACGGCTGGGAAGGTCTCGACATCGGCCCGGACGCTGAGAAACTGTTCACCGAGGTGATCAAGAACTCAAAGACCATCCTCTGGAACGGACCGGTGGGTGTGTTCGAGTTCGATAACTTCGACAAGGGTTCGCGTGCCGTCTCCGACGCCATCGTGGAAGCAACCCAAAAAGGTGCCTTCTCGCTCGTGGGCGGCGGCGACTCTGTTGCCTGCGTCAACAAGTTCGGCCATGCCGATCAGGTATCCTACGTATCCACCGGCGGGGGTGCCCTGCTGGAGATGATCGAGGGTAAGGTGCTCCCCGGCATCAAGGCGATCCGCGGATACTAAACAGCAAAAGGGACCGCCCCCTGCAGTCCCGCTAAATCAATAGACCGTACGAGCAACTTGTTCGTACGGTTTTTGTTTTGCACCCCTCCCTTTATGTTATCTCATCATTTTTTTGTAATTTTGGGCTCAATTTGACTCAATCATTCAACAATGAACATTTCGTACAACTGGCTCAGGGAATATCTGCAATTTGAGATGACGCCGCAACAGACGGCCGACATGCTCACCTCCATCGGACTGGAAACAGGCAGCGTGGAGGAGATCCAAACCATCCGTGGCGGTCTGGAGGGACTTGTGATTGGTGAGGTGCTCACCTGCACCGAGCATCCCAACTCCGACCACCTGCACCTCACCACCGTAAACACCGGCAACGGCGGGGAACCGCTGAAAATTGTCTGCGGCGCGCCCAACGTGGCTGCCGGACAGAAGGTGATTGTGGCTACTGTGGGCACCAAGCTTTGGTTTGGCGAGGAGGAGATCACCATCAAGCGATCGAAGATTCGTGGCGAAGAGTCGTTCGGCATGATCTGCGCCGAGGATGAGATCGGCATCGGCACCTCGCACGACGGCATCATCGTCCTTCCACCCGATGCTGTGGTGGGGACCCCTGCCAAAGAGTACTACAATGTGAAAAGCGACTGGGTGCTGGAGGTGGACATCACCCCCAACCGGGTGGATGCGGCTTCCCACTATGGGGTGGCGCGCGACCTGGCAGCAGCCCTCACACAGGCTGGCATCCCCTGCAAGCTGCAGAAGCCATCGGTCGACGCGTTTGCCGCTGACAAGAGCGATGGCGGCATCGAGGTGATCGTTGAGGACCTGGAGGCCTGTCCCCGCTACTCCGGTCTCACCATTCGCGGCGTCACCGTTCAGGAGAGCCCCGACTGGCTGAAGAACCGGTTGCAGGTGATCGGTCTGCGCCCCATCAACAACATCGTAGACATCACCAATTATGTGCTGCATGAGACGGGACATCCCCTCCACGCGTTCGATGCGGCCCACATCAGCGGCAACGAGGTGGTGGTGCGCACCCTGCCCGAAAAGACAAAATTCGTGACGCTCGACGAACAGGAGCGGGAGCTGAGCGACCGTGACCTGATGATCTGCAACAGCGAGGAGGGGATGTGTATTGCCGGTGTCTTCGGGGGACTCCATTCAGGCGTCACCATGGAGACCCACGACATTTTCCTCGAGTCGGCCTACTTCAACCCCACCCGGGTACGGAAGACCGCACGGCGACACGGCCTTAACACCGACTCCTCCTTCCGCTTCGAACGGGGTGCCGACCCCAACAACACGCTCTACGTGCTCAAAAGGGCTGCACTGCTCGTGAAGGAGCTGGCAGGCGGCACCATCGAAGGCGAGATACGGGACATCTACCCCACCCCGGTGGAAAAAGCCACCGTGAAGCTTGCATACAAAAAAGTCAATTCCCTTATCGGGAAGGAGATCCCCGCGGAGACGGTGAAAGACATCCTCCGCAGCCTGGAAATTGATATAGAACAGGAGAATGGCGAAGAGCTGACCCTGCGCATCCCTACCTACCGCGTGGATGTGACCCGCGACGTGGATGTGATCGAGGATATCCTCCGCATCTACGGATACAACAACGTGGAGTTCAGTCACTCACTTAAGGGAAACCTCTCCTACCAGACCGCTACCGACCGTAAGCACAAGCTGCAGACGCTGATCTCCGAACAACTCACCGCCGCCGGCTTCAGTGAGATCCTCAACAACTCGCTCACGAAAAAGAGCTATTACGAACCGCTCACCTCCTACCCCGCCCCACACTGCGTCTCCCTGGTCAACCCGCTGAGCGGCGACCTGAGCGTGATGCGGCAGACACTGCTGTTCGGGGGACTGGAGAGCATCGCCTACAACCGCAACCGCAAAAACAACGACCTCCGCCTCTATGAGTTCGGCAACTGCTATCACTATGACGGGGAGAAACAACAACAGGAGCAAATCCTGGCACCCTACTCCGAGGAGACGATGATAGGGCTCTGGCTCTGCGGCAAGCGCACCCGCAAGAACTGGGCCGCCGCGGAAGAGCAGACCAGCGTCTACGAACTGAAAGCCCACCTGGAGAACATCCTCAAGCGACTGGGCATCAACGGCAACGGCATCCGCTACGAGATGCTGCAGAACGACATCTATTCCACGGCCATGAGCCTGAGCACCCGCAAGGAGCTGATCGGCAGCTTCGGCATCGTCAACCCGCAGCTATGCAAGCAGTTCGACATCGATACCGAGGTCTTCTATGCAGAGATGAGCTGGGACAAGCTGATGCAGGAGAGCGATAAAAAGAGCGTGAGCTTCACCGAGATCTCCCGCTTCCCTGCCGTGAGCAGGGACCTGGCACTGCTGATAGACCAAGGTGTCACCTTCGCGCAGATCGAGCAGGTGGCCCGCACTACCGAGAAGAAGCTGCTGAAGCAGGTGGCCCTCTTCGATGTCTACGAGGGGAAGAACCTGCCGGAGGGCAAGAAATCCTACGCGGTCAACTTCCTGCTGCAGGATGAGACAAAGACACTGAACGACAAACAGATCGACGGCGTGATGAACCGCATCCGGCAGAACCTGGAACAGGAGCTGGGGGCACAGCTCCGTTGATCTGTCACTTCGTGGATGTGAAGATCTGCTGATTACAATCAATATAAACATACAACCAATCCGTTGCGCCTTTCACAAAGACCGGGGATCAGATTCAAAACAATATGGGAAGAGCATTTGAATACAGGAAAGCAACCAAGATGAAACGCTGGGGAAATATGGCCCGCGTCTTCACAAAACTGGGGAAACAGATCACCATCGCCGTACGCGAGGGGGGACCGGAACCAGACACCAACCCGCGCCTGCGCGTGCTGATGCAGCAGGCCAAGAAGGAGAACATGCCGAAGGATAACGTGGAAAGGGCCATCAAAAAGGCCACCGACAAGGATGTCTCCGACTACAAGGAGATGGTCTACGAAGGATACGGACCTTTCGGCATCGCCATCGTGGTGGAGACCGCCACCGACAACCCCACCCGCACAGTAGCCAACGTGCGCAGCTACTTCAACAAGCATGGCGGTTCGCTCGGCACCTCGGGCAGCCTCGAGTTCCTCTTCGACCACAAGTGCGTCTTCAAGATCGCCGAGAAAGAGGGTGTCTCAATCGAGGATCTTGAACTGGAGCTGATCGACTATGGCGTAGACGAGCTGGAGGTGGAGGAAGGAGAGATCCTGCTCTACGGCGAATTCAAATCCTATTCCGACATCCAGTCCTACCTCGAGGAGAACGGATTCGAGATCCACTCCGCCGAGTTCGAACGGATCCCGCACGACACCAAGGAGCTGGACGATGAGCAGCGCGCCCAGATCGAGAAGTTGCTCGACAAGTTCGAAGAAGATGAAGATGTGCAGAACGTGTTCCACAACATGGCGTAAACAGCACAAACTGTTTCCTGAAAAGTGAGACGGGCTAAAAAATCGAAAAAGCGAGGTATGTTACATATCTCGCTTTTTTATCGCCCTTGTGGCGATTTTATCCTCACCCTCTTCGGTACAGGTTCTAATCTCGTTCTAATATGGTTCTAATATGGTTCTAATCTCGTTCTAATATATTAGAACGAGATTAGAGTCAGTTCAGACCCAGTTCACAGTTTTTTCCGACCGATCACCCTCGCAGCATATCCAAATAGCTTCGCTTTGGCTGAAACTACATTGAAAATAACATGCGCTACTTGCGTCGCTGATTTTCACCCCACAATCGGCAACATAAAAAAGGCTTCCCAATACAGAAGTATTGCAGAAGCCTGTTAAAGTCGTAGCGCATAGCGGAATCGAACCGCTATTCATTGCCTGAGAAACAATTTTCCTAACCGTTAGAAGAATGCGCCCTTTCGAATGATGATGCAAAGGTATGGAAAAAAATAAAACCGTGTTTCTTTCCGGGATAATTTTTTATCCCATTTTTACCGGTGGCTGCGGTAGTAGGCATCCAGCGCCTCCCGTGCGGCAGTGAAAGAGCTCTTGCGATCCTGCAGCACCTCACCTTCGAGCTGTGTCAGCAGCTGCGCGATTTCAGGATCACGGTAGAAGCCGTTGCGCAGTTGCTCGTTGATGCTCTCGAACATCCAGTATTTGGCCTGCTCCTTCCGCTTGCGGTCGAAGTATCCATTCTCCCTCACAAAGGCGATGAAACGGTGGATCATCTCCCACACCTCAGCAATCCCGATCTTGTAGTAGCCTGAGTAGGTGAGCACCTCGGGCGACCAGCCCGATTCAGGCAGGGGATAGAGATGCAGGGCGTTGCGCAGCTGCCGCCGGGCCATGTTCGCCTTGTCGATGTTGTCGCCGTCCGCCTTGTTGATCACGATGCCGTCGGCCATCTCCATGATGCCCCGCTTGATGCCCTGCAGCTCGTCGCCGGTGCCGGCCAGCTGGATCAGCAGGAAGAAGTCGACCATCGAGTGGACGGCCGTCTCCGACTGTCCCACCCCCACCGTTTCCACGAAGATGTAATCGAACCCGGCCGCTTCGCAGAGCACGATGATCTCACGGGTTTTGCGTGCCACACCACCCAGTGATCCGGCCGAGGGGGATGGGCGGATAAAGGCATTCTCAGCCATGGAGAGCTTCTCCATCCGTGTCTTGTCTCCCAGGATGCTCCCCTTGGAACGCTCACTGGATGGGTCGATGGCCAGCACCGCCAGTTTGTGCCCCTTTTCCAGCAGGTGCATGCCGAATGCGTCGATGGAGGTGCTCTTCCCTGCTCCCGGCACGCCGGTGATCCCCACCCTGATGGAGTTGCCCGAATGGGGGAGGCACTGTTCGATGATGGCCTGAGCCGTCTCCTGGTGCTCCGGCAGCGAGCTCTCCACCAGGGTCACCGCCTGACTGAGGAGCACCCTGTCGCCTGATAGGATCCCTTTCACATACTCCTCTACAGGTCGCACTGTTTGCCGGGCGCGTCTTTTCAGATAGGGGTTCACGCTGGGTGGTTGCAGGATGCCCTTGTTCACTTTCAGGCCGTTGTATTTCGGGTCGTTTTCGGGATGTTCCATCTTAGCTGTTCAAATTAAAAAACCGAATGAAGCTCTTGCAAAGATACTTCATCCGGCCAGTATTATCAATTCCTGTTGAATCTATTTCTTCGGAATCACATTCCCCTTGATGCGCAACACATAAACTGTATCGGGAACATTGGTGTAGACGGTGATGCTCTTGTTGAAGGTGCCGGGACGGGCTACCGTGGAATACTTGGCGGAGATGGTCCCTTTCTTGCCCGGCAGGATCGGCTCACGTGTATAGCCCGGGGTGGTACACCCACAGGAGGCAGAGACCCGTCTGATGATCAGCGGCGTTGTGCCGGTATTGGTAAACTCAAACTGTGTGGTGACAGCACCCATCTCCTCCTTGATGGTTCCGAAGTTGTGTTCCGTTTTCTCAAACGCCATCCCCGGCTTCTGCTGGGAGAAGGCCATCAGGCTACAGAGCATCACACTGAGAATCAAAAGAGTTGCTCGTTTCATATCAGTTTCTGTTAATCGGTTACTTTTGTACAATCATTCACTCGTCTGCAAATGTAACAATTTTGCCCATGCTCCGTTTATTCTTTAACAATAATTCGCATACCGGCGGTATGTGAGGTGAACTCGGGGGCATAGAGCGATTGCACGGTGGCGATGCCGTTGGAATAGTTGCCGGCACGGGTTACATAAACAGCATACTCGAACAGACGGGTGCCCCGCGGCAACTGATCGAAAAAGAAGGAGGTAGAGGCATCCTTCGTCACTTGGTAATAGGGCACTCCGTTTTGCCAGGCCATGCCGGAGAGCTGTGTGACCGGCTCGAAGCTGGCGGCACGCATATCCTTGAGTTGTACGAACTCAAGGTCGCGGTCGTTGCGGAGCGTAAGCCGCACCACCACCTTGTCGCCCACCTGCAGGGGTCGTTCTTCCGTCAGCGGCACCAGCACCCTGCCACTCTCATCGGTCAGCTCGAGGAAGAGCTCCTTTTCGATGTCGAGCGAGCCATCGCTTTGCACCACCTTGTCCATCTCCTCGAAATATTGGCGGTAGAGGGCACCCCAGGCAGGACCGCTGCCGTTGTGCTCCACGGTGACACGTCCCATCGCGGGAGTGATCTCCGAGCGGCTCCAGCTCTCCTTGAAGTAACCGGTTCCAGCTGCACTGCCGGAGGGTTCAACCACCATTTCACCCAGGGTGACGGTGGTCTCTCCCGTGGCTGCAAACCAGTCGCTGCCGCTGCTCAGCAGGGCATGGATGGCATCTGTAGTGGCATGCGTCGACTCCCATTGCTGTGTCTGCTTCTGTTTGAGCAGCCACCGTTTCATCCGGTCCATGTCACCGGTGGAGGCACCCCCCAACCGGAAGGCATCCATGATGAAGGTGTGCACCGAGGTGGCCGATTGTGACATGAAGACCTGTGCACGGTTGTTGGCCCAGGACATCCCCAGTTCATCAGACAGAGTGGCATGCTCGCGATAGGAGCGCAGGATCGCCTGCAACAGCTCCTTCTGTTGATTGCGATGCATCAGCACCGCAATCAGGGAGCGCTCGTAGAGTCCGTACGAGGTCCAGTGCTGCTGCAGCAGGGAGCGGTAGAAGTCGCTCATCTCTTTCAGCTCCTTGTCCATGGGATGGTCAGGGTACGCCGATCGCACGTAGAGATACTCCAGATCGGTGAGTGAGATCATTTTGATTTTCTTCCAATCCTTGCTGGTACGTTTCAACGCTTCGAAACGCCTCATGGCCTCCGCATCGGCAAAAGCGACAGCCTGCGACTGCATGGAAAGCGTCTCATCGGCGGACTGTAAAGCTCCCAGCTCCTGCAGGCGATTCAACCCGTAGAGGATGTAATGGGTGATTCCGACAGAGGGACGGAACCCCTTGAACCAGCTCCAGCCACCCTCTTCGGTTTGCAGCTCCTGCAGTCGCCGCAGCGAGCGAGCGAGCTGGTCACGGCTGCGGTTCAGGTCGAACAACAGCGAGAGCCGCTGCCGCTGTTCCGATTCATCGCGTGCCTCGAGCACCCAGGGAGTCTCCTCCAGCAGGAGGTTTTTCAGTTCTTCGTTTTTGGAGAGCTGCGACTGCAACGACGCACCGCTGCCCCCCTCCTTTTGCCAGGCATCCACCATGGCGGTCACCCGGGGGTAAATTTTACCGATGTAGGCACCCAGTGAAGTGCTGTAGTAGGCGGCAAACCAGGCCACCGCATTGTCGCTCGCGGGGTCGCTCAGCACCGGCAAGACCTGCACGGCGTACCAGGCGGGAGAGGAAGCAAACTCCAGCGTGAGCCGGTACTCTTCCGCCGTGGGGGAGCTGCTTTCAAGCAGGCGACCCATGGTGAACTGTTTTGTTTCACTGCCGTTCAGGTCCATGCGCATGCTCTCGGTCACCAGCATCCGGTTGGGCAACACCGCCAGTGCATGCTGCTCACCATCGCTGAAGAATTCGCTCTCCGCTACGATACCCACCCCAAGAAGATCAATCCCCGTGGGGAGAGCAAAACTCCAGGCAACATCGGTGGATGCGCCGGCAGCCAGGGTGAAGGGGATTGCAGCATCGTCAATCCTGATTTCAGAGATCAACTCCTCGGTAAGGGGATTGAAGAGCTGCATCGTCACCTCACCCATCAGCAGGCTGTCGGAGAGGTTGGAGATCTTGCTGCTGATGGTGGCATGATCACCCTCCCGCAGGAAGCGCGGCATGTTGGGTGTCACCATCAGCTCCTTCTGCGAAATAGTGAAGGCTTCAGCGCTGCCGCTGCTCAGCTCCCAGTCGTGTGCCAGCAGACGGAAACGCCAGCGGGTGTTGCTCTCCGGAACGGTGAAAGCGATCTGTGTCTCCCCTTTCTCGTTGGTGCGCAGCTGCGGATAGAAGAAGGCGGTCTCGCTGAAATTGCGCCGCACCTGGGGGAGTGATTCCACCTCAGGTGTCGGTGACGGGGGTGCTGCAGCAGCATCACCAACAGTCATCACCTCCTCCACGGCGCCGGCTACCATATCGTTCTCTGCTACCGACATCTCTTTTTGGGTAGTAGCGTATCCAACCACCACCGTCTCATCAAAAGCCAACGACTTTGTTCCCCGGATTAAGATTTGATTGTTATAAAATGAAAAGCCATGCCAGTTGAACCTGTCGAAACGGAACCCGGGCAGCACTTTCCAGGGAACCGGAATGTATCCCCTGGCATTGACCTTGTTGAACGAGTTGTCGCGTGAGAAGCGTGCAGCCGATCGATAGCGCAGCAAGGATGCCGAAGGAAAGTTCCAGGACTGTGACGGGTAGATCTGGTCGAGCGAGAAGTCATACATCGATGCCAGCAACTCTGCGGCGGCAGGGTTCCCCTTCTCATCGGTCACCGTGACCCGCCACTCTTCATCGGCGCCGGGACGGATCTTGTCGCGGAAGATATCCAGCTTCACCTTCAGCTCCTTGTTCTCCTCTTTGCGAAGCAGGTCTGTGTGGTGGGTGGTAAACTGCTGCTCCTTCACATGGGTGAGCATCAGCGTGACACCCTCACCGTACTCCTCCTTGTAAGGGAAGCTGAAACGTTTGTTCTCGTTATCCAATATGAGCCACTGCCTTTCCAGCAACGTCTCCTCTTTCCATAGCTCGTAGAGCAGATGAACCTTGCCGGTCGCTCCCATCAGTATTTCGGCAGGCTTACCCGGTGCAAAGGTGTTGTTGCGGACCACAAACCAGTCGTTCGTCTTCAGGGGAGGCCGTTTGTCTGCAAAGGAGAAAAGGAGCAGCTCTTTCTCCGCCTCTACCGGATTGCCTCTGTCATCTTTTGAGAATAACTTCACCCGGTACTTGCCGGAGCGAAGACGGGCAAGTCGTTTTTTCAGTTCGGGCTGCGGACCGGTCTCAAAGTCTCCCGTGGCTACCCGTTTACCGGTAGAATCATTCTCTTCCACCGCATAGACCTGATAGCTTCCCGTTGCCTTGACCTCACTGCCGCCAAGGTTTTTCGCCGTGATGAGGATCGGGTCAGCACCCTCTTTCTCCCACCGCTCCGGCATCTCCAGCTGCAACATCATCGAGACATCCCCCACGGAGAGAGCGTAAGTGCCTGCTTGTGTCTCACCGTTCAGGTCGGTGACGGTCGCCTCAACGACGAAGGTGAAGGCTGACTGCCTGCCTTGTTGCATGTCACTCTTTTCGGGGGTGAAGCGGATCTCAAAGCCACCCTGATCATCGCTGGTCACCACCCCTTCCGCGAACTGTTCCGGAGCACCGCCCCAGAAGCGCCACCAGCTCTGTTGCCGCGTGATGCGGTAGGCAACAGAAGCATTCTGTAGCGCGACACCCGAGTAGGCAACAGCCTTGCCCCTGAGGGTCACCTCCTCACCAAAGCGATAGCTTCCCTCCACGGGATCGAATGTCACTTCGAAGGTGGGACGCTTGTACTCTTCCACCTGGAAAGAAACGGTTCCCGTCTCGGTGCGGAGGGAGAAGAGTCCTGGAAGAAGTCCCTGTGGCAAAACAAATGCACCGGCCATTGAGCCATATTCGTTGGTCACACCCTCCTGTGAAGCGATCTTCTCACCATTGGCATCATGAAGCGAAACCATTGTCTTGCCCCCGGTGACAAGTGATCTTTTCGAGTCCCCCCGGTGAGTCAACACCGCCTTGTAATGAACCGTCTGTCCGGGTCGGTAGAGCGACCGGTCGGTGAAGAGGTCGGTCTGCTCACGCGGTTCCTCATCGTTTGCGGAGGTGAAATAGCGGTAGTTGTTCAGCCGTGTCAGCTGCGACCCGTTATCAGTCCCCCTGACGGCGTGATAGAAAAGGTTGTTGCCGTCATCCTCGATCCGGTAAACAGCCAACCCTTCCCTGTTGGTGGCAATCCTCGCTGCTTCCGTGAAGCGTGAGTTGCGCCAGTTGCCGGTTTGCTTGTAGAGTACAATCTCTGCATTGGCCACCGGTTTGCCGGTCACCCGTTCCACCACGAAGAAGTGATGGAGGTTTTCACCTGCCACGCGGCTGAAGACCGCCAGATCGGACAGGATAAAAAAGTAGGAGGGTTGTTCACTGTCATTCGTCTCCGGTTGTGAGTCGAACGTCAGCATGTAACTTCCCGGCTCAGTCAGTGTCAGTTCCATTGCGGTCTCACCCTGCTGATAGGGAGGGATATTCGGCAGGTTCACCGGGATCTCCTTTACAAATGACCTCCTGTTTTGAAGGGTTTGCCGCACCCCTGACTGGTTCATCTGTAAATCGACAGGAGAATCGATACGGTAGAGCCTGGCGGTGAGTGAACGCAGATTTTTGTAAGTGACCGTTATCTTCTTCACCCCATCAGCGGGAAAAGTGTTGTTGCCGGAGAGAGAGAATTGAGGGGTTGTAAGGTTTCTCAACCTGTTTTCCAGCAGGGCGATTCTCTCATAGCCGGGATAATTTTCAATGGCCTGTTGCAGGAAGTGGTAGAGTTCTTTCGTCCTTTCATCGCGAAGGGAATCAAGCTCTTCTGGTAAACGATATATCTCCTCCTGATGCACTGCTGCAATCCGATCGATGATCTCCACACTGAAGGGGTCACCCTGCCACTTACCGAGCATTGCTTCCAGCGTCGGGAGGGCATGCGAGCGGTATGTCTCGTGCATCAACCTTGAAAGCGATTCCAGCTTATTCAACTCCTCAAGGAGCAGTGATTCGTGAAGTCCTCTCTCCATCAGGGAGGCCATCAGCTTGCGCCGGGTTTCAGGGACCATCAGGTTGTACTCTCCCTCCCTCGGATCGATGGGGAGATGGATGTAAGCATCTGCAGGTGCAAAGAGAGATGCAGGTGTAAGCTCCCTGCGAGCCAGTGTACGACTCATATCCTCGTCGCTCTCCAGCTGCTCATACTGCTCTATGGCCCTTAAAGCAAGAAAGTCATACATCGTGGGATAAAACCGGCGGGAGTCTTTCCCCTCATCCACCACTGCGGAATAGGTGGAGACTGTGGCCGCTTCGAGCTGTTTCCGGTCGGCCAGTGATGCCTCCATATGTTCCACCACCTTGTCGTAAAAAATGTTACGGGTCCATTCCTTCATATCGGAAGGGATGTAGCCTCGCAGCTCCGTACGCTGCCTGATCTGCCACTGATCGACCTGGTAATAATGCAGGTAAAGCTCACCCAGCATGGAGTGCAAAACGGCCTTCTCCACCACGTCACTGCTCTTCTCAAGCATCCCCTGCAACCTGTTGAAAACGAGGGTGTCGTTTTCAGCATCACGCGCCAGGTCGTATTTCCCGAGGTGAATCAACGCCTTGATCACCTGGGGACTGTTTTGTTCATCTACTGCCAGGTGAAGGATCGCGTTCACCTCCTCCGCGGCCGACTGTGGCAGTGACTTTTTCTCCAGGGATGCCACCTTCTCCCATCGACGGGCATACTCGTTTTCGTGCATCGTTTTGTTTTGTTGCGCTGACATCCCGCAAACAGTGAGCAGGAGCATGATTAGCAGGGAAAAGGATCTCATATCATTCTACGGTTAGCGTAAATAAAGCCTAAGCAACAGGCCTACCTTCTTTATTGAAACAAGCAAACTGTTCTTTTGTTTTGATGCATTGCGACAGGAAAGGTTGCGTCGCAACCCTCTCTTTAACCCTCCTTAACGCAGGGTTCTCCGCCCTCCTGTGGCTTCATCACCACACCAATTCGCTTTTTACCATTGATCTTGATGCAAATAGGATTGTCGAAACGGACATGTCGCACGAACGCTGTTTCCTGTACCGCAGGGATGCTTTTGAGCCATGCCTCATCGAAGAAACCATCGTTCTCCAGGAATGGGTTCACCGTGAAGTAACCTACCCCGAAGGATGTGAGGTTCTGGAAGAAGTGGGTGCCCTGACTCGGCTCGATGCGGTAGTTCTCCAGCCCCTTCTCCACGATCACCCTCGCCTGTGAGATGTGGGGCCATTTCACCGGGATGCCCAGCCAGGGGTCGGATGAACCCCAACGTCCTGGTCCTACCAGCACATAATTCTTGCCGGCCTCTGCGAAGGTGCGGTTGATCGCTTCGATCTCACGGGCGATGAGGGGGTTTTGGGAAGCATTGAAGGCTTCACTCTTCACGTAGATCAGATCCTGCACATCGCTTGTGATGCCGTTACCCAGGGCATTGCGCGAGTAGAGGATGGTCTCTTGAGGGTCAATCTTCTCCAGGTTCTCGTGCACCACCTCACGGCTGTCCACGATGGGCCGGATCTGCAACACATAGAAGGAGGCGAGCTGGTTGTCCCGGATGTCCACCGCGAACTCAATCTCCACCGGCCGCCCCATCTCCTTCTGACCCGCCTTGAGCAGCTTCTCCAGGATCTCGTTCAGCGGGAACATGTCATGCTGGAGGATGTTGGCGAAGGAGATGATTTTCCTCCCACCCTCATAATAGCCGTCACGGATAATCTGGTCCTGCGGATCGTAGGTGGAAGCCACATAGCGCAGCGGTCCCTCCTTTTCTGCTTCTTTCAGACGAAGTTTCAGCAGGTTGAAGCCATCGTCGATGGTAAAATCCTTGGAGACTGAGTTGAGGTCGAGAGCGAAGTATTGTGTCTGCGTATCGCGCAGCGCCAGGTCGAGGGAGCTGAGCTGCAGGATGCGGGCAGCGTGCAGTGGTGAAAAGCGGAGTCCCATGTTGCCGTCCATGATATATTTGCCCAGTCCGAAGGCCATGTTGACGATGCCGTCATCAGTACGCTCATCGCCGATGGGGTAATAGTTGATGGATCGGGCCACCCCCGAGATGGCAGGATAGAACTGACTGCCGTACTGTGATCCCACCACCTCCTGCAGCACGATCGCCATCTTCTCCTGGTCAATCAAGTTGTGTGTGGCGGCCATGTAGCTCTTGCTGTCACGGTAAAAGACCGAGGCGTAGACCGCCTTGATGGCATTGCTGAGCAGCCGCACCATCTCATACTTATCATTCACGTAGGGAATCATATAGGTGGAGTAGATGCCGGCGAACGGCTGGTACTGGGAGTCCTCCAGCAAGCTCGAGGAGCGGATGGCAATGGGACTGTCGATGGCATCGAAGAAGACAAGGAAGTCGCTCACCAGTCGCTTGGGCAGCTTGGCAGCGAGGAAATGTTTCAGGATGTCCTCGTCATCACGTTCGGAGAGAGCCACCGGGTAGAGGTTGTTCGCCTCCATGAACTCGTCGAACAGGTCGGTACAGAGCACTACCGTCTTGGGGGTGGTGACTGGGAAATTGGGGTTGTTGTTCAGCTCCAGGTGTGTCTTCACCATGTAGCCGATAAAGGCGAGGCCTCTCCCCTTCCCTCCAAGCGACCCCTCGCCGATACGGGCAAAGTTGGAGTACTGGTCGAATCGTTCCTTCTCGAAGACCGCTACCACACCAGTGTTCTTCATCCGACGGTATTGCACGATAGTGGCATGAATCAGCTCCCGGGCATCGTGCATGCTGGCATACTCAGAGACATCGATCTTCTTCAGCATCTCAGCTACGGGGAACATGGCCCTGGAGTAGAAGAAGCGGGAGAAATGGTTTCGGGAGAGATGGTAATAGAGTGCATCGTCGGGGATGTTGCGGATATTCATCTGCAGCTCTTTCAGATTACGGATGCGGAAGATCTCCTCCTTCGTATGGGGATCGGTGATGATGAAATCGCCGAAGCCGAGATTCTCCTTGATGGAGCGGCGCAGATCCTGGGGGAAGGTCTTTGAGTTCTTGTCGATAAAGACATCACTTATTCCTTTAATCTGTTCTCTGTTATTCGATTCAGAGGAGGTGAAAATGATAGGGATATAGGTATCTTTGGTGCGGATCCACTCACCCAACCGTTTACCGGCCAACCGTTCCTTCTCACCCTTCACATGAAAGCTCATGTCGCTGATCACCCCCAGCATGTTGTCACCATACTTCTTGTAGTAGGAGACCGCCTCCTCGTAATTACGTGCCAGCAGGATCTTGGGACGACCGCGCATACGGAGCATCCGCAGGTGGTCGTTGAGCGCCTCTTTCGAGAACTCCTTCGACTCGGAGAGCACAAATTTATAGAGCAGTGGCAATGCCGAGGAGTAGAACCGTACCGAGTCCTCCACCAGGAGGATGGTCTGCACCCCCACTGTTTTCACGTCATGCTCCACATTCATCCGGTCCTCCACCACCTTGATGATGGCGAGCAGCAGGTCGGTGTCACCCAACCAGCTGAAGACATAGTCGATGCCACTCAGGTCTTCCCTGCTAAGCGAGCGGGTAACCGCCTTCGAGAAAGGAGTGAGCAGCACCACGTGCATCCCAGGGTAGCGTTCCTTGATCTGTATCGCCAGATCGAAGGCATCGCTGTTGTCCATGTTAGGCATGCAGATCACCAACTCGTAGTGGTTCTGTTTCAACTCGGAAAGTGCGTCCCTGCTGCCGTTCACCTGAGTGAAGCGTGGCGGGTAGCGTAGGTTGAGGGATACATATTCATTGAAGATCTGCTCATCGACCCTACCGTCATCTTCCAGCATGAACATGTCATAGCGAGAGGCGACCATCAGGATGTTGTAGATCCGCTTGTTCATCAACTTCACGAAAGGGGTGTCGCGAAAGCGGAGCTGACTGATATCGTGCGCTTTGACTACTGATCTAGGTGTCTTCAGTTTCATAGGCTGCTGTTATGGATTACAACTGTTTCATTTCTTGTAAGCGGATACAAACTTAGGAATTTTTTTGTATATTTGTTAGCCATTCGGAGAGGAGAGGCAATAACCCACCCTATTCCGGTGGCAATTGTTTTACGAATAGAGATAAAAATGATGATCAAAAAAACGACCCTTTATATTTCAATATTCTCAGCAATCATGATTGGCGGAGCGTTGCTGCTGGCACTCACAGCAGGGAACGACCCGGAAAAAAGTGATGCGGAGCGACCGTTGGTGCTCTCCATGACCGCTTCGGTGGAGATACCTGAAAGCATGACTTTTGCAGGTGAACAGATCACCTTCGACCGGTACGACAAACGGGAGCGGCTGGACCGTGAGCTCAACAGCTTCACCTACTTCCACTCCACCACCCTTTTGTTGTTCAAGCGTGCCAACAGGCTCTTCCCGCTGATTGAGCCGATCTTGAAGAAACAAGGGTTGCCTGACGACCTGAAATACCTCGCGGTGATTGAGAGCAGCCTCGATCCGCGAGCGGTCTCACCGGCTCGTGCGGCGGGGTTGTGGCAGTTTCTGCAGAGCACCGGCAAGCAATATGGCCTGGAGGTGACCAGTGATGTGGATGAGCGCTATCATGTGGAGAAGGCAACGGTGGCTGCCAGTCGTTACCTGCTCGATGCCTACCGCAAGTTTGGTTCCTGGAGTGCCGCCGCCATGGCCTACAACGGGGGGCAGGCTCGTATCAGCAAGGAATTGGCAGCACAGGGTGCCGACGAGGCACTCGATCTATGGCTGGTAGAAGAAACAACCCGCTATTACTACAGGATGCTGGCCATCAAGCTGGTGTTTGAACATCCGCAGCAGTATGGCTTCATCATCAAACCGGAACACCTCTACAAACCGATGACATTCAAACAGGTAGAGGTCACCACATCGATCCCTGACCTGGCAGCTTTTGCCCGTGAACATAAGATTACCTATGCCCAGTTAAAAGATTTCAACTCTTGGCTGCGAAATACGAAGCTGACAGTTCCCGCTGGTAAACGTTACACGTTACTGATCCCCACCAAAGAGGGTCTTTATTATCGGAAGGGAGAAAAGAGAGCAATTCACCAGAATGGGTGGGTGGTGCAGTAAACATTTAAGGCCAATCAACCGTTTATTTAAACTATGGCATCTGAAACTGAACAGATACGGGTGTATGGCGCCCGTGTGCACAATCTCAAGAACATCGACGTCACCATACCGCGCAACGCACTCACCGTGATTACCGGACTGAGTGGCAGCGGCAAGTCGTCACTCGCTTTCGACACGATCTTCGCGGAGGGACAACGTCGTTACATCGAGACCTTCTCTGCCTATGCCCGCGGATTCCTGGGTAAGATGGAGCGGCCTGACGTGGACAAGATTACCGGATTGAGTCCTGTCATCTCCATCGAGCAAAAAACCACCAACAAGAACCCCCGCTCCACTGTGGGCACCACCACCGAGGTGTACGACTTCTTGCGACTGCTCTATGCCCGTGCGGGAGAGGCCTACTCCTACCTCACCGGGGAAAAGATGGTAAAGTATACCGACGAACAAATCCTGGAACTGATCCTTGAGAAGTATATCGGCAAAAAGATTTACATCCTGGCACCGGTGGTGCGCAACCGCAAGGGACATTACAAGGAGCTGTTTGAACAGATCCGCAAGAAAGGGTACCTGCATGTGCGGGTGGATGGTGAGATTCGTGAGATTCTCCCCGGCATGCGGGTGGACCGTTACAAGAACCACAGCATCGAGATACTGATCGACAAGCTGGTGGTCTCGAACAAGTTCGCCGATAAGCTTAAGGCCAGCGTGCGTACTGCCATGAAGCAGGGATCGGGGTTAATACTGATACAGGATGTGGAACAAGACGAAGTGCGTCATTACAGCCGCAGCCTGATGTGCCCCACCACAGGATTGTCGTACAACGAACCGGCACCACACAACTTCTCTTTCAACTCTCCTCAGGGTGCCTGTCCCCGTTGCAAGGGTATTGGCTACGTGGACCAGATTGATATCGAAAAAATCATCCCGAATCCTGAGCTCTCAATTGCTGGCGGTGGCATCGTCCCCCTGGGCAAAGAGAAGAGCAACCTGCTCTTCTGGCAGATTGCAGCAATCTGTGAAAAATTTGATGTAACGTTGAAAACAGCGATAAAGGATATCCCACAGGAGGCAATTGAGGAGATCATGTATGGTACGGATGAGCGATTGAAGATCAAAAACGAGTCGCTGGGGAATTCAAACTACATGGTCACCTACGAGGGGGTGGCCCGATATATCGAGATGCAGCAGGAAGAGGATGCCTCAGCAACTGCACAAAAGTGGGCAGGACAGTTCATCACCACCTCTGCCTGTCCCGAGTGCAACGGACAACGACTTAACAGGGAGGCTCTCCACTTCCGCATCAATGGTAAGAATATTGCCGAACTGGCAGCGATGGATATCCGCTCCCTATATGAGTGGATTGTAGAATCTGATTCGGCGGTGACAGAGAAACAGCGCCTGATTGCCGAGGAGATCAAAAAAGAGATCCTCACCCGCCTGCAGTTTCTGCTCGATGTGGGACTTGGGTACCTCTCCCTTTCAAGGGCTTCCGCCTCACTCTCGGGAGGTGAGAGCCAACGCATACGGTTGGCCACCCAGATTGGGTCCGAGCTGGTGAATGTGTTGTACATTCTCGACGAACCCAGCATCGGGTTGCACCAGCGCGACAACCACCGTCTCATCGACTCACTACGCAAGCTGCGTGATGCCGGCAACTCGGTGGTGGTGGTGGAACATGACAAGGATATGATGCTGGCATCAGACTATATCGTCGACATGGGTCCCTTTGCGGGAGAGCATGGCGGCGATGTGGTATTTGAAGGTCATCCCGATGAAATGCTCAAACAGAACACCCTCACTTCCAACTACCTCAACGGTAAGCTGGAGGTGGCATTGCCGGAGAAAAGACGTACCGGCAACGGCAAGTGGTTGGTCATTGAAGGTGCTTCGGGCAACAACTTGAAAGAGGTGACTGCCTCCTTTCCCCTTGGTGTACTGATTTGTGTGACCGGTGTCTCCGGCAGTGGCAAGTCGACACTAATCAACGAGACACTGCAACCGATTCTCAGCCAGAAGTTCTACCGCTCGCTGAAAGACCCGCTGCCCTACAGGGAGGTGAAAGGTATTGAACACCTGGATAAGGTGGTGAGTGTGGATCAATCGCCCATAGGTCGCACTCCTCGCTCGAATCCTGCCACCTACACCGGTGTCTTCTCCGACATCCGCAACCTCTTCGCCGGCATGCCGGAGGCGAAGATCAGGGCCTACAAACCGGGACGCTTCTCTTTCAACGTGAAGGGAGGACGATGCGAACATTGCAGCGGCAATGGCTACAAGACCATCGAAATGAACTTCCTGCCCGATGTGATGGTACCCTGTGAGGTGTGTCACGGGAAGCGCTATAACCGCGAGACACTGGAAGTGCGATTCAAGGGTAAGTCGATCGCGGACGTGCTGGAGATGAGTATCAGCGAAGCGGTTGACTTTTTCGAAAACGTGCCGGCCATCCTACACAAGATACAGGTGCTGCAGGAGGTGGGACTGGGTTACATCAAGCTGGGACAATCATCCACGACCCTCTCGGGAGGTGAGAGCCAGCGGGTGAAACTGGCCACCGAGCTCGCCCGCACAGACACAGGCAACACCCTTTATGTGTTGGATGAGCCCACCACCGGCCTTCATTTCGAAGATATCCGTGTGCTGCTGGGGGTGCTCAACAAGCTGGTTGAGAAAGGTAACACGGTGATTGTCATTGAGCACAACCTCGACATCATCAAATGTGCCGACCACATCATCGATCTCGGGCCCGAAGGGGGTGAAAGGGGTGGAGTGATCCTGGCTTCAGGTACACCGGAAGAAATCGTCTGTAACCATGAAAGCTATACGGCACGTTACCTGCGCGAAGAGTTAAAGCAGGGGTGATGAACGTTAAAATAAGCAGGACAATGAACATTCGAAACGACTTATTGTTTATTTTGCAGAGAGAGCATACAATTCAGAATAATTTTAAATTGACAATATTATATGGCAAATATCACATTTAAAGGCAACCCCGTGCATACCATTGGCGACCTACCCCTCAAAGGCAATCAGGCTCCCGACTTCAAGCTGGTAAAAGGTGATCTCTCCGAGACAGGATTATCGGAGTACAAAGGCAAATATGTTGTTCTGAACATCTTCCCAAGTCTTGACACCGGTGTCTGCGCTGCTTCGGTACGCCGCTTCAACAAAGAGGCAGCAGCAATGGACAACACGGTTGTGCTGGGGATATCGGCCGACCTCCCGTTTGCCGCAGGGCGATTCTGCAGCACGGAGGGAATAGAAAATGTGGTGACCCTCTCCAGTTTCCGTGACGAAAAGTTCGGAAAGGATTATGGTCTGCTGATGACAGACGGTCCGCTGAAAGGCCTTTTGGCACGCGCCGTGGTTGTAGTAGGCCCTGATGGAAAGGTGATCCATACGGAACTGGTTCCTGAGATTGCACAGGAGCCGGATTATCATTCTGCAATCAACTCGATAGTGTAGTTTGTTTCATGAAGATTGTGTTAACAAGGGAAGTCTGCGAAGTGATTCGCGGACTTTCCGCTTTTTATGTCATGCCTTAAGAACAATCTCCTGTAACTGTTGTTAGAATGTAAATCCCAAAAAAGAAGATCATATGAAGAAAGTAATTGGAATTCTGTTAATTGTTGCAGCAATAGTACTGGGCTACCTGGGCATTACCGGAGTGAGCCAAAGTGAGAAGTCGGTTGACCTGTTGGGCCTTGAGATCACCGCACAGGACAGCAATGCAAAACAAACGGCTTATATTGAACTGGCGTTAGGCGTGGTTGCGCTGGTGGGTGGCGTCTATCTGATGGGACAGGATAAAAAAAGATGAGGTCCTGATCAGTGATCTCCCCGAGACATGAGATACACCCCTGAGGGTGTATCTTTTTTGCTTAAACGGGTTTTCTCTCTTTCAACCTAACGTTCTTTTTTTTACATTTGTACATTCATTCACACATCATGCTTTCACCTGTGCCAAACATCACAGAAAAGAAGGGATAGACAGCAGAAACAGGTTGAAACGAGAAAACTATGGCTAAACGAAAGAGGAAGAATACAACTGCATCGAGAAAAAAGGGTGTCAATCGCCTTGCATTTCTCAAGAATGAACGGGTTCATTTTCTCACGGGAGTAGTAATTGCATTCATTGGCATCTTTCTCCTGCTGGCAATCATCTCTTTTTTCTTCACGGGAGCTGCCGATCAGAGCAAGGTTCTGAATCGCTCCTTCTTTGAACTTGTTCGCTCCGGCAACTCAGGGGTAGACAATTGGACCGGTGCGGGAGGAGCATTCCTGGCAGAGATGCTTGTCAACGAATGGTTTGGCATCTTTTCCGTGATGATCCCCCTGTTTATGATTTACATTGGACTGCGCATCATGAAGGTATCCAGTTTTACCTTCATGAAAGCGCTTTTCATCACTGCTTTCGGGCTGATCAGCGGCTCTATTGCCAGCGCATTCATATTTGGAAAGCTCTTTCCTGACAGCCATGTCAACTGGGGCGGTGCACACGGAACCCAGATTGAACAGCTGCTGGAAAACAGCATTGGCTGGCCGGGAGTCCTGCTGCTGATCATCCTCTTTATCGTCTCATTGATCGTGATTTTGCGCAAGAGCTCTATACAAACCATCCAGCAGAGTCTGATCAACAGCAAACCCTCAATGTTCCGGCGGGTGGAGGAAGAAGAGTTACCCATTGAGGATGATTCAGATGATCCATACATCGAGCAACAACCGGGTCTGTTGAGCCGTCTTATCAGTCGCATGAAAGCAAAGCTGGCTGCTCATGCAGATGAAAAAGAGAACAGCAGTGCTGACGAGGATTCGCCCGGGAGCGATGAGGATCCCACCGTGATACTCACCTTCAACGAGGAGAAGACCAAGCGCTCCCCATCAGATGTAGGTGAAACGATTGATGATGGCTTCCAGGTGATCGTTCCCAAGGACGACATTCCACAACCTGCTACAACAAGCGATGCTGAGCAGGAACCAGAACAAGATCAGGAACTGCATACCGGATTACAGGAAGATTATGATCCGCGCAAAGATCTCTCCACATTCCGATTTCCCACGATGAACCTGTTGAAGGTTTACAACACCTCCGACAGGGCCGTCGACATGAAAGAGCAGAACGACAACAAGGAGAAGATCATCCACACGCTTCGCAACTATGGCATCGAGATCACCTCAATCAAGGCAACCGTGGGTCCCACCATCACGCTCTACGAGATCGTACCCCAGGCAGGTGTGCGCATCTCCAAGATCCGCAACCTGGAAGATGACATCGCGCTGAGTCTTTCTGCCCTGGGCATCCGCATCATCGCACCCATGCCGGGCAAGGGAACCATCGGTATTGAAGTGCCTAACAAGGATCCCCAGATTGTTTCCATGCAGTCGGTGATCTCCTCTCGCCGCTTCCAGGAGTGTGATTACGAGCTGCCGGTGGCACTTGGCAAGACCATCACCAACGAGGTGTTCATTTTCGACCTCACCAAGATGCCCCACCTGCTGGTGGCGGGTGCCACAGGACAGGGTAAGTCAGTAGGACTGAACGCGATCATCACCTCGCTGCTCTACAAGAAGCATCCCTCGGAGATGAAGATGGTGCTGATAGACCCGAAAATGGTGGAGTTCAACATCTACTCCACCATCGAGAAACACTACCTCGCCAAGCTCCCGGATGAGGAGAAAGCGATCATCACCGACGTGACCAAGGTGACACAGACCCTCAATTCGCTCACCAAGGAGATGGACGATCGTTATGAGCTGCTGATGAAGGCACATGTGCGTACCGTAAAGGAGTACAACGAGAAATTTGTGAAACGACGCCTCAACCCGGAGAAAGGTCATCGTTACATGCCCTACATCGTGGTGGTGATTGATGAGTTTGGCGACCTGATCATGACCGCCGGCAAGGAGATAGAGATGCCCATCGCACGCATCGCGCAGAAGGCACGTGCCGTGGGAATGCACATGGTGATTGCCACCCAGCGACCCACCACCAACATCATCACCGGCACCATCAAGGCCAACTTCCCGGCCCGTATGGCATTCCGCGTAACCTCTCAGATCGACTCACGCACCATCCTCGACATGAGTGGTGCCAACCAGTTGATCGGTCGCGGTGACATGCTTTTCTCACAGGGGAGCAACCTGATTCGCATTCAGTGTGCTTTCGTAGACACCCCCGAAGTGGAGGAGATCACCCAGTACATTGGCAAACAGAACGGCTACGACAGGGCCTTTGCGCTGCCTGATGTGGCGACGGAGGCTGATGCAGCACCCGGAGCTGTGGACCTGAACGACCGAGATCCGCTCTTCGATGAGGCCGCACGTCTGATTGTGGTGCACCAACAGGGCTCCACCTCGCTGATCCAGCGCAAGTTCTCGATTGGGTATAACCGTGCGGGGCGACTGATGGATCAGCTGGAGGCTGCCGGTATCGTGGGGGCCACCCAGGGTAGTAAACCGAGGGATGTCTTCATCGCCGACGAATATTCACTGGAAAAACTGCTCTCCTCACTGCACTGAGAGAAATCAACATCTTCGGATCCGAATAACACGCAGGGGATCATCATTCAGTGTTATCATCTGTTGCTTTAAACCGGAGCACATCTTTGCTGTCTAAACGATAAACCAATTAAAAAGGATCATGATGAAGAAAAGAAATATACTCACCATCGCAGTTTTGCTCATCACCCTCATGGTGCATTCGCAGCAGCCTTCTTCCGAAGCAAAAGTATTGCTCGACAAGACCTACGCATCTTTTGAAGCATCAAAAGGCATCCGCCTCACCTTTCGTGCTGCCACCCTCGGCAACGACGGCAGTGAACAGACGGCGATGGAGGGCACCGCTTTCATCAAAGGTAACAAATTCAGACTTGAAACCGACCAGATGGATGTCTGGTTCGATGGCTCCACGCAATGGGTATTGATGAAAGAGGTGAATGAAGTGAACATCAGCTCCCCTACACAGGATGAGATCACGGCTGTCAGCCCCCTGGCCCTGCTGGGCATCTACCGCAACGGCTACATCCTTACGGCTCCGGTCAGCAAAACCATCCACAACAAGCAGGTTCAATGGATCAGGATGGTACCAACCGTCGGGAACATGGAGTATAAAGAGGTGGAAGCTGCGATCGACCAAAAGAGCCATACACTGGTACAGGTGACGCTGACCATGCAAAACGGCAGCAAGCAACGAATCGACATCTCGGACTACAATGCCAACCACAACTTCGCAGACGGGGAGTTTCGCTTCGACAAAAACGGTCATCCCAACGTCGAGATAATCGACCTGAGATAAAGCATCAGGGGATGCAACTCCCTCCATATTTTCCATTTACCGCGGATAGATATTGCAAATATCGGTTCTTGGTGTGAGAGATAATTTGTACCTTTGAAACAATTATTCAACCAAACCCCTTCTCCCGATGCCTCCCTGACGGAGAAGGTTTTTAAATTGTAACGAAACATATGAACGAGAAAGTAAGATGTCTGATCATTGGATCAGGACCGGCCGGCTACACCGCTGCCATCTATGCATCAAGAGCCAATCTGGAACCGGTACTCTACGAGGGAATGGAACCTGGAGGACAGCTGACCACCACAACTGAGGTGGAGAACTTTCCAGGATATCCGGAAGGCATCACCGGTCCCGAGATGATGGAAGACCTGAAAAAACAGGCGACCCGCTTTGGCGCCGACGTACGTTCGGGAAGAGCTACTGCTGTCGATTTCTCAGTACGCCCCCTGCAGGTGACAATCGATAATGAAAAGGTGATCGAAGCCGATACGGTGATCATCTCCACCGGTGCCACCGCAAAATACCTGGGCCTGGATGACGAGAAGAAATATGCCGGACAGGGTGTCTCAGCATGTGCCACATGTGACGGTTTCTTCTACCGCAAGAAAAAAGTAGCTGTAGTGGGCGGAGGTGATACTGCATGCGAAGAGGCCACCTACCTCTCAGGTCTGGCCGATAAGGTCTACATGATTGTACGCAAACCCTATCTCCGTGCTTCACAGATCATGCAGGAAAGGGTAATGAACAATCCAAAGATTGAGGTCCTTTTCGAGCACAATGCAGTAGGCCTCTTCGGCGAAAGAGGTGTGGAAGGTGTGCACCTGGTGAAACGAATGGGCGAAACAGATGAAGAGCGGTATGACATTGCCGTAGATGGATTCTTCCTGGCCATCGGACACAAACCCAACACCGAAATCTTCAAGGATTATGTGGAGCTCGACGAAGTGGGATACATCAACACCGAAGCACCCACTACGAAGACCAATGTGGAAGGTGTTTTTGCCTGTGGTGACGTAGCTGATCCTATCTACCGTCAGGCAGTCACAGCTGCCGGCACAGGCTGTCGTGCAGCCATGGATGCTGAGCGTTATCTCACTGAAAAAAGTCTCTGAGCAAACGGAAAGCAACCGTCCAAAATGTTTTAACTCCCTGTACCACTGCAGGGGGTTTTTTTGTGCCAGCATGGTAAATTATCGTCAAAATGAAAGAAACTCGTTACGCTTTAACACCACCACGGTCCAAAAAAGGTCATTATTAAGTTTCATAAATGTTAAAGTGGATTTTTTTTGTAAATGAATTTAAATTGAAGTTGTATATTTGCGCAACTATTATGAAATAATGCGAATTCAATTAAGTATTTTTAATTTTTAGGAAAAATTTTTCTTCAATGTCAATTAGCAATACAAACCAAGTCAAACCGAAAAGAGCCAACATGTGTTAATTCATTAATTTTCAAACAAAAAAAGAATGAAACGTAGAAATTGTATTCCATCAAGAGGGCTTTTCACACTCCTGCTGAGCGTGATGACCCTGTCTCTGTTTGCACAGAATCTCACCGTGCGGGGAACGGTGACCGACAATCGACAAGAACCGGTGATTGGTGCGACCATCATCCTGGAGGGAGATGCGTCACGCGGTACGGTCACCGATATTGACGGTAACTATATATTGCCCAATATTCCGTCCAACGCAACACTGCAGTTCAGCTATGTGGGCATGGTAACGCAGAGTGTACCAGTGAATGGGCGCACTACTATCAACGTGGTGATGAACGAGGATTCGGAGATGTTGAGCGAAGTGGTAGTGACCGCCCTGGGCATCACCAAGCAGGCCCGTTCGGTGGGTTACGCCACCACCAGTGTCTCCACCACAGAGATTGAACGGGTGAATGCCATCAACCCAATTACCGCACTGCAGGGAAAGGTAGCGGGTCTGGACATCAACCTGACCGGTGCTTCGGGAGTCACCTCCAGTTCTTCGATCACTATCCGTGGTGCCAAATCGATCGACAAGAACAACTCCCCCATCTTCGTAGTCGACGGGATGATCATCCAGGAGCCACTGCGTGGTGCACTGGACGGCACTGACTGGGGATCACAGCTTAAAAACCTCAACCCGGCCGACTACGAGAGTGTCACCGTACTGAAGGGGGCTGCCGCCACCGCACTCTACGGATCACGCGGTGCTAACGGCGCCATTGTGATCAAGTCGAAAGGTGGACGTTACGGCAAGCAGGGACTTGGAGTAGAGATTTCCCAGATCCTGGAAACCACTGACATCTACAAGTCACCTATCGAACTGCAGAACGTCTATGGAGCCGGTTCACCCAGTAACGGATATGAAGGGGGCTTCCTTGCCGACGGTTCGTTGCAGCGCACAGCCGCGAGCTTTGGTCCGAAGATGGATGGATCGATGATCAACCAGTATCTGCCGCACGGTCAGGCCACACCCTTTGTAGCTCATCCCGACAACTGGAAATCGCTCTATCAGGCTGGACTGAACAGCACCACCAACGTTGCCATCAACGGTGGCGGCGAGAAATCCTCCTTCCGCCTCTCCTATTCATTTACCGACAACAACGGTGTATTCAAGCGGAACAAGTTCAGCCGTCATGCAATATCCTTCCGGGGGCTAACCGAACTAAACGATGTCTTCTCACTGGAGGCTGGTGTCAATTATGCCTTCTCACGTGCACAGAACGGTGCCAACCAGGGAGGATGGAACTGGGGCGGCAACCTTGGGATGATGACCACCTACTACACACCCCGTAACATGGATGTATCTGCCTATGAAGATCTATACCGTGATCCGGAAACAAAAGCAGTGGAGACCGACAGCCCCTGGGGCACCCTGAGGGGATATCTCCACAACCGTGACATGAACCTGGACCAGCGGTCTGAGAACTCGATGCTGAGCAACCTGACACTAAGGGCCAAGATCGCCCCCAAGCTGACGGCCAGCATCCAGGGGAATTACAACTACTACGGTATCTCCACCATGTGGCAATCCTACGGACAGGGTGCCAACTACGGACCCACCGGCAGCGGTGGCTATGGACGTGGCGGCAACAACTCAGGCTCCTACAACTTCCTCGGGATGCTGCAGAGCATGAACAATGAACTGCAGCTTGGTGACGAGACCATCACAATCGACGGCATCCTTGCTGCAGAATTGTATGGCAACACTGAGTCACACTCATGGAACAAGAGTACCAACGGAGGTCTGGTATCACCAGCCGTGTTTGCCTTCTCCAATTCAGTAAACAGGATCACCCCGAACTTCGACTACACGCCGCGCAACAACCAGGCGTTCGGTCTCTCGGCCATCCTCAACTTCGCATGGAGGGACCAGCTCTTCCTCGAGCTCACCGGCCGCAACGACTGGCTCTCCACCCTCACCTACCCCTCGTACATGTCTACAGGGATGAACAATTACACCGTGTTTTACCCCTCGGCCAACGCCTCATGGGTCTTCAGCGACACCTTCGAGATGCCTGAATGGCTCTCCTACGGTAAGCTGCGCGCATCCCTCTCACGAGTGGGTATGGGCACTTCAGCCTACGCCACCACCCGCGGTTTCGGCGTCTTCTCGCAGAGTGCACAGTATGATCCCAACCGGGAGAGCGTACTGATTGCCAACCCCAACCTGGGAACGGCATGGAACAACGACCTGAAGCCTGAGGTGCAGCAGTCAATCGAATTAGGAACCGATCTGCGCTTCTTTGACGAGCGGTTCAACATAGACTTCGCCTACTACAAGACCAACACCCGCAACCAGATTCTTACGGTAGCTGCTGTTACCGAAGCCGGAGCCAGCAACCAGCTGATCAATGCCGGTAATATTCAGAACCAGGGTATTGAGCTTTCTCTGGAAGCAACCCCGGTACGTACGGCCGACTTCCGTTGGACGGTGGGAAGCAACTTCTCACTCAACAGGGGCAAGATCATCGAACTGCACGAAAATGTAAAGGAGTGGCAGCTGATGGGTCAGTACGACGGTGGACCCGAAATCTGGGCCTACGAAGGGGGTAAATTTGGTGTGCTCACCACTGCCTACAACAACCCCTACGGAGCCGCCATCGCACGCTTCAACAATGAGGCAGACCCCTCAGACCCCAGAAACGGCAAGCCACTGATCTCCTACTGGGGAGCTGCAGGTAGTCCCACCAGCGTACCGGTGTATGGCTATACCACAAATTACGACAAGGGGGTACCCGACAGGGTGGAATTGGGCAAGGTGGAACCCGATTTCCTGCTTAGCTTCAACACCTCCTTCTCCTACAAAAGCTTCGACTTCTACGCATTGGTCGACGGCCGCGTGGGTGGTAACTTCTTCTCTAACACATACAAGTACGCCTCCTCCATGGGTACCCTTCGCTCCTCACTCTACGGACGCGACAAGGAAAACGGTGGCTGGCAGCGCACCAACTACAAGGGTGAAGAAGTGTTTGATGTTTATCCGCTGGATGGAGTATTTGACGAAGGTGCAACTGCGCCGCTCGCAAGCGACCCCACCACACGGATTGACGTGAGTGGCCTCACCTATAAGGAGGGACTCGAAAAGGGTATCCGTCCAATGCCTGCAGGTGCTTTTTATACCTACAACCTGGGGTGGGGCATGCCGGGCGAACTGGGTATCCAGGACAACACCTGGTTCTCGCTGCGCGAAATCACTATCGGATACCGACTGCCGGAGAGCATCCTGAACAAGCTTGGTGCCAATTATTTCCGCATCGGCATCACCGGCCGCAACCTGGGATACCTGGTAAACAAGTTGACTGACGGACTTAACCCTGCTTCCATCTCGAACAACAACCCGTTGACCCCGATGGATATCGGTACCGTACCATTCTCACGCACCTATGCCATTAACTTTACCCTCAGATTCTAACATTTCATACATTATGAACAAGATAAAATATTTCATACTGGGAATTGCATCCCTTCTACTCTTCTCGGGATGCCTGGAGGATTATCAGGAGCTGAACACCAACCCTGAACTGCTGGGAACAGTTGATCCCAGAAACGCCTTCAGCGGAGCCACCGAAAACTGGAACAACTCACAGCGCCATCATCTCACCGGCAAATATAGCGGCGTGATGCAGCTGATGCAATACATCGTGGGCAGCGGCGGAGCCTCTGCCGGCATCTATGTCAACCCGAACGGCACCTCCCGTCCTTCTCCCTACACTCCCTATTACAGCGACTACTTCGGACAGATTGGCCTGAGGCTGCGTTACCTTGTGAACACGGTCATACCCTTGAATCCCGAGAAGGAACGATATCAGGATGTGGCCGCCATTGCGACCATGTTGGAGACCTACCAGGCTTGGCTGATGTTCGACGTGAATGGTGCTGCACCCTACAGCGAAGGATTGAAGCTGGCTAGCGAAGGTATCTCCACACCGCGGTATGACCTCTACCAGGAGGATATCAACGGGAACCCACTCTACAAGGTGTTCGACGAAAAAGTGAAGGAGAGTGTGGCACAGTTGCAGGGCTCCGATGAAAGCCAGTATAACCTTGGCAGAAATGATTTCTTCTACGGAGGTGATGTGGCCAACTGGATCCGTTTCGGCAACACACTTCGTATCAAGATGGCCCAGCGACTGGAGAAAGCAGACAACGCCTTCTACAACAGCGTGATCACCGAAGTGCTTGCCCATGCCGGCGGCATCATCGCCTCGCACGAACAGTCGGCGGTTTACCATCACCCCAATGAACACAACAATAACACCGACGACATGCAGGGGTTAACCAACAACTATGTGGCCTCACGTGCATTGGTGAACTATCTGAAGGCATACGATGATCCTCGATTGCCCATCCTGGTGCGCAGAAACGGCTTCGGATACGGAAACAACAACGCCGAGAATGATGCGGTTTTTGCAACGCTGGAGAAGTACTACCCCGACTATGCCACCCAATTCGCACAATGGACGGATCGCTATACCGGCATGGCAGCCAACCCCGACAGCACCAACAGCCTTTGGTCAACCAATGCCTATTTCACCATTCCCTATGTGGATGATGAGGGTGTGGATCAGACCATGACGGTACGCAACAACAGCCAGATCGAGAGTCGATTTTACGTGAAAAACGGCGGCAAGGTAAGTAACACCCTGGGTGTGCGTGACAAAGAAGATCAGGCCCTTTATGATGTTTCACAAGATGAAATCACCCTCTTCACCCCACTAATCACCTACCCGGAAGTATGCTTCATGATGGCTGAGATTGCCCTGAAGAAAGGTAGCGCCGTGGGTGGCAAGAGCGACCTGAACTGGTATCGTGAAGGCATCCGTGCCTCAATGGAGCAGTACCAAAACTGGGCTGAGGCGATGGCTGTTCCCTCCGCGATGAACGAGAACAGTGACAACTACAACCCCATCACTACGGCGAAGATTGATGCCTACCTGGCTCAGCCGGAGTTCCAGAGCGTATCAATGGCAAAGATTGCCACTCAGCAGTGGGTCAATCTCTTCATGCGTCCCGAGGAGGCATGGGCTTCCTGGAAACGCACCGGGCTTCCAGCGTTCAAGGCGCAACCGGAACCGGCTGATGGTGTAGCATATTTTGAAGAGATCAAGACCGGTGGTGACGGGTTGGTCATTCCCAGAAGAAATGTGCTACCAACACCCAACACCGCAAATGTGGAGAACTTCAACGCAGCGGTCGAAGCTCTTAAAACAGACCCAAATTACGGTACAGCTGTTGACAGAACCGAAGGGCGCATCTGGTGGGACAAGCCCTAATATTGTGAGAGTTACACGAGCAGAAAAAAGAGAGGTCGACCAGCCTCTCTTTTTTTGTGTCATTTAAGTTCTTGTTGTTAAAAAAACATCACAAGGATTTACAACTAAAAAGGACCCAAAGAACTTTTGAACAGTGTAGTATAGTTGAAGATGCCAAAGGGCTGAACATCTATATTTTATATTTTAATTAAAAATGTGTATATTTGCAACTTATTTTATATTATAAGGGCAATATATATATTATTATCTATAATAATACACATCTGATCATATACGATATCATATTGCAAAAAAAGATTGTTAGAGAGCGAAATACTATTATGTGAATCAGTAAAATTATCAAACAAAAAAAAGATGAAAGGTAGAAATTGTTTTAAAAGCAGAGGAATATTCATGCTGTTGTTCGGCCTGTTTACTCTCTCTGTTTTCGCCCAGAATCTCACTGTCAGAGGCACAGTGACGGATGAAAGCGGGATGACCGTGATTGGAGCAACCATCATTGTGGAAGGAGATGCAAGCAGGGGAACTGTGACAGACATCGACGGCAACTACACACTTGAAGGTGTCCAACCAAACGGATCCCTGCGAATCAGTTATGTGGGTATGAAATCACAGGTCATCCCGGTAAACGGAAGAGAGATGATCAATGTTGTACTCTTATCCGACACTGAACTGTTGGATGAACTGGTAGTAGTGGGTTTCGGCACACAGCGAAAAGAGAACTTAACCGGAGCGGTATCTGCAGTCAGCGCAGATGATCTGACCGCACGCCCTGTGAACAATGTTGTAGAAGCATTGCAGGGTATTGTACCGGGCATGAATATCACCACCGGTGCAAACGGTGGTGCGTTAAATGCAACACAACGTTTTAACATTCGTGGGATAGGTACCATCGGAACAGGTTCAAGTGTATCTCCGCTGGTGTTGATTGATGGGATGGAGGGAGACATGAATACCCTCAATCCGAACGACATTGAGAACATCTCGGTATTGAAAGATGCAGCAGCCTCTTCTATATACGGATCACGTGCTCCCGGAGGTGTTATTCTGATCACCACTAAGAAGGGAAAAAGTGGAAAACCAAGTGTCAATTACAACAATAGCTTCCGCTTTCTATCGCCACTGAATATGCCGGAGATGGCTGACTCATATAACTTTGCCCTGGCAGTGAACGACCAGCTGGGAAATGGTGGTCAGGCGCCCATGTACAGTGAAAACAAACTGCAGCAGATACTGGACTTTCAACAGGGCAAATCGACCCAGTTCATGTGGGAACGTGGCGGCCGATGGAACTCATTTGATGACCCTGAGAGACAGGACATCATGCCCGCGGGGAATACCGACTGGCTCAAAACACATTTCGGCAACAGTTTCACCCAGGAACATGCCTTGAGCATCAATGGAGGCAACGATGTGAGCCAATATTATTTCTCCGGCAATTATCTCGATCAGGGAGGATTGCTCAATTATGGTGATGACAGCAAAAAGAGATACACGGTAACGGCCAGATTGAACAGTCAACTGAGTGACTGGCTGGAAATGGGTTATACAGCTCGTTTTTCAAGATCTGACTATCAGGCACCCTCTTTCACCGGAGGTGATGATATCAGTTGGAACGTCTTTTACTTCGACCTGATTCGTTACTGGCCGGTTATTCCGGTGAAGGATCCCAATGGATACTATACCGCAGAGTCGAAAGTATACCAGATCCAGGACGGCGGCCGCGAGAAAATTCAGAACGATGTCTTCACACAGCAGCTCTCCTTCCGCTTTGAACCCATTGAAAATTGGATAACCAACGTGGAGTTAAACTACAAGACCGGAAATTATTTCAGACATCGGGATTGGCAGACAGCATACGCATATGATGTCGACGAAATACCCTACGCAATTGCCAATCAGACAACCAGCGTGAACGAATATGCCTATAAGAGTAACTTCTTCAATCCCAATATCTATTCGGAATACAGCAGGGAACTGGGAGAAGGACATAACATCAAGGGTATGGCCGGTTTTCAGGCGGAACTTTACACCGATCGCAATCTATCAGGATCACAGGACAACATTGCGGCAGGAATCCCCACGCTGAACACCACTACCACAAATGCCAGAACGGGTGGCGGTTACGGACACTGGGCAACGGCAGGCTATTTCGGACGTGTTAATTATGATTACAAGGGTCGTTATCTGCTGGAAGCAAACCTGCGGTATGACGGTACTTCACGGTTCCTGGAAGATCAACGATGGAACCTGTTCCCTTCCTTCTCAGCAGGCTGGAACGTTGCCAGGGAATCCTTCTTTGAAGATTACACCGACATCATCAGCAACCTCAAACCGAGGATTTCCTGGGGACAACTAGGAAACCAAAATACCGATAACTGGTATCCATTCTACAGGGTAATCGGCAGGGGTAATGCCAACGGAGGATGGCTGCTTGACGGCAAAAGGCCCAATACGGCATGGGAGTCTTCACTTGTTTCAGCGTTGCTCACATGGGAGAAAACAGAGACATTGAATGTTGGGGTTGACCTATCCATGTTCCGCAACAGGTTCAATGCCACCTTCGATTGGTTCCAACGTAAGTCAATTGACATGGTGGGACCAGCACCTGAGTTACCACACATTCTCGGCATCGCCACACCGCGTGTCAACAACCTGGATATGACATCTAAAGGATGGGAACTGCAATTGATCTGGCGCGATGTGATTGAAGAGTTCCGTTATGGAGCAAGCCTGAGCCTCTCGGACAATACCGTCACTATTGACAGATACCCGAACGAATCCAAATCGCTCTCTACTTATTATCCGGGAGCAATGATTGGTGATATCTGGGGATATGAAACGATTGGCATTGCACAGACAAATGAAGAAATGCAATCTCACCTGAGCTCGATGCAAAATGGTGCACAGAGTGCCCTGGGTTCAAACTGGGGTGCGGGTGACATCATGTACAAAGATCTCAATGGTGACGGCAAGATTGACGGAGGAAGGAATACCGTTGAAGATTCGGGTGACCGCAGAATTATCGGGAACTCCAATCCGCGTTATAACTTTGGATTGAACATGGATGCAGCTTACAAGGGCTTTGACCTGAAGCTCTTCTTCCAGGGTACACTGAAAAGAGATTACATGCCGGGCAGTGGCACCACTCTCTTCTGGGGTGCAGTCGGTTATTGGCAGACCAACTTCTTTGAACCGCATCTTGACTATTTCAGGCCGGCCGACACCAACAGCCCACTGGGACCGAACCTTGACGCCTATTATCCCAGACCACTTGAAAACGGACGTAACCGTGTTAGTCAGACACGCTTCCTGCAAAATGCAGCCTATGCACGTCTTAAGAATGTTACACTGGGTTACACACTCCCTGAAAATATTACCGGCCGTTTCGCAGTGAATAACCTTCGTCTTTTCGTATCAGGTGAGAACCTCTTCACCCTTACAGGCTTGAAGATCTACGACCCTGAAACAGCAGGTGTTGGAGGTTGGGACGGAGCTACTTACCCTCTCTCTAAAAGCCTCTCAGTAGGCCTTAATGTAACGCTCTAATTCATTTCCAATTAATAAAACTAGATTTTATGAAGACTAAATATTTGTCACTAATCACTATAATAATTCTGTTGGGGAGTTGCGATTCCTTCCTGGATAGGGAACCGCTGGATCAGGTCACCCCTCAGATGTATTTCAGAACAGTAGATGACCTGGCTGCCTATACCATTAACAATTATTCTTTTGAGACAGTGACATCCGGTTATGGCATCAATTTCTTTGGTATTGACAACCACACCGACAATCAGGCAGGAACTGGATATCCCATTTTCTGGCAGCCGGGTGAGAAGAAGGTTCCTTCCGGTGATGGAGGATGGAACTGGGGGAGTATTCGTTCCAACAACTACTTTCTCGAGAATGTGCTTCCTAAGTACGAGGCAGATGAGATCACCGGAAACAAGGATCATGTAAGACACTACATCGGTGAGATGTATCTCATCCGTGCATACAACTATTTCCAAAAATTGAAAAGTTTCGGCGATTTCCCCATCATCACGGAAGTGTTGCCCGATGATGAAGTGCAACTGATAGAAGCAAGCAAAAGAAAACCCAGAAACCAGGTTGCCCGTTTTATCCTGGAAGATTTGGATAAGGCTGCTGATTTTTTGATGGATACACCCCCGCATGGGAAAAACAGAGTATCCAAAAATGTTGCTCATCTGCTGCGTGCGCGTGTAGCGCTGTATGAAGGGACCTGGGAAAAATATCACAAAGGGACTGCATTTGTACCCGGAGGTACCGGATGGCCCGGCAATCAGACAGATGTCCAGGGATTCAACATTGACAGTGAAATCGATTATTTCCTTGGGGAAGCGATGAAGTCTGCGAAGATCGTGGGTGACATCACCGTCAACAATTTGACAGAAAACAGTGATACCCGTGAAGGAATGGATGCATCCCTCAATATCCTCAATCCATACTACATGATGTTTGCCGATGAAGATATGGAAAAATATGATGAGGTACTAATGTGGAAAGACTTCAACAAGTCAATGGGTGTAGTAAACAACCTTCAGATGGAGTTGGAGCGTAACGGAGGTGGATCAGGCTGGACAAGAGGGATGGTTAATTCATTCCTGATGCGAAACGGCTTACCCATCTATGCAGACGGGTCCGGATATGACCCATCATGGGAAACAGAAGGGGTCAATGAAACGCTACAGGGAAGAGATTCCAGAATCGTGATCTTTACCAAAAAGCCAGGTGATGTCAATTTTTACCAGACTGACGGGACTCCCAACCTGACCAGTATCCGTCTCATATTCGGTGATGCAGGTAGTCAGGCTACAACCGGTTACATGATTAAGAAAGGAAAGCACTACTCACCCATCATGGCCAACGACCATGATTCAGGGACAAGTGGCGGCATTGTTTTCCGTGGAACCGAAGCGATGCTGATCTATATGGAAGCATCTTATCTGAAAAACAGCAATATTGATGCAACAGCCGACAAATACTGGCGTGCAATTCGCCGTCGTGCAAAGGTTGATGAGGACTACAACAAAACGATTAATGCAACGCTGATGAATGAAGAGGCTAAATGGGATTTTGGTGCTTATTCACAAGGAAAATTGATTGACCCCGTACTCTATAATATTCGTCGTGAACGGAGAAATGAACTTGCTGCTGAAGCTTTCAGATGGGATGACCTGAAGCGGTGGCGTGCAATGGATCAGTTAAAAAACAATCCATACAAGGTTGAAGGCATGCAATTCTGGGGGAGCAGCTATGAAACAGAATTGGCCGATCTGACAATTGTTGATGCAGCTTCAGGGAACATGTCTGCACCCACATTAAGCAATTACATTGTACCCTACGAAAAAATTACGGTCAACAATAATATTGCCGCACAAGGAGGTTGGCTATTTACACCGGCTCACTACCTTGAACCGATTGGCATGGATGTATTCAGGCTTACGGCCAGTGATAAATCGAACTTTGAATCATCGGTCGTTTACCAAAATCCCGGTTGGGGAATTCAGGCTCAAACAGGACCAACAGATGTAGAGTAATCTATCATATCGAGCAATGCTTGCCGGGGGATAATTGAATGATTATCCCCCGGCTTTTTATTGTGAAAAAGCAGATGGGAAGGTGGATGTAATTTACTTTTTATGGGAGATCACTCGCATCTCATGTAAAAAAATGTTACTTTTGTCCCACACTCACATAACAACACCACTCATGAAGAAAACAGTCTTTGTGTTATCTTTTTTCTTAGCTTTCTTTCAGTCGCATGCTCAGTTGTCGGAGGGCACATACCGTGAGGGCAATGACTCACTCTGCCTGAAAGATCAACATGCCACGTTTCGCCTCAGCGGCTTTGCAGGACTATCTGTTGCACAGGTGGGAGAAGGGAAATATGAGCAGCTGGGAGATATATTGGTCGTTCACACCGGTGAGTATTCAGGTGAAAAATCATCTTCCCGTACACTACCCGCATCACGAAAAGACAGCTGCATGGTAGAAGTTGTGGGTAGTAACAATTATCCCTTATACCCAATTCTGGTTGAGTCATACAGTAAATCGGGCAAACTGCTGGAAGGTAAGGTGACCTCTCAGGAAGGGAAACTGTTTCTCACGGAAACAGAAAAAATCGGTTCAATCGTTGTATCGGCTTTGGGATACCATACACACCGCATACAATATGAACCGGAACTTGACTATCGGGTTCAGCTCGCAGAAAATGAGATCATTGAAAACAGGGAAGTGGTGTTTCGATGCAACATCATCGACGAGGAAACCATCTCACTGTTAATGTTGAGTGATGATTTCAAAGCAGGCAAAAATCGTGACCGCGAATTGCAAAAGTTACTCAAGAAAGCGCGTCGCAACAACAAGATAGACAAACGGATGAAAAAGGTGTACGTCCCTTACGAACGGAAGTTCTAGAAAGGGAAATTGTCAAGAGAGCAGCTGCCGCACCTTTTCAGAGACTACCCGTCCCTCAGCGCTGCCTGCCAACCGTTTGGTAGCAACTGCCATCACCTTCCCCATCTCTTTTATGGAGGCAGCACCTGTCTCTGCGATAATCTCCATGATAATTGCTGTCAGTTCCTCGTCGGTAAGTTGTGCCGGAAGGAACTGCTGGATTACCTTTATCTGTTCCAACTCAGGTTCGGCCAAGTCGCTCCTATTTTGTGAAGCATAAATCTCTGCACTCTCTTTACGTTGTTTCACCATTTTTTGCATGATGGCCACTGTTGCTTCGTCGGTGATCTCTTCGGGAGCACCCTTGGCGGTTCTCGCTTCCAACAACTCCTTCTTGATTCCTCGCAATGCTTCCAGACGCACTTTGTCTTTGGCCAACATTGCCTTTTTAATCTCTTCGCTTATTAAATCCAAAAATGCCATATTCGTTTCTCCTCTTACAATTACAATTCTATTCTATTTGTCGAATCTTTCAGAAAGTCAATCAAACAACGATCCTGATGCCTGAGGTGCATCAGTTTTGAATATCCTCGGATTAAAATCCGGTTCCCGTTTGAAGACAGGAGTCTTCTCCAGTGCCTCCAGCACCTTGTCGTCGTCCAGTTCATCGATGCTGAGCACAAAAGGTTCCAGCCGGTAGTTGACGGTGGTAAGTGATTTGAGCCCTTTCTTGCCGTAATATTTCTCTATCAGATCTTTGTCCTTCCGCTCCTGCTCAATCCGGGCATCATGCTCAATCTGGCGCTGTATCTCCTCAGCCTTCGTACGTTCCTGATGTTGCTCTTCGATGCCGGGCACATCTGTGATGGAAAAACCGGTGGCCAACAGTGTCACTTTCACCTCCTGATCAAGCTCCTCCTCTACTGCCGCACCCCATATTACCTCTATCTCCCTACTGAACTTGGACATGAAGTCATGCAGTGCATTCATCTCTTCCATCATAAGAGGGTTCTCCTCGCCAAAGGAGAGGTTCAGCAGTATCTTCTTGGCACTGAACACATCGTTGTTGTTCAGCAACGGGGAGTGGAGTGCATTGCGGATGGCATCGTTGATACGATCCTCACCAGTGCCGAGACCGCTGCTCATGATCGCCACACCACCATCTTTCAGTGTGGTTTCCACATCAGCAAAGTCGAGGTTCACATGACCATGCATGGTGATGATTTCGGCTATGCTGCGGGCAGCTGTAGCCAGTGTGTCGTCTGCCTTGGCAAAAGCGTTGAGCATGGTCAGGTCGCTGTAGATATCACGCAGCCGTTCGTTGTTGATCACCAGCAAGGCATCAACGTTAGAGGCAATCTCCTCCACCCCTTTGAGTGCCTGCACAATTTTACGTGGCCCCTCAAACATGAAAGGGATGGTAACGATCCCCACCGTAAGAATCCCCATCTCTTTTGCCACACGGGCTACGACAGGGGCTGCACCGGTACCGGTACCACCTCCCATACCGGCAGTGATGAAGACCATTTTGGTACCATCATTGAGCAGATCCTCGATCAGCTGCACGCTCTCTTCGGCAGCCTTACGGGCCACTTCGGGCTTGTTTCCGGCACCTAGACCTCCGGTGGTATGCTGTCCCAGCTGCACCTTCACCGGTACGGGTGATTCCTTCAGCGCCTGGTTGTCTGTATTGCATAATGCAAACGATACATCGTGAATCCCACCCTCAAACATGTGGTTCACGGCGTTGCCACCGCCACCGCCCACACCAATCACCTTGATGATGGTATCGGTACAACTATCTATCAGAAATTCAAGTATCTCTTCATTCATTGCACACTGTTGTTACTTGGTTATTCGTCATCTTCTGAGAAGATGTTGCCGAACATATCTTCCATTTTCGTGAAGAAACCACCCTCAGTCTTCTCCGCTTTTTCTTTTTTCACCTTCTCCTTTTTGACCTTTTTCTCTTTCTCCGATTTGGAGCGCCACGGCCAAACGGAGGAGGAGGATTCTTCCTCATCGGATGCAGCTTCTGTCATATCCACCTCATCTCTCTCACAGTCGTCAGCTGCCGTAAGGAGCATTCCCAGCGCGAGCGTGAAGGAGGGATCACCAGTCAATTCAGGTGCGTTGTTAACCATGGCTTTACGTGCAGTTGCTTTGCGCACTGCCATCTTCAGTTTTTGCCCGAGGTAGAGATCCAGATTTTTAAGCAGTGAGGCGCCACCGGTGATGATCGCACCCGCCCCCAGCTGTCCCTCATAACCGGAGAGGGAGATCTGTTCGCGGATGTTGGCGATGAGTTCATCGAGGCGCATAACGATCACCTTGTTCAGTTCAGCCAGGTCTACATCGGGTTTGGAAGAGAAGGGTGAGGAGAAGATTGGTCCCTCGTGTGTCTCTATGGCTTTCCCAAACTTTATTTTGAGTTGTTCAGCATCGTTCTCGGTGAAGTTGAGCGCGCAAATATCTTTGGTGATGCTCCGTCCGCCAAAGGGAATCACCACCATCCGACGAAGGATGCCCTCCTTGTAAACCGAAAGAGTAGTGGTACCGGCACCAAAATCGAGGAACGCACATCCTAACTCTTTCTCTTCGTCGGTGAGGGCGATGGCGGCAGTGGCAGTAGGACCCACCACATATCCTGCAATCTCCAGTTCAGTTTTCGTGGAAATGCTCTTCTCGATATTGTTCATCAGGTTGGGACGGCCCACAATCAGCTCAAAACCGGCTTCAATCTGGCTGCCGGTCACCCCCACAGGACTTCTCTCAGGCTTATCGTCGATGTAATACTCCACATCAGCCACCTGGTAGTTTCGCTTCATGTCGGGCTGGTATTTCTCAGCAACACTGCGCAACTGGGTAACCACCTCTTCGGTGACCATCCCGGCCGGCAGACGTCTCATCTCGTTGAACTCCATGGTGTGGAGCGACTGTCCGGACAGCGAGACGTAAACCCTGCCTATTTTGCGATCACTACTGTTTTCCAGCATCCGCACCAGCTTGTGCACTTTAGCCCCTGCCTGTTCGATGTTATAGATCACTCCCCTGCGTATGGAGTTGCCGGAGTCAATGCTTCCGCTGGCAATCACTGAGATGACGCCACTGTCGTTCCTGCGCCCCATCACACCCTTTATTCTGGTGGTGCCCAAATCGATCACTGCAGTAAATCCTGATGAAGTCATATGATTGATGAACTTATATTTATATCTTTTTTAACAAACACTCTCACAAACGGTTTTGTTTGCATCTTCACATCATTTAATGGAGGTCTCGGCGGTTAGTTACCGTTTGAAGAGCAACCAATTGTCAGCAGTGCCCGTTACTTCCTGGTGCAAACCACCTGGTTTTCATACTTCAGGTTGATCTCACTGTATCGGTTCCATCCCACTACGTTCAAACCCTCATCTACAAAACGGACAAATTTGGAGAGCTTGGCCGTGTAATCCTCAAGGCTCCCCATCACCACATGAAAATCACCCGCACGGGGAATCAGCACCACATCACCATTGCTTCTCACATCGATCTGTTCGATCCATGCATCCCAATCGCCATTGCGACGCAGGAACATGGCAAAATCGTATAACTGATCGCTGGCAAGCGCCTGTGAGACTGCTCCTGTTGCCAATGGCACATATACTGTAAAAGCTGATGAAACAGGCATGATGCGTCGCTCCTCGTCCACGTAAAAACTTCCCTCTTTGTCGGAGATGACCCTCAGCACCGGCTGTCGTTGACGAATGAAAGCAACAATGCCGCTGCCGGGTGTTGTATAAACCTCAGCCGACTCCACCAGCTGGTTTGTAAGAATGGTGTCACGGATTGCCAAGGTATTGATTTCACTGAAGGGTTTCCCTACAGGAAAAAGCTTGTGACGCTTCACCAATCTTTCAATATCGCTCGCAAGCACAAACTGAGTCCTACTACTGTCTTCAATCACCACTTCAAAATTATCACACAGCTTGTTACGTGCAACCTTCCTGAAATAGGCGGCAGAGAAGACCAGGTAACCAATTGTCACCAGTGCGACCAGTATGAGCAGGGTTTTCTTCAAGTGTTGATTGGTTTGATTTGACATTGCAAAGATACATTAAGATGCGCAAAGGCCCTGCAAATTAATGTTCGTTAATCATTCATCTGATAGCGTTCACGCAACATCTGTTCTATTGCCGGCAGCAGCCGGTCGATGTCGCCGGCACCAAAAGTCACAAGCACTTCCAGCTCGAGGTTGCGCAGACAATCCAGCACCCTTTCTTTGCTGCACAACTGCTTCCGGGCAAGGGTGATTCTATCGAGGAGCATCCCGGAAGTAACCCCTTCAATCGGCTCCTCCCGTGCAGGATAGATGTCGAGCAGGATTACCTCGTCGGCGAGAGAGAGGCTCTCGGCAAACTGATCGGCAAAGTCACGTGTGCGGCTGTACAGATGGGGTTGAAAGAGAGCTGTCAACTTCCGTTCCGGGTAAAGCGCCTTGATCGATTCGATGGCTGCGGTAAGCTCCATGGGGTGGTGGGCATAATCGTCGATAAAGACAATCCGGTCGCTTTTGATATGAAAGTCGAACCGTCTCCGTGCACCCGCGAAGCTTGCCATAGCTTTCCTGATCTCTTCAGCAGTCGCCCCACATAGTTCAGCAGCAGCCATGGCAGCGATACTGTTCTCGATGTTGATCTTCACCGGCACCCCAAGGTTGATATCGTTGATCCTTTTCCCGGGCGAGACATAATCAAACCGGATCTCACCATCACCGATGCGTATATTTTCGGCATGGTAGTCACCTTCCGATTCTGAATAACTTCGCACATTGACCCCTTGAGCAGTTTTGGGTGTGAGTGCTGTCCCCATTTTGAGGAGGAGTGTTCCCCCGGTGCGGATCAACGATGTGAAATATTCAAAGCTCTCGCGATATGCCTCTGCCGTTCCGTAAATATCCAGGTGATCAGGGTCGGCAGAGGTGATGATGGCGATATGGGGTTTGAGCCAGTGAAAAGAGCGGTCATATTCATCCGCCTCGGCAACGGTGATTTTGCTCCGTTCAGAAAGCAATAAGTTAGTATTGTAGTTTTTCAAGATGCCTCCCAGAAAAGCATTGCAATCGACATGTGACTGACGCAGCAGGTGTGCAGTCATGCTCGAGACAGTAGTTTTTCCATGCGTTCCCGCCACACAGATCGCATCACTGGCACGGGTGATCTCACCCAGCAGTTCGGCTCTTTTCATCAACCTGAAACCATTCAACCTGAAGTAGGTGAGTTCACCGTGACTCGCGGGTACAGCGGGGGTGTAAACCACCAGTGTCCGCTCCCTGTCGGTGAATGCGGCAGGGATCTCATCTATCTGATCCTTGTAGTGCAGATAGGCTCCCTCACTACGGAGCTGTTCCGTGAGGGCTGACTCGGTACGATCATATCCTCCTACCAACTTCCCCTGTGAGAGGAAATAGCGGGCCAGGTTGCTCATGCCAATCCCCCCAATCCCAACAAAATAGATCTGATCGTAGTTGAATGATCTCTCGTTCCTGTTCTCTATCTTTTCTTTCATCATCAGTGACGCTTCACAATTTTCTCAATCTCATCGACGATCCTATCGGCGGAGTTGTATTGGGCCAGCATTGCAATATTGCGGCTCAGTTCCTGCAGACGATGCTCATTACGCACCAGCGTAAGGGCTTCATCGAATAACCTCCCGGTGGCTTCCCTGTCGGGAACCATCAGCGCTGCATCTTTTCTCACCAGTGACTCCGCGTTACGCGTCTGATGATCCTCCGCTACATTGGGGGAAGGCACGAGTATCACAGCCTTTTGCAGGAGTGAGAACTCTGAGATGGAACCTGCACCGGCACGTGAGATCACCAGATCCGATACAGCATAGGCATAATCCATGCGGGAAAGGAAATCGAACAGCTGGACATTGGCTGGTATCTTCCCGTCGCGCTGCAATTGCTGCATCTCTTTGTAATAATATGTTCCACACTGCCAGATCACCTGCAGGTCGTCACTCGTTGCCAGTTTGCCGAATGCGTCCACGATACTCTCGTTTAGGGTGCGGGCACCCAGGCTCCCGCCAACCATCAGGATGGTTTTTCTTGCCGGATCCAGTCCAAAAAAATTGTACCCCTCACTCCGTTTCTGATCCGTGATCATCAGATCTTGCCGACAGGGATTGCCAGTGAGCACGATTTTCTCCTTCGGGAAGAAACGCTCCATGCCCTCATAAGCCACACAGATCACCTGCGCCCTCTTTGCCAAAACCTTATTGGTGACACCGGCATAGGAGTTCTGTTCCTGCAGGAGCGTTGGCACACCTGCCGCGGCAGCCGATTTCAGCAAGGGACCGCTGGCATATCCTCCCACCCCTACTGCTACATGCGGTCTGAATTCCTTCACGATCTTCTTCGCCAGACGCATGCTTTTAAGGAGCTTCCATACAACCGGAATATTTTTCAGCAGGTTTTTCCTGTCGAAGCCTGCTACCGGCAGCCCAATTATTTTGTATCCTGCTGCGGGCACCCGCTCCATCTCCATCCTACCGAGGGCTCCCACAAAGAGGATCTCAGCCTCCGGCCAGCGTTCCCTTATTGCGTTGGCAATGGATACGGCAGGGAAAATATGTCCACCGGTACCGCCACCGCTGACGATGACTCTGGGTGCATTCATACTTGCTTGATCTGTTATCTGCATCACATTCATGTTTTCAATCTCTGTTGTCACTGAGTGAATGAATCTACCGGGCATGATACACTTCAAAGGGAACCTCTTCCGGTTGGGCTGATTCCTTCAGGACCTCCTGCGGCAACCGATCTTCACCTGCAGCCCCCGTCTCTTCAATATCCATATTGAGGCCGCTCTCAGGCGTATTCTCATACTTCTTTTTACCGATTCCAAAACGATCGGCACTCAACATCAATCCGAAGTAGGCACAGGTGATGAGCGTAGAGGTACCGCCGCGACTAATCAGCGGTAGCGGCTGACCGGTTACCGGTATCAGGTTGACCGCCACTGCCATGTTAATGAATGCCTGTATGGAGAGCATCATTGCGGAACCAAGCACCAGATACTTAGGAAAGAGCTTCTCCGTTTTACGGGCGATCATACCGGCACGGATTAGAATAATCACGTAGAGCATCAATACGAAGAGCCCTCCAATCAATCCCATCTCCTCGATGATGATCGCATAGATGAAGTCTGAATAGGCTTGAGGGAGAAAATCACGCTCGGTGCTGTTACCGGGAAAAACGCCCAACAGTCCACCGTTTGAGATGGCGATCTTGGCATGGGCCACCTGATAATTATCGTCGGTGATGGTAAAATAGTCCTCTTCCGAGAGTTCTTTAGCCGAGCCAAAATGCTCGATGCGGTTCTGCCAGGTGCCGAGACGGCTCAGGGGACCGGAATTGGTCCAACTGTCAGGAATCACATTGAGCAAAAGCACAAAGAGCAGGATAATCGCCACACCGGCGCCGACAATTTTGAGCAGACGTATCAGTTTCACGTTGCCGATAAACATCAACAGAAAACAGACGCCAAAGAGCAGCACAGCTGTTGAGAGGTTGTCCATGGCGATGATGCCGGTTACCACCAGCATCAGACCTATCATCCACTTGAAGAGGAGCGCATCATTGCTCCCGTTCTGTTTGCTAAGCAGAAAGGCGATGGTACCCATCAGTGATATTTTTGCAATCTCAGAGGGCTGGATGGTGAAGCCCATGAATGAAATCCAACGCTCGGCTCCATTGACACTGGTCCCTATAAAAGGAGTGAGGATAAGCAGTATGATAGCTCCCAACAACACAAAAATGAGTGAGGAGAAAAAGCGGTAGGGAATGTTGTGCACCAGCAGGATCACCCCCACCCCGGCAATCAGGAACATCGCATGCCGCAAGAGAGGGCCCCAGATGTTCTGCTGACGATAGACGATGGTGCTTGTGGCACTGAAGATCTCCACCAGCGAAATCACACACAGGGCAATGAAAACCGACCAGATTACCTTATCTCCCTTGAATATCTTTCTTCCGAAATCTCCCCAGGAGAAGCCCTGTTCACTGAGATCCTCACCGGGGGAAAGAAATGGATTGTTACTCTTCTCCATATTTTTTTAGCGTTTAGCTGTCAGCAGTTATAAATTCCTGACACACTCCTTAAACTGGTCGCCCCGATCCTCATAATTCTTGAAGAGGTCAAAGCTGGCACAGCAGGGTGAGAGTAATACGGTATCTCCTTTTTGTGCCAAGCGGTAAGCAGTGCGCACCGCATCTTCCATAGAAGAGGTATCACAGATTGTTTCTACTTTCCCGTCGAAGAAGGCATGCAGCTTGCTGTTGTCGGCCCCTAGGAAGATCAGAGCTCTCACATTGTT
>DAINAS010000013.1:0-4504 GCA_036733365.1 Proteiniphilum sp.
TAAGTGGTATACTTTTAAATTGAAATGTGGGGTACTTTTTAATTAATATATACAGGAGTTATCGATCAAGACACCTTTCAACCTTATCATCGACGAGTTTCAAGAGTTTTATAATATCAATGAATCTCTATACAGTGATATGCAGAACATCTGGGATCAATACCGAAAGAAATCACGAATGAATTTAATTGTTTCGGGCTCTATTTTTTCTCTGATGCAAAAAATTTTCCAAAACGCAAAAGAGCCATTGTTCGGCAGGGCCGACAACATTATCAAGTTGTCGGCATTCGACATATCCACCATGAAAGAAATTATGCATGATTACAGGCCGAACTATCACAATGACGATTTACTGGCACTCTATGCTTTTACAGGAGGTGTTCCAAAGTATGTGGAACTTTTTTGCGACAACCGGAGTTTGAGCGTAGATGAAATGATAGCGTTTATGGTACGTGAAAATTCTTCGTTTACAGATGAAGGAAAAAATTTGTTGATAGAAGAATTCGGTAAAAATTACGCAACCTATTTTTCAATTTTAAGTGCCATATCCGGTGGAATCAACACCCAACCGGAAATTGAATCAGCATTGGGGAACAAAAGTATTGGCGGACAGTTAAAGAGGCTTATTGAAGGTTACAATATCATTCAGCGTCAGCGTCCAATACTTTCAAAACAGAACGCGCAAACTGTTCGCTATGAGATACAGGATAATTTCATCCGCTTTTGGTTCAATTATTTCGACCGGCATCGTTCATTGATAGAAATTAAAAATTATGCCGCATTGCAAGCCATTGTAAAAGCTGATTATCCAACCTTTTCAGGTAAGGTCTTGGAACTATATTTCAAACAACAATTTGCAGAAAGTATGGAATACAGGATAATCGGTTCCTACTGGGAGCCAAAGGAAAATCAAAATGAAATAGACATCGTAGCGTTGAAGCTGAAAAAAAACCAAGCAGTTGTTGCTGAAGTAAAACGACAAAAGAAAAATTTCAAACCCGAACTGCTGGCATCAAAAGTAGCACATTTGAAACACAAACTACTTCCAAGGTACAGCATTGAAACAAGATGTCTGGGATTGGAAGATATGTGACGTTTGCATCAACCTGAAATATCGAAGAACCGCTGAAAAAACTCCTTGATCTTGGAGAGCACAGTCTCCCGTTTCAGTGATCTTTCACCTGAAGGAGTGAAGCGTGATACCGGGGGAAGTACCCTGGTGATGGCTGTTCCCGTTTCCTGCACGTAGCCATCGCGGAATGCGCTCTCAATGTATCGGAAAGTCTCCTCCTTGTTGAGGTTCTCTTCAGCGATGATGCGTTCCAGCTCTTCCCGCTTCTTCTTTTCCACGAACGACTGCCAGCTCTCATCCACGTCGTTTGACGGGGCAAGTGATGATATGAACTGATCTATCAGGTCTTTCTTGCTCCTCAGCTCCAGGCTGGAGCCTACTGCCTTGTTTATCTTGACGATGATCTCGGTGTCCTTTGAATTGCCTTCATGGTACTGCCTTATCAGTTCAAGGATGTAATCAATGTTGATCTCCACCTGCTTGATCAGCTCCATCTCAAACACGATGTCGTCGTTGATGTTTTCGCTGTCGCCACGCTCCTTGTTGCGGAACTCGTGATAGAGGTTGATGTACATGCTGTGATAATCCTGCACATCCCTCTCCGTCAGGATCTGCCTCTCTTCAAACTCATCGAAGGTGGTCAGAATGTTCCGGAACTTCAGGATCGCACTGTAGAGACGAATGAACTCTTTCTGATTCTTCTCTCCTACGATCATCTCCCCCACGGGGAAGTGATCCAGCAACCCGTCCACCAGTTCAGCATAACCCTTTACAACCTTCTCTCCATCCTTGTAGCCGTTGTAATACTCCTCGAATGTTCTCAGCAGCACGATGCCGCCCGCATCCTTGTCCCCGAAGAGGGCGATGCTCTCGTTGGTGGCATCCTCCAGGTTGCGGAAGCAGACGATGTTGCCGAAGGTCTTCACGGAGTTCAGGATGCGGTTGGTGCGTGAGTAAGCCTGCAACAACCCGTGCAGGCGCAGGTTCTTGTCCACCCACAGCGTGTTGAGCGTGGTGGCATCAAATCCCGTCAGGAACATGTTTACCACGATCAGCAAATCTATTTCCCTGTTTTTTACCCTTTCCGATACATCTTTGTAATAACCCTGGAACTTGTCACTCGAAGTGTCAAAATTCATCTTGAACATGGCATTGTAATCCTGCATCGCAGCCTCCAGGAAGTCACGGGAGCTTTGGTCGAGCAAGGTGGTATCCTCCGGATTCTCATCCCCCAGGATCCCATCCACATCCTCGTTGGCCGCATAGCTGAAGATCGTGGCCACTTTCAGTTGCTGGTCGCCCGGCAATCCTTCCAGTTGTCTCTTGAATTCGGTGTAATATTTCTTAGCCACATCGATCGATGTGACGGCAAATATGGAATTAAAGCCAGCCAGGCGACGGTCTTTCAGCTTGTAGAAACTATTTCTCTTGGTCTTCTGATCGAAATGCTCACGGATGTAGGCAACCACATTTTTGATTCTCTCAGGCGATGCCAATGCCCTTTCGCGGTCAATGTCCCACACCTTCACATCCTTGATGTTCTCCTCTTCGCGCATGGTACGGATGTACTCAATCCGGAAAGGCAGCACGTTCTTATCGTTGATGGCGTCCACGATGGTATAGGTGTGGAGCTTGTCGCCAAAAGCCTGTTCCGTGGTGCTCAGGTCAATCCTGCCGCCTCTGCTCGCGTTCACGGCAAAGATGGGCGTACCGGTAAATCCGAAGAGGTAATACTTCTTGAACGATTTCTTGATGGCAAGGTGCATTTCGCCGAACTGAGAGCGGTGGCACTCATCGAAGATGATCACCACAGGCTGACCGTATACCGGGTGGTTCTTGTGCTTACCCACAAGAATGGAGAGCTTCTGGATGGTGGTGATGATGATGCGTGCAGTTGGATCCTCCAGCTGTTTCTTCAGCTTGGCAGTGCTGCTGTTGCTGTTGGCCGCCCCCTTCTCAAACTTGTCGTACTCCCGCATCGTTTGATAGTCTAGATCCTTGCGATCCACCACAAACAACACCTTGTCGATGAAGGGAAGTCTGCTCGCCAGCTGAGCCGTTTTAAAAGAAGTGAGTGTTTTCCCGCTGCCGGTAGTGTGCCAGATATACCCGCCCGCCTTGATTGTTCCGAAGCTCTTGTAATTGTGCGAAACGTTAATCCTACCCAGGATCCTCTCTGTTGCGACAATCTGGTAGGGGCGCATCACCAGCAACAGTTTCTCCGAAGTGAACACGCAGTACTTCGTGAGGATGTTGAGAATGGCATGCTTGGCGAAAAAGGTGTTGGTAAAGTCCAGCAGATCAGTGATGGGGCGGTTGTTGGCATCTGCCCACCAGGAGGTAAACTCGTAGCTGTGGCTGCTCTGCTTCCCCTTTTTTGGTTTGCTGCTCTCCTGCTCCTTGATGTGGGAGAAGCGTGTGGTGTTGCTGTAGTACTTGGTATAGGTGCCGTTTGATATGACAAAAAGTTGCACGTACTCAAACAACCCGCTGCCCGCCCAGAAGCTCTCCCGGCTATAGCGGTTGATCTGATTGAATGCCTCTTTCAGGTCAATGCCGCGCCGTTTCAGTTCGATGTGCACCAGGGGCAAACCGTTTACAAGGATGGTCACATCATATCGATGTGCACGACCGGGATCAGAGTCATTGACTTGGTCTTTATCACTATCAACATACTGGTTGATTACCTGCAGGCGATTGTTGTGTATGTTATCCTTGTCAATCAGGTAGATGTTCTTGATGGTGCCATCGTCCCGTGTGAGCAGTTGAATGTGATTCTCCTGAATGATGGTCGTCTTATCCTCAATGTCGTAGTTCCTGTTTGCGATCCTGCTGTTGAAAAACTGCTCCCATTCCTTGTCGGTAAACTCGTAATCATTCAGCTGTTCCAGTTGCCTTCTCAGGTTATGGATCAGTTGCTTCTCGGTGGTGAGGGGAAGGTATTCATACGCCTGCATCCGTAGCTGCTCGATAAGAGACTTCTCGAGAGCAGCCTCCGACTGGTAGGCCGATTCTTTGCGCACCATCGGCAGGTACTCCGATACAACGGTGCTTTCAGGATTCTCGACTACGAGGTTATACTGGCTCATCTTTATTTCAATAGTTTGCGTTTTTCCACTTCCTGTAAAACATTCATTTGCCCAATGGCAAAAGGTTGTCATTACTCCATCTTTGAGGTGATAGTGTAAGGGCATTTAAACCGGCTTGTGTTCTAAACCCCTCGAATTCGATGGGTTTAAAATCTGGTATATCGGCAGTCAGGGCATCGCTTTTAAATTTGGCAATATCGGTCAACGAAATATAATCGTCCTCGTTAATTTTCAGAATGGTGACATCCGTTTGTTGAACATTTATTTTTGCCATACCTCTTCAGTGATTTATGATAACTGACTATTTGTGGCACATTCGCCCTAATTAAACTAACTGACCAAT
>DAINAS010000013.1:4604-64648 GCA_036733365.1 Proteiniphilum sp.
GCTTCGAGTTCGGCTTGAAGTTCAGCATCCAGATCTGTAAAGGTGTCCAGGATTCTTACTATTTCCTGCTGAATGGGGAGAGGGGGGATAGGGATAGGGATTTTGGCCATTGCATTGCTCATAAGTTTAGGATTACCCATTCCCTCACTAACGTATTTTTTAGCAACGATATTTAGATAATATAATAGAAATCTAGGATGTAAAGCATTTTCCTTTACTTCTAACAGTCCACAGACATTTGTAATACTAAATTTTCCATTTCTGTAAAAAACTGAACCTGCATAAGCTCCATCGGTAGTCCATGTTAAAAACTCTCCATCAAAGTCAAATGAATTTATTGTGCCAAGAATACCATCATTTGCAGTCTGTGAAGAATAAACGGGATAATTGCCATGGTTAATCCTTATAAAATCCTTCGATATAACACGTCCACGGCTAACTTTGCAAACATCATTAACTGTACGATACTCCACCCCATCCGGGCAAAGTTCAGCGATCAGTTGTTCAATCCTGCTCATACCGCATCTCCTTCAAGTTCGGCAACGATTGCATCAATCTCGGCACGCAACTGATTCTGGCGCTCCACGATCTCAGCTATCTCGGCATTCAATGCGGTGATATCAATGATTTCCCGGGTGTCTTCCTGTTCTACGTAACTCGTCACCGATAGGTTGTAGTCGTTGGCAGCCACATCGGTATTGTTGACCAGTGTGGCGAAATAGAGATCATCCTTGCGCTCTTTAAATGCATTTAGGATGCGTAGCTGATTGGCTTCGGTCAGCTTGTTCTTGTTCCCCGATTTTACGAACTCGTTGGATGCATTGATGAACAGCGTCTTGTTGTCCTGCTTGCTCTTCTTCAACACGATGATGCAGGTTGCGATCCCCACACCGAAGAAGAGGTTAGGGGGTAACTGTATCACCGTATCAATGTAGTTGTTGTCGATCAGGTACTTGCGGATCTTCTGCTCTGCACCACCTCTGTACAAGATCCCGGGGAACTCTACAATGGCAGCCGTCCCGGAAGTGGAGAGCCAGCTGAGCATGTGCATGGTGAATGCCAGGTCGGCATTGTTCTTGGGTGCCAGCACGCCGGCAGGTGAGAAGCGGGGATCGTTGATAAGCAACGGGTTGTTGTCACCGTCCCACTTGGTAGAGTAGGGCGGATTGGAGACGATGGCATCGAAGGGCTCATCATCCCAGTGCTTGGGGTCTGTTAGCGTGTTGCCATGCGCGATGTTGAACTTCTCGAAGTTGATGTCGTGCAGGAACATGTTGATGCGGCAGAGGTTGTAGGTGGTGATGTTGATCTCCTGTCCATAAAAACCCTGTCTGACTTTGTCCTTCCCGAGCACCTTGGCGAACTTCAGCAGAAGGGACCCCGATCCGCAGGCGGGGTCATATACCTTGTTGACCGATTTCTTACCCACCACGGTGATCTCTGCCAGCAACTCAGAAACCTCCTGGGGGGTGAAGTACTCGCCGCCCGATTTACCTGCATTGCTGGCGTACATGCTCATCAGAAACTCGTAGGCATCGCCAAAAGCGTCGATGGTGTTCTTCTTGAAGTCGCCCAGGGTCAAAGAACTTATCGCTTCCAGTATCTTTACAATCAGTTCATTTCGCTTGATGACCGTGCCTCCCAGTTTGTTGCTGTTCACATCAATGTCATCAAACAATCCTTTAAGACTCTCCTCACTGTCAAAGCCCTTGGCTGAGTTCTCGATGTTCTTGAACACATTGCTCAGCGTTTCATTCAGATTGGGATTGTTGCGAGCCCCCTTGCAGACGTTCACAAACAGATCGGATGGAAGTATGTAGAACCCTTTCTCCTTCACGGTGTCTATCCTTCCGTATTCAGCTTCAGCATCTGAAATATCGGCATAGTTGAAATCTTCGTTACCTGCCCTGTGCTCTTCCTTGTTGAGGTAGGCTGTCAGGTTCTCCGAGATAAATCGGTAAAACAAGAAACCGAGTACATATGATTTGAAATCCCAACCGTCTACGGAGCCGCGCAGGTCATTTGCTATTTGCCAAATGGCACGGTGTAGCTCTTCTCTTTCTTTTTCTTTGCTCATGGATTGATGTAATTCTTCTTTGTCACAAATTTAGGCAAAATAAACAATAAGACGTCGGTGAATTCGGGTTTATGTTAAGGACATATTTGAACGAGTATACATGGTGTAGAGTTGCCTGCCCGCAGCAACAAGCAAACATAAACTTTTTTAAGTCTACAGGGAATTATTAATCACCTGTAAAGCGTTCTACAGCAGTTGGGTTTTTTAAAATAAATTTTTCCACATCTAATCCGTCTATATGATATATTCTCCCATCTACTTTAAATGTCTTGTTGGGTTTACCAATATAGTCACTCAAAAATTTTACTCTGTACCTAATGTCTGGATGAGAGTCACTGAGTGTTGGAGTATGATTTGGTAATTTAGATAAGAGCCGGATGTATGATTCGGGAGATTTTCCTAACCAATTTAAAAACAATATAGCAACGATATCAGCCTCGATCTCCATTTCTCTGCTATACTCGAATTTTTTGTAATATGAATTTTCAACTAACAGGTGGTCTATAGCTTGAGATGTGATTAGAGCAGATTCAACATAGTTTCTTGTTAATTTTTCGATATCTTCATTATTTTGCATATATTGAGCAGAATTTATTATAGCAATACTTGCTCCTGCAGCTAACGAAACTGCGGATATACCTGATATTATAGAGTTTCTCCTCTCTTTTTTCTTTGTTGTGAAAAATTCACGTTCCGCATGTTTAAATATAATATGAGCAATTTCATGAGCAACTACACCAAAATACTCATCCATACCTAAACCAAACAATTTAATCATTCCATTTGTAATGAATATGTATCCATTTGGATAACAAAATGCATCAATATCAGAACTCGGGAGAAATGATATTTTTTTTATTTTTTCTTTATATTTACTTCCAACAATATAATTATCTCGATTATCCTCTACGTCATAACCAGATAGATAACTACTTATTGAGTTAAGATCTTTATTGAACTGCTTTATTGTTTTATTCTTAAAATTGGAGTTTATATTGTTATAGGATTTGAATGCCTTGTTGTTTTCAACAATGTAATCCCAAAAAACAGAATAATCTTCTGAAAATGGGGGTAATTCGAATTGGTAATAGGATGTTACCTCTCTAATATACGTGTCTGATACATTTGTTTTTATCGTTCCACAGGAAACCAGAATAAGGGTCAAGTTAACAAATAGAATACTTTTTTTCATTTTTCTGTATTGATTAATGTAGGTATAATATACATTTCCAGGGCTTTCGTCGTAAAGTGACGAAACGTCCAATACCAGTATACCTCCACAATTTACTGAGGAGCTTCCACTTTCTACTTAAGTTCGATCTTCTAGAAGATCTTACAAAGCGAATCATTCAGATCATCTAAATCACTATCTGGCAGAATAAGATTTAAACATAATCTTTATGCCGTAATAATAAAAGGTACTTAAAGGTATTAATATTTAATCAATTAGGTGATTTTTCGTTGGTAGAAATGAGAACTTATCTTTTACCTTTTAACAAAGTGTAAAAAATAGAGACTGTCTCAATTATGAAACAGCCTCTATTTAAATGATAATTAACTGCTTCAATTTACCGGGATACAATATCGTTATTTATGATAATTGACCTGTTTTTCATAAGTTCAGCAGTTGTATTTTTCACAATAGAGTTATCGTGAAATAACTTCGCACTAAATGAACTCGTAGTTATTTGAATTTTTGGATTATACCCGGATTCTTGTGACTTTAAGTTTTTTGTTCCCATTTTAATTTTCATGTTTCCAGCCCTCGTTTGTTCTGCTATCACTTAAATTTATTTGTGGTGGTATGCCTGGAGCACTTATAATTTGTTTGCTCAGAATACCCTCACTTAAAAATACATCAGTCCCATTAGACAATGATTCGATTAAACATCTTCTGAAAGAATATGGAACTCTATCACTATTATTCAGCATTATTGCCGGATTATAAGGATTCTCCAGCTCCATCTCGTTACTAATATCATCATATATGTTTTTGATGATTGAGTAAAGATTATCATCCGGTTTCTCTATAGGCAAACCTAAACTCTCTTTTGCTTCTTTTCTGCGAATTGAATAATCATGACTCCCTGATTCACTACATAGAAATTTAATAATAGCATCTTCTTTCTCAGCTCCTAGATTTTGCCATTTAAGTAACTTCTTTGCCAACATTTGGATTTGACTTTTTGACTTATAAACCTGTCCAAGGGTTAAAGGATGAATTTTTTCTGACAGGTTAAGCAAAATATTTGTCATTTGTTCCTGATTAGAGATGCCAAAATCATTTTTTGCCATTTCAATATATGCATTCACATCCTCAGTACTAACTGGTACTTTAGCATTTGGATCTGTGACTCCTGGAAAAGATGGATTGAGTGGTCCATTGATACTCGGATCAATAGGTCCCAATGAAGCCTGTTTAGTCATCACAATCCTGTTTGCTCCCAAGGATATTAATGTGCCAGAGCTAAAACAGTTAGCAGGAATAATAACCTCAAAATCTTTGCAAAAACTTCTGATGAGATTTACCAGACTCCAAGCAGCTAATGTATCACCTCCATTGGTGTACAGATACAAAGTAATTTTTTCTTTGTCGCCAATATTATCCAGATGCTCGGTGAATTTTGGAAGAATATCTTTTGCAATCTGTGTTTCTAAGCCTTGTCTGGTACTGGTTACATAAACCAGCAGCTTGGAATTTCTGTTTTCTTCCAACTGATGATATAAATCTTGTCTGTCAGATCTCATCGTATAGAATTTTATTTGCTTATGCAAACATATATGTTTTTTGCTAAAAGAGAAAATTATTTCAATTAATTATACAAAAAACGGCACACATAATGTGCACTACAATTTTTCAGATAGTATATTATGAAAGTGTTTATTTAGTCTTGGCTTCTGTATCTAAAGTTGTAAGTACTTTATTCTGAAAATGCAATTCAACATTAGTATATTCGCTGATATGAAACTTCAGCTTTATCGGATCCATTAGGTTCTGTCAGTCGGTCCAAGCATTGGCAATGTTTACAAAGAATGCCTCTCGGATAATGCTCCCTCTCTGATTGCCGGTATATGTACCTCCCGCCATACCGACACCCAGCACATTAGGATTCAGAAGCAAGACGGAAATAATATCTGTGTTGGCAGCTTCACTCGTAATCAGCTTTACATCTTCTTAACACATGTGATTCAGAGGGATATACTTTCATTCTTCTTAAAATTCTCCGTTCTAATAATTGATTTACTAGTGAGTGAACAAAAATATTTCGGCATATTCCGACATGGAAGAGAATATCTTGAATTCCAAAGTCACACCGTCTAAGGTGTCTGGATTGAAAGGTTCAAATTGCCTTCTAATTGAACTATCTCATCACTGTCACATCTCGCATAAGGTGTATGGATTGAGTAAACTCTAATCAGTTCACATCGTCGCCTAATTGAGTTCTCACCTCGTATGAGGTGTGTGGATCGAAACTAAAGTGGTCGAATTTCTCCACTTTAGGGAAAATGTCACCCCTCGTATGTGATGCATAAATTCAAACAAGCGTATAACCGATAGTCATTTTTTCTTGTTGAAATAAATAACGTCAAATCTTCACATCTTCCTGAAAAACAGCAACAAAATAACCCCAATGCCGAGGAAGATCAGGCTGCTTTTCCAGGTCTCTTTGCCCTCCACATGCGAGTTGAGATAGGGGCAGCAGGGGAGGTAGCGGATGGAGATGGTGGATTCCGCAGAGGGCTTCAGGAATACCGGCGAGGCGACCCGTTGTCCCGTGCCGTGGTACGTTTTCCCCTCCACCGTGAACGCGTAGCCGAAAAGATAGGTGTACCGATTGGGAATCACCTCATTTCTTTCGCCATATTCCTGGCGGTAGCTGGTAAGGGTGGCCTGCTTGTCTACACCAAACAACAGGAGCGTGCCCAAAAAAGCGCCGTACAGCGCAAACAGCATGGAGACGCTGAAGATAAGCCACTTCCCGAAATTATTCCCACGTTTGCGTTTACCCATAAAAGATTTTGTTTTTCATCTGTTTTCTACACGCAGAGGCACTACAGTCGCGACGACAAAAGTAGCCAATATTTTATGGTAAAAAAATGTAACAGATGAAAAATTATACTATTTTTGTGGAGGAGGTGACCTATAGCCTCACGAAGTTGATAACCTTCAGACCGATGTAAACAAAAAATACAATCGTATGAGAAACATGAAGTTGCATCCATTATTCATCCTGCTGTTCCTGCTTTTCCCAATCATTGCTTTTGCCCAGGGCAATCCCATGGACGTGACCGCGCAGACCGGTTCGCTGACATGGAACAGGTTGCCTTCAGATGCCGAGCTCGATGTTGCCGTCGGGCAATTGAAAAATCAACTGGGCGGCGACGTCTCGGTGGGCGGCACGGTGGTGGATGTGCGCCGTTTTGAAGTCTCGCGGATCGTGAAGTTGCACAACAAGAACCTGGCAGGCAAAAGAGAACCCGGCTCCATCTCTTCTGCCCGCATCTTTTCCGCCATTTACGGGACCTACGGCACAACCATAAACTCCTATTCGCTGGTGCAGAACATTCAGGAAGACAAGTTTTATTTCATCGGCACCTATATGGGGAGTTACCGGCCGGAATCGCTGGAGGAGGCTTACAGCAACAGCATTGAAGGGATCACCGGCTCAGAAGATATGGCGCTGGGTTTTGCGCCACCGCTCGACGGCGCTGCGGGTGAGGGGGCGACCGAATTTGGCGGCGACAGCTCCGCTGCGGGTGAGGAGTTTCCCTGGGAAGTAGTCGTCGGTCTGCTGGGTGCGGGAAGTGTCGCCGGTGGATTGACAGCGCTGGCACGGAAGCTGTTCCGGAAAAAACCGGGACGGAAACAAAACGTTCAGCCGAAAAAGGGACCCAAAAAGAAAGAGGAGAAAAAGGAGGAAGAGGAGGAAGAGGTGAAATACATCCTGAACCTCAACAAGGAGCAATTCAAGCTTGCACCCGGGCAGCCCGAAATGCTGGAGGTGGTTGTCTACAAGGTCACGCCGAAGAGCCAGCGCAAGTATCCGGCACAGATCCAGCTCGTCAATCCCGAGAAGGCGTTAAAGATCACTCCCGCTCAGGCGCAGGGAAGCCTCTCGGCCCGGATGATTCTGGAGGGGACGCCCCGCAATGCGTCTTTCAATGTCACGGTGCAGGCGGTTGCCGACGGGCACCAGATCCAGAAGTTCATCCGCATAGAGACGCAGGGGGAAAAACAGATCTCGGTAGAGACCCTGCCGGGCAACAAACGCTCGCTCCGTCCCGATACCTTCCAGGTGATCGAGGTGCGTGCCAGGATCCTGGATGAATTTGAGAAGCCGCTGCCCGAGCTGACGGAGCAGATCATCTTTAAGCCGCAGAGCGACTGGATCGATCTGTCGGAGCCGATCCTCAACGATGATTACATCGCCTTAAACATGGGGTGTACCAGTCCCAATCCCGACAACAAGACGGCCAACATGCCCCCTTCGGTGAAGTTGACCTTGCTGATGGAGGATGTGCCCGATGAGGAACCTCCAATGAGGCAGGATCTGGAGATAAAGTTGCTCGATTGCAAGCTGGAAACCGAAATCGATGAGGCCACCTTCCCCGTTACGGACGAAATGAGCGAGATCACCTTCGATATATGGATCGAGAATGGGGACGATGAAGAGGGATGGGAGTTTACCGGTGAATACAGGCATGGCTCTCTTCCTACCGATCCACTCACGCAGATCGATATCCTGCCTAAAGGTGAAGCAAAGGCTGTCGTCACGCTCATCGGTCCCCTGATGAAGCCCAAAGAGGGGGAATCCATCCTCAGCAAGACACTGGTGCTTTTTGCTGCCCAGGGCGATGAAGAACCGCTGGAGCGCCACCTGAACATCATGGTGATGCAGGAAGGGCTCCTCATCAAGAAGGGGGTCAACAAGCAGAACGAGATTCACATCCTTGCCAGCAAGCCTTTCGAGGAGAACATCGACCTGGTGCTCTACCGCTACGACAAGCTGACGAACCAGGTGTTGGCGGACAAAGAGGGGCTGGCTGAGATTCAATTTGAGTTGCTGAGCGAGGAGCCGGAGCTCATCAACCTGGCGAGTGTGCTGCAGCCTGAATTCACCTTCGATGGCCTGTTCACCAACATCCCCTACGGGCGGTATCGTTTTACGACCAAAGAGGAGATCCCCGGCACGGGCGATGTCTACCTGCTGGAGTATCTCGTGAAGGCGCCATCGGGTGATGCCGAAAAGCCTGAATATTTTGAAAAGAAACTCACGTTGAAGGTCAAGACCTACGGGATTGGTGAGGAGTTCCCCGACTGGGTGAAAGCATACGAAGATTGCAAGTACATCATCGAGAATTATGTGCCTGCAGGTGATCCCAGGAACAAGCTGCGCGACATCCTGGAGCTCCGGAAAATGACGCTTGGGGCCGAAGGGCTTACGGAACTGAGGAAAAGGATCTGGAAAGTGGCATCGAACCTCATCCTGGCCGAAGGGGCGGAAGGATACAAGTCGGAAGAGGCATGGGCAAATGCCATCACGGTCACGCTCGAATGGACAGAATGGGCCGGCGACATGGCGTTCAGCGCGCTGGCTGCCTTCTACCTGAAAGGGGTGGGGGCCACGGCGGCGGGTATGATCAAGGCAAAGATGATCGAAGCGCTCAACTTTTACATCTATGAACCGGAGAAGGGGTGGGATGTGTTCGCTTCACGCCAGCTTGACAACATCATGCCCTTGCTCATGAACATGGCAAAGGGTAGGGTGCTCAGCATCGAGAATATCGAGCTGGTGGTCAAAAATAACCGCCCGCTTGCATGGACTATTTTCATCAGCTGCGAGTTCCTGTTCAACCTTTACCAGACCAAATCGGTGGTGGAGGCTGCAAAAATTACGGGCAGACAGATCGCGGAGGAGTTGATCGTGAAGAAGCTCACCACGATGATGCATCGCGAAGCCCTGAAGCGGAACTACGAGGTGATCACACCCGATGAGGTTTTGGACGACATGATGAAGAACGTGAAGACGGTGGACGGGAAAGAGGAGATCAACAAGGGCAAGCTGCTGGAGATCATGCGCGACCCGGCGAAGGTGCGCACCATTCAGAATCACGGTACCAAGGAGATGAAAGAGATCTTCAATCGTTCGCGCAATAAGATATACACCGAACACGATGCCAAGCTCAAGGAGTACATCGCGAAAGAGTACAAGCTGAACCCTGACGAGGTGAAGATTGATGATTTCAGGACACCGGGCAAGGCGGGCGATTCCGTGAATACCGACCGCGACTACCGTGTGCTGCGCAAAGTGAAGGGCGCAGACGGCACCGAGAAATGGATTGAAATGCAACGAGGCAACTGGCTGAACGAATCGTACAAGATCTTTGGCGAGGTGACCGGCAAGCCCGACGGGTTGAGTGATTTGGAATGGGCCGAAGCGCACCAGCAAAGGGGTACAGACCGCTTTGATGCGGAGGCAGGGAAGGATTACTCTGATCACGTGTTCAATCCCGAAACCGGGGAGATCGACATCAACCAGTCGAACATCACGAAGGTGAAAGCGGGCGAAACAACGTTGTACGATGCCCGGGAGACCGGTAAGATGTATCAGAACAAGGTGGAGAATGCCATGAAGAGCGGGCATGAGTCGGAGGCTTTTGCACAGGCCAAGAAGGCAGTGAACACCTTGAAAGATGTCCGTTCGGGCTACAAGGATGGCATGAACCTGGAGATAAAGGATCTGCCACGCGACCTGGACAAGGCGATGGAGGTGATCAACAAGGCAAAGGTCGATGTAAATGCATCGGGAGCCCATCTTGAGAGCATCAACAGCGAACTGAAATCGTTGGGTTATTCAGATGTGACGGAGGTCTCGAAAGATATCTCCAAAGCATTCAACGACCTGAAGGAGTTTGACAAGACAAATCCGGCGGACAGCCTCTTTAAATAACAAAATGATTATGGCATATTGTACACATTGCGGTCAACCACTGTTGGGGCAGGCAAAGTTCTGCGCGAACTGCGGAACAAAGGTCATAGCCGAACAGGGAAGAACCTATGCTACGGGATACAAGGAGAAGATGTACAAGGGTGTGGAGCAGCAACTGAAGAGCAGTCTCAGGAAATATGCTGAATCAACACTTAAGAAGAACATCTCGCAACTGGCGGAGAAAGGGAGGTCGGCTGTTTTGGAACCCCCCCCGGTGGTGCAACAACCAACCGCTGTTCCGAAGCCTCCGCCAATCACGGAACCGCAGGTTGCATCTGAAGCGCGGGGAGGGGTTACCATCTGGACATGGCTCTATCTCATTGTGAATCTCATCCTTGCTTTTCGCGGTTATCTCTCTCCCGAAGTAATGGCAATCATCCTTTGCTCCGCTGTGGTGCTTTTATCGGTGTTCTTCAGGCGGAAAAAACCAAAACCCTATCACTGGCTGGCAAAGCTGCTGATCGTTGTGCAGATGGTGCTGGTTGCATCGATTCTGTACCGCCATGTGATGGGCCAATTTTTCACGCTCACCTCCCTGCTCTTTGCAGCTTTGATGTACATTGACTTTTCACTTCTCTTCAAGGGAAATAAACAGAAATCATGATGGAAGAATCGATCGATTTGCAAAAAATTAACAGCACGCTGAAAGTGAAAAACAGTCAGCAGAAAGCTGTTGTCATCTCCTGGTTGGTCGCACTGGTCGGGGCAGTTCTGGCGGTGCTTACCTTTACCGATGGCAGCCCCCTTTACAGGGCCCATGCCGTCACGTTGATCAGCATCTTCGTAGCGCTGGGAGGCCTCATCATCGCCCTGATCCTTGGAAGCAGGGCGAAGAAGATGCAGACGCTCATCTCGGGTGAAAGGGTCGTTGCGAGCTGGCTGCTCACGCCCCAGGAAAAGGCGGCATACGTCGACTTCCTCTTTCAGCACGAAAAGGAGAAGAACAAAGCCATCCTCTGGATCACCACGGTGTTGATCGTGGTGGTGTTTGGGATTTTTATCATCGTGATCGACGAAGGGAAGGGCGTGATGTTGCTGGTGATGATTGCGCTGATTGGCATCATCGCTGCTTTTGCGCTTGGAATGCCGGCTTACTACCGCGCAAAGAATCTGAAGGGGGATGGGGTGGTGTTGCTCGGACGCAAATTTGCCTACATCAACGGCTTTTTCCACAACTGGGATTTCCCGCTTTCGGGGATCCGGAAAGTGAAGGCGATTGAAACACCTTTCCACGGCCTTTATATCCGGTACTATTACTTCGACAGGACGTTGAAAAACACCGAGGAGCTGCACATCCCGGCATCACCCGACATGGATCTGAAAAAGATTGTTACACTGTTAAAATAAAAAGTATGCGCCATTTCACAAAAATCTACGCCCCGGCATGCAGGATCACATTGCTTTTAGCAGCATTGTTCCTGGTTTCATGCCATCAGAATCAATCCGGCAACGTTGCTGACGCGACGATGGAAGAAGAGACGATGCTTGTCGAACGACGATCATACGATGAATCAACTCCCCCGATCGATGCAATCGCGAAGCAGGAGGTGATCAAAAAGAAAATCATCAAAGATGGGCGCCTGAGTCTGCGGGTGTCAGATCTTGAAAACACCAAAGTCCGTGTTGATACCATCGTTCAGCATCATGGGGGGTATTATGCCAGCGAGCGGCTGATCAATTCCGATTGGGAAACATCCTATCATCTTAATATCAGGATTCCAAGCGAGAACTTCACGCGGTTTATATCTGATATCGAGACCGGTGATGGCGAGATCCTTATCAAGGAGATCAATGCCCGCGACGTGACGGATCAGTTTATCGACCTGGAAACAAGGCTGGAGAACAAACGGAATTACCTGAAACGGTACAACGACTTGTTACTGAAAGCAAACAGCATCAAGGAGATTCTCGAGATTGAAGAGAAGATTCGCGCCCTGGAAGAGGAAATTGAGAGCGCAACAGGCCAACTGAAATATCTGAGCGACCAGGTTGATTACAGTACCCTCGATTTAACCATATCAACACAAAAGAATTTCAAATACAGCCCGGAAAATCGGGACAAGTTCACAGAACGATTGAAGCAATCGCTCTCCAAAGGGTGGTTCGGACTTGTTGATTTTTTCCTCTTCCTCATCCATATCTGGCCAATCTGGATAATCGGTGTACTGATTTTTTATGCCTGGAGAAAGTATAAGAGGAGAAACAGGAGAAAATAACCTATAAAGGGTATATTGGGCAAGACCAAGGCGTCTGCCCCTCCAATTTTTATTGGAGAGGCTTTGGAGAGGCCCTGGAGAGGCTTTGGAGAGGCAGTGGATTTGGTCATGCCCAAACCTTATTGTTTGTTTGTTTACAATCTCCCGGCAAGGTTATTTTTTCTTTTTCCGCTTTTTGGTCTCCGGAAAATGAATCATCCGTGATTCGATGTCGTAGGTTGTGATGTAACCGGTGATGAGTTCAAGAAACTGTGCCCCGTATCGTTTCACCTTTATTTTTCCGAAACCGTTGATCTGAAGCAGCTGCTTTTCTGTCTCGGGCAGATAATCGGCCATCTGCACAAGTGTTTTCACCGATGCGACAATGTAAACCGGCATGTTTTCTTCTTTGCTGATCTTGTTTCGCAGTTGAACCAGTTCGCTCAGCAGATCCGGGTGGATTGATTTGAGTTGTGTTCCCGTGCTGTCGCGACTGTAGGAGGTGATCCTGAAAGTCGGTTTCCTAAACAGGCTCCTTGCCTTGTAATATGCCTCTACGCTAAAGTTGTCCGCGGTGGCGGTGATCAGCTGCTTTTTCAGTGCAGCCCCGGTGAAAATGGCCGTGATGTCATCATCATACTCTCGTGCGTTGACCCGGTTATCGGTGGTTGCCGTCGATTCCCGCAAGGAACGCAGCAGGGTCTCAATTTTTTCGGAGAAATAGGTGGCGGATGCATTGATCCGCGTTGCAAGGAAGCTGTTGTCGGTCGGTGCTTGGCGGACGATTTGATGCAATTGCAGCCTGAATTTACCGGCCACCTGCTCAATTTCCGACAGCTGCTGAGAGATACCATCCACAAATGAAACGGTACCTTCGCTGAAGGAGGATTCATTTTTTTTTGTGGCGAAGTACCAGGAGCGTGTCATTTGATGAAGGGGTGAAAAGTCGAACAACTGGAGCAGCAACGTCATTCTGAATTGTTCCTTTGCCGAATGAAGCTCATCTACCACCCTTGTCACTTCGGTCTTGGAGGAGGAAAAGCGGACTACCTGATCGTCCACCCCGATACTGTATCGGTTGATCGGGCTTTTCAGTACCAGGCTGTGGAGTGAACGGCAACGGCTCAGTGCCACGTAGACCTGTCCGGGGGAAAAAGCGTTTCCAGCGTCAATGATCGCTTTGTCGAAAGTGAGCCCCTGGCTTTTGTGGATGGTGATGGCCCAGGCAAGTCGCAGGGGGAGCTGTTCGAAAGTGCCGATGATCTCCTCTTTCACCGTTTGATCTTCCGGGTTGGTGGTGTAGCGGATATTCTCCCAGGTTGCCGGTGAGACCGTTATTTCATCTCCATCATCCGGACATTGAACGGTAACCACCTCATCCCGGATGCGGACGATGGTGCCTATTTTCCCATTGAAAAAACGACGCGGTTCTTCGGTGTCATTGCGCACAAACATAACTTTGGCGCCCTCTTTCAGTTCAAGCTGTTGCTCTACCGGGAACGCGCTCTCCGGGAAATTACCCTTCACCACTGCACCGAACAGATGTGCCTTCGTGGTGATTTTCTCCAGTTCGGTGCTGTTGATGGCATCGGCACTGAAGTTATGCGTGGTGAGCGTGATCCAGTTCTCCTCGGGCAACGGGTCAAAATGAGGGTCGTAGCGGCTTTGCAGCAAGCTGTACCCCTCCGGTGAAAGGGCATCGTTTCGCACCTCGTTTAAAATACGGATAAAAACGTTGTCGGACTGCCTGAAGATCTTGTTGAACTCCAGATAAACAGGGGGTGCTTCCTGCATGACACGACTGTGAAAGAAATAAATCCCCTGGTAATATTCCGAAAGTATCTGCCATTCATCCGACTTGGCTACAGGTGACAGCTGGTAGAGGTCGCCGATAAAAATCATCTGCACTCCGCCAAAGGGGTCGGCACGACGGTGACGCACATGACGCAGCACCGTGTCGATTGCATCCAGCACATCGGCCGGCACCATGCTGATCTCATCGATCACCAGTACCTCCAGCTCACGGATGACGTTGCGGCGGGCACTGTTCATCTTTATGCGGGCGATCAGCGCTTCCCGTCCGGCCGGGGTTGGCGTGAAAGGAGTGAATGGCAATTGAAAGAAGGAGTGGATGGTGGTTCCGCCCGCGTTGACGGCAGCCACGCCTGTGGGTGCCACCACCGCCAGTTGCTTCGTTGTCTCGGCACGAAACTGATGCAGAAAGGTGGTCTTTCCTGTTCCGGCTTTACCGGTTATAAACAGGCTTTTGCAAGTTTGGGTTGCAAATTCTCTTGCACATTCATATGGGTCCGGGTCATGCATATAAAGAAGATAATAGTCATCTGTCTTGTGCAGAATCCACCTCGGGAATAAAACCAATTACGGAGCGAATGTTTTTAACAAAGGACTCATCCTCGCATTGTTTTTTACAAAGATAAATATATTTGCAAATAATACCGATATAATCAAATATATTGTATTTTTGTAATGGTCATTAAGATAATGGTCGTTTAATTGTCTGGCTTGTGAAAAGAGTATGATTGTCATTAAAGCCAAAGCAAATGATAAAAAATATTTCATCATATGAAATTCTACAATAGAAAAAAAGAACAGGAAATACTGTTACAGAACAAAATCCAGTCAGAGAAAAGTGCCTGTTTTACTGTAATGGTAGGGAGACGACGTATTGGTAAAACATCCCTTCTTTTAGAATCGGTCAGGGGTCAAAAATATCTCTATTTATTTGTTGCCCGTAAAAATGAAAATTTATTATGCAGCCAATTTCAGAGTGATGCTGAAAAGATGTTGGGATTAAAAATATTTGGAACAATCACTCAATTCCGGGATCTTTTTGAGCAGCTTTTGATTTTTGCGACCCGGGAGCATTTTACATTAATTATTGACGAGTTTCAGGAATTTGAAAGTGTGAATCCTGCTATATTCAGCGATATACAAAACTTATGGGATCAATATAAAGACAAAGCAAGAATTAATTTCATTGCGTGCGGTTCTATCTATTCATTAATGATGAAGATATTTGAGAATCGAAAAGAACCACTTTTTGGACGACTATCATCTAAAATAATACTACAGCCTTTTGCAGTAAGTGTAACAAAAGATATACTCAGGGAGTATAATGCTAAATATAGCCCGGAAGATCTATTATGCTTGTACTTATTGACAGGAGGAGTGGCTAAATACATTGAATTATTGATGGATGCAGGTGCTGTGACACATAAACAGATGCTTGATATGGTAACACGAGCCGATTCTCCCTTTATAGGAGAGGGAAAAGACTTGCTTATTTCTGAATTTGGTAAGGAGTACGGTACATATTTTTCAATACTTCAACTGATAGCATCAGGCAAAAACAGGCAAAGTGAGATTGATTCCATTATTGATAAAAATACCGGGGCTTATTTAGTCAATCTCGAAAAGGAGTACTCTCTTATTGTGAGAAATAAACCTATGTTTTCTAAACCTGGCAGTCGTAGAGCAAGATGGAGTCTGAATGACAACTATCTTCGTTTCTGGTTCCGCTTTATCTACCCAAACCAATCTTTAATTGAAATGGGCCGATTTGATTTGCTACGGGAGTACATCGACAAAAATTATGAGCAATACAGCGGCCTGATCCTTGAGAAATATTTCCGTGAGAAGATTTCTGAGAGTCTTCGAGTCACGGAAATCGGAAGTTATTGGGATAGTAAAGGTGAAAACGAAATCGATATAGTAGCCTTGAATGATCTGGATAAAACATCCATTATTGCAGAAGTAAAACGCAATGCGAAGAAGATCGATATGGTAAAATTGGAGACGAAGGTTAAGAGTATTCAGAAACATTTAGCAAAATACAAGACAGATATTATTGGTCTTTCAATGGATAATATGTAGAGTGGCTCAATGAACAGTACAGAATTACTTACCATACGTCTATACAACCAGTTGCTTTCAACGCATGAAATGAAAGCGCCGCATGAAATCTTTTCCAGGCTGGAGATTGGAGAGGAGTTGGCAGAGAGGGGAGTGCTTCTCGACGACAATCACCTGAAGCTGTTGCTTTCCTTCACGGAGCTGGAGGGGGTTATCGTGAACGGGGAGCTGAACGGCAGCCGAAGACTTTCACCCTGCTGGAGGAGTGGGCACCCCGCACGACGGATATCTCAAGGGAGGAGGCACTCGAACGACTGGCGCGCCGTTATTTCACCAGCCACGGTCCTGCCACCCTGCAGGATTTCGCCTGGTGGTCGAATCTGACCATGACCGATTGCCGGCAGGCGCTGGAGATGATCAGCTCCGATTTCATACAGGAGACCATCAACGGGCGGGAGTGCTGGATGCGCAATGATATCCGCACACCGCTGCCCGGGCAGGAATCGGCACTGCTGCTGGCTCCCTTCGATGAGTTTGTGGTGAGCTCCAAGGATCGCTCCGAGATGATTGACGCCGAGCATTACAGCAAGGTGATGACCAAGAACGGCATCTTCTCGCCCACCATCATGCTGAACGGCCGCATCATCGGATTCTGGAAGAAGAGCATGAAGAAAAACGTCACACAGATCACGCTTATCTTCTTCGAGAAGATGCCCAAGAAGATCGTTGCGCTCTTCCGGCCGGTGATTGAGCGGCTGGAGAAGTTTTACACGCAGTTTTGAGTGATTGGAAGTCGCTTATTTCGAGAGCAGTTTCGTGCTGGTGTTCCAGTTGCGAATGGTGAGCGACTGGTAGATGGGTTGTCCCACTATTTTTGAGAGGTAGCTCTGCGTGGCGCGGGTGATCAGCACTGAGAAGTAGAGCACCCCGTCGCCGGTCCATGCTTGGTCAACACCTTCTCTGGTGCGGATGGACTGCAGTGCTTCATCGGCAGTCAGGGGCTCTTTCAGGAACAGCACGTTGTAGCGGTATTCATCGGGATGATCGCCAAAGCCCGCGGGGGCTGCGTCCACAATATGCTGCAGCTGCTCTTTTGAGAGAAGGACGATCTTCGATTGGTATGCAAACCGTTCGGAGAGATGTTGTTCAATTCTTTCGATCAGCAGTTGTTTGTCCTTTTCCCCAGTGTTGAACAGCACGTTCCCGCTCTGGATGTAGGTAACCACGTCACTGAATCCCAACTCCTCGAACGATGCCTTCAGGTCGCTCATGCGGATGATGTTGTTGCCACCCACGTTGATTCCCCTCAACAGGGCAATGTATCTTGTTTCATTCATGCTTTCTATATTCTTTTTTGTCCGGTTGATGAGAGCTGCGACATCTGTCTTATCACTTCAGGCTTTTCTTGAAACGGACAACGGTGAGCAGCTCCTCGAGTTGTTCCTGTTCGCTGATTTCGAATGTCATGGGTATTAACTTCCCAGCTGGTTTCATCGCCGCGAACTCATCTTTCTTTTCTTCGGAGATATCCAGGGCGGCGATTGCCTCGAAAAATGATGCCAGCACGCTGTAGACCGGTTCGCCCAACACTCTCTTCAACTCCATCTCCGAAGGGAATACTTCCGGATCCCTCAATTGCATTTGTGATTCCATTGACAAAGATTTTTAATTGTGATTGATCTTGTATTCCAATCCTGTCAAAAAGTGTATGAAAGATGACAGGAGCTGTTCCCTATCAACCGTCAGATCTTCTTGCCGATATAGAAGACATAGCCGTAATAGGCCTTGTACTTGTTATACATTGCTTCTTCACGACGAAGTTCACTTATCAGCAACTCCGCTTTGAGATTGCCCGCATGCTTTCTGAGAAATGCTTCCTGAACCGCCGGCTGCGGGGCATAGAAATGGTGGGTCCAGGACTCCTCCGTGAAACTGAGCGCTTTCAGTGTCATACCGGGACTGCCGGGTCCCTGCCGCTCAACGTGTGAGAAATACTCGCAGATCAGGTTGAAATCGAAATCGTGAATAGAACCATTTTCGTTGCTCATGATGTTTATTTTTTAGGCACAAAGGTTTTTTACTTCACCGGATCCAAATTGTCCTTAAACATCCAAACGTATTGGTATTGACAAAGATAATATCGATTTGGAATAAAGAAATCATCTGAATCATTTTTTTTAATCCTTTTTCAGGCTTTGCGCTGGGTTTGCCTTTGATGTGCGCCACAGGTGCCAGCCAACAGTCAGAAAAGTGATGCAGGCAACAAATAACAGTCCGAGAAGAATGGATCCCACTGAAATATTCACCCTGTAAGCGAACTGTTGCAGCCATTTCTCCATGAACCACCAGGCCAAGGGGACAGCAATGAGAAAGGCTGTTATCATCCAGATAAACATCGGTTTCATCAATAACCACATAATTTGCGATGTCTGTGCGCCGTTGATTTTCCGGATGCCAATCTCCTTGGTGCGCTGCTTTACCGCATAGAATGTGATGCCAAACAGACCGAAACAGGTGAGCAGGATGCTGATGAGCGAGTACATCTGCAGCAGGTCTCTCATTTCAAAGATCTTTCTGTTACGATTGATGAATTGATCTTCAATGTCGATGTAGCTGAAGTGCTCGTCGGGGTAGGTCTGTTGCCACACACGCTTAATGGCCGCGATGGCTTCATGCTTCTCCTTCCCATCAAGCCGTATCTGCATCGATGTCATCTTTTGAGTACCGGCAGGTATCCGCTCTATTAACACCGCTATCACCTGCTCCTCGAGCGATGCGAAATAAAAATCTTCCACCACGCCGGCGATAACCGAGACCGAGTCGTTGGAGATTAAATATTTGTTGAGTGGTTCGCCGACCATCTCATTTGCTGTTTGTTGCAGCCTGTCGGCAAACGATTGGTTGATAAACACTGAGTGGGGATTATTGTCGGAGGTGCGCTCCCACGGGTCCCCTGCAAGCTGTCGCAATCCAAGCATCTGTATCAGGTTCTCATCGCCCCTCAGTTGGAGGACCATGGTTTGCAGCTCCTCACCACTTTCCCTTTTCAGTGTGGCATGCATCACCCATGAGTTCATCAGCATCATGTTTCCCATGGATAGATCTGTCACCCCCGAGATGTTTCTTATCTGCTGCGCTGATTCACGCAGATCCAGGTTACCTCCCGTCATCCCTATTTCTATCAGATCATGGTAGCGGGCACTGTGCTTCTTCACCAGGGCCGACTGCTTGTAAACAGTGATGGTGGCGATGATCAATGCAATGGAAATCACAAACTGCAGGGTAACCATCGCGCCCACCCACCGATGTCTCCTGGAGATAAAGAAGGTTCGTATTTCAATTTCAGTGGAGCGGGAAATGCGCCAGCTTACCATCCAGCCCGGTATGAGAGTCAGCAGAATGAGCAACAGGATGAGTACCGGGAAAAAGCCATTGCTGTAGAAAAAGGATGGTGTGAAGTCGGCATCCACCACCTGGTTGAAGAGCGGTAACAGATCATGCATCAGCGGCAGTGCCAGCAGGAAGGATGTCAATACCGTGAGCAGGGTGTCCAACAAGATCTGCAGGCGTAGAGCGGCCCTGTCTGCACCCATCAGTTTTTGTGTCTGAAGCATCTTTACCTGTTGCAACAGGCGTGAGAAGCTCATGTTTACGTAGTTAAAGATAGCGATCAGCAATAACAGCAATGCTGAAATCAGTCCCACCATCAGCAGGTTATCCTTGCGATGGTGCCAGAATCCCAGCTCCCGCTGCTGATAGCGAGAGGAGAGCGCCTTGTCGAGAGGGATAAAATAGTAACTCCCCCCGGCCAGTGTGGGTATCTGATCGTTGCTCACCTTCTCCTCAAACAGTTTCAGATCGCTCTTTTCGGGCATCATCAGCAGGGTGGGGCCCCCCCAGTTTGTCTCGGGGCTGCATATGAGGCCATCGAAGGTGATGGCCGACTGGTCGCGTGATTTCGCCACTGCCCCAATGGTGTATGTATTCCTGATGTCAGTGTCGAAGCCCCCCTCACACACCGTCAGCTGTTCCCCTATGACATCTTCCCTTCCGAAAAGCCGTTCAGCCTGCTTCTGACTGATCACCATTGCCTGCGGATTGTTGAGGGCATCCCAGCTGCCATAGAGCAACTCGAACGGGAAAAAGGTGGGGAAGGAGCTGCCGACGTTGATGATCTCTACCGGGTCGAAGCGTTGGTTGTTCACCTCGATATATTTCACGATAAAGCTGTTCAGTTGCAGGTAATCCTCCACCTCGGGATATTTAGCCATCAACTGCTCAGGGACACCGCCCCGCATGTAGGCCATCTTCTCACCCGGCGAGGAGGGCAAATCCTGCATCACCCACACCATCCTGTCCCGGTTGGGGTTCTGCTGCTCTATGCCCTGTTCGTAGACAACGAATGAGAAGAGCATGCTGAAGCAGGCTATCCCCACCGTAAGACTTATCAGCGAGATGAGTGTGAACGTTTTGTTGCGCCACCAGTTCCTGAGGATTAATTTTATGGTTGTTGCCAGCATAGATTATTCGCTTTCTTCCACCGAAACAGAGGTTTTAAACGACATCATTTTATCCATCATCATCTCCATGATCTCCCAGAATCCACTGTCGTTGAAGAAATTGAGGATTGCGCCTGACAACTGTTGGGCTTTCATCTCCTTATCTTCTGTTGCCCTGACCCTTGTTAAATTGTCCTTCATCAGGAGCATTTCTGCGTAGAATTTGTCATGAAATTTCATCAGTTCATCCCGATTGAACATCGCAGCGCCATCCGGCTCCTGCTCATTCATGGAGAACTTGATGTTCTTCATGAAACTATTGATCATTGCCAGGCTGTCTTCCGGAAATTGAGTGATGCGCGCAATATCTTCGTCGAGCTGCAACAACATGCTGTCGATGACCACGTTCAACTCTTTGTCCGATTTTGACTGTAGACCGGCGAGTAACTGCGATTCAAGCTGTGTTTTCAATTGCGTTTTCAGCTGAGTCTTTAACTGGGATATCATCATCGTCTCACTCTCAGCAATGACTGGGATTGTGTCTGCAGGTTCAGTTTCCTGTCCGATCACCTCATAGGAAAACAGGCTAAGGAGTATAAGCAACAATAGACTTTTTTTCATCTGTTTTTTATTTGATGGGTTTGTATGTTAATCCGGTTATAGCACCACCTCCGGTACCACCTTGCCGTCGAACAGGTTGATGACACGGTTGGCGAAGCCGGCATCGTGTTGACTGTGGGTGACCATGACGATGGTGGTTCCTTCGCGGTTCAACTCGGTGAGCAGGTTCATCACTTCGGCACCATTGCGGCTGTCGAGGTTCCCCGTGGGTTCGTCGGCAAGGATCAGCTTGGGGTTGGCCACCACGGCACGGGCGATGGCCACGCGCTGTTGCTGTCCCCCCGACAGCTGTTGCGGGAAGTGCTTCTCGCGGTGGGTGATGGCCATGCGCTCCATCGCCTCCTTCACGCGGCGCTTCCGCTCGGCAGCCCCGATCTTCATGTAGAGGAGCGGTAGCTCGATGTTCTCATAGACATTGAGCTCCTCAATGAGGTTGAAGCTCTGGAACACGAAGCCGATCACCCCCTTGCGGAGGCCGGTGCGCTGGCTCTCGGTGAATTTTGAGACGTCGGTTCCGTTGAGGTGATAGCTCCCCGAGGTGGGGTTGTCGAGCAGCCCCAGGATGTTCAGCAGCGAGGTCTTCCCGCAGCCGGAGGGTCCCATCACGGCGACAAATTCACCTTCGTTGATTCTGATGTTCACTTCGTTCAGTGCCCAAGTCTCCACCTCATCGGTGCGGAAGATCTTCTGTAAGTTTTCTGTTTGAATCATAGTTTATTTGGATTATGAATTAAATTTTATTCTGATTTCACCACCTCTGCCGGGTTCTGATTCGCTGCACGTGCTACCTGTATCACAATTGCAAGGATTACAATTGATGCTATGATGAGTGACACCGCACCATACATCCACCAGGAGATGGTGATCCGATAGGCAAAGTTCTGCAACCATTGTTCCATGAACAGTCCAGACAATGGAAGCGCAACCACGACGGCAATCAGTGTCAATGTGAGGTACTCACGGAAGAACATGTTCATGATCTCATTCGATTTAGCTCCGGCGGTCTTGCGGATGGCGATCTCCTTGCGTCTCCTACGGGTCTCGCGTTGCGACACGGAATAGATGCCGAAGACTGTAATCAGGATGCAGAGTGAAGCCAACGTTGTAAACAGTCTCAATTGATTCTGTTCGTTTTTACTCAGATCACTCAGCAGCTGACGCATTGAGACTACCAGCGATTCGTTTTCGTTGTCGGGCCTAAACTTGGGAATAAGATTGGTAATTGCTTCCAAGGCTGCTTCCTCCAACCCCGGCATGACGCGTATGTAATTGAAATATCCTCCTCCGCTCTCTTTCATCACTTTAATGATGAGCGGTGGTATTTCACTTTGCAAGCCTACTGTATGAAAATCTTCAACGACGCCCGCAATTTCATAATGATCTACTCCTCTTCCTTCAGCAGTATACCAGTTGGCAGGGACAGAAATGCTTTGACCTAAAGGATCATCCATTTCCATGATCTTTTGTGCACTTTGATTGATAAGCACCTTGCCGGCTGTATTGCCACGGGTAAAATCCTCCTCGATGATTCCTCTTCCCTCAATGATTTCCAATTTCATCTTTTCAATGAAATCTGCATCAACCTCAAATGTTTGAAAAAGGGGATTGAAGTCCATAGGCTTTTTGTCCCAGTTAACTCCTGTAACACCACTCGGCCCCAACTTATCTGAAGTTTGGGACAGTGTGAAGAATGCAGTATGGATCACGTCTTTCACCATCGGGAGCTTCTCAATTTCTTCCAGAAGCGGCTCTCTGTCTCTTACTTTCATCTGAATCTGCAGCAGATTTTCGGTATCAATTCCCCAATCCACCCGGTTCATGTAATCTACCTGTTTCCATGTCACAAAGGTACTCATGATGGCAAACGAACTGATTATCAGTTGCAATAGCAATGTTATTCTGCCTGTGGTAAAGTTGTGCTTCACCGAATGGATTCTCTTGAGCGCTGATTTCCGAACAAATCGGAAAAGTATAGCAAAGGCTGTGCAGTATAAAAAAATTGCCGTAAGCAGGATCGTGTAGAGGAGTTTTGTGTTGATCATGGAAGAAGAGACAACCGTTCCGAAGATGCGTTCAAACAGTCCGGATGTAATTTCTATACAACAGAACGAAAGCAATGCTACGATGGCTATGTGAAGCGTTATTTCTACAAACAGTTGCTGGTAAATGTTACGGATAGATGCACCGGTCACCCGTCTTAGGTTGATTTCTCTGAAACGTGCCACGGTACTGCTGTGCAGGATATTCAAGTAGTTGAACAATGCAATAAACAGGAGCAACACACCTACAAAAATAAACATGCGGATGTATTTCACATCATAGCGGATTTGACTCTCCAGCACATTCATTAAAGTGAACCGTACGAGGGGGAGCGGGCAGATCTCTAAATAGAGATCCTCATTGAATTTGTGCTCTATGGCAAATGTGAAAAGCTTCTCACGGAAATGATCAAGATCAATATCTTCCTTCATTTTCAAATAGATGCGGGTGTCATGCATATCCCGCCACTGCGTTGCTTCATCTACGCGAACCAGGAATTCTCTGCCATGGGTATCCGGCACGTAACCCTCTTTCCGGAAAATGGAATTGATGGGTGGATCGGCAATCACAGCCTTTATTACAAATGACTCGCCGTACCCTGAGACCATAGTTTCTCCCAAAGCATCACTGGGTGTGTCAAAATATTTGCGGGCATAAGATTCTGTGATGATTATTTCATCTTTGTTCATCAATGCGTTTTCATCTACCTCCCCGGCCACTACCTTGGGTGGAAACATTTGGAAGTACCGTTCATCGACATATTCAAATGATGGATACCCCAGATCCCGGTCATTGTGTTTGAAAGGAGCACCATAGGTTGGATAAAACAGTGCCACAGACTCAATTTCCGGAAACAGTTGCGTCAGTTTCTCTGCCGCGATGTAAGGCAGGTGTCCGTTTTCGATTTTCTTTCCGCTGCTTTTCAACCTGCCGTACAGGTGATAGATCCTTTTTGAATCGGGATGAAAGCTATCGTACGTGGTTTCGTAGCTGTACCAATGGTATCCGTAAGTGAAGAATACCACGCCGATGGTTAAGCCTACGATGCTGATGATGCTCTGTGTCCTGTATTTAAGGAGGTTCCTCCAGGCAATTTTAAAATAGTGTAGAAGCATTTGTTGAAAGTGCTTTTAGATTTGTCGAATATTTATTCCGATTTCACTACAACAGCCGGGTTCTGACGTGCAGCCCTCACGACCTGAAGGAGCACACTTGCAAGCACCAGCAGCACCATCAGCAGGAAGAGGGCGACAAAGAGCCACCACTCCATGGAGACCCGCCGGCTGTACTGTTCCAGCCAGCGTTGCATCACCAGCACACCTGCCGGGAAAGCGACCAAACAGGCCACGAGGGTGATGAGGAGATATTCCCGCAGGAAGAGCTGCAGGATCTCCCGCACAGTGGCTCCGTTCACCTTGCGGATGGCAATCTCTTTGCGCCGACGGCGGCAGGCCAGCGTGATGATGGAGTAGGCCCCGAACAGGGCGATCAGGATGGCCAGGCCGGTCATGATGCTCAACAGGATGAGGAGATATCTTTCCGACCGGGTATAGGCGGCATAGATATCCTCCATATTGTCAATCCACATGTGTGGATTGTCAAACTTCTCAACGGCAATCCGTTTGATCTCCTTCTCTGTGGCCTCCCTCTGACCGTCCGTGTAACGGTAGGCAAAAAATTGCCGGGGGACGTATCCTCCTTCTCCGCCCTGGGTCTCTTGTATCCTGTAGATGGTTGGAAACACCGGTATCCGGGGAGAATCGACATACATGTCGGCAATCACACCCACTACCTCCAATCCAAATATCTCTTTCGAATTGGCAGAGTCTTTGGATTGAAGCAGCCGATTGCCCGTTTCATTGATCAGGCATGCCTGATGTTCGCCGGCGAAGATGTTGCGTCCCTCCAGCAGTTTCATGTCGAAGAAATCCATGTATTCCGGTCCGCTGATGCTGTAAATTTGCAGTCTTACCATCTCCGTTTTCTGATTGTCTTTGACCACCTCCATAGAACTTTGTATGCTGTAGCGTTTGGGCAGGAAATCACCCCCGAATGGAATCACCTCTTCCACCCCCGGCACCCTTCTGATTTCATCGATCGGGATATCATTCTCGTAGAAGGAGACGCTGTTGACATTGTGCCGGTTGAAGCCGATATCCTTGCTGTTGAGGTAGCTGTATTGGAGAAAGAAGAGCACGGTGGCGAAGATAAGGATGCTGCTGATGATGAGCTGCAGGGTGATCGTGATGCGGCTGAATCGCTCTTTGCTCCTGCCCGGGTCTGTTTTGGGCGAGAGGCTCTCACGGATCATTCGCCGGAGGATGTGTCTTACGGGGAGGTAGGCGACCAGCACCGCGAGCAGCAGCAGTGCCATCCCGAAGAGGATTGCTTCGCGCCAGAAGAACGATTTGGGTGCCTCAAGCATCGAGAACCGTATGAAATGCGGATACAACAGTTCGGTCAGCGACAACCCGATGGCCAGTGCGATCAGCAGGAGCATCGCAAACTCGCAAAAGAGCATGAGCAGCAGCTGCAGATTGGATGCACCGTTTACTTTGTGCAGTTCCCACTCACGGCGACGGATCTTTATCTTGTTGATGAAGAGCATCAGGAAATTGAAGAAGGCACTGATGATCACCAGCAGGGAAACCCCTGCAAAGAGCCTGAGCTGCTGGTATCGTATGGCCACCTCCGTGTTGGGATGGAGAATGCGCAGGTTGGAGAGTGGCACCAGTCGGCAGGAGAACTTCTGGGTAAAAGAGGTATTTTCAGCAACTTGATTTTCGATGCTTATCTCCTCCAGTTTCTCCTGCAGGTGCGCAATGTTGATGCCCTCTTTTACCCGTATGTAGGTGAAGCTGTCTTGGTAGCCCCATGCATTCTCTTTGATTTCTTCGGGTTGAGACACCATGATCAGATCGAAGGGTACATTGCTTTGCTTTGGTTTGTCGGGCACGACAGCCAACAGATGGATCTGCAGCGAGTCGATCTGCATGCCTCTTTGTGCCTCTTTCAACCCCAGCTTTTGCGCGGTGCCCGCGGGTAGCACGTAACTGTCGGGGGGCAGGGTTGGGGGGTAGGTGATCCTGATCTCCGGGTAAAAAACAGGAAAGAAAAAGGTGTCGGCCGTAACCATATTCACATCCGTGAGGAACGCTTTTTCGTTCAGGTTCAGATCTGTCTTGTAGGAATAGATGCTGGTCGCAGCCTCAACTTCCGGATAGTTTTTCATCAGGTAGGAGGCCAGGATCTTGGGTGTCATATTCTTCACCCCTTCAACCTGGGTGGAGTCATTGAAAAAGACACGGTATATCCTCTCTGCATCGGGATTGTGGCTGTCGTACCCCTTCTCATACCTGATCCAGGAGAGGGTGAAGACGAAGGCAGTGAAGCCGATGGCCAGTCCCACGATGCTGATGATGCTCTGTGTCTTGTATTTCAGGAGGTTCCTCCAGGCTACGGTGAGATAGTGTCTGATCATATGTGATTGGTTGTTGTTCCGTTTTTCATGTCTGTTATTGAATGATTAACTCCTCCACGTTCCCGAAGGATGCATAACCATTCACCACTACCCGGTCACCGGGTGCCAGTCCGCTCAGGATCTCGTACTGCACGGGGTTCTGCCGGCCGATGGTGATGGGTGTCTTCACTGCCTTGTCGCCCTTGCTGTTCAACTTGTAGATCCACTGCCCGCCGGTGTACTGGAAGAAGTCGCCCCGTGGCATCACCATCGCTGTCTCCGGTTGTCCCAGCTCAATCTGCAGGCGGTAGCTCTTGCCGATGCGCAGGTTGTCGGGTTGATCGTTCGTGAAGACCAGGTCCACCCGGAACTGTCGGTCTCTCACTTCGGGCACCACCTTCGACACCCGCAACGGGAATCGGGTGCCCTGATAGGTGACCGTTGCAGGCAGTCCCACGGTGAGCCGGTCGATGTAATATTCACTCAGCTGGGTGTGTATCTTGAAGTTGTCCATCACCTTGATCTCGCCGATCTGTTCAGAGGCTCCCACACGCTGACCGGGGGTGACGTTGAGAAAACTGAGTTGTCCCGCGGTGGTGGCCCTTACCATCAGGTTGTCCATCCGTGAGCGGGCATGTGCCATGCTTCTGGCGGCACGCTCCAGTTCCCTCTCCATCAGTTCGCGGCGCAGCAGGGTGGCACTGCTGTCCTGCCTCAATCCCTCCAGTTGCAGTAGGGTGCTTTTGGTCCTGTAATCGAACTCCTCGCGCTGCACATCGAGCTGTGCCTTGCTCTTCACCCCCATCCGGTATTCCTCCTCACCGAGCCGCAGGTCTTTCTCCAGACGGCTCAGCTCATAGCGGGCCTGCAGTGCCTGCTGCTGCAAAAGTATCGATTTCTGCTCCATCTCCACCTTTTTCTCCTGATAAAGTATGCGCTGTTGCTCCCATTCTTCCTGTTTCTCCTCAATCTCTCTTTCCAGTTCAGGGTTCTGCAGTGTCAGGATGAGTGCGTCACGCTCCAGCATGGCCCCCTCTTCGGCGACGATCTCCTTCACGATCCCTGCCTCCGGGGTGTTCAGCATGATGGTGAGAATGGGTTGTACGATTCCCTCGGCATCCACATAATCGAGGAAGTGTGTCTCCGCCACCTCGGCGATGGTGATCTTCTCTTCCTGAATACGCTGTTTCCGTCCGCCCGACAGTGTGAAGATGAGGTAGGCAAGGAACAGGGCAAATGCTGCAGCGGCCAGCAGCGGCAGTCTGTGTCGCCGCAGGAATGATCTCTTTTGAAGCTTGATGTCCATCGATGAGTCGCGTGACTCATGGAAGCTATCGGTATGGGTTTCTTTGTTCATGGCATCTTCATATTATAATTCCTGTTCCGAAATAGAGATTGGACTGTTCATCTCGAAAATCGTATCCCGTGATGCTCCGCAGGGCGTAATAGAGGTTCCAGTAGTTGTGCAGCGCGCTGATGTAGGCGCGTTGTGAGCTGTCTTTCTCGGCGATGGAGGCATTGAGGTCGAGCAGCGTGGACTTGCCCAGCAGGTAGAGGCGGTAGGCCACCTCGTTCCTGCGTGCGGCACGTACCGATGTCTTTTGTGCGATCTCCACCTTGTTGGCCTGCAGGTTGAACTGTTTCACCAGTTTGATCACGTTGGCTTCGAAGTCGGTGCGTGCCTGTGCGATCTCTGTTTTTGTCTTTTCAAGGTTGCTGCGCGCCACCTCCACACGTCCCTTGCCCACGCCCCAGTCGACAAGGGGTATGCGGATGCCGAGGCTCACCAACTGCTGATCCATTGGATTGCGGTAGGCGTTGTTGAGCGCTGTTGCCGTCTGTGTCAGTCCCACCTGCATGTAGAGGTCCGCCTTCAGTCCGCGCGATGCCTTTGCCTGTGCCACGCTGCTTTCGCTCTGCAGCTGTTGCAGGGCATACCATTCGATGTCGGGACTGTTCTGCCAGGCATAGTGAAGCGCCTCCGCCAGGGGAACCTTGAAGAGGGGCAGCTCGTTGCCGATCACCGCCACCATCTCCACGTTATCGCGTATGCCCAGGAAGCTGCGCAGCTCCTGGATGGCGTTATCGACCTCCATGGCGGCATTGAGGCGGTTGCTCTGTTCCGTGAGGTGGTTGATCTCCAGTTGCAACATCTCGTTTTCGGTGATGGTGCCGATGTCGTACCTTCCCTTTGCATAGCGGAAGAGGGTGTCGGCCGCCGCATAGTTGTAGTCGGCCGACTGCAGCTTGCTCTGTGCCGTGGCCAGGGCGAAGAACTTGTTGGCAGTCATGGCGGCCACCAACTCCAGCGTCTCCAGGTAGCTCTTCTTTGCCTGTGCATATCGTGCCGGTTCAATCTTCTTGTCCCACTTCAGCCGGTTGTAGCCGAACAGGTTCTGCGAGTAGCCGAGCACCACGGGTGTCGACTTGAAAGAGCGCCGCTTGTCGGTGAAGAGATCGAGGCGCTGCAGGCCTGTTTCCAGGAAGATGCTTCCGCCCAGGGGGGCGATATTCTGGTTGATGGTGAGGCTCCCCTCGTTGAGCAGCTGGTTCCTGTGCAGGAAGCTGTCGCTGCCGTCGGGCAGGGTGACGGGGCTGATGGAGCGGTTGAGGGAGCTGTAACTGTTGAAGGAGAGGCTAGGCAGGTAGTCGGCTTTGAAGGTGCGCCAGTTCCAGTAGGCCGCGCGGTATTGGTGCCGCGCTGCCACTGCCTGGGGTGACTGAGCACGGGCAAGCGCGACTGCCTCGTCCAGAGTGAGACGAAGCGAGTCCTGCGCTATGAGTTGCCCTGTGCAGATTGAATAAAGAATGAATAGTAGAATGTATCTCATGCTGCTTATCTCAATCAAATGGCGTGCCAAACGGGTAACAGGCAGAGATAGAGAAAGATGCTGTTTTATCGCGGGTGCGGGAGGTGTGCATTACCGCACAATATATGTGCGGATTCACACAGTCTGAACCGAATAAATGACCTATATTTGTGGAGCAAAAAAGAATTGCGATGGACAAGGAAGGTAAGATACTGATCGTAGATGACAACGAGGACATCCTCTTCGCGCTCAATCTTCTGCTGCAGCCCCATGTGGAGAAGGTGAAGGTGACCACGCGGCCGGAGCGAATTGTTGATTTCATGGAATCGTATCGTCCCGATGTGATCCTGCTCGACATGAACTTCCACCATGATGCCAGCAGCGGACAAGAGGGTTTTCATTGGCTGCAGCAGATCCACAGCATCGATCCCAACATGGTGGTGATCTTCATCACCGCCTATGGCGATACCGAGAAGGCGGTGCGAGCCATCAAGGCGGGGGCCACCGATTTCATCCCCAAGCCGTGGGAGGGCGAGAAGCTGCTGGCCACCATCTCATCAGCCCTGCAGCTGAGCAAGAGTAGAAACGAAGTGTCGCAGCTCCGGAAACAGGTGTCGGCACTCGAAAGCAACAGGCCTCCTTTTCCTGAGATCGTGGGTGAGAGTGAGGTGATGCAGGTGCTCTACGGCACCATCGACAAGTTAAAGGATACCGATGCCAACATCCTGCTGCTGGGTGAGAACGGCACGGGGAAGGACCTGATCGCCAACCTGCTTTACCACTCCTCACCGCGTGCAGAGAAGCCCTTTGTGCACATAGACCTGGGGAGCATCCCCGAATCACTCTTCGAGAGTGAGCTGTTCGGGCATGAGAAAGGGGCTTTCACCGATGCGAAAAAAGAAAAGCAGGGGCGCTTTGAGATTGCCAGCGAAGGCACGCTGTTCCTGGATGAGATTGGTAACCTGTCGCCTTTCATGCAGGCGAAGCTGCTGACGGTGCTGGAGAAGAGAGAGGTGATTCGCCTGGGATCCACCCGACGGGTGCCGATCAACGTGCGACTGATCTGTGCCACCAATGCGGACATCCATGAGATGACAGAGCGGGGTGAGTTCCGGCGCGACCTGTTGTACCGCATCAACACCATTGAACTGCACATTCCTCCGTTGCGGGAGAGGGGCAGCGACATCCTGCTGCTGGCCGATTTCTTCAGGGAGAAGTATTGCCGCAAGTACAAGAAGGAGATCAGGAGCATCGCTACCTCGGCACAACGCAAGCTGCAGGAGTACCCCTGGCCGGGCAACGTGCGGGAGCTGCAGCATGCCATGGAGCGGGCCGTGATCTTGTCTTCGGGTTACATGCTCTATGCCGATGACATCTTGCTCACTCCCGTGGCCATGGACAGGAATAGTGAGAGCCTGAACCTGGAGGAGCTGGAGCGAAAGGCAATTGATCAGGCAATGAAGCAATCGGGTGGCAATATGAATCGGGCAGCCGACCTGTTGGGCATTTCTCGCTTTACGCTCTATAGAAAAATAGGCAAACAATCGGACAAATAAAATGAAGATACCATCAAGATATCTCTACATGTTCAAGATAGCGGCCATCCTGTTGTTGTCGCTGACAGCGGTATGGCTCTTCCTGCAGGCACTCTACTTCTCCTCACTGCTGGTGTTGATTGGCCTGTTGATGGTATCGGTCTCACTCTACTACGACAGGAAGAAAATGATCTCACGGATGGAGCGGATGATCTCCGGCATCCGGCATGCCGATTACTCGTTTCACTATCCGCAAAACAACTCGGAGCAGGAGCTCAACCGCCTGTCGAAAGAGATGGACGAGGCGTTGCAGCTTTTCCGTGCACAGGCACAGCATGCCTACATGGAGGAGGCAGAGACGGAGGCCTGGCAGAAGCTTGTGAGCGTGCTCACCCATGAGATCATGAACAGCATCGCGCCCATCATCTCTCTCTCGGAGACGTTGGGAAAAGAGGAGGGGGCGACCTATCAAAGCGAGGAGGAGTGCCATAACATGCGCAGGGCCATGCAAACAATTCACCGGCGGAGTGCAGGGTTGCTCACCTTCGTGGAGAACTACCGGAAGCTGACACGGATACCGCAGCCGGTGATGCAGCCCATCCGCGCTGCCGACCTGTTCCGGTCGCTGCAACTGCTGGTGGAGGCTGATCAGATTCACTTCACCTACAGCTGTTATCCGGAGCAGCTGGTCTTTCGTGGCGACCGCAACATGGTGGACCAGATGCTGATCAACCTGCTTCGGAACGCGCATGAGGCGACAGAGCAGACCGCATCGCCGCAGATCAGGATTGATGCACGACAGGAGGGAGATTGTGTGAGGATCACTGTCTCCGACAACGGATGCGGTATCTCGGCAGAAGCGATGGGTAAAGTGTTCATCCCCTTCTACAGTACCAAGTCGGGAGGGTCTGGCATTGGATTAAGCCTCTGCCGTCAGATGATGTTGCTGCACAAGGGATCGGTGTCGCTCTTGTCCGATGGAGAGGGCACCGCTATCACGCTGCAATTCCTGGTGTGAGTAAACAGTCTCATTTACTGATGCATATTTTTTTTTGAAAATTGTTTTGTTTTTTTGAAATTTTAGTATATTTGCAGCATACATGATTCGCGTACATGTCATGCTATTTGGTTGAAACTATTCACGTAAACACTCAATATTATGTGCGAGAAAACACAACGAAGCGGTTCTGCGGGTGATGCCGTATACGGGCTGGGCGTGATTGGCGCGGCCGTGTGGTACATCTCCACCGCCGCCACCTTCTGGATGGGGGTGCTGGGATTCCTCAAGGCGCTTGTATGGCCTGCCTTCCTGGTCTACGAGGCGTTCAGGTTTATAAGTGCTTGACAAATAAAGGCTATTTTTATATTCAATAGTTCGCATCTGGAGATGCTGCCCCGTGAGGAGCGGCATTTCTGCTGTCCGAATAGTTAAAGTTGGAGTGAAACATTGCTCCTGAAAGGGAAATCTGAAAAATGCTGTTATATTTGCCTCTGCCATCCGAAGTGGGATGGTTCTCAGACAATTTAACAACCTTGACAGATGATTATGGAAAGCACCGGTTTCCTCATGTATCGGGCACTCTCCTTCGGTGTAAGCCGTGAGGAAACACGACTCTACAGCACCTCATTCTACTCTGCCACACAACTCTTTTCGCCTCCGGTCAGGGAGGCGATTCACGGCATCTACGGCTTCGTGCGGTTGGCCGATGAGATTGTTGACTCGTTTCATGGACACGACCAGCGGGCACTGCTCGATCGCTTTGAAGCGGACTACAACTTCGCCCGGGAACAGGGTGTCAGCACCAAACCGGTAATACAGGCCTTCCTGTTCACCGTCAACCGCTATCGCATTGACGATGCCTACATCCGGGCATTTCTGTCCAGCATGCGGGCCGATCTGGATAAGAAGATCTACACGACACAACTGGAAGCTGATCAGTATATCTATGGTTCGGCCGATGTGGTGGGTCTGATGTGTCTGCGCGTCTTCTGCGATGGTGACGACCGCCTCTTCGGGGAGCTGGTGATTCCCGCCATGCGGCTGGGCTCCGCTTTCCAGAAGGTCAACTTTCTGCGTGACCTGCGTCAGGATGTGCTGGAGTTGGGACGTGTCTACTTCCCCGGCTTCACTATGGAGCAGTTCGAAGAGACCACCAAGCGGGAGCTGGTACGCGACATCGTGGCTGACTTCGCCGAGGCACTCAAGGGGATCCGTCGGCTGCCCGACAGTTCACGCCTGGCGGTGCACACCGCCTATCAGTACTACATTCGTTTGCTGGGCAAGATACGCGAAACCCCCGCCGCCGAGCTGGTCACCCGCCGCATCCGTGTACACAATGCAGAGAAGTTCAGGCTGCTCTCCGGCGCCGTGATCAAGCACAAACTGAAGATGGAAATACTATGAACGACAGCGAACTACTGGTGCAGCTGGTCGACGAGCAGGACAACCCCCTGGGCACCATGAACAAGATGGAGGCACATCGCCTGCCCGCACTGCACCGTGCCGTCTCGGTGCTGGTCTTCAACAGTGCCGGCGACTGGTTGTTGCACCGCCGTGCTGCCGGCAAGTATCACTCCGCCTGTCTGTGGACCAATGCATGCTGCACCCATCCCTACCCGGGAGAGGCGCATGCCGCTGCGGCCCGCCGCCGCCTGCAGGAGGAGATGGGTATGGATGCCGGTGAGGAGCTGCTGCACCTCTTCGACTTTGTCTACCGGGCGAAGGTGGATGAAGAGCTGACCGAGTATGAGTACGACAGGGTTTTCACCCTCACCAGTGATGCACTGCCACAGCCGCACCCCGATGAGGTGGATGAATGGCGCTACATCTCTCCCGATGCTCTGCAGCAGGAGATGAGAGAGCATCCCGAGTGCTTCACCGAATGGTTTAAAATGATATATCAAAAAGTTCATAGTTCATAGTCCAATGTTTAAAGTTCAAAGTTTGATGAACCTGAAACCCGGAACTTGGAACCTGAAACTATAAAACCGATCACTGAAAAACATGCCCCGATATACCGTCAAAGAGAGAGAGATGATCCGCCGCATCGCGGTGATTTACGCCGTGGGGGTGGCAGGATTCATCATCCCCTACTACGTAAATGCCGTCTCGAAGCACAATCCCCAGTGTGCGCCGGAGGGTTGCGAGAGCCTCTTCATCGTCTGCCCCGTGCCCAGTCTGCAGTACAAGTCCGACTGGAGTGATCGTGACGAGATCGTAGACAGCATCCTCACCGACTTCTCCAAACGCATCGGCATTGACATCATGCCCCACATCGTCACCCGCACCATCTACACCCCGCAGGAGTGGGAGAAGCAGTTCAACCTCTACATGGGGAGTGGCCTGGGACTCTCACACCGGTTGAGCCAGATTGGCGCTCTTCGTCCGAAGAACTACGATGAGGAGTATGGCAACCTCTTCTACGTGGGTGCCTCCACCACTCCCGGGGCGGGCCTCCCCATGGCGGTGATCAGTGCCGAGATGGTTTGTAAACGGATCTTGGGCGAGTGATGTGACAGCGGTGCGTTCCTGTACCCTCTGAATGGTACAGGAGCCACCGGAAGCAATCTCAATAGGTTGTGGATATAATTTCTCTTTTCCTTTGATATGTAACAAATTGCCGTTATATTTGCCCTTATGAACCGGAAGATCATCCATGTGGATATGGATGCGTTTTACGCCTCCATCGAGCAGCGCGACAACCCTGATTATCGGGGGAAGCCCGTTGCCGTGGGCTATGGGGGCAAACGGGGTGTGGTGGCTGCCGCCAGCTACGAGGCACGGAAATATGGCATTCACTCCGCCATGCCCTCCGTCACGGCACTGCGCAAGTGTCCCCACCTGATCTTCGTCATGCCCCGCTTTGAGCACTACCGCACCATCTCCGGCCAGATCATGCAGATCTTCCTCGAGTACACCGACAAGGTGGAGCCGCTCTCACTCGACGAGGCGTTCCTCGATGTCACCGTCAACCATAAGGGCAACCGTTCCGCCACACTTATCGCCCGCGAGATCAAGCAGAAGATCCAGAGCCGCACCCGTCTCACCGCCTCCGCCGGTGTCTCCTACAACAAGTTCCTCGCCAAGATCGCCTCCGACTACCGGAAGCCGGATGGCCTCTTTGTGATTGAACCGGAGCAGGCTGAGGCGTTCGTGGAGCAGCTGCCGGTGAACAAGTTCTTCTGGGTGGGGAGGGTGACTGCCGCACGCATGGCCGAGTTGGGTATTCATACGGGAAAGGATCTGAAGCAGTGGGAGGAGATTGACCTGGTGCGTGAGTTCGGCAAGGTGGGCAGCGCCTACTACCGCTTCGCACGGGGCATCGATGAGCGGGAGGTGGAGTCGGAACGGGTGCGCAAGTCGCTCGGTGCCGAGGAGACCTATGCCGACGATCTGGAGGAGATGGTTGATATCCTGGCGGCGATCGACCAGCTGGCACTGGAGGTGCACCGACGCGCCGACAAGAAGAAGTTCATGGCGCGCACGCTGACCCTCAAGATCAAGTATGCCGACTTCACGGTGATCACCCGCAGCCGCACCGTGGGGCATTACATCCGCACCTACAGTGAGCTGTTCGACCTGGGCAAGGAGCTGCTGCTGCAGGCCGACGACCTACTCGACCGCAAGATACGTCTGATGGGGCTCACCCTGAAGAATGCCGACGCCGGTCAGGAGCTGATGCCGCCCGAGGGGATTCAGCTCTCATTCAACTTCGGCGAGGAATAGGGTTGCGATAGGAGTTACAAAAAATATCAGAGGATAAAATTCTCAGGCTTCTTGGCCTGCACATCCTTGTAGTAGGACTTGATGGTCACGATGTCCTTCCGGTAGTCGTTGGTGGGGTAGAAGAGATCCAGCACGCGGGCCTCTTTTTTGCCATAGTCGAGACCGATGAGCAGGATCGGCACCCTTGCCTTCAGGGCGATGAAATAGAACCCTTTCTTCCACTCTTTCACCGGCTTGCGTGTACCCTCGGGGGTGATCCCCAGGTGCATCCATTCGCGTGTGCGGAACTCGTTTGCCAGGATTTCAGTCAGCGATCCGCTCTTCCCTCGTTTCACCGGTATCCCGCCGATGCGGCTGAAGAAAATGTTGAAGGGGAAGAAGAACCACTCCGCCTTGATCAGGAAGTTGGCCTGTCGCCCCAGCGAATTGTAGGCCAACTTGCCCACCACGAAGTCCCAGTTGCTGGTGTGGGGCGCCACCGCCAGCACGCACTTCGGCACCTCGGGGAAGGTGTTTACCACCTTCCATCCCATGATCTTGTTGAGTATGAATTTACTTAGATTGGCCATCTGTTGGTTATTACGATATTTCGTTATTACGTCGGTCAGTTCCGACGTTTTTTTATGTGATGATTCAACAATAAAACGTTGCTTGATTGTAGTTGTTCATTATTTACCATACTTTGAACCCTTGATTTCTCTCTTTCTCATTGTATGAACGTTTCCAACTCCGTCGTCGCCCGTTCCCAGTTGTTCATCGCCTGGTCGAGGCGGGCCTTCACCTCCAGGTATTTCTGCAGCAGCTCCATGTTGGAGGCACCTTCGGGTGTGGCCAGCTGCTCCTCCATCTTCTTCAGCTTCTCCTCGAGCGAGGCTACCTTCTGCTCCGCTTCTGCCACCTGCTTCTCCAGGCGGCGCTGCTGACGGTTCTGCTCCTTCTGCTCCTGGTAGGAGAGCTTGTTCTCCGACGGCTCTTCCCGTTTCTCCTCCCGCTTTGCCGTAGGTGATGGAGAGAGCTCCAGCTGTTGCAGCGTCTCCATCTTCTTCTTCGTGAGGAAGTCGTAGATGCCGCCGATGTGCTCCCGCACCTTGCCGCCACCGAACTCATAGACCTTGTCCACCAGCCCGTCGAGAAAGTCACGGTCGTGCGACACAATGATGGCGGTGCCGTCGAACTCGCGGATCGCTTTCTTCAGTACATCTTTCGATGCCAGGTCCAGGTGATTGGTAGGCTCATCGAGGATCAGCAGGTTCACAGGCTCCAGCAGGAGGCGTATCATCGCCAGGCGGCTCCGCTCGCCGCCCGAGAGCACCTTCACCTTCTTCTCTGATGCCTCACCGCCGAACATGAAGGCACCCAGGATATCGCGTATCTTCGTCCGTATGTCGCCCACTGCCACGTAATCGATGGTTTCGAACACCGTCATCTCTTCGTCCAGCAGCTGCGCCTGGTTCTGTGCGAAGTAACCTATCTTCACGTTGTGTCCCAGCTCCAGCTTGCCCCCATGGTCGATCTCCTGCATGATGCACTTCACCAGCGTCGACTTCCCCTCGCCGTTCTTGCCCACGAAGGCGATCTTCTCGCCCCGTTCAATGGTGAGCGTGACGTTGCTGAAGACCAGGTGGTCGCCGTAGCGTTTCTCCATCTCTTCCATGATCACCGGGTAGCTGCCCGAGCGGGGTGCCGGTGGGAACCTCAGGTTGAGGCGTGAGTTGTCCACCTCATCCACCTCGATGCGGTCAATCTTTTCCAGCTGTTTGATGCGCGACTGCACCTGGTTCGATTTGGTGGCCTTGTAGCGGAAGCGCTCAATGAAGTCCTCCGTATCTTTGATCTGCTTCTGCTGGTTCTCGTAGGCCCGTTGTTGTTGCTCACGGCGCTCCTTGCGCAGCTCCACATACTTGCTGTAGCTCACCTTATAGTCGTGGATGTCACCCAGCATGATCTCCACGGTGCGGGTGGTCACCGCGTCGAGGAAAGCCCTGTCGTGCGACACCAGCATCACCGCGTTGGCGTGTGTGGAGAGGAAGTTCTCCAGCCACTGGATCGATTCAATGTCGAGGTGGTTTGTAGGCTCGTCGAGCAGGAGCACGTCGGGTGCCTGCAGGAGGATCTTGGCCAGCTCGATGCGCATGCGCCAGCCACCGCTGAACTCACGGGTAGGACGTTCCAGGTCGGCACGTGCGAAGCCCAGCCCGGTGAGGGTCTTCTCCACCTCCGCCTCAAAGTTATGGATGCCCGACATCTGGAGGAGCTCCTGCAGGTCGGTCGCTCGTTCGATCACCTGCCGGTAGGCGTCCGACTCATAGTCGGTCCGCTCCGCCATCTCCCGGTGCAGTCGCTCCAGCTCCAACTCCATCTTCTGCAGATGTTCGAAGGCGAGCGATGCCTCCTCGCGTACGGTGCGCCCGTCGCTCAGCTTCATCTGCTGGGGCAGGTAGCCTATGGATACCTCCTTCGGGAGTGATATGTTGCCGGAGGAAGGCTGCTGCAGTCCCGCCATGATTTTGAGGAGGGTCGACTTGCCGGCGCCGTTCTTGCCGGTGAGGGCCACCCGCTCGTTCCTGTTCAGTACGAAAGATATGTTGTCGAGGAGTGTGAATCCGCCGAATGCTACGGTGAGGTTGTCTATTGAGACCATTTCTCTGAAATTTTGTGCAAAGGAAGCGCTTTTTGGGAGAGTTTGAAAATTTTTACCTATCTTTGTTCCCCGTAACATATCGCGTGCAGGTCCTACTCATTCAGTGCTTCCCCACCATTTGTTAATAAACGTCCTACTCCCGGCTCTGCGGACAGAGGAGAGCGTGAACCGGGTCCTGCCGTTGTACGGTAGGGACGGTCAGAGAGAGAAACATCAGCCGCCCTGTAGAAATGGGCATGGGAATCAGGATCCCCACCTACATGCGGTCACAATAACAACAGTGCTGCCTCATCAATAAAAAATGGCAGTCATAGACAAAACGAATGACATTTAACGATTTAGAGATTATGGAGCCGATCTTAAGGGCTCTTAGTGAGAAAGGATACACCACCCCCACACCGATACAGGAGCAGGCTATCATGCCGGCGCTGCACAACAAAGACATCCTGGGACTGGCACAGACAGGTACCGGCAAGACAGCCGCCTTCGCCATTCCCATCATTCAGCAACTCTGCTCAGACAAACCGCAGGGAAGGAAGAGAGAGATCAGGGCGCTGATCCTGACCCCCACGCGTGAGCTGGCCATCCAGATCGACGACAGCATCCGCGAGTACAACAAGTACACCCGCCTGCGTCACACCGTCATCTTTGGCGGGGTGAAGCAGAATGCACAGGTGAACACCCTGAAAGGGGGCATCGACATCCTCGTCGCCACGCCGGGCCGCTTGCTCGACCTGATCGGCCAGGGCATCATCACCCTGCAGCACATCCGCCACTTCGTCCTCGACGAGGCAGACCGGATGCTCGACATGGGATTTATCCATGACATCAAGCGGTTGCTTCCGTTGCTGCCCAAGCACAAGCAGACGCTTTTCTTCTCGGCTACGATGCCCGATTCCATCGCCACGCTCTCACGCACCATCCTGCACAAGCCGGTACGCGTGGAGGTGACGCCGGTATCCTCAGTGGTGGAAACCATCGACCAGCGCATCTACCTGGTGGAGAAGCCCGATAAGAAGGATCTGCTGATCGACCTGCTGAAGCAGGAACCCGATCATTCGGTACTGGTCTTCTCGCGCACCAAGCATGGTGCCGACAAGATTGCACGGATCCTGACCAAGGCGGGCATAGGGAGCGCGGCCATCCATGGCAACAAGTCGCAGAACGCACGCCAGCGCGCGCTGAGCGAGTTCAAGGCACGCACCACGAAGGTGCTGATCGCCACCGACATCGCCGCCCGCGGCATCGACATCGATCAGCTCGATCTGGTGATCAACTATGACCTGCCCGACGTGGCGGAGACCTACGTGCACCGCATCGGACGTACCGGTCGTGCCGGCAACAGCGGACGGGCCCTCACCTTCTGTACGTCGGAGGAGAAACCGATGCTGCGCGACATCCAGAAGCTTACGGGGCGGAAGCTGCCGATTGCGAATTAGCATTTAGCGTTTAGCTTTTAGTTGTCAGCTAATAGCTTTTAGCTTCGAACTTTGAACTAAGAACGAATTAATGTGTTAACATACTAACATACAAACGTATTAACGTACCAACATAATAACTAAAAAAACTTTTTAAACGAATCAATGGCAAGATCAAATTCATTCAACAAAAGAGAGATCGAGAAGCAGAAACAGCAGAAGAAGAAAGAGAAACTGAAGAAGAAAGAGGAACGCAAACAGCAGGGCACCAACTCCTTCGAGGATATGATTGCCTATGTTGACGCCAACGGTGTGATCATCGATACACCGCCTGAACCCATTCAGGAAGAGGAGAAGATTGAACTGGAAGATATCGAGATCTCTGTACCCCGCAAGGAGGTCAGCGAGGAGGCGGGCGACCCGGAAGGACGTGTCGACTTCTACGATGAAACACGTGGCTTCGGATTCATCCGCGAGGGCAACAGCGTCATCAAGTATTTCTTCCACAAGAGCAATGCCGAGCATGGTATTGCGGAGGGCGATCTGGTCACCTACCGGCTGGAGCGCGGTCCCAAGGGAATGAATGCCGTGGATGTGAAGATCATCCAATAAGATTCAACAAAAAAAAGCTCCGGAACCTCCGGAGCTTTTTTTGTTATGTACCAGAACAGCGGTCAATGTTACAGGTTGCTTGATCACCTGATCGCCTTTACCAGCGCTTCCGGGGCAACACTTGTCTGATCGCCCGACTGCATGTTCTTGAGCGTGATCCTGCCCTCTTTCATCTCGTTCTCACCCACCATCGCCACGAAGGGGATCCGGTTGCTGTCGGCGTAGGAGAGCTGCTTCTTCATCTTTGCCGATTCCGGGTAGAGCTCGCAGCAGATGCCCTCGCGCCGGAGTTGCGCCACTAGGGGCAGCAGCCAGTCCGCCTCCCGTTCGCCGAAGTTGACGAAGAGCAGCTCGGTGGAGTGGGAGAAGCTCTCCGGGAAGAGCTCCAGCTGCGTCAGCACATCGTAGATGCGGTCCGCACCGAAGGAGATGCCCACCCCCGAAACGCCCGGTAGTCCGAAGATACCGGTCAGGTTGTCGTAGCGGCCGCCGCCGGTGATGCTGCCAATCTGCGCGTCGAGCGCCTTCACCTCGATGATCGCACCGGTGTAGTAATTGAGGCCGCGCGCCAGCGTCAGGTCCAGCTCCACCTCGTTGCGAAGCTGCAACGCTTCCGTCTTGGCGATGATGAACGCCATCTCCTCCACGCCATTGGTGCCGGTCTCGGAGGATGCCAGCAGCTCCCGCAGCTTCGTCAGCTTCTCAGCGGTGCTCCCGCTCAGCAGGATGATCGGCTGCAGCCGGTCGATCGCCTCCTGTGCGATCCCTTTGGAGGCCAGCTCCTCGTTCACCTTCTCCAGTCCAATCTTGTCCAGCTTGTCGATTGCCACGGTGATGTCGGTGATCTTGTCCGCTTCGCCTATGATCTCGGCGATGCCGGAGAGGATCTTGCGGTTGTTCAGCTTCACTGCCACGCGGATGCCCAGGCGACTGAACACCTCGTCGATGATCTGCACCAGCTCCACCTCGTTGAGCAGCGAGTCCGATCCCACGATGTCGGCGTCGCATTGGAAGAACTCGCGATAGCGACCCTTCTGTGGGCGGTCGGCCCGCCATACCGGTTGAATCTGGTAGCGCCGGAAGGGGAAGGTGATCTCGTTGCGGTGCATCACCACATAGCGTGCGAAGGGTACGGTGAGGTCGTAGCGCAATCCCTTCTCCGAGATGCGCGTAGCTGTTTTTGCAGCGTTGCCCTCCTTCAGGTCTGTCTCGCTCATCGACGAGAGGAAATCGCCCGAGTTGAGGATCTTGAAGAGCAGCTTGTCTCCCTCCTCGCCATATTTGCCCATCAGCGTGGAGAGGTTCTCCATCGCCGGTGTTTCTATCTGGCGGAAGCCGTAGAGGCGGTATACCTCACGGATGGTGTCGAAGATATAGTTGCGCTTCGCCGTCTCTTCGGGCGAAAAATCACGGGTTCCCTTGGGTATGGTTGGTTTTTGCATCGTCTGATTTCTTTTATCGGGATGCAAAGATAATGAAATTTTAGTTGTCAGTTGTCAGTTTTCAGTTACAACAGATTGCTCGCCAGTTCTGAGAGCTCGCTGCGTTCGCCCTTCACCAGGTTCACGTGGCCAAAGAGCGTCTGCCCCTTCATCTTGTCAATCATGTAGGCCAGGCCGTTCGACTGCGTGTCGAGGTAGGGCGAGTCGATCTGCTGCAGGTCGCCCGTGAACACCATCTTGGTGTTTTCCCCGGCGCGGGTGATGATGGTCTTCACCTCGTGGGGTGTCAGGTTCTGTGCCTCGTCGATGATGCAGAAGGTCTCGGTGAGGCTTCGTCCGCGGATGAAGGCAAGTGCCTCGATCTCCAGCTGTCCCGATTTCTGCAGCTCCTCGATCACCTTCAGGTCGGGGCTGTTCTGTCCCAGCTGTGTCTTGATCACGTTGAGGTTGTCAAACAGCGGCTGCATGTAGGGAGCCACCTTCTGCTTCTCGTCGCCCGGCAGGTAGCCCAGGTCCTTGTTCGAGAGGGAGACGATGGGTCGTGCCAGCAGGATCTGCCCGTATATCTTATGCTGCTTCAGTGCCGATGCCAGTGCCAGCAGCGTCTTACCGGTACCCGCCTTGCCGGTGAGGCCCACCAGCTTCACATCCGGATCGTTGAGCACCTCGAAGGCGAAGGCCTGCTCCGCGTTGCGGGGCTGTATGCCGAAGTTGTTCTCCTTGTCCACCTTGACGACCTTCTGTGTGAAAGGGTTGTAGCGTGCCAGCACGCTGTTGCGTTCGCTCTTGAGGATGAAGCACTGATTCGGATCCGGCTGTTTCTCGAAGCTGAAAGCCTCCAGCTCCACCCCCCCGTTCTGCGCGTAGATGAGGTCGATCAGGTCCGGGTTGACTCCTTCAATCACCACCTCACCCTGGTCGAAGATGTCGATGTTGGTCACCTTGTCGGTGATGTAATCCTCCGCCAGCATGCCCAGTGAGCGGGCCTTCATCCGCAGGTTGATATCTTTCGATACCAGAGCGGTTTTCATCTGCGGGTGTTTCGTTGCGATGTCATCCACCACCGAGAGGATCCGGTTGTCGGGTATCTTCTCCGGGAAGGCATCGTAGATCTTCTTGTTGACGCCCGATGCGTTCACGATGTAGAGCTTGCCCTTGCCCACACCCAGGTCGGCCCCGCTTGTGAAGAGATCATCGTCGGTGATCAGGTCCAGCTCCCGCACGAAAGCACGGGCGTTGAAGTTGATCTGGTCGCTTCCTTTCTTGAACTTGTCCAATTCTTCCAGCACGATGAAAGGGATGTAGATATCATTTTCCTCGAAGTTGTCCAGGCATTTGTAGTCGTGCAGGATCACGTTGGTGTCGAGGATGAAGTTCTTCTTCGTCCCTGCCTTCACGCTCTTGCGCGTGCGCGTGGTTCCTTTGCTCTCTGCCTTGGCGGCTGTGCTCTTCGTTGTCTTCTCTTCACTTTTCTTTGTTGTAGCCATCTGTTATTTCGGTTAAGGGTTGTTTATTTCAGTTGTCCGTTTTATCGTTTGTCAAATTATTTGTTGACTCTTTATGAAAGAGGATGAACTCCAGCCAGTAGCGGAACATCGGGTCCAGGAAGGTGAGCTCCCCGCCGCTGTCGTCCAGCACCTCCGACTCAATCAGCCCTCTTTTCATCCTCACCACGTTGGCCGATGTGCCCAGTCGGTATTGCAGCAGCGTCTGCTGTGCCGAGAGCTGCTTCTCCCCCGCGATGATTGCCCTGAGGAGGCCCATCTGGGTGGCGGAGAATCGTTCCGTGATGTTGGCGAAGAGCAGTCCCAGCTGTCCCACGATGTCCTCGCGGGCAGAGAGGATGATCTCCCTGTTGCACTTCCTGCCGGTCCTGAACCAGCTCTGCTGTGCCAGCTGCTGCACGTAGTAGGGATGGTTCTCCGCCAGTTGGGCGATGAGGCGTGCGTCGTCTGCCGAGATATCTTTGCCCGTATCGCTGAAGCGGCGGCGGATGAAGGGTACCCACTCCTCCGTCCCGATCTTCTTCAGGTAGAGCAGCTCGCCGAACTTGTAGAAGGGCATGGAGCTGTCGGTGAACACCTCCAGCAGCATGTGGCGCTTGCTGCCGTAGAGGCAGTAGGATACATGCCGGTGGTTCTGCCAGCGTGCCCGCAGCTTCTTCTGGAAGGCCAGCGGGTTGGCAAAGGAGGCGAGCGACTGGAACTCGTCGATGCAGACGATTATTTGAATCTTCTTTCGTTCTGCCACCCGCTCCGCCAGGTCGAGGATCTCCTCCGGGTTGCGCTCAATCTCTTCCCATCCCACGCCAAACGAGACGCCGGTCTGCATGTCGGGTGAGAAGGTGATGGTGGGCACCAGCGCTCCCAGGAACTGCTTGGCATCCTTCACGAACTCCTCCCACCGGGAGGAGGTGGCTTGCAGCACCCCGTTGGCCAGGGCCACGTAAAACTGATGTTCGTTGCGGAGATCGAAAATATCGATGTGGCATATGCGGAGATCCTTCTGTTCGCGCGTCAGCTCCTCACTCACCCTGCGCAGCAGGGATGTTTTGCCCCAGCGGCGCGGGGAGATCAGGATGGTGTTCACCCCCGCCAGGAAATTGCGTTTCAGCAGCGCTATCTCCTCGCTCCGGTTGGTGAAGTCATCCGAAGCGGTCACGCGTCCGTATGTGAATGGTACCGATCTCATTGTCTTGCAACAAATATAGCTTTTTCTTTCGGACTAACAAAATTGTAACTTACAAAAAGTGAACATCGAACCGGGAACCTCAAACTTGTTGCCCTACGCAGATGACTTCACCCGAAACATGAATGTTAAATCAATCCGAAAAAAAATGTATCTTTGTTCCCATTATGATTTCCACAAATGTAAAGTTTTTTTTATGAAGAAAACACTATTAATCCTATTTTCTGTGATGATGATGACAACAGCCTCGGCGGAGAAGAACCCCTTCTTCAAGCCGTTCGAAACGCCGCACGCCACGGCACCCTTCAACGAGATCAAAATCGAACATTACGAACCGGCCTTTGAGAAAGCGATTGCCGAACATCAGGCGGAGATCGACAGGATTGCATCCAACCCTGATGCAGCCACCTTCGCCAACACCATCGAGGCCATCGAGCACTCGGGTGCAATGATGAACCGCGTCAGCAGCGTCTTCTTCAACCTGCTGGGCTCCGAGAGCAACGATGAGATGATGGAGATCTCCCAGCGACTCAGTCCGAAGCTGTCGGAACACTCCAACAACATCAACCTCAACGAGGCGCTCTTCAAAAGGGTGAAAGCGGTCCATGACAACCGACATGCCACAGGACTCACCCCCGAGCAGATCCGCCTCACGGAGAAGTACTACGAAGGATTCGAGAATAGCGGTGCCACCCTCACGGCCGAGGGCAAGGAGCAGTACCGCGCCCTCTCCATGGAGCTGAGCAAGGCGACACTCGACTTTGGGCAGAACAACCTGCGCGAGACCAACGCCTACGAGATGCTGCTCACCGATGAGGCCGACCTGGCGGGACTGCCCGCGAGCTTCATCGATGCCGCCGCTGCCAAGGCGAAGGCCAAGAACAAGGAGGGATGGATGATCGACCTCTCCGCACCGAGCTACATCGGCTTCATGAAATACTCCTCTCGACGCGACCTGCGGCACAAGCTCTACATGGCCAACGCTACCAAGGGGGTGAAGGGCGGTGAGTATGACAACCGTGAGAATGTACGCAAGATCGCCACGCTGCGCCTGCAGATCGCCAACCTGCTCGGGTACAAGAGCTACTCCGACTACGTGTTGAAAAACCGCATGGCGAAGAATGCCGCTGGCGTCTTCGGACTGCTCGACAACCTGGCCGATGCCTTCGGCGATGTGGCCCGCGATGAGGTGGCTGCAGTGGCTGCCTACGCCTCAGAGGTGGAGGGAAAGCCCATGGAGATTCAACCCTGGGACTGGAGCTTCTATGCCGACAAGCTTAAGGACAACCGCTATGGGGTGAACGACGAGATGACCCGTCCCTACTTCGAGCTGGAGAACGTGAAGAAAGGTGTCTTCGGACTGGCTACAGAGCTCTACGGGCTGCAGTTCGTGCCCAACCCCGCCATCCAGGTCTACCACCCCGAGGTGGAGGCGTTCGACGTGCTGGATGAGAATGGCGACTTCCTCTCGGTGCTCTACACCGACTTCCACCCGCGCGACGGCAAACGTTCCGGTGCCTGGATGTCCTCCTTCAAGAGCCAGTACATGAAAGAGGGTGTAGACAGCCGTCCCCACGTCACCATCGTGATGAACTTCACTCGTCCCACCGACAGCAAGCCGGCGCTGCTCACCTTCGACGAGGTGGAGACCTTCCTCCACGAGTTCGGCCATGCCCTCCACGGCATGCTGGCCCGCAGCACCTACGAGAGCCTCTCCGGCACCGGTGTCTACCGCGACTTCGTGGAGCTGCCCTCACAGATCATGGAGAACTGGCTCATCGAGAAGGAATACCTCGACCGCTTCGCATTCCATTACGAGACCGGTGAGAAGATGCCCGACGCGCTGCTGCAGAAGATCATTGATGCCTCGAACTACAACACGGGCTACCTCACATTGCGCCAGCTCTCCTTCGGATACCTCGACATGGCATGGCACTCGCTCACAGAGCCCTTTACCGGTGACGTGCCTGGTTTCGAACAGGAGGCGATGGCACGCGTACAGCTGCTGCCGGTGGTTTCGGAAGCCTGCATGTCGACCTCCTTCGGCCACATCTTCTCCGGAGGATATGCCGCCGGCTACTATAGCTACAAGTGGGCTGAGGTGATGGATGCCGATGCCTTCTCGCTCTTCAAGCAGAACGGCATCTTCGACAAGGCGACAGCCGACTCGTTCCGCCGCAACATCCTGGAACGTGGCAACACCGAAGAGCCGATGGAGCTCTACAAGCGTTTCCGCGGTCAGGAGCCTACAGTAGAGGCACTGCTCAAAAGAAGCGGGGTTAATTGACTATTGGGTAAGGATTCAGTTGGATCTTCTTCGCTATCCCCTCATGATCCCCTCATAAAAGTATGAGGGGATCATGAGGGGGTCGTGAAGGAATACCAGTCTATTTCTATCTGATTCATTCATCAATCACGTCAAACCTCGAACCTCGTATCGGAATCCTGAGAATAGCAACTTACAGCTGAGAAAGCTTGTTGATTTTGACTCAAATAGGGTGAAAATTAGGGGAATTGGAGACAATTCCCTTTTTTTTCTCTTTTTTTTGCGATTTTCCCCTAAAATATTTTGTCACAAATAATTTATACCTATCTTTGTCGGGCAAAAGGTTTTTTTGCGGGCCGTTAAATATTCACTTCACACCAATGTAAAGTCATTTCTAACTTCTCTCATCTAAAGACTTCTGCGCAAAATTTATTTTTATTTTTATTTTAATTATTTTACATGAACATTTTTGTAGCTGGCTTAAGTTATCAGATTACTGACGCCGATTTAAAAGAACTGTTTGAGGAGTATGGTGAAGTATCCTCAGCTAAGATTATTACCGATCGTGAAACCCGTCGCTCAAAAGGTTACGGTTTCGTGGAAATGTCCAACGACGAAGAAGGACAGCATGCCATTGAAGAACTGAATGATGCAGAATACGACGGACGTACGCTTTCTGTATCAGTAGCTCGTCCCCGTACCGAAGGTGACCGTCCCCGCAACAACAACCGCGGTGGTTACGGAAATCGTGAAAGAAGCAACAGGTACTAAGAAGCACCCATAGGTTTAGAAAAGAACTGCATCCAGCGTGATGCAGTTCTTTTTTTTTGCCCCTCTCGTAAAGTGGCTTCACCGCTTTTTTGTACCTTTACACCTTTCAAGGAGGATATAACTGAAACCGCGGTCCACGAATGGGACTGTAAAGAATTGTTTTGTTAGAGAGATATTGAAGCATGTGTACCATCCTATCCATTGAAACGGCCACGCCCGCCTGCTCTTGCGCCCTGTCGCGCGACGGGGAACTGCTGCTCTCCCGCGAGGATTTCGGGGGACAGACGCACGCCACCCTGCTGGGAGTGTTTGTCGATGAGATCATGAAATATGTCCGCAAAGAGGGGATCACCCTCGATGCCATCGCCGTGAGCAGCGGCCCCGGTTCCTACACCGGTCTGCGCATCGGTGTCTCCGAGGCAAAGGGACTCAGCTACGGACTGGGCATCCCCCTCATCGCCATCCCCACACCGCTGGTGATGGCCTCGATGGTAGCCGCCAGGGCAGGAGAGGAGGATCTGCTCTGCCCCATGATCGATGCCCGCCGCATGGAGGTGTACGCCACCTTCTACAATCGCACGCTGGAAACGATCCGCCCCACGGCTGCCGCCATCGTCGACGGGGAGAGCTATCTCGATTTACTGTCAAGGCACAAGGTACACTTCTTTGGCAACGGAGCCGACAAGTGCCGCGCGGTGATCACCCATCCCAACGCCCTGTTCGTGGAAGATATCCATCCCCTGGCAACCGGCATGGTGCCGCTGGCTGAGCAGGCATTCAATGAGAAGCGATTTGTTGACAGTGCCTATTTCGAACCCCATTACCTGAAAGAGTTCGTGGCCACGGTGGCTAAAAACAAGATCATACCCACCGCAAGGTAGGCTTCGAGGGATAAGAGCCGTTGTTCAGGGTGCGAGCCGGTGCAGGCTCCACCCCTCTTCCGTTTTGTAATATACCAGCCGGTCGTGCATCCGGTCGGGACGTCCCTGCCAGAACTCGATCATGGTGGGACGCACCATGTATCCGCCCCAGTGAACGGGGCGGGGGAGCGGTTCCTGTGCGAACCGCTGCTCCACCTCCCGCTGCAGGGCATCCAGCTCTGCACGGTCCCTCACCACCCTGCTCTGGGGAGACGACCAGGCACCGATGCGTGCGTTCTCCGGTCGCGAGTTGTAATAGGCATCCGACTCTTCGGGTGAAAGCTTTTCCACCCTTCCCTCAATGCGCACCTGCCGTGCCATCGGGTGCCAGTCGAACAGCAACGCCGCCAGCGGGTTGGCCGCCAGCTCCCGCCCCTTGCGACTCAGGTAGTTGGTGAAGAAGACGAAGCCGTCGCTCCCCATCTCCTTGAGCAGCACCACCCGTGCCGAGGGTCTGCCCTCCGGCGTGGCGGTGGCGATTGTCATCGCGTTAGGTTCATCGATCGCAGCTGCGATCGCCTCTTCCAGCCAGCGGGCGAACATCGTCATCGGATCCTTGTCCATTGCCTGCTCCGGCAGTGCGCCGCTGTCGTACTCCCGGCGCATGGTATGTAATTTCTTCATGTTTCGTTCATTTTAAGAGGATGGTTCCCCATGTTTCATAGAACACATTTTCCGGGGAAGATGTTCCCCGTGGGTTGAACCTCCGGAACAAATTTAGATCTCCGGGAGCCTAAGTGCCAACCTGATCAGGTTCATGTTGCGTAAAATGTAAAGCTTTTTTCTTATCTTCGCACATTGTTCCTGCGGGGAAATCTGTTTCTTTGGCAGCCTGGAGTGGAGTTGTTCCATCCGGCAATCTGCAGGCGAACAAAGGGAGACTGATCATGGGGAGGTGCTTTGTGCTGTCTGCAGATCAGAAAAAAGAATATTGTAGATCAGATGATAAAAGCGGAAAAGATCACCAAAAGTTTCGGGTCGCTGCAGGTGTTGAAAGGAATAGACCTGGAGGTAAAGCGTGGAGAGATCGTCTCAATCGTCGGTCCCAGCGGTGCCGGCAAGACCACCCTGCTCATGATCATGGGCACCCTGGAGAAAGCGGACGGCGGTCGCGTCCTGATCGACGGAGAGGACCTGAGTCAGCTCAGCGAGCAGCAGCTGGCCGACTTCCGCAACAAAAACATCGGCTTCGTCTTCCAGTTTCACCAGCTGCTGCCCGAGTTCACGGCGCTGGAGAATGTGATGATCCCCGCGCTGATCGGCAACGTGAAGCACGCGAAGGCGGAGGCACGTGCCCGTGAGCTGCTGGCGATGATGGGCCTCTCGGAGCGGGAGGAGCACAAGCCGGCAGAGCTGTCCGGCGGTGAAAAACAACGCGTGGCGGTAGCCCGTGCCCTGATCAACGACCCGCTGGTGGTGTTCGCCGATGAGCCTTCCGGCAGCCTCGACAGTGACAACAAGGCGGAGCTGCACCAGCTCTTCTTTGAGCTGCGCGACAAGCTGCACCAGACGTTCGTGATCGTGACGCACGATGAGCAGCTGGCATCCATCACCGACCGTACCATTCACATGCGGGATGGGGTTGTTGATAAATAGCTGGCAGCTTGTCAGTTGTCAGTTGTTAGTAATCAGCTGTCAGTTGTGCGGATATATTTCACTGCGACTGCATCTTCTTGTCGACCCGTTCACGCTTTACAAGCAACCTGACAAGAACTCGCTTCGCTTAAACAGCTTGTCAGGTTGCGCTTGTTGCAGCGAACGGGTGCCCCGACAACAAGCTGAGGTCTTGGAAATATATCCGCACACATACAGCAAGTGATTTAGAACCTCGAACATTGAACCAAAAAATTACCAACATACTAACTTACCAACATACTAACTTACAAACGTAAGAGATATGAAATTCAAAACAGTACTTATGGCAATCGCAATTGGCGGGAGCATGCTCTCCTGCAACGAGGCAAAGGGACCTGAAGGCAAGTCCGGCAAGGAGCTGAGCGAGATCATCGGCAAGGCCGATCCGTCTGTCGCGCAGGGAAAGATGACGGCAGAGGTGCTGCACAGCTTCGGCCGCGTGGGTAGCGTGTCGGTATCGCCCGACCGTTCGCAGATCCTCTACCAGGTCACCTACATCAGCATCCCGGAGAACAAAAGCAACAACGAACTCTTCATCATGAAGAGCGACGGCACGGGCAAGAAGCAGCTCACCATCACCAACACGCAGGAGAGCAATGCCCAGTGGATCGACGGTGGGCGCAAGATCGCCTTCCTGAGTAACGAAACAGGCTCCTCACAGATCTGGACCATTAACCCCGATGGGGGAGGGATGACACAGATCTCCAACCAGAAGGAACCCATCGAGGGCTTCATCATCTCGCCCGACGGCAAGAAGGTGCTTTTCATCCGCAGCGTGCAGAGCGGTAAGAAACCCGGAGAGCAGTACGCCGACCTGCCGGGAGCCAGCGGCCGCGTGGTGGATGAGCTGATGTACAAGCACTGGGACCACTGGGTGGAGAGCGTGCCGCATCCTTTCCTGGCCGACCTGGAGGGAAATCGCTTGAACAACATCGTCGATCTGCTGGAGGGTGAACCTTACGAGGCACCACTGGCACCCTTTGGCGGCATTGAACAGCTCGCCTGGAGCCCCGACGGAAGCACCATCGCCTACACCTCTCGCAAGAAGACCGGCAAGGAGTATGCTGAGTCCACCAACTCCGACATCTACTTCTACGACCTGGCCAGCGGTGAGACCCGCAACATGACCGAGGGGATGATGGGCTACGATGTCAACCCGCAGTTCTCGCCCGACGGCCGCTACCTGGCCTGGCAGAGCATGGAGCGCGATGGCTACGAGTCCGACAAGAACCGTCTCTTCGTGATGGAGCTTGCCACGGGTGAGAAAACATACGTGACCGAGTCGTTCGACTACAACACCGACGCCTTCGCCTGGGAGAGTGACAGCAAGACCATCTACCTGGTGTCGCCCGTGCAGGGCACCACGCAGCTCTACGCCGCCGACATCGCCACCAGGAGCATCACCCCCATCACAAGCGGGATGCACGACTATACCTCCGTGACACCGGGTGACGGTGTGCTGATCGCCACCCGCCAGTCGCTTTCACAGCCCACCGAGATCTATTCCGTGGATCTCACCTCGGGCGAAGCCACCAACCTGTCGCAGGAGAACAGCGAGCTGCTGGCCAACCTCACCATGGGTGCAGTGGAAGAGCGCTGGATCGAAACAACCGACGGCAAGCAGATGCTCACCTGGGTGGTCTACCCGCCCGACTTCGACCCGGCGAAGCAATACCCCGCGCTGCTCTACTGCCAAGGGGGACCGCAGAGCATGGTGAGCCAGTTCTGGTCCTACCGCTGGAACCTGCAGATGATGGCCGCCAACGGCTACATCGTCGTCGCCCCCAACCGGCGCGGCCTGCCCGGCTTCGGCCAGGAGTGGCTGGAGCAGATCAGCGGCGACTATGGCGGGCAGAACATGAAGGATTACCTCGCTGCCATCGACGCGGTGTCGCAAGAACCCTTCGTGGATGAAAACCGCCTCGGTTGCACCGGTGCCAGCTACGGAGGCTTCTCGGTCTACTGGCTCGCGGGGCACCACGAGGGGCGCTTCAAGGCGTTCCTCTCGCACGCCGGCATCTTCAACCTGGAGGCACAGTACCTCGAGACCGAGGAGATGTGGTTCGCCAACTGGGACATGGGCGGCCCCTACTGGGACAAGGGCAATGCCACCGCGCAGCGCACCTACGAGAATTCACCCCACCGCTTCGTGGAGCAGTGGGACACCCCCATCATGATCACCCACGGCGAGCTGGACTATCGCATCCTGGCGTCGCAGGGCATGATGGCGTTCAACGCCGCGCAGCTGCGCGACATCCCCTCGCGGATGCTCATCTTCCCCGACGAGAACCACTGGATTGCCCGCCCGCAGAACGGCGTGCTCTTCCAGCGCGAGTTCTTCCGCTGGTTCGACAAGTGGTTGAAATAAGGCGAACAGAACCTTCGAGAACAGGCCTTCGCCCGGGAAGATGAATCCCGGGCGAAGCTCGTTATGGCGGGTAAGCCGGTGAGTGAGAGCAGCAGCAGTGATCAAGGCAACTGGTACGGTGAAGAAACGAATAAAATATTTTCAAAAAACGGAGCAAAATGTTTTGCGATTTGAAAAATATGCTTACCTTTGCACTCGCTATCGGAAACGATTTGCAAACGGTGTGGTAGTTCAGTTGGTTAGAATACCTGCCTGTCACGCAGGGGGTCGCGGGTTCGAGTCCCGTCCATACCGCAAAAAAAAAGGTAAAAAGCTTTTAAAAAGCTTTTTACCTTTTTTCTTTATTAAGATTCATTGATTCTTATGCTTCTCCTCACCATACAGGATTATTGATCTCACCATCTATCTTTGTTGAAGTGTACCTTATAACAAAATCACTTCAACTTGTTGATATTTAGTTTTGCAATTAGACTCCAAAGTTCATCAGGATTCATGTTTTCACCTTCTGCGTCAACCATAAATCGCTCATCAACAGTTGTTTTAATTCCCGAATTATTATCTTTCTTGTAATATGTTTCCAATGATTGACTTCCCTCTCTTTGCTTTATCTTTTCTGTTTTAGACTCAGACTCCGATTCGAAACCTTTTGCCAGGCCGGTCATAAAGCCTTGAAATGTATAAATAGCAGCGCCTGCCTCACCGGCTCCGTCAGTTATCGTAATTCTCATTGACTTATCACCTGCCCCGTTTTTGAATTCAAGCGTTCCGGAGGTAGCGAATGATGTCTGAAATGTAAATGAACTCCTTTCCATGTCCCCAAGTTTTTCGGGCATCCAGCTTTTAAATTTCTCATTATCAAAAGGGGTTATTTTTTTTAATTCTTCCACCCGTTTTTCCAGATCCTTGGTTGTTTTCTCTATATTCTTCACGTTTTTTACAAGGTCTTTTGCTTGGTTGACAGACTCTTTAGCGCTTTTTATTTTTTCTGCTGTTTCGCTTTTGCAGGCACTAAGTAAAAGAAATGTGGTAAACAATATACCGATTAAGTAAATTTTCGTTCTCATTTTATTGAAATTTTCAAGTTACAATTTTCTGAATTCCACCCTTCTGTTCTGTGCTTTGCCTTCGATAGTGCTGTTATCAGCCACCGGTTCTGTTTCCCCTTTTCCGCTTGTAAGAAGAGTGTTTGATTCGATTCCGAAATTATCCACCAGGTATTTTTTAACTGCCAAAGCACGTTTGTCGGAAAGTATCTGGTTGTCTGCTTCCTCACCATCACTATCTGTATGGCCTATTATGACGAAGATAGTACCCGATACAGATTTCATGGCTTCACCAATTTCGTTCAATATATTTTCTGAATTAGGCTCAATTTTATCGGAACCGCTGGCAAAATGTATGTCGTTGGTGGTGAATGTCCCATTCTCCAATAATTCTTTCATTACATTACTTCGCGCATCAATACCGGACTCTGCAATTACTACGTTGGAAACGTAAAAGTAAGAACTTTTTGTTTCTTTTGCTCCGTGCGTAGTTGCATGAAAGTAAATGGCTTGAGCAAAGTCAGGTTTAAAGTCTCGAGGAGCATCACTCATTTTAACACCATTGATGTATGATCGAATCCGTTCGTGATTATTTACCTCAATTGCAACATGAATTTTTTGATTTAAAGGAACCTCATATTCTGTTTTTAACCACGCATTTCTGCCGTCTTTCCGGGTACCGAAGTTCCATGAATCATAATTACGGTCGTTCTGTGAATACATTAAAAATCCGTAAGAATTGCTGCCAGCGAAAGAATAATCGATTTTATCGGGCTTAGTGCCGATGGCAAATCCTGCCAATCGATAATTTAAATTGGCCGGCATAATCAAATCATATTCAATAGTGAAATTGGCCGGTAAAGGCTTTGTCATTTCTAAACTTACGGTTGATCCGGCTGGGATTTTCAACCATTTTTCACTAAAACCGTTGAGTTTTGTAACTTCCCCCCCTTGTGATGTGTTCCATTTGGCCGGGAAATCTCCAATGGCATCGGGTGCAAAGTCATCAGAATATAGGATTTTCGACCCACGTGTAAACGCTACCTCGTTTGCGCCATCTTCTAATAGAATAGATGGTTGCTCCATATCTTCTGTACCGGTAAAGTCTTCGTTAGGAAAATTACCATCGGGAGCTCCTTCTTTCTTTTTTCCCTCCAAAACTGCATCAAGGGCTTCTTCGGTTTTCTCTTCCGATTTTTTATTTAACTTGCGTTCAACGGTATTTATAACACCTTGTTCAACACCACGTTGAGCAGCTTCTTTCAGTTTCTTCAGTATTTGAGCTTCTACGTTATTCGTTATTACAACCGAAAACAGAATGATTATGATAAATTTTATTGTTCTCATTATGATTTTTAATTAAATTGTGAATAATAATATTTTGCATGCCATCGGATGGCATCCATGTCATCGGCATTTGTAATCGTTACAACCGAAGGAATAGGAGAAGTATCGGGGATACCGGTTTCCTGTATGGCTTCAATCTTATATTCTATCAGATTAAAGCCTTTTTTTAACCGAAGCGTGTATTGATACTCCATGTCAATCGTATTTTCTGTATAGGAAATACTCTCTTTGCATAGTGTTGTCAAATCGATATTTTGTTCGCAGTATATTACTTCATAAAACGAAGCCATTATCGGGCTTTGATAATACCGATCTTCTAACCATGGGATTATTCCAATATCCGAAACGGGGAAAAGTGTCGCCGCCCACGGTCTGTTTTGATGGGAAAGGCTAAAATAACCTCCTTTATAGACAACAGTACCTTCAGCTACACTGGTTATATCAGGACATGAAAAAAATAACGCATAAGGAAGCTGAGTTGAAAATATTTCTTTGGTTTCCGGAGCAATGGTATCTGGCAGCACTTCCGGAAAATCTATCGAGATATTTCCCTTTTCATCAACTGTTCCCACTTTTACAGGATTATCCAGGCCAAACATAAATAGAACAATATCCATAGCCGGCTTGTCCGGGGTTGCGTTCTCTATTTTACCGGTGAAACTTTGTTGGCCTGAAGCCGTAAACGAAGAAATGAAGAAAAACAACTGTAAGAATAGAAAAAGTGTTTTCATTTTCGTTTGTATCTTACTGTACCGATTTAAACCACTCAGCGAACTTATTTCCGAGGATAGGAACGGCCTTTTCTTTATTATTAATAGCGTTTATCAATCCCATTATCAACATGTACATCACAATGAAAAAACCTATTATACTTATTATCCATCCCAAAATGGGAATTACATTGATGATACTGAGCGCTATTCCGGTTACCATTATTCCCAACGACTGGCGGATATGAAAACTGGCAAAAGGCTCTTTTTTCTCGTTGTTCATAACAAAGGCCACAACCAATCCAATGATGGTAAGGTAGGCGATGATGGCTGTACTGTTTTTTTCAGCTACGGGTTGCGGTTCAATGACTGTTTTGTTTTCTGTTTCCATTTGTCTGAATTTAATTATCTTGATACACTGAATCTGATCGGTTCAATCCTCCCTGTTGCACCACCCGAAGGTACCATCTCTAATGTGATATCAAACATATCACCCGGAAATTCATATCTACCATCACGATTGAGTTTGGATTGAGATTGCAGAGCAGGGATGAAATCAAAGGCCTCTGCCGGAACGTACATATCTCCGGGTAGCCATGGCCAGTTTTTGCGTGAAGACTTTGAGATAACCTTGCCATTCACACTTACGGTGGTTACCATATCAAATAGCACAATCTGATCACTCTTGGCATCTAATGTGAAGACTATCTGGTATTTGTTGTCCTTAAAATCTTTGAACAGTTTTACCGGTTCGCTGTACTTAATTGATGATGACTGAGATACTCCTTTAATGTTGAGTTTACCTCTGAATTCCTGTGCTGATACCAATGACACAGCAAATAATAAAGTAAAAACTGTTAATGTAATCGTTTTCATTATTTTAATAATTTAATTATTCGTCAATCGTACTTATTCATGTTCGGTTCTGCCGATGAAGTTCTTGTTCCCGTAATTCCGTTGATATTGTACGGACTGTAAGGATCGAGTTGTCCGTAGTTGTGCCTTTTGTCTTTGATGTAAATATATCCGGTTAATGAATTGAGGGTTGGATCATTATTGACATCAATGGAAAAATGAAACCGACCTTCTTTTCCATCGCTGTCTTTGTATGGGCCTCCAAAAAAGTACTTGTGATTGAATCCAGATGTAACATCTTTTCCGCCTTTCAGATCAGCAACGCGTATATAATCGCCCATATCGGCTACAATATTCCTTGTTTGTGTGGAAGAGATGCTGAGCTCTCCAAAAGTGCTGCTCCATGTGCCTTTCCAATCAGTGGCTACTGCTGGAAGTGATCCCGCAAGGAAAATGATTAAAATTAATGTGTACTTGTTTTTTGCTCCAATAATGCATTTCATAACAATAATTTTTATGTGATAAATAAAACGTTGAGAACAAAAATAAGTACGCAATTGAGCAGCTGTATACGTTTTTTTATATATGGGTACTTTTGCTTTATATGTGGTTGTATCAGACTGCTCGATGTTGAAAATTATATATTTGAACGAATATACAGAGTGTACAGTTTTTTATGCATTATATACAATAAGGCTATTGAAAACAGAATAATAAAATTATATTTGTTGAAAATAAAAAATTCTGTAAGCGTATGATTAATGCCATAATCGTTGACGATGAAATGAACGCCATAAAAGCGCTCTCGCTGGAATTAAAAAACTTCAGGGAACAGGTTTCTGTGAAAGGGCATTTCACAAGCGCTTCGGGTGCGATTGATTTTTTGAAAAATAATGAAGTAGATGTTGTTTTTCTGGATATGGAAATGCCCGAAATGACAGGTCTGGACTTTTTGGAACGTTTTCAACAACGTAATTTCCTGGTGGTTTTCACAACTGCTTTCAGCAAATATGCCCTCAATGCCATAAAACAAGAAGCGGTTTATTATCTGCTCAAACCCATTGATATAATAGAACTTGAAACCTGTATAAAGCGCATTGACAAAGCATTATCAAAAGATATTTTTGAAGAGAAATTAGATGAAGCATTGAAGAAACTTAATTTATTAAAAGGGGGACCGCAGAAAGTGAAAATAAACCACGATGGTAAAATTGTTTTTTATCATCCCGATGAAATTTTATACGGAGAAGGAGATGGGAATTACAGTTGGGTTCACTTCGAGAATAAAAACAAAATACTGGTTACCAAAAAGTTGAAACAATTGGAAGAAGATCTGCAAGAACCCATTTTTTATCGCGTACACAATTCGTATATAATTAACCTGAATAAAATAAAAGCCTACAATAAGAACGAAGGGGTGGTCATTTTAGAAAACAAGGCGGTAATTCCTGTATCGAGACAAAAAAGAAACAATATTTTATCGAAGATTTGAATGGTTGAAATCAAATTAATATCAATCATCCTGTGGAGTGTTACCGCCAGCCTTTTGATGATTTTTATCCTCATTTCATCCTCTATTTACCGTGTCAACAAGGATAAAATATTTAAATATTACGAATTTTACTGCTTTTTCCTGTCAGCCTATGTAATTTATAAGTTCGATTTTTACCAGCCATATTTAGATTGGATCATTGAACGAAGGAATCCGGCTTTTGGTTTTATGGTTCAGGTGACATACCATGCCTTTTACATGATGTTCGGGATTCGCTTTTTAGAGTTTCACTCCTATTATCCTAAAATCTTTAAATATCTCAACCGTTATTCTCAAGTGTTGATAGGTATTAGTATTCTCGGCATTCTTGTACATTTCTTACCGTTTATATCGAGACAGATATATTCCATTTTCTTCTTATATATATTTCTGCCCATTCATCTTTCTTTAGCCTTCTTTATTATCATTAAATCGCTAAAAACAAGAGCATTTGCACGCTATTATTTTACAACGGGCTCATTCTTATATATGGCATTGTCTATGTATGCACTCTTCATATCTTTAAAGGTCGTAAATAATCCAATTCCCAATTGGGTCGATCCGATAGATTTTTTTTACGCAGCCATCATATTGGAATGTTTAGTCTTTAGCTATGGGCTAAGTTACAGAATACGATTGTTGCACAATCAACGATTGACTATTCAGAATGAATTGGAGATTGCACAACAAAAAATGCAGGAAAAACTAAAAGAAGAAATTAATATTCAGCAGAAAGAGAATTTAATTCTTTTGGAACAAAAACAAAAGCAGGAGTTGATAACAAAGGTAGCCTTCCTGCAACAAAAGGTGCTGCGAAGCCAAATTAATTCTCATTTTATTTTTAACGTGCTAAACTCCATCAAACTGTTTATTCTGGAAAACGATGCACCTAAAGCTTCCCTTTACTTAGGAAAATTCGCCCGCTTTATTCGCGAAGTATTAGACAACAGTATCAATGACTTGACCAATCTTTCCGACGAGTTGAAAACAATAGAGCTTTATCTGAATATTGAACAGATGCGATTTAATGACATCTTCAACTATAAAATAGATATTCAGGAAAATTTAAATCTGATACGCTATCCATTTCCACCCTTGCTTCTTCAGCCTTTTGTGGAAAATGCTCTCTGGCACGGATTGATGCAGGTAGAAAAAGATGCGCGTCTTATAATCAGGGTATATGCTGATACTGGAGGTTTAATCATAGAAATTGATGACAACGGTATCGGCTACAACAAATCTATGTCAACTAAAAAAGAAGGCCACCAATCCTTGGGATTAAAAATTGTACAAGAACGAATCGAACACTACAACCAAAGTCAACAATTTGAAATTAATTACACGATTACCGACAAGTCAGACACCGGAAACAAAAATGGAACTATTGTAAGAATTATCTTACGATCTCTCGAATCAATAAATTGATCATCCAAAAACCTGCCTTTTGAAACAAGTTTTCATTCTGTAGCCTTCCCAATTTGTAGGACAGTTCCAGGTAGCTTTTTCCTGCACGTCGCAGACCTACAAGCACTTTCACCAATTTATTGCCAACATATCGACCGATTATATCCGTCTAAAATGTACGGGGATAGCCTAAATCAATCGGATTTCCGTCCCAAAAATTGTACTTTCGTATGGTATTAATAATTTCAAACATATTTGAATATTTTTCGCAGATATAATTAGGGTCTGCTTATTAAATCCCAATCAGGCACACAATTTCATTTGTGGCTTGACTGGATAAATGTTTATATTTCTCACTTTCATCAGTTTCGATAGAAACGAGACAAAATAAGGAAGGGGAATATCCCTCATGTGTCGGATCAGGTTCATCACAAAAATGATAGCCCCTATCCAACTGTTTGACGTCGTGGCCAATCTGGCGCGGATATCATTTAAACCATATCCACGTTTGCCCTGACCAAACTTCCCTTCAACCTGATTGCGTTCCGCCGCCTCTCGTCGCTCTT
>DAINAS010000014.1:0-61752 GCA_036733365.1 Proteiniphilum sp.
ATATCGTTTAATTTGCTGATTTTCAGAATAAATATCTATTATTCAGCAGACCCTAGAATAATGGTGACTTAAAACAAAAAAAAGGCCGTCTCATGTTTTATGAGACGGCATCTTTCTTACGAGGGTATCCGGGATCAGTTCCGCATGATTACTCTTCCAGGAAGTTGGGATAGAGATAGTCGGTAGCAGGTACAAAGGTCTCCTTGATGCATTGTGGAGACACCCAGCGCAGCATGTTGAATACTGAACCTGCCTTGTCGTTGGTGCCAGAACCTCGGCCACCGCCGAAGGGCTGCTGATCAACCACCGCACCGGTGGGTTTGTCGTTGATGTAGAAGTTGCCGGCGGTGTGCATCAACCGGGTGGTCATCTTTTCAATGCGAGCCCTGTCGGCCGAGAAGATGGCACCGGTGAGTGCATAGTCAGTGGTGCTGTCGAGGATGTTCATGGTCTCTGCCAGCTGATCCGGTTCATAGAGGAAAACGGTTAAGATGGGGCCAAACAGTTCTTCTCGCATGGTAATGTAGTCCGCCTTTTTCGCCAGGATCACCGTAGGTTGGATAAAGTAGCCTTCCGTTTTGTCGTATGTGCCACCACAGACGATTTCTGCATCGGGGGATGCTTTGGCATCATCGATTACGGCTGCCAGCTTGTCGAACGACTCTTCGTCGATCACGGCGTTCACGAAGTTGCTGAAATCCTCCACCACACCCGTCTTGATTCTGGCGAGGTCATCAGTGACATATTGTTTTACCTCCTCCCACAAGTTGGTGGGGATATAGGCGCGTGAAGCGGCTGAGCATTTCTGTCCCTGGTACTCAAAAGCGCCACGGGTGATGGCGGTGGCCACCTGCTTCGCGTTGGCACTCTCGTCAGCCAGGATATAATCCTTGCCACCGGTTTCACCCACGATGCGGGGATAGGATTTGTAACGTCCGATGTTGCCGGCGATGGTCCCCCACATACCGTTGAAAACAGCTGTCGAGCCGGTGAAGTGGAGGCCTGCAAAGTCGCGGTGATTGAACACCACTTCGGCTGCTTCCCTACCGCCGGCGTAGACAAGATTAATCACCCCGTTAGGGAGTCCCGCCTCCTGTAGGACCTTCATGATGAGGTGAGCCGACCAGACAGCAGTCTTCGATGGTTTCCATACCACCGTGTTGCCCATCAGCGCGGGGGCTCCACCCAGGTTGCCGGCTATTGAGGTGAAGTTGAACGGCGTTAGTGCGAAGATGAATCCTTCAAGCGGCCGCCATACCATCCTGTTCCAGATGCCGGGTGATGAGTTGGGTTGCATTCCGTAGATTTCAACCATGTTCTTTACGTTGTAACGGTAGAAATCCACCAGTTCACATACCGCATCGATTTCCGACTGATAGGCATTTTTTGACTGCCCTATCATGGTTACGGCATTGAATTCACTGCGGTAGGGACCAGCAATCAGCTCGGCTGCCTTGAGGAAGATGGTTGCGCGGCTTTCCCAGTGCATTGCCTCCCAGGCCGGCTTGGCTTTCAGTGCTGCATCGATGGCCATCTGCACATGACTCTTGTCTCCCTGGTGGTAGTGTCCCAGTAGTTGTCTGTGATTGTGGGGAGGGCGTATGTCATGGAGGTTGCCGGAACGGATTTCTTTGCCACCGATAATCATTGGCAGGTCGAGTCCGCCACGATTGAGTTCATTGAGTTTGCTTTTCAGTGCTGCTCTTTCCGGTGATCCGGGTGCATAACTTTTCACCGGCTCGTTTTTCACGTCGGGAAGATGATAAATTCCTTTTGGCATAATGATTTTGTTTGTGGTTTCTGACTGATACAAATATATTGAAAAAAGTCGGATGAAAATAGATTGTAAATATTTATTTTAATCACCTTGAATTGTTTTTTTATTATTTTTGTGTCAAATCTAATTACTTTACAAGCACACATGCATTCAGGAAAAACCAATCGTCCCGATTTCAGCAACAGTGAAATCGCGTTCCGTGACCAATCAAACAACAGCCTGTGGCAAGCATATCAACTTTTCAAAGTAATGAACAACAAACAGCTGGTATGCCTGGGGAAGAATCTGGTCAACATTTCGCTTGCCCTCCACCTGCCTGTGAAGGGTGTCATTCGCAATACAATCTATCGTCATTTTGTTGGTGGGGAGTCGATTGATGACTGCAGCCGTGCGATACAGCGATTGAGGGAGCGAAACGTGCAATCGATCCTTGATTATGCTTTGGAGGGAGAGGAATCTGAGGAGGTGTTTGATGCCACCTGCAGAGAAGTGATTCGCACCGTTGAATACGCTCATCAAAACAAAAGTGTTCCTTTTAGTGCATTTAAAATAACCGGTATTGGCAGTTTCGACCTTCTTGAAAAGGTGAGTGCCGGATTGCCGCTCACGACTGAGGAGAGGGCTGCCTACAGAAGGGTGGAGGATCGGGTGGAGTCAATTTTCCGACGGGGCTATGAATTGAATGTGCCGGTGCTGATCGATGCAGAGGAGAGCTGGATTCAATCCGTACTTGATGAGATGGTCTTGCGGTTAATGGCAAAGTACAACAGCGAGAGGGCAATCGTTCAGAACACCTACCAGATGTACCGTCACGACAGCATCGATCGGATCAGGAAGCATCATTTGATGGCACTCGAGGGAGGATTCCGCTTCGGGTTGAAGATCGTACGGGGGGCATACATGGAGAAGGAACGGGCACGTGCCCTTGAAAATGGATACCCCTCTCCAATCCAGCCGGATAAGGATGCCACCGACAGGGATTTTGATGCCATCATCCGTTATTTCGTGGAACATCATGCTACCATCGAATTCATGGTGGCTACACACAACGAGGCCAGCTCAATGTTGCTTGCTTCACTGATCGACTCTGTCGGCCTGCCGCGCAATCAGCAAGGCATTTACTTCTCACAGCTTTACGGAATGAGTGACCACATCACCTTTAACCTGGCGGAGATGGGTTACAACGTGGCTAAATATGTCCCGTACGGTGAGGTGAAGACGATGATACCCTACCTCTTCCGACGAGCCGAAGAGAATTCATCTGTGAAGGGACAGACCAGTCGCGAGTTGAAGATGATCCGGAAAGAGATCCGGAGGAGAAAGCAGGCCGATTAGCACATCATTTCACCTCCCATACGTTGGAAGATGCTAACAGGAAATCGGTGAAGGATCTTTTCGGCTGTTTCTGCTGTACCTCCTCTATCTGTTGTTCGTAGTCCTGCTCATAGGTGGGTGCCTCAACACTGCGGATCACCCCGAGTGCCACGGGCAGCTCGTTGGTGGTGTCCATCAGCGCCAGTTTCATCTGCAGGGTGTTGTCTATCGCGGTGGCGTCATGTACCAGTACATCCTCCAGTGTATAGCCTTCTTCGCCGATGGTAATTGCTTTCAGGTTCCATCCTTCGAGTACCAATCCCTTTTCATTCTCCTTGCCGAAGAGCATCTTCTCACCGTGACGCAGGGTGATGGTGTTGTCTGCTTTCCAGTTGCGATCACTGATTTTGTTGTGGATGCCGTCGTTGAAGATGACACAGTTCTGCAGCACCTCCACAACGGAGGTCCCTTTGTGACGGGCGGCTTCTACCATCACCTCCACCTGGGTCTTCATGTCAACATCGATGGCGCGGGCGAAGAAGGTTCCCCTGGCACCGAAGCAAAGCTCTGCCGGGCGAAAGGGATCTTCCACCGTACCATAGGGGGATGACTTTGAAACAAACCCACGTGAGGAGGTGGGGGAGTACTGTCCCTTGGTGAGTCCGTAAATTTTGTTGTTGAACAACAGTATGTTGATGTCCACGTTGCGGCGGACAGCATGGATGAAATGATTGCCTCCAATGGCGAGTGAGTCTCCGTCACCGGTAGCTACCCACACACTCAGGGCGGGATTCGCTACCTTCACACCGGTGGCGATGGCAGCGGCACGGCCGTGTATGCTGTGAAACCCGTAGGTATTCATGTAGTAGGGCAATCGCGAGGAACATCCGATACCTGAAATGACAGCAGTGTTGTGAGGATCTACGCCCAGTTCTGCCAGTGCTTTGTGCAGGCAGGTCAGGATGGCATAGTCACCACAACCGGGACACCAGCGCACCGCATTTTCACTCTTGTAATCCTTCGCGAGATATTTCTGATATTTTATTTCTGTTGCTTCCATGCTTATTTTCCTTCCATCATTTGGGTAAATGCTTCAACCATATCACTCACCTTGAAGGGTTGACCCTCCACTTTGTTGTACTTGCAAATGTTATTCAGATCGGCGAACTGACCGTTGAGGTAATTGGCGAACTGGCCGTTGTTCTGTTCAGCCACAATGATTTTCTTGTAGCGTTTTAACAGTTCGTGGCTGTTGGCAGGTAGGGGGGAGATGTGTCGGAAATGGGCATATGCCACCTTTTTACCGTTGTCGCGCAACCGCAACATGGTCTCCAGCAGGTGACCATAGGTGCCGCCCCATCCTACAATCAGTGTATCGGCATCGGGGTCACCCAATACCTCCTGCTCGGGTATGAAGTTGGCTATGTTGTCGATTTTCTGCTTGCGGATGTTGACCATTCGCTGGTGGTTCTCCGGATTGGAAGAGATAACTCCGGTGAGTTGATCCTTCTCTAAACCGCCGATGCGGTGCATATAGTTGGGAGTGCCGGGTACCCCCCAATATCTTACCAGTGTCTCTTCGTCACGCATAAATGGTTTCCACTCACCTGCATCCCCATTGAAATGGGTTTGAACAAAGTGAGGGTTGATGTCCGGATACTCCTTCATATCGGGTATCTTCCATGCAGAAGATCCGTTTGCTATGTAGCCATCAGTGAGCAGTATCACCGGTGTCATGTGCTCCAGTGCAATCTTGCTGGCAGCGTAAGCGCTTTCGAAGCAGTCAGTAGGGGAGGCTGCAGCCATCACTACCAGGGGACTCTCACCGTTGCGGCCGTAGAGAGCCTGGTTCAGGTCTGTCTGCTCACTCTTGGTGGGCATTCCCGTGGAGGGACCACTTCGCTGCACGTCGATCACCACAAGGGGTAGCTCGGTCATCACCGCCAGTCCCAGTGCCTCACTTTTAAGTGCCAATCCCGGTCCTGATGTGGAGGTGGCCGCAAGGCTACCGGCAAATGCAGCACCAATGGAGGAGGTGATCCCTGCAATTTCATCTTCCATCTGCAGGGCTTTCACGCCAAAATCCTTCCTCTTGGCCAACTCCTGAAGGATGTCGGTTGCAGGGGTGATGGGGTAGGAGCCCAGGAAGAGCTGCAACCCTGTCTTCTCAGCGGCCGCGATCAATCCGTAGGCAGTGGCGGTGTTTCCGTTCACGTCAGTATAGAAGCCCTTGGTGGCTTCGATTGGCTCGATCCGGTAAGTGGAGGCGGTAAGGTGAATATTGTTGCCGTAGTTGTAGCCGTCGGTCAGTGCTTTGATGTTGGCAACGACGATCTTCGGCCGTTTGGCAAACTTCTGTTCCAGTAATTTGTCGGCAATCTCCAGTGGCCGGTTGAAGAGCCAGCAGACGATGCCCAGGGCGAACATGTTCTTGCAGCGCAGCATCTCCTTGTTTTCCAGTCCAGAGTCTTCCAGCGATGATTTGGTCATCGAGGTGATGGCTACCCCTATTGGTTGTATATCCTGCAGGTTTAGTTCTTCAAAGGGATCCTGCGATTTGAAGAGAGCTTTGTCCAGATCTTTCTTCTGAAAAGAGTCGGTGTCGAACAATACGATTGAACCCTTTTTCAAATAAGGAGCATTGACTTTCAGCGCTGCCGGGTTCATAGCCACCAGCACATCAGTTTTGTCACCAGAGTTATATACATCTTTTGCCCCGATACGTACCTGAAAACCGGATACACCATGCAGTGATCCCTGTGGTGCCCGGATCTCAGCCGGGAAATCGGGGAAGGTCGCGATCTCGTTGCCGAAGATTGCTGAAAGGGTGGAGAAAAGGGTGCCCGAGAGCTGCATCCCGTCGCCGGAGTCACCGGAAAAACGGATGGTTACTTGTTTAATGTCGGTTACGACCGCATTCGTTGGCATAATTACTAGTTGTGGTTATTGAGTCGTTATCACTCTGATTTGTGTTCAGGGGTCAGCAAGCAACATCTGTTTGTTGATCTCTTCAAATGAATCTGCAAAGTAATAAAAGAGTGACCGAAAAAGCAAATAAATCGTGCAAACAGCCACTCAATTTTTTTTGAACCTCAGAACATTTATCCGGATTAGACCATTGAGAGGGAGTGCCGGAAATGTTATCTGAATCATCAGTATAATCGTTCAATCTGAGCTCCCAATGCATTCAACCTACGGTCTATCTGCTGATAACCTCTGTCAATCTGGTCGATGTTGTGAATGGTGCTTTTCCCTTTTGCACTCATTGCTGCAATCAACAGGGAGATACCTGCACGGATGTCGGGAGAGGTCATGGTCGTCCCTTTCAGGTAAAAAAGATTGTCCAGGCCAATCACCACTGCCCGATGGGGGTCGCAGAGGATGATCTGCGCACCCATGTCGATCAGCTTGTCGACGAAAAAGAGACGGCTTTCGAACATCTTTTGATGAATCAACACGCTCCCTTTGGCTTTGGTAGCCACCACCAGCATCACGCTCAGCAAGTCCGGGGTCAATCCCGGCCAGGGTGCATCTGCGATAGTGAGGATGGACCCGTCGATGAATGACTCAATGGTATAACTTTCCTGACGGGGAATGAAAAGATCATCTTCCTGTTGTTCAATGGTGATGCCGAGTCGTCGGAAACTATCCGGAATGATTCCCAGGTTGGCTACAGAGGTGTTCTTGATGGTGATCTCAGAGGCGGTCATGGCTGCCATGCCGATGAAGCTGCCAATCTCAATCATGTCCGGTAGAAGACGATGGCGACACCCTGACAGTTGTGAGACACCGTTTATCGTCAACCTGTTGGAGCCGATACCCTCAATGCGTGCGCCCATACGCACCAGCATACGGCTCAGTTGCTCCACGTATGGCTCACAGGCTGCGTTATAGATGATGGTCTCCCCCTCTGCCAGTACAGCTGCCATCAGCAGGTTGGCGGTGCCGGTCACCGATGCCTCATCGAGCAGGACATAGGAGCCGCTTAATTTTGATGCGGTGAGGGTGAAGAGTTTCTTTTGCTCGTTGTAAATCATGTGAGCTCCCAGTTTCATGATCCCATTGAAATGGGTGTCGAGCCTACGTCGTCCAATCTTGTCACCACCCGGTTGGGGGACTACCGCCTCTCCAAATCGGGCGAGCAGGGGGCCGATGATCATGATGGAACCCCTAAGGGATGCACTCTTTCTCATGAAGTCGTCAGATTGGATGTAAGCGAGATCGATCCGATCGGCGCGGAAAGCGTAGGCGCTCTCGTTGAGCCTTTCTACATTTACACCCATCTCCTGCAGTAACCGTATCAGGTTGTTGACATCCAGGATGTCGGGAATATTTTCAATTATGACCTCTTCACTGGTGAGCAGTGTGGCGCAGATCACTTGTAACGCCTCATTCTTGGCTCCCTGCGGGGTGATGGTTCCGCTTAAACTGTGTCCGCCTTCAATGATAAATGATGCCATATTCAATCGTTTTTTTCTGTTCTTCTCTGTTCATCCGGTTAAAAAATCCATACTTCAGGCACCAGCATCACTCCATACTGCCGGAATACCTCCTGTTGCAGCTCTTTTATGAAAGCTGCAATCTCTTTACCGTTGTCGGTCCCATAGTTGACAATGATCAAGGCATGCTTTTCATAGACTCCCACAAGCCCTTTTCGCATCCCCTTAAAACCTGCTTTTTCTATGAGAAAAGCTGCCGATGTCTTGTATTGGTTGTCGCCGAGCGTATAGATTGGCATGTCGGGCAGCAATTGTAACAGGGCATCTTTTTCCTGTATCGTCAACAGCGGGTTTTTAAAGAAACTACCGGCATTGGGCAATTTCTCAGGGTCAGGCAGTTTACGGGTGCGGATACGGATGATTGCTTCCCGGACCTGAGTGAGGGTAGGATTTGTAATACCATCAAGCTCTCGGCTCAGGTCGGCATATCTCTCGCGGTAGGAATAACTCTTTTCGAGACGAAAGCGTACGGAGGTGATCAGGTAGTGTTGCGTCTGTTTGAAGAGACTGTCACGATAAGAGAAGTTGCACTGTTCCGGGGTGAAAGATTTCATTTTGCCTGTCTGCAGATCCATCGTGTTGACCAGTGTGATGCACTCACACACCTCCCTGCCGTACGCTCCTATATTCTGTACAGGACTTGCCCCTACGGAGCCGGGGATCAACGACAAGTTCTCAAGACCTGCATACTCTCGTGCAACAGCCCACTCAACCAGTTTATCCCAATCTTCCGCAGCACCTGCCTCCAGCTCCACCTTCTCTTCATCCTCATAAACAAGATGAATGCCTTTTATTGCAGGTCTGATGATCAGACCATCGAAATCTTGGGTGAAGAAGAGGTTGTATCCGGCACCCAGGACCAGCTTTTTTTCCAGAGGAAAGCGGTTCAATATCACAGACAGCTCTTCGGAACTCTCTGGTTCAGCGAAAAGTCTGGCAACCGCTTTTGTCTTGAAAGAGTTGTAGGGCTGTAACTGTATGTTTTGCTTAATATTCATGATCCTTTATAAATCAGAAAGACACAGGGCTTTTTATGCATCTCAGGTAGTTTCCCTTTCCATTCTTTCACACTTCGTGTGACAATGTATTCATCTTTACACGAAATATTCATTGCAATACAGAGTTTCGTTGCCGGATTACAGTGCTGTAGAATGTCTGCAGCCATTTTATGGTTCCTGTAGGGGGTCTCAATGAATAGCTGTGTCTGATCTTCACTGTAGGAGCGTGCTTCCAGTTGCTTGATCCTTCGGGCTCTATCATTTTGATCGATGGGCAGATAGCCGTGAAAAGCAAAGCTCTGACCGTTGAAGCCGGATGCCATCACCGCCATCAGAATGGAGGAGGGGCCTACCAACGGAACAACCTTATATCCTTTTTGCTGGGCAATAGCCACAACATCAGCTCCTGGATCGGCCACGGCGGGGCATCCCGCCTCGGAGATCACGCCAACACTTTCACCTTTTTTCAAGGGTATCAGGTAGTCTGAGATGCTGTCTTTGTCAGTGTGCTTGTTCAGTTCATAAAAGGTAAGAGCGTCAATCTCTATGTCAGGGTTGCACGCTTTCAAAAAGCGACGTGCCGAACGCACATTCTCCACGATGAAATGTTTCAGATGAGATATCACCGTCGTGTTGTAGGATGGGATTACTTGATCAACTGGGGTATCACCCAGCATCACCGGTATCAAAAAAAGTGAGGGTTTGTCCATTTCGCTTGCAGACCTTTTGTCTACAAAAATAGACAAAATATGGCAATGCGGACTTCCTTTCCCCGTATATCTTTTTAATAACCGAGGTGAAACAGGTCGGAGAGTGAATTGAACCTAATCTGCCTGAAGAATGATTCAATCAGGTTTAAATCTGTCAGAAAGTGGAACATGACAATCATAAAGAAAAGGCCATATACTCCTCCGGTAATATGCGCTGAGTGATTGATTCCCACCTGCTCTTTTTTATCCAGCGAAATGGATACCAACATAAAGATAATTCCGAAAAGGAATGCGGGCAGCATCACCGGGATAAATAGGATACCCATGAAGTTCATCGGGTTGATCAACATATATGCAAAGATCATTGCTGAAACGGCTCCCGATGCACCCAGGCCATGATAAGAACTGTTCTCTCTCTGTTTGAAGTATGTTGGCAGGATGGAGACCAGCAATGCGGAGATGTAGAGGATGATAAAGCAGAGCGTCCCCACGCATTCACCCAGTTGTCCTTTACATATGCGCTCAATATCGGTAGCAAAGAAATAGAGCGTGAACATGTTAAAGATAAGATGCATGTAATCGGCGTGCAGGAGACCATAAGTAAACAGCCTGTGCCATTCACCCCTTCTGACTGCAGGCGGATAAAAGAGCATCCTCTCCATCATTGATTTGTTTTGGAATGCGAGGATTGAGACAATGGAGGTAATCACAATGATGGTGATGGTGATCATTTTACATCCTGTTTATCGTTAACCGCTATATATCTCCACAATGGTGCTGCCATCGTTGCCTGAATGATCTGATCGGTTACAAGAAGTGCCTTCACCTCATCGAATGAAAAGAGATGCACCGTGATATCTTCCGACTCTTCCAGTGTCTGATCGCCGGTTTTCTCCACCCCTTCGGCGATAAAGCACCATGAGTAGTTGTTGGTTGCGCTGGCGTTGGGGGCTACACGCATAAATTCCTTCCAGTGGCCCCCGCTGTAACCGGTCTCTTCCAGCAGCTCTCTCTGTGCAGAGGCAAGTGGAGAGAGATCATCCTCTTCACACACACCGGCACACAGTTCAAAGCAGGTTTTGCCGATACCGGGGCGGTATTGTTCCACCAATATAAACTTTCCTTCCCTCGTGATGGCGATGATATTTACCCAGTTGGGGTATTCCAGAACATAGTAATCCGGTACCACATTGCCGTTGGGCATTTCCAGTTTCTCTTTTCGCACAGTGAGCCAAGGCCTCTGGTGCAGGTATTCACTTTCCAGCACTTTCCAGGGAAGGGGGGATGAATTCTTATTCATTGCGCACAATTTTCAATGATGATTGGATAAGATGAGACAAAGATAGCTTTTATTGACGACGTGTAATAGGGAATCATTTCAAAACGATTCTGCAAAAATCCTTTATCTTTGCAGACAAATGATCTGCTCAATGAAACTCCCGGAAGATTTCATCCTCTCCATGCGGTCACTGCTCGGTTATGACTCGGCGCAACTGTTTGAGGCACTGGAAAGCGAAGCACCAGTAACCATTCGACTGAACCCGCACAAATTGAAAAGAAATCCGCTGGATTTCAATCTGCCTCTGCAACCGGTTCCGTGGTCAGATTGGGGCTTTTACTTGAAGGAGCGTCCGGCCTTCACCTTCGATCCACTCTTCCATGCCGGCTACTACTATGTGCAGGAGGCCTCCTCTATGTTCGTGGAGCAAGTGGCTCGGCAGCTGGTAAAGGAGCCGGCAATCTGTCTGGATCTCTGTGGTGCTCCAGGCGGAAAGTCGGTCAGCCTGTTGTCGTCATTGCCGGAGGGAAGTCTGCTGGTAAGTAACGAGCTGGTAAGACAACGGGCAAACATTTTGTCAGAGACATTGACCAAGTATGGAGTCTCTACCAGTGTGGTTACAAATAACCGTGCCCGTGATTTCAATGCTTTTCCGGAACTGTTCGATCTTATTCTGGTAGATGCTCCCTGTTCGGGCGAGGGTATGTTTCGCAAGGATCCAGTAGCCATCGAGGAGTGGTCGACGCAGAATGTGGCGATGTGTGCGTCACGACAGAAGGATATCCTTGCCGATGTGTGGCCGGCCCTGAAGCCGGGCGGGTTGCTGGTATACAGCACCTGCACCTTCAACATTGCGGAGAACGAGGAGAATGCACTCTGGGCGATAGATAGTCTGGGTGCATCATTTGTTGAGGTAGCTATTGAAGAAGCATGGGGCATCACACCCTCCCTGGTGCGCGATGCGGTTTGTTATCGCTTTCTGCCTCAGAAGGTGAATGGTGAGGGGCTGTTTGTCACCCTCTTGCGAAAAAGAGAATCAGTTGAACCTGAAATTGATCAGAAGTCTCTTCACTCCTTAAAAAAAGGAAGACAGAAACCTTCACCATTTATGAAGGATATCTCTGACTTTGCCCCATGGGTGATCAATCCGGAGCGGTACAGATTCATAGAATCCGACAATCGTATCTCAGCCCTTCCCGTGACCCATCTGGAAACAATGCTCCTGTTGAAAGAGCGCTTAAAGGTTCTCTCCATGGGTATTTCGATTGGAGAGAGGAAAGGAAAAAACCTGATTCCCTCTCACTCACTTGCGATGAGCAGTGAGCTGAATCGAGAAGCATTTATCTGCTGTGAACTGTCATATAGTCAGGCAGTGGCTTTCCTGAGAAAGGAGGCTATCACGCTTTCGGATGCAACGAGGGGATTTGTTCTGCTCACCTATCACCATGAACCAATTGGATTTGTTAAGAACATCGGAAACAGGGCGAACAACCTTTATCCGAATGAGTGGCGCATACGAAGCAGTTACTTGCCGGAGATGAAACCGGAAATATTGACAGTCCCTTCAGCTAACTGAAATTATTGATAATTCATTTAAAACATGATGGTTCCCCGGAAAACTCTTGCCTATCTTTTTGTGATCCTTGCAACGACTGTAGGGGTCCTCTCCCTGTTGCTTTCCGGCATGCTTGTCAAGAAGTTGTCGCAGGAAGAGAGGCAGAAGATGGAGGTTTGGGCCAAGGCTGCGGAGTCGATTTCACGTGATGAGCCTGACGTGGATATGTCGCTGGTGTTGATGATTTTGCAGGGTAACAGCTCCATTCCAGCAATACTGCATGATGAGCAGAGTGACAGGTTGGTGTCTCACAACATCCGTTTATCGAAAGATGATACTGCGGCCCTGCTTCGTGAAAAGATGGTACAGTTTAGCCGCAGGCATGAACCACTAAGGCTTCCCGAACTGGATCAAACGCTATATTTTGATGATTCCAGCACGTTAAAGCTGTTGCAGCTTTTTCCCTATATTCAACTTTTTGTCATTGCCCTTTTTGTCGCCCTTGCCTTTTTTGCATTGAACCGCTCGCAGCGGGCCGAGCAAAACAGTGTGTGGGTGGGATTGTCGAAAGAGACAGCCCATCAGTTGGGAACACCCATCTCTTCACTTGTTGCATGGACGGAGTATCTGAAGCTGAAAGAGATGGATACAGAGCTGTTGGCCGAGATTGAGAAAGATACAAACCGTTTGCAGATGATTGCGGAACGCTTTTCCAGGATTGGTTCCGCAACCGATTTGCAGGTGACAGACCTGCGGGAGGCGGTAAAAGAAACACTCTCATACCTTGGAAAAAGGTTGTCAGATAAGATCACTTTTTCGTTGTTATTTCCCTCAGAACCTGTGCTGGTATCAATCAACAAGCCACTTTTTGGCTGGGTGATTGAAAATCTCACCAAGAATGCAGCGGATGCGATGAGAGGAGAGGGCTTAATTACATTTAGTCTCACTGAGAAAAAAAACCGGGTTTTGTTTGATGTGGCTGACAGTGGCAAAGGTATCCAGCGCGCGAATCAAAAAAAGATCTTTACCCCCGGTTACACCACCAAAGAGCGTGGGTGGGGACTTGGCCTTACGCTCGTGAAAAGGATTGTGGAGGTGCAGCACAAAGGTGAAATATTCCTGCTAAAGTCGGAGTCGGAAAAAGGTGCTACTTTCAGGATTGTCCTTAGAAAAACAGAATGAAGCCTTATACGTGATCATGATTTCATCTCAATTGTTGCGAATTTGACATCAACCGATGTTGCATCAACAAACCTATTCAGGAGGTTGACGGAATACGCTACCGCATCCTGCAACCCCTCCTTACCGGAGTAAGCGTTAATGATCATCAGGAGGTGGGCAGTGTCGGTTGTGATTTTTGTGCGTTCTTCATCACTTGTGGGTGTGCCGATACCACTCCGGTCGTCCCGGTAAACCGGCAACCCTTCAATATTCAGCAGGCCGCGGCCGATAGCCTCGAACCGTTCATTGGCTTCACCCACACCCAGTATCAGGTTACCTTCAATCCTGTCAAGATCGAAACCGCCAATCGAATAACCTGTTTTCAGGGAAACAAGGTTGATCAGATCCACTAAAGTGTTGATCTGATATATTTCCTGTCCTTTCAAAATACGTCTGCAAAGTGCTTCCGCAGAGGGACGGTAGCGATTGGGGTCCTTTCCCAAACGCTTGTATGTTTCGCGCGTGGCACGAATGGCAGGGTGTAGCTTAACCTTTTCAATGCTGTCAGATGAGACAAACTGTGCTGAAAAGTGATTGATCTCCTTCCACAACTCCTCGTTGTATGCACTGTTCTTCACCTTGCAGGTAATCGCTGCCAACCGAAAATCAGGACAAGACTGACGAATTGCATCGCTGATCTCAATATCGATTTTTCCCATGTTTTTCTTATTTGCATCTATTCTTAAAAGAAGACCAAAGATACGAAATCTCAACCACAAGAGCATAAAATGGTCATAAAGGGATGAATGTTTGAAAAATAAAAAGATTTCACTTGTGATATTCTTTCACATTTCTTATATTTGCCTGAATTTTTGTTTTCATGCGATTATTTCATTTGTTCACTTTTTGGTGTTTGGAACTCGCAGGTAAGATGTTCTGTAGTGGAATAATTTAGAGGTACGTTTCATATGACAGATGATAATAAGAAGTTGCTGGTCGATCTGGAGGTACGTATCAAACAGGTGATGTTCTTGTGTGATTCGCTGAAAGAGGAAAACGCTTTGCTGAAAACAGAGTTGAAAACCAGGCAACGACAGATTGATGAAGCAGTTCTTGATCTGAATCGTCTGAAAACAAAATATGACAGTCTGAAGGTTGCACGAACAATTACAGCGGCTTCAGTTGATGTGGATGCTGCCAAACAGAGACTGTCAAAACTGGTGCGAGAAGTTGATAAATGCATAAATTTATTGAAATAACCTTTTAAAAATTTATGTAATGGGCGACGAAAAGTTAATACTGACATTGGAGATAGCCGGCCAGAGATATCCCTTGAAAATCAGGAGATCCGAGGAACAGGCTTTTCGTGATGCCGCCGCCAGGATAAACAGAAAAATAAACCAATACCGCGTTGCCTACGGAGGAGATAAATCCGGAATGACGACACAGGACTTTGTGGCGATGACAGCCATACAGGCATTGGCTGAGAATTTTTCTCTCGGTGATAAAAATGATACGAAACCTTTTGAAGAGAAGATTGGGTCGTTGATCAACGACCTGGATCAGTATCTTAAGCATTGACTCATCTTGCTGTTTATCTGAAGTCGACAGACGCACCCTTTCTGGTTGGATGGATTATCCACCGGGATGAGTGCGTTTAATGTTTTTATGTAAATGGTTGGGGACTCCCCGTTATCTCACATTTGAATGTGGTGGAGCTGACCAACGAAAAGGGAATTATTGAGACAAGTCATATAATAAGAGAACAGAACATCTCCGATCGGTAACGGATTGTTGCCGCGAGGTGAATATTAATCATTAATTAAAATTTGTATGGAAATAGTAATAGGGATTATCGGACTGATTGCCGGAGCGGTGATTGCCTGGTTCCTGACCGGTAAGTCTGCTAACTCCCGCGCTCAAAAAATATTGAGCGATGCGGAGAAAGATGCCGATGTGATCAGGAAGAAAATGATGTTGGAAGCCAAGGAAGAGGCCATGGCTTTAAAAGCTGAGGCGGAGAAGCAGGCCAATGCCAGGGTATCCAAGATACAGGTGACCGAAAACAGGCTTAAACAGCGGGAAATGTCGCTCAACCAGAAGCAGGAGGAGCTCAACAAGAAATCTACTGAGCTCGATGAAATCAAGCAGAACATCGTCAGTCAGCAGGAGTTTCTGGAAAAGAAAAACAGCGAAATGGAACGTCTCCATCGTCAATCGGTTGAAAAGCTGGAGACAATCTCAGGTCTGTCGGCTGAAGAGGCGAAAGAGAGACTGGTCGAATCACTCAAGGAGGAAGCCAAGACCGGTGCCCAGTCCTACATCAACGACATCATGGAAGAGGCCAAGATGACTGCTAACAAGGAGGCGAAACGCATTGTGATTCAGTCTATCCAGCGTGTAGCTACCGAGACTTCCATCGAGAATTCGGTCACTGTCTTCCACATCGATTCAGATGAAGTGAAAGGACGTATTATCGGTCGTGAAGGACGTAACATTCGTGCATTGGAAGCAGCTACCGGCGTGGAGATCGTGGTGGATGATACTCCGGAGGCGATTGTTCTAAGTGGTTTTGATCCCGTGCGACGAGAAATAGCCCGTCTTTCACTTCATCAGCTGGTGGCCGATGGACGCATTCATCCCGCACGTATTGAGGAGGTTGTGTCGAAGGTGAAGAAACAGATTGAGGAGGAGATCATTGAAACAGGTAAACGAACTGTGATTGATCTGGGCATTCATGGCCTTCACCCCGAGCTTATCCGCATGGTGGGTAAGATGAAGTATCGTTCTTCGTATGGCCAGAATCTCCTTCAACACTCCCGTGAGGTAGCCAATCTCTGTGCCATCATGGCTTCCGAGCTGGGACTCAATCCAAAGAAAGCGAAACGTGCCGGTTTGCTGCATGACATCGGTAAAGTACCTGATGATGAACCTGAGTTGCCGCATGCGGTGCTGGGTATGAAGCTGGCAGAGAAGTATAAGGAGAAACCGGATATCTGCAATGCCATCGGTGCCCACCATGACGAAGTGGAGATGAACACACTGTTGGCTCCCATTGTTCAGGTGTGTGATGCCATCTCAGGTGCACGCCCCGGAGCACGCAGGGAGATTGTAGAGGCATATATCAAACGACTGAACGACCTTGAGAATTTGGCGCTCTCTTATCCCGGAGTGGTGAAGACCTATGCGATTCAGGCTGGACGTGAGTTGCGCGTGATTGTAGGTGCTGATAAGATTGATGATCAGGATACCGAAAAGCTGTCTGATGAGATTGCACGTAAGATTCAAACTGAGATGACCTATCCGGGCCAGGTGAAGATCACTGTGATCCGCGAAACCAGGGCTGTCAGCTATGCAAAATAAAAGGTTTGTACAAGGATTCAAACAATCAAAAAAAGGAGCCTTAGGGCTCCTTTTTTTGATTGGTGATATTTACTCTATTTTTCTTTTTCAGCTTTCTGACTTTTCCCCTTCGCCACCAGGAGATCCTCATTGCTGCCAATCACGGTCTTCAGCTCCAACTGAAGCCGTTTAATTTCCATCTCCTGATTGTGGATGGTGGTGAGCAGCGCATTCAGTTCTTCATTGTCGACCGTGTCGGGGTACTGTGCCCTCACACGGGCAATGAAATCGCTCAGCACATTCATGTAGTTGTTGAATGCGTCGTAGGGCGACATGTAGGGACTGAATTGGCTCTGCCCCGTGCCAAAATGTTTGGTCGACATGTAGTAGAAGTGATCGCTTGACTGGAGGTAGATCCAGTCTTGTTTGAGTCGCCTGTCGGTGCAGAGTCTTACCCTTTCGCCCACCTCGTAAAGTGATTTGAGCGCACTCTGTTGTAGCTTGTTGCCCAACCAGGCACTCACATCACGTTCTTCGTCCGACCAGGAGATGGTGTTGGGTACGAGCATGGTGCCAATGGCTTCGTGACTGTCAAGGGCTTCACCCGGTGTGGTGAACCCAATGCCGTTCTCTATCGCAAACCGAGGAAGTGCTTTGAAAAACTCAAAGATACCGGTGTGTGCCGGCTGTAGATTGCCCAATGTCTCATAGTTCATGAAGAGGTTGATCAGTTCCTCGTCGGGAGGAGTGGCTGCAATCCACGAAATGAATTTCTCTGCAGTAAGCGGATACTCGTTCCAACTGTAATTGGAGAAGCGATAGGTGATGTCATCGCTGAAACGGCTGTTCTTGAGCAACAGCTTCATCTCCGGACGAGTGGCAGCCTGATAGACGTAATTGGGACTCTTCCATCCCAGCACATGTTTGGCTCCTTCTGTGATCATCCTGGTATAACCCATGTCGTATACCATTTCGGCAATCTCGTCGGAATAGATCAGTTCCGTATTGCGTACCACTGTGGGCTTTATACCAAAAAGCATTTCGATGCGTTGAGCATGCTGTTGTACCTGATTGCGAAATTCCTCCGGATCGAAGAGGCTCGAGAGTGAGTGGGCGTAGGTCTCTGCCAGGAATTCCACATGACCGGTTTTTGCGAGTTCACGGAAACCATCTATCACCTCGGGTGCAAAGATCTCCATTTGTTCCAGCGCTACTCCGGAGATGGAAAAGGTGACCTTGAACTTACCCTTGTACTGATTCACCAGATCCAGCAACATCCTGTTAGCCGGTATGTAGGAGCGGGCAGTAATTTGTTGGAGGATCTCCTCATTGGCATAGTCGTCGAAGTAATAGTGATCTCTGCCAATATTGAAAAAACGATACCTCTTCAACCGGAAAGGCTGGTGAATCTGAAAGTAAAAGCAAATATTTTTCATATGATGTTGTATTTGTTTGTCTACATTAGACTGTCGTAGATGTGACGAATCTTCAGTCCGGCATCTTCCCATTTGATGTTGTCCACCTCAATCTTTCCTTCTTTCTTGAGATGTTCCGCCATGGCGGGATAGGTGCAGATCGAATAGATGGCGTCGGCCATCGCGTCTACATCCCAGTAGTCGGTTTTGATCACATTGTGCAGGATCTCAGAACAGCCTGATTGGTATGAGATGATGCTCGGAACGCCACATTGCATCGCCTCGAGGGGTGAGATGCCAAAAGGTTCAGATACTGAGGGCATCACATAGACGTCGCTCGATTTGAGCATCTCATACACCTGTTTGCCACGCAGGAAACCTGTGAAATGGAACTTGTGGGCAATCCCCCTGTCGGCTACCAATCGGATCATCTGATCCATCATATCCCCGCTGCCGGCCATCACGAAGCGGATGTGATCAGTCTTGCGAATCACCTGGGTGGCTGCATCCACAAAAAACTCCGGTCCCTTCTGCATGGTGATTCTTCCAAGAAAGGTTACGACCTTCTCCGATACGCCTGATTGACGTTCAATGCCATCTATCTCAGGACTGAGGGGGTCTACTGCATTGTGCACGGTGGTTACCTTCCAGTAGGGTTGGTGGTAGTTTTCGATGACGGTCTTACGGGTCAAATCACTCACACATACAATGTGGTCGCAGTTGTCCATTCCATCCTTTTCAATATTGTATACTATCGGGTTGGGTTTCCCACGGCTCCGGTCAAATTCGGTGGCATGTACATGGATGACCAGTGGTTTACCGGTTACACTTTTTGCATGCAGACCTGCCGGATAGGTGAGCCAGTCGTGGGCATGGATGATATCGAAGGCGTAGGATCGGGCAATCACACCTGCAACAATGGAGTAGTTGTTGGTCTCCTCCAGGATGTTGTTGGGATATCTGCCGGAGAACTCAAGACAACCCAGATCGTTGGTGTGCATGTAGCTGAAATCTGCATAGATATGGTCTCGCAGTTGAAAATAATCTTTCGGATCCATGAACTTCTCCAGGCGTGCTTGTGCTCTTTCCCAGTTAATGTCGTGCCAGACGATGGGGGTGTTGTTTGCCCCTATGATTTTAAGGAAGCTTTGGTCTTCATCCCCCCATGGTTTGGGAATCACGAAGGTGATCTCCATATCCTCTTGTTGTGCCATCCCCCTTGTAAGCCCGTAACTGGCTGTTCCGAGGCCTCCCAATATATGTGGCGGAAATTCCCAGCCAAACATTAATGCCTTCATGCGTACTTTTTTTATGATTGTAGAAGTCGTTGCCGACTCAATCTGTTCGGTTCTTTACTGGTATTTATTGATGATTCTTTGTGCTCTCAACAGTTCCGCGACACTCATAGCAAATGAATATCCACCGTGTGCCATGAAGGGCGGGTTGGAGTCATAAAACTCGGAGATGGTGCCGATGCAGTCGTTTTGCATCTCTCCCTCCATCTCCACCATGATCCGGTCTGCCAACGACAGGCCACTCCTTTGGAACAGCTTGAGATAAGCTTCTATGTAATGGCCCACTAGCCAGGGAAAGGCCATCCCGTTGAAATAGGCTGTTTTTTTCTCCTTCTCATTTCCCCGGTAGTGAGGGTGAAAACGAGAACTCTTGGGGGTCAGTGAGCGGATGCCACAAGGAGTAAGAAGCTCCTTGGTGACAAAATCGATTACCGATTTCTTTTGGTATCTTTCCAGTGGTGAATAGGTGAGAGAGATGGCAAGAAGCATATTGGGACGTACATCCGGATCCTTGAAGTTGCCATCTACGTAATCATAAAGATATCCCGCATCGTTCATGAATTTCTCCTTGAACGAGTTGCCCGCAAGCCGTGCTTGCTCTTCCAGTAAAGCTGCCTCTTCCTCGTTACCGGCATTGCGTGCGATCTCTTCGGCGAACTTCAGGGCATTGTACCATAGTGCGTTGAATTCCACCAGAAATCCCGATCGGGGTATGACAGGCTTGCCATCATGTAGAGCATTCATCCAGCTTACTGCGACATCCCTTCCGTAGGTGCTGAGCAGTCCTTCCTCCTCTTGGTATGCCAGGTTGGGATGCTTTCCTGCTGACAGATAATCAATGATCTCGAATAGAAATGCTGAATACTTTTCTCTGAAACTTTCTCGCTGCTCATTGTGGTATTGTTGAAGCGCCCATACTACCCACAACAACACATCCGGATCATCTATCTGCTTGAGGAAGCTTTTGGAAGGTTTGTTATTCATGAAGTTCCTGAGATGTGGAATCGCGGTATCCATGATTTTCTCAAAGTCATCAGATTTGTCAATTGCCAGCGTGCAGCCGGGAAGAGCAATAAACTGATCCCGTGCCCGTACTTTGAACCAGGGATATCCTGCCAGGAGGTAATGTTCATTCTTGCCGGGGATATAGTAAAACTGGTGACTTGAATTTTTCAGGCAGTTGAAGAAACTTGATCTGGGTGTCCGTTTCTGGATCTCGAATTCATATTCACCAGCCAGATTGGCAGGATCTACCATCATATCTCCTGCTGAGAAGATGATCGATTCGTTCTTCTCTATCGACATCTCAAAATATCCCGGTACGTATAGATCTTCCTGGTAGGTATCCCCGTTAAGCAGGTCCTGCAGGTATTCAATATCCTTGTACCAATCGGGATGATATACAAATTCCGGTTTCTTGCTGAACTGCATGTATAATTCAGGGTATCCGAAATACATGCAGGTGCTGATGCCATTCTCTACCTCCCTGAAAGAGCGGTCCACCTGGTCGTTCTCCCGTGTAAGCTGTGATATCTTGCGGAACGCCAGGAAGGGGCGAAAGCGGATGGTGGTAGGAGAGTGGGCATCCAACAGGGTATAACGGATCATTATCCGGTTCTCCTTCGAGGAGAACATCACCTCTTTCGAGAGAATCACCCCCCCGATGCGGTAAATGGTCTTTGGTATACTGTCAGAGTTAAACTCCCTGATATATTTATGCCCCTTTGGACTGTAATTATCGCCGGCATAGCGGTGAATGCCCAGGTTAAACTCAGCCCCGTGCTGGATCACCGTCTCGTCGAAGGAGGAGAGGATCAGATGGTTCTCATCGTCCATGTAGGGTACAGGCATCACCAGTAATCCCTGGTACTTGCTGGTATTGCACCCCGAAATCGAGGTGTTCTGGTATGCGCCTTTTCGGTTGGTCCTTAATATATTCCGGTAGAGAGAATATTCAAGGTTAATCATCAGCTCTTTGTCAAATTTAAGATAACTCATCGCCAGTAACAATTTAGGGTAGGGTGCCTTCAGTTGAATTCCTGCGAAAGATAATAAAATTGACTTTATCGAACAAGCGAATAAAAGAATTAATTGATTAATCCCGGTCTAATTTACTCAACCGCGGAAATATTTGTACTTTTGCTGCTGATCAGTTTGAACAAGAACCCTTGAAAATGGAGCAGCTGGAAACAGATAAGGTGGCACTGGTAAAGAGACGAATATGGCTTGCATCGATCCCGGCCTTCCTTTTTCTGGCTCTTGTTTGGTTGATATTTCTGGTCGGTCAGACCTTCATTGACCAGCATGAAATCATGCAATTGGGTGTCACACCCGGAGAAGTGAGAGGTCTTTGGGGAATCTTCTTTTCCCCTTTGCTACACACGTCATTCTCTCACCTTTGGTCAAACAGCCTTTCATTGTTCATCCTCACATGTTTTCTCTTTTATTTTTACAGCAAGATAGCCTTTAAAGCCTTTGTAGCCTTGTGGTTCATCGGTGGAATGATCACCTGGCTGATTGGCAGGAATGCACTCCACGTGGGTGCCAGCGGACTCATTTTCGGGATGCTTTTCTTCCTGTTCTTCAGCGGTATCATCCGTAAATATACTCCGTTGATTGCGGTTTCCCTTATTGTGGCTTTTATTTACGGAGGATCTGTTTGGAGTATCTTTCCGGTTACAGAGTTGGTCGATGCTTCCATTTCCTGGGAAGGCCATCTCTCCGGGGCACTCACCGGATTGATCATGTCAATTGTTTATCGCAAGGAGGGACCTCAAAAACCGGAGGTGGTATGGGATGAGGAAGAGGAGATTGAAGATGATATTTGATTTGAGAAATGGGATTTAGGAATAATGCACATTTTTTCCTATTTTTGTAGGATTAAGATTGACAATCAAAACAACAATTACAAATATTTGATCAATATGTCAGAAAAAATCAGAGCTGCCGTAGTAGGTTACGGCAACATCGGAAAATATGTGGTGGAAGCACTTGAGACAAGCCCCGACTTTGAAATTGCGGGAGTGGTAAGACGTGATGCAACAGAAATACCGGTTGAACTTCAATCTTACCCGGTGGTGACAGATATTACCCAATTGGAAAAAGTGGATGTCGCACTTCTTTGCACGCCTACACGGAAGGTGGAGGAGTATGCCAAGAGCTGTCTGGCGAAAGGCATCAACACCGTTGACAGCTTTGATATCCACAACCAGATCGTGCAACTGCGAAGTGCTCTCGATCTCACGGCTCGCAAGCACAACGCCGTCTCGGTAATCGCGGCGGGCTGGGACCCCGGTAGCGACTCTGTAGTGCGTACGCTCCTGGAGGCATTGGCCCCGAAAGGAATCACCTACACCAACTTCGGCCCGGGCATGAGCATGGGGCATACTGTGGCTGTGAAAGCCATTGAAGGAGTGAAAGCGGCACTCTCCATGACCATCCCCACCGGTACCGGCGTACACCGTCGCATGGTTTATGTCGAATTGCATGAGGGTTTTGATTATTCATCCGTTGCAGATGCGATTAAAAAAGATGACTATTTTGCACATGATGAAACCCATGTCTTCCAGGTGGAAGATGTGGAAGCCCTTAAGGATATGGGGCACGGGGTTCTGATGGAGCGTAAGGGGGTGTCGGGCATGACACAGAATCAGCTTTTCAGTTTCGATATGCGCATCAACAATCCCGCGTTGACTGCACAGGTGTTGGTCTCCGCTGCCCGTGCCTCGATGAAGCAGCAGCCGGGTGCCTATACCCTGGTGGAGATTCCCGTTATAGACTTGTTGCCGGGTGATAAAGAGGAGTGGATCAGGAAGCTGGTCTGATTTTTTATTATCTTTGTAAAAATCTGAATCACAAATGGACTTACTATTATCTGTTACCTGGGATGTGGACCCCACACTGTTCACCATTTTTGGAAGGGAGATTCGCTGGTACGGCCTCCTGTGGGTAGTGGGACTGATCGTAGCGGTGTCAATGGTGCAGCGCATCTTCAAACATGAGGATCTGCCCGAGAAATGGTTCGACTCCCTCTTCGTCTACATGATGGTGGGCATCATCGCCGGTGCACGCCTTGGCCATTGTCTCTTTTACGAGCCTGGCTACTACCTTGCCAACCCGGTGGAGATCCTCAAGGTGTGGGAAGGTGGTCTGGCCAGCCATGGCGGCGTGATCGGTATCATCATTGCAGTGTGGCTCTATTCGAGGAAGGTGACCAAGCAAAGCATGCTTTGGACCTTCGACCGGGTGATGGTGCCTACCGGATTTACTGCCGCCATGATCCGTCTGGGGAACCTGATGAACCATGAGATATACGGGGGGCCAACCGACCAACCATGGGGTTTCCGCTTCGTGGATAACATCTATCAGTGGATGCAGGGTGCTGAGCCGGTATTCACTGAGCCGTCGCATCCGACACAGATTTACGAAGCTGCGGCCTACCTTGTGGTATTCGGCATCACTGTCTGGCTATATTGGGGCACTGATGCCAAAGACCGAAAAGGGTTGATTACCGGGGTGGGGATCCTGATCATCTTCCTCTTTCGCTTTTTTGTGGAATATATCAAAAACGTGCAGGTTGATTCTGAAATCGCCATGCGGGAGAGTACCGGTCTGATTCTCGGTCAGTGGCTCAGCGTACCATTCATCATCTGGGGGCTCTGGCTAATTGTTGCAGCACTTAGACGCCCGGCAGTGATGGCAGACACGCCCCGCCAGTCGGAGATGGCAAAGCCCTACACACCGAAAAAGAAGAAATAAGCTTCCGACTTTCAGCCATATTCTCTCAGCGGGAAACTTAATAACGTACAAACTTACCAACTTAATAACTTCGAACCTCGAACATTTTCCTATGTCCAAACCACTTGAAATTGCCAAAGATGTCTATTACGTGGGTGTGAACGACCGCACTAAGCATCTCTTCGAAAACCTTTGGCCGTTGCCCTACGGAGTCTCTTATAACTCCTACATCATTGACGACGAAAAACGGGCTCTGATTGATACGGTAGATGTCTGCTACTCCGATCAATTTTTTCAAAAAATTGTGACTGCAATAGGCGATAACCCCATCGATTACCTGATTGTCAATCATATGGAGCCGGATCACTCCGGCTCGATCGGACTGTTACTTAGCCGCTACCCAGATATTCAAATCGTGGGGAACAAGCACACAGTGAAAATGCTCAAGGGATATTACGGCATATCAAGAAACGTGATCCAGATTGAGGATATGCAGACACTGGACCTCGGCCGCACAACCTTGCAGTTTTACCTGACGCCAATGGTACACTGGCCGGAGACCATGATGACTTACCTGCCCGATAAAAAGATGTTGTTCAGCGCCGATGCGTTTGGCACATTTGGTACCCTTGACGGTGGTGTGATGGACACTCAGTTGATGCCCGAGCGCTACCGCAGTGAGATGATTCGGTACTATTCCAACATTGTGGGTAAGTTTGGTTCACCCGTTCAGACAGCCCTGAAGAAGCTCGCGGAGGTGCCAATCGAAGCGATCTGCTCCACCCATGGGCCCATCTGGACAGTGAAAGAGAACATCGCGGAGGTGGTAGGTCTTTACGACAGATTGAGTCGCTATGAAGGGGAAAACGGACTGGTCATCGCCTACGGGAGTATGTATGGCCACACCGAGCAGCTGGCAGAATTGATAGCTGCCGAAGCGGCTGCAAGTGGTATTCGGAACATCGTGATGCACAATCTTGCTAAAAGTCACATCTCTGATGTCATCCGTGATGTTTTTACCTACAAAGGGTTGATCGTAGGATCTCCCACTTACAACAACAAACTTTATCCCAGCGTGGAAAGCCTTCTCTCCGCCCTGCAAAACAGATCCCTCAAAAACCGTTTCTTCGGTTATTTCGGCAGCTTCACCTGGGCCGATGCCTCGGCCAAGCAGCTGGCAGCCTTCGCGGAAGAGTCGGAAGTTGAGTTGGTGGCCGATCCGGTTGTGATGAAGCAGGCGATGATGCATGAGGTGGAAGAGAAAGCGCTTACATTGGCAAGAAGCATGGCCTGTAAGCTGTTGACGGGTGCAGCCGTAACACCCGGCAAGAAAACCGATTGTCACTAAATAAGATATTGCAACATGAGACTGATTATTCAACCCGATGCCGCTCAGATGGCACAGTGGGCAGCGAACTATATCGCTGCAAAAATCAATAAGGCGGCTCCCACGGCCGAGAAACCTTTCAAGCTGGGACTCCCCACCGGTTCATCTCCCTTGCAGACCTACAAGGCCCTGATTAAACTCTACGAGTCAGGAGTGGTGTCGTTTGAGCATGTGATCACCTTCAACATGGATGAGTATATCGGATTGCCGAAGGAGCATCCCCAGAGCTACCACACCTTCATGTGGGACAACTTCTTTCGGCATATTGATATTGTGAAAGAGAATGTGCATATCCTGAATGGGATGGCGGACAATCCTGAGGCTGAATGCGCCGCCTATGAGCAGGCGATTGCAGATGCCGGCGGAATAGATCTTTTCCTTGGGGGAATAGGTCCTGATGGGCACATCGCTTTCAATGAGCCCGGCTCCTCCCTCAGCTCACGTACACGCATCAAGACACTCACCACCGATACGGTGATTGCAAACTCACGATTCTTTGACAACGATGTGGACAAAGTACCCAAAACCGCACTTACTGTTGGTGTAGGGACGGTGCTGGATGCCAAAGAGGTGTTGATCCTGGTGAATGGCCACCACAAGGCCAGGGCGCTCTATCACGCGGTGGAGGGTGCAGTCACACAAATGTGGACCATCAGTGCTCTGCAGCTGCATGAGAAAGGGATCATCGTTTGCGACTATGATGCCTGTGCCGAACTGAAGGTGGGTACCTACAAGTATTTCCTGGATATTGAGCATGACAACCTGAATCCCGATTCGTTGTTGTAGCATTCATACAGTTACTATTGCCACCACCCTGTCCATCGGTTGTGGCATCAAGGTGAGTAAGAATAGAGAAAAAGAGTGTGAGCGGTTTATGCCGCTCACACTCTTTTTCTGATCAATTTCCTGTAGGCGTAGCGAAGTAGCAGGATCATCACAACCACCAACAGCACAGCAACCAGGATGGGGGTGAAGAGCGACATAACGGAGAACCCGGTTGCTGCCACCCCCTCACCGGTGGAGACAACCGGATTCCCAAATCCGGCCGTGAGGCTTGTCGAGGTGAGACGTGTCATGGAGCTGGCACTCTGGATGGTGGCGGCAGCACTGCCCCCCACCACAAATCCCATGACCCAGCGTATCCACTCGCTTTCAGCGGGGAACACCGAGGTCATCAGCAATGTGCCGGCACCTACTGACAGCGGAGTGGCAATGCTATCCAGCAGGTTGTCCACAAAAGGAATGTAGTAGGCCATCACTTCTACGATGGCTGCTACACCGAAACTTATGATTGCAGGCATGGATCCCATCCATGTAAAACTTTCACCCAGTGGGATGAGGCCGATGCGTGAAGCGATGCCCGCTACCAGCAACGGGATAAAAACCCTGAAGCCTGTACTGGCACTCAGGCCGATGCCCAAAGCAATGGCGCTGATGGTTTCGATGTTCATCTCCATGTGAAATCAATTTTTTAATGATGCTATTATAGCTGTAAGACAGTAAGCTATCCTTTTGGTTTAATGCCGCAGGCGTCGCCGGTAGGTTCATCGTCCAGGCGATGCCAAATATCGGCAAACTCTTCGGGGCGTCGTTTGAATTTCACCATGATGTACGAACAGGAGGGGATCACTTTATATCCTTCTTCACGTGCAAAATGAATCATCTTGTCGAAGAGACGTGCAGCGATGCCTTGACCCTCCAGTTCAGGGCGTACCCCGGTGTGATAAGCATTTAGAAGCTTATCCTTCACTTCGAAGTCCAGCTCTGCAATCTGTCGTCCATCTTGTTCAATAAAGAAACTACCCCGTTTCTTTTCATCCATCTTGAATTGTATTTCCATTATTTTGCTTATTTACATTTGATTTGTTTAAAACGTTTTTACCCCCTGAATTGTTGTGTAAGGTTGATGGTCACTCATGAAAGTCCCATCTCATACAAGCAATAGGATCGATATTGTTTGCAAGAACAGTTCTGTTTTTTGTAACTTTGTACAATTAAACTAAAAATCGATCCAATGAAACGTTTATTCCTTTCGGCACTCTTGGTTGTCTGCACCATACTGGGCCTCTTTTCTGCTACAGTCGATACCGTGAAGGTATTTAGCCCTTCCATGAAGAAGGAGATCAAAACGGTGGTGATTAAACCAACCGATACAAGCGAACCAACACAACTCCCAGTGCTCTATCTGTTACACGGTTACAGTGGTCGCTATGATGGCTGGATCAACGAAGCACCCCACCTTGCCGGTCTGGCTGACCGTTACGGTATGATGATTGTATGTCCCGATGGTGGTTACGGCAGTTGGTACTGGGACAGTCCGGAAGATCCGGCGTTCCGTTACGAAACCTTTGTTACGGGGGAGCTGATCAGTTACATTGACAGCCATTACAACACCATCCCTACACGTGAGGGAAGAGCCATCACAGGACTGAGCATGGGTGGGCACGGAGGGCTCTACCTCGGTTTCCGCAACCAGGATGTGTTTGGAGCTTGCGGGAGCATGTGTGGAGGCGTGGATATTCGTCCCTTTCCCGAAAATTGGGATATGGCTGATCGTTTGGGGAAACTGAGCGACCATCCCGAGAGATGGGAGGATTACAGCGTGATGGGACAGTTGCATCACCTCAGAGCGGGAAGCACAAAGATCATTTTCGACTGTGGCACGGAAGATTTCTTCCTGGAGGTAAACCAACGGCTCCACAACGAATTGATCTATCGGAATATTCCGCATGATTTCATTGTTCGTCCGGGAGGACACAACCCTCATTACTGGGGAAATGCGGTGAAGTACCAGATCTTGTTTTTTAATGATTTCTTTGCGTCAGCAAAATAAGACAAGCGACCGGCTCCTCTTTCCACACTACACGGGGAGCAGGTGTCCTGTTTTCATGTAGAAGAGATAGCCCTTTACATTCCCGAATCCCATTTGGCGGATTGTTTGGAGGTAATGCTGTACCTGTCGGATATGTTTTAGATCCTCCAGCTCGCCGAACTTGTAGTCGGCAACAATCACTTCACCATTCCCGATCATCACTCTGTCCGGACGGCGAAACCCCCATTGGGGATGCAATAGTTGCGTTTCATTCAATACCGTGTACCTGCCATCAAACCAGTCAGCTACCTCCGGCAGTGATAACATGGCCTGCAGCTTGCGGAGGGTTTCATCGCGATCCGCTTCAGACAGCTCACCTTCCGACACCTTCTTGTCAACGGCCAACGGCAAATCGGACAATGTCACCACGTCGCTGACGATGGCATGCATCAACTTGCCATAATCACGGCTGCCATCATCGGAGAAGTAGCCTATGCCATTAAGACGTAGCTGCAAACGATCTTCAACGGGGATCGATTGCCACTTGCCAGTTTTGGTGACGGCTACCGGGTGAATCCCTTTTTTGCTGAATGGTGTGGCATCGCCATACAACAGGGTTTGCTCATCAGCCGAAAAATAATCCCTCAGTTGCACCTGCTCCCTCTTCTCATCTGAAGGAAGAGGGTCCTCGTTGATGCACCTCCAGAGAAGGGTCGCCACATCAGAAATGGACTCAGATTTCCCGGGCTGCGGGGCAAAAGCTATCAACCGGTGTTTGGCACGGGTGAAAGCCACATAAAGCATGTTGAGGTTGTCAATGTAAGTGAACAACCGCTCTTCCAGGTATTCCCCCCGGAAGATGGTCTCGGTCAGTCTCTTTTCGTATTTAAGTGGCGCGATGCGCAACCTGTCAAAGGGAGCCACTTTGGGTTTGCACCAGATGATATTGGTGCTGTTCGCGGAGTGATCGGTGTTCCAGCTGAGAAAGGGCATGATTACCGCTCCAAATCCGAGCCCTTTCGATTTGTGAATCGTAATCAATCGAATCGCATCCTGGCTGTCGGGTGAAAAGAGTGCTTTCTCGTGACCTTTCTCATCCCACCACTCCAGAAAGCTGTTGAGGTCACTCGAACGACTGGTGCCAAAGCGGAGAGCGATATCGAGGAATGCCTGCACATGGGCGTTTTCCATCTCATCAATGGCATCAACAGAGAGCGCGAAAAAAGACTCTATCATCTCATACAAGGGGAGTGTTGCCAGTTCCTTGAAACGAGCCTGTAACTCGTCTGGAAATTCGCCGTTGGTTTCTTCCGTGTAACTTCTGATTGCCTCTTCGGGTGTTGTCCGTTCATGAAAGCGGAGATACTCATAGTGGGCCATCATGCGACGTGTGTTGTCGTTTGGATGTTGAAAATGACGCATCATCGCTATCACCGCTTTCACTGCCTGCGCCTTCCCAATCTGTAATGCTTCGTTAGAGATGATGTCGTAGCGGTAAGGGCTCTCAGGATGTTGTTCCGCGTAAGCCAGCAATCTCTCGGCTACCTCTGCTGCTTCCTTGTTGGTGCGCACCAGGATGGCAATATCCTTCAGCTCAAAACCCTGCTCCCGGAGCTTATCGACCTCACCCGGAAGCTGTTCCAACGCTTTCTCTTTCCATTTTTGATCCTCATCGTTGTTCAGAAATTGTACCTTCACCTGGCCACCGCTCCCCAGTTTGTGAGGAGGCTGCTCCTGATAAACCTCTGCGTAGGCGTCAATGATCTGTCTGTTGGGAGTTGCATCCGTGTTGGCTTCACTCCCTTCGCGTATCAGGTTGTTGACCTCCTCTTGCAGGATAGTTGCCGCGGTGGTGAAGAATGCATTGTTGAACCGGATAACATGGGTGTCGCTCCGCCAGTTGGTATCGAGCAGGTGATTACGGATATTCTCTCCATGAAGATCCACTTCCACCGTTTCTTCCAGCAGGCGCCAATCGGAGTTGCGCCAGCGATAGATGCTCTGTTTCACATCTCCCACAATCAGGTTGAAGTTGCCCGAGGCGAGACTCTCACGGATCAGCGGCATGAAATTTTTCCACTGCATGCGTGAAGTGTCCTGAAACTCATCAATCATGTAGTGCGAAAGAAGGGTTCCGGTTTTCTCAAAGATGAAAGGTGCATCCGCACCGGCAATAATCTGATTCAGTAACTCGGTGGTGTCGGAAAGGAAAAGGGTGTTGTTCTCCTGCTGGAGGTTGCGCAAGCGATTTTTGATGTCACTCAGGATGCCGAGGGTGTAGAAGTTCTGCAGGATTGCCTTGGCCGTATTGTAAGCGATATTCTCCTTGTAGAGTCGGATCACATTCTTGATGGTCTCATTCAATCCGTTGTGATAGGCTGCCTCAATTTTGGATACCCTCTCAGGTTTACAATTCTTCGCACTCCATCTCTCCGGTTGGTCTGGAAAAGACAAAAATGTGGGAGTCAACTTAGGCAGCTCTCCCTGTGCCATCTTCGTCAATTTGAAAAATTGGGATTTGCTGCCCCCGATGAATTCGGATGGTTCTAAACCCTCTTTTTGCATGATGGCAACAGCTAGGGCCCCTGCTTCCCTGACTTCGGCCTCATAGTGTTTGATGATGCGCAGCAGCATCTGTCGGTATTCCTCCAGAAACTTTTTGTCGCGGATCATTGCAAACTCTTCCGGTGTCAACGACTTGTAGGTCTCATTCGACAGCTCCCCGGCAAGTTTATACACCTGGCTTTCAATCTTCCACTTTCCTCCCTCCTCGATGCTGTCCTGCATGAATCGCAGCAACCAGTCGGAAAGGGATTTGTTCTCCGGCTTGTCCAGTTCGGAAAGCATCAGATCCACCGCCTCTATCAGCATGGCAGATTCCTCCACCTCGATGTTGTAACCACCGGCCAACCCGATTTCACGGGTGAATGCCCGCATGGTGCGCTGGAAGAAGCGGTCGATGGTGCTTATGTTGAAAGCTGAATAGTCATGCAGGATGGTTTCGAGGATGCTCCTCGCGAGCGCACGGAGAGACTTTTCATTCATTGAGAACTCCTGCATCAGATCCTCCAGGTAACCTGAGGGCTCACCGGCGCTGAGGTGGTACAACTCCTCCACGATGCGTGACTTCATCTCTTCTGTGGCCTTGTTGGTGAAGGTGACCGCCAGGATGTGAGAGTGATTGTTGGGACGGGAAAAGAGCAGACGCAGGTATTCACCGGTGAGGCGGTGTGTCTTACCCGATCCGGCGGAGGCTTTGATCAGATGGAGCAGCTCCCGTTCATATGATGCGTGCCTTGGCATATCCCTCTTTCTGGAGAATGTCCAACACCTTCGTGCGGTGGTCGCCCTGAACGATGATCTCTCCCTCTTTGGCCGAACCTCCCACGCCACATCTCATCTTCAACAACTTGCCCAATTCCTGCAGATCCTCATCACTTCCCCGAAAACCGGTGACCAGTGTCACTGCCTTCCCCTTGCGGTTTCGCTTGTCAAGACTGATACGCAACAACTGTTTTTCCTTTGGCAGGGTATCCTCCGTATCTTCATCCTCCTTCTGATAATGGTAATCAGGATTGGTTGAGTAGACAATGTCGAGTCGTTTTTTCCAGTCGTTCATGGCTGCTAATTCTGTTTATTCTCAAGCGATTCAATCACGTTGATGATATAATCACCCATTCGTTCACACTCCGAAACGATGTCGATGTAGAAGACTCCGTTCTGGTAAGAATAAAGTTTCTGGTTCAGGTTTTCCACGTTCTCCCGTTTCAGCAGGTTACGCCTCTCGTTGATGATGCTTTCGATGTGCCTGCTGTTCAACAGATCACTCTCGGTGAGCTTGTGTTCTTTCAGCAGTGCCTGCATGTTGTCGAGGGCTTTCTCTATCTCTGCAAACATGGAGTTGATGTTTTCAACGATGCTCACCTCAAACTCTACACCTGCTTCCATCTTCCGCTTCAGATGACGGGAGATGTTGCAGATTGAGTCGGCAATGCTCTCGATCTCTGTTACCGCCCGCAGAATGGAGCGTACCCGTTCTTTGCTCTGGTTGCTCAGCTTACCCTCTGCCACCTTGCTCAGGTAAGATCCAATCTCAACCTCCATCCGGTCGCAGATCTCTTCATATTTTTCGGTGCGATTGTAGAACTTGAGAAACTTTTTGTCTTTGTTTTTCAGGTTGGTCATCTTCTTCACGAAGCCGAACATCTTCTTCACCCGGGCAGCATATACCTCTACCTCTTTCTCTGCCTGCAGGATGGAGAGCTCATCGGTTGAGGCCATCCCGGTGGAGATATACTGCAGGATGAACTCTTCGTCCTCCTCTTCTCCCTTTTTCGGACGAATCACCGTTAGACAGATCTTTTCATAGAGCTTCACAAACCAGATCATCAGGGCCACGTTGGTGATGTTGAAGAGGGTGTGGAAGAGCGACAGACCGTAAGAGGTAGCTGATTGATAGCTGTGATACTGATCCTGTACTGCTGCCAGTTCCGGAGACAGTTCTGCCCTTGAGAGGGTGGTGATCTGTGAGTAGGTCTCCGGTGAGAGTGAGGTCACAAAATTTGTGATGCCGGAGGGGTGTACCGATGCGAAGCTGGGAACGATGTTATCGACCAACTGTACAAAATATTTGAATAGAAAGAGCATCCAGATCACCCCCAGTACGTTGAAAATGAAGTGGGCAAAGGCGGTCCGCTTGGCGGAGAGGTTGGCCGGGATGGCGGCCAGGTTGGCGGTGATGGTGGTACCGATGTTTTCTCCCATGATCATGGCCGCGGCACTGGGAAAGTCAATCCAGCCCTGTACCGCCATGATCAGCGTCAGCGCCACAGTGGCACTGGAGGATTGTACAATGATGGTGAGTACGGTCCCAACCAGCAGGAAGAAGAGGGTGGAAAGGAGTCCCATGCCTGTGAAGTTCTGTACGAAGGCAAGTACCTCCGGATTGTTCTGCAGGTCCGGCATCGCCCCCTTCAGGAAGTCGAGTCCCATAAAAAGGAAGGCAAATCCGAAGATGAATTCGCCCAGCGATTTGTTCCTGCTCCTGGAGGAGAAGATCAACGGCAATGCGATCCCCATGAGCGGGATGGAGAGGGCGCTGATGGAGAACTTGCCGAATCCGAAGAAGGAGATCATCCAGGCGGTCACCGTGGTACCGATGTTGGCGCCCATGATCACGCCAATCGACTGGATCAGGCTCAAAAGCCCCGCGTTCACGAAACTCACCACCATCACAGTGGTGGCTGAAGAAGATTGTACCAGTGCGGTGATCAGTATGCCGGTGAGAACCCCCATCAGCCTGTTTTTTGTCATCGCCGACAAGATGTTCCTCAATTTGTCGCCTGCCAGCTTCTGCAGACCTTCGCTCATGATCTTCATCCCGTAGAGGAAGAGCCCCAGTGAGCCTACCAGCTTTAAGAAATCAATGATTCCGTACTCCATTTTCCAAATTTTTACATAAAAGAGTCTACAAACTTAAAAAAAATAAGTGAGAATGGAGATAGTGAGATTGGTAATTTTTCACAGTCACATCTGCAAAAAGAATCTTATCTGCAAAAAATGATGTATATTAGTCTCCCCAAAAATGAATGGATATGACGAGTGATACCGTAAAAGTTTTTTGTCGCAATACAGGTGAAGAGAAAGAGGTCCGCATAGGTACACCTCTCACAGAGTTGATTGCTCATTTCGGAGTGAAGATGCCCTACCTGATTGCCAACGCCAAGGTGAACAACAAAACAGAGTCCCTGGAATACCGGGTCTACCGGCCCAAGACCATTGAATTTGTCGACCTGAGCGATTCCTCAGCCATGCGTACCTACGTGCGGTCGCTCTGTTTCATCCTGGCCAAGGCGGTGGATGACCTGCTGCCCAACGCGGAGATGTACATCGAGCATGCTGTCTCCAAAGGATACTATTTCCAGATCGAGTCTGATCTGCCGGTAGGTAAGCCGGAGCTGGATGCCATCCGCAATCGTATGCATGAGATTGTGGCGGCAAATATCCCCTTTGTACAGGTGGAAGAAGAAACCGGAAAAGTGGTTCAGCTCTTCCGTGAACGCGGTATGGAGGACAAAGCCTTGCTACTGGAGACCTCCGACCTGCTCTATGCCCGTTATTCGAAGCTTGAGGAGTACATCGACTACTTCTACGGTTGCCTGACACCCTCCACCGGTTACATCACCATGTTCGACATCCAACCCCATAACGGCGGATACCTGCTGCGGGTCCCCAACCGGGAAAATCCCGTGGAACTGGAACCGGAGATCAGGCAGGAGAAGCTGTTGAACGTCTATCGTGAACATTTAAAATTTCTGAAGATCAGTCGCCTCGACAACGTGGGAGACCTGAACAAGGCCAAACGGGAAGATCGCATGTCACCGGTGATCCAGGTGGCGGAAGCTTACCAGGCAAAGCAGATCTCCGATATAGCCGAGGAGATCACCCACAGGTTTGCCGAGGGGGTACGCGTGGTATTGATATCGGGACCCTCCTCCTCCGGGAAAACAACTTTCCGCAAACGCCTCGAGGTGCAGCTGATGGTGAATATGCTGAAACCTGTGGGTCTCTCACTCGATGACTATTTCATTGACCGCGACAAGACTCCACTCGATGCTTATGGCGAGAAAGATTATGAGTCGCTTTACGCCCTCGACCTGCAGCTGTTCGAGGACCATATGCTCCGGCTGATGCAGGGTGAGGAGGTGGAGCTGCCCTCCTACAACTTCGTGACCGGCACCCGCGAGTACAAGAAGCATTTCCTGAAAATGGAGGAGAACAGCATCCTGATCGTGGAGGGGATTCATGGTCTCAACCCTGAGCTGACAGCCCATATCCCTAGCGAAAAGAAATTCATGGTCTATGTCTCGGCGCTCACCTCCATCTCGCTCGACGACCACAACTGGATACCCGCCTCCGACAACCGCCTGCTGCGGCGCCTCGTGCGCGATTATCGCTACCGTGGCTACTCGGCTGAGCAAACCATCTCCCGCTGGGAGAGTGTGAGACGTGGTGAGGACCGCTGGATCTTCCCCTATCAGGAGAATGCAGACGTGATGTTCAACTCGGCAATGATCTATGAGCTGGCTGCCATCCGCCGTCATGCCGAGCCAATCCTGATGCAGGTGCCCCGCACCGCTCCGGAATACTCCGAAGCTTACCGCCTGCTCAAGTTCCTCAGCTATTTCAATTACATCACCGACAGGGAACTGCCTCCCACCTCGCTGTTGCGCGAGTTCCTGGGTGGCAGCAGCTTCAGATACTAAAAACAATGTCAGAGGTTATTTGTGCCATCTCTACCCCTCCCGGCATGGGAGCCATCGCCGTGATCCGTCTCTCGGGTGAGGGATCGGTTGCCCTGGTGGATGCAATCTTTCAGGCTGCTTCTGGGAAAAAACTGGAAACAGAGGCATCCCATACCGTCCATTTCGGACGGATCAGCGATGGGAAGGAGCTGCTGGACGAAGTGCTGGTGACCCTTTTTCGCGGTTCCCGCTCCTTCACCGGGGAGGAGAGCGTGGAGATCTCCTGCCACGGTTCGGTATACATTCAGCAGCGGATCATGGAGTTGCTGATCAGCCGCGGGGCACGAATGGCTGCGGCGGGTGAGTTCACACGTCGGGCCTTCCGCAATGGACGGTTCGACCTGAGCCAGGCAGAGGCGGTGGCCGACCTGATCGCCTCCTCCTCCCGTGCCTCCCACCGCGTGGCTATGAATCAGATGCGGGGTGGTTTTGCCCGCAAACTGGCTGAACTGCGCGATCGGTTGTTGCAGTTCGTCTCACTCATCGAGCTGGAGCTGGACTTCTCGGAGGAGGATGTGGAGTTCGCCAACAGGGAGCAACTCTCCGTGCTGACCGATACCATCGAACAGGAAATCAGCCGCCTGGCAGGATCCTTCCGCCTGGGAAATGTCATCAAGAGCGGCATCCCGGTGGCAATCATCGGTGAGACCAACGCCGGCAAGTCGACCCTGCTCAACCTGCTCCTCAATGAGGAGAGAGCCATCGTGAGCGATATTCACGGCACCACGCGCGATGTGATCGAGGACCTTGTCAACATCGGGGGCGTCACCTTCCGCTTCATCGATACGGCAGGCATTCGCCACACCACCGATACCATTGAAGCAATGGGCATCGACCGTACATACCGCAAAATCGAACAGGCATCAGTCATCCTTTGGGTGGTTGACCTCCTCACCCCTCAGGAGCAGTTGGAGTCAATGGCGGCAACGCTGCTCCCGCGCCTTACGGGTAAGAAGGTGATCCTGCTCTTCAACAAATCCGACCTGGTCTCAGACAGTGAGAGATCTGCCGCACTTAATCTCTTCCCCCAACTGGATGCGAACCGCCTCTTTATCTCAGCGAAGAAAGGAGAAAACACGGAACAACTGCAACAGCTCCTGGTAGAGGCAGCTGCCATGCCCGAAATCGCGGAGGAGGATGTGATCGTGACCAATCTTCGCCACCTGGAGGCACTCAACCGTGCCCACGACTCAATTCTCCGCGTGCAGGAGGGACTGGCCATCGGTATTACCAGCGATTTCCTCTCGCAGGACATCCGCGAATGCATGTTCCACCTGGGTGAGATCACCGGCCAGATCTCCACCGACGAGATCCTGGGAAACATCTTCAGCAAGTTCTGTATCGGAAAATAACTGAACAAAACAAACTGTACATATTTTTACCTGTAATTTTTATACAACCTTTCACGTACATTTTACTTCTGCAGCATACACTAATTATAATCGTAAAAACATGAAGAAAACTATTTTTTTGCTGATTGCAGTGCTCTGTTTATCAGCTACAGCCAAGAATGAGCCAAAAGACTCCAGGACAAGTTATGCCAAAACAGTGCTGCAACCCTATGTGGATAGCGGTCAGTTGGCAGGTGCTATTAATGTATTCTACAAGGACGGGGTGCAGGAAACCTGCTGCATAGGCTATGCCGACGTGTCAGAAAAGCGCCCAATAAGGATGGACAATGTATTCATGCAATGTTCACAGACTAAAGGATTCTGCGGAGTGACAATCGCCAGGCTGGTTGAAGAGGGACGTCTTTCACTCGACGATCCTGTTTCAAAGTATCTTCCGGAGTTTGAGGAATTATGGGTGTTGGATGCAGAAAATGATAGTGTAAAGACCCTTCATAAGGCCAAGAACGTGCTTACCATCCGTATGGTGCTCAACCATACCGGAGGTTTCCCCTTCGAAATTAGTGCCAAGCGCTCCGACGTCAGGGGTGGCGGATGGTCCGGAGGAGCTCCCCTTCGCCAGACAGCCTCCATCGCCGCCGCATCGCCCATCATGTTCGAGCCCGGTACCCGCGAGCTCTATTCTAACACGGGAATTGACATTGGGGCTGCTGTTGTTGAGGTAGTCACAGGGATGAAGTGGGAGGCTTATCTCAAACAGGAGGTGCTTGATCCCTTGGGAATGAACTCCACATGGTTCTGGCCTACCGACGAACAGCTTAAGAACAAGATAGAACTCTATTTGTACAAAGAAAATGTTCCAGCCGAATGGGTTGAAGAGATGGGATGGCAGCAACGCCCTTATAATGATTCCCATGTATTTGCTTCTGCCGGTGCGGGTCTCTGGACCACCGCCAATGACCAGCTGAAGTTCTATAAGATGCTAATGAATCTTGGTTTGGGAGAGAATGGCGTTCGCATCTTGAAAGAAGAAACAGTGAAGAATCTTCTCGCTCTTTCCACCCGTCCCAAGGGTCTGGGCGGCTATTCCCTGGGCTTGTCAGCACCGGAAGAGGACAGCGAAGATGCATGGTTTGGTCATGGTGGAGCCTGGGGTACTAACTGTACCGTTAATTGGCACAAGAAAGAGCTTAAGCTATGGGTGGTCCAATCCGCCGGAGGAGAACAGCCATGGGTTGCCGAAATCGATAAAGCTGCCGAGAAGTTCTTCGCACAGCCATTAAGCAAATCTGGTGTTGATGAATATACCGGAAGGACTGAATAATTCATTTCATGAGCCATACAAACGTTTCTCAGAGACTTTTAACATACTGTCTCATCCTGAAAGAACGTTACGCCAAATAGTGAACATGTTCCAATATATTGGGAAGCTCTTGTTATATTCCAAGTTAATGAGGCTGTCTCAATATGCTAATGAGATGTTTTTTTTCATCCCACACACTAAGATTCGCCTTATATGGCTTTTTACTGCGTATCAATTCAGTCGTAACTGACTCTAATCTGGTTCGAATCTATTAGAACCATATTAGAACCATATTAGAACCATATTAGAACGAGATTAGAACCAGTAACGAAGAAAATAGGCTGTCTCGTCCTGAAATAGGGTACACAATAAGTAAATTCAAAACAGAAAAAGAGGCCGTCTCATGTGATATGATGAGACGGCCTCATGAAGCTATTGACGCACCGGAATCAGTGATTTGAAGTGACATCACCGTTTTGGTTCGCTCAGATTGCCGGCAGGATCCGCACCATGCAGACTCCGTCGATCGCTTTCAGCTTATCGCTGATTGAGGCGTCGACTGTTTTCTGGGTGACATCAATGATGTTGTAGGCAATGCCATCGTATTTGCGGTTCAACATGCTGTCGATGTTGATGTGTTCGGAAGCCAGGATGCTGGAAATCTGGCTTACCATGTTGGGGATGTTCTTGTTTGCAATGGTGATGCGGCAACCGTCGTGCCGTTCCATCGTGGCAGCCGGGAAGTTTACCGAGTTGGTGATGTTGCCGTTTTCCAGGAAATCCTTGACCTGGTTTACCGCCATCACGGCGCAATTGGTTTCCGACTCTTTGGTGGAAGCGGCCAGGTGAGGGATGACAATCACCTTCTCCATCTCCAGCACCTCTTTGTCGGGGAAGTCGGTGATGTATCGGGCTACTTTCCCTGATGCAATAGCCTCTTTCAGATCCTTCAGATTGACCAGGCCACCGCGTGCGAAATTCAAGATCCGCACGTTGTTTTTCATCATCTTGAGTTTATCTTTGTTGAGGTAACCCTCCGTCTCGGGGGTCAGCGGGATGTTGAGCGTCACATAATCGGATTGTGACAGCAGTACCTCGATGCCTTGCACCCAGTTCACCTCGTTGCTCAATTTCAGGGCCTGTTGCACGGAGATGTAGGGGTCGTAGCCAATCACGTTCATCCCCAAAGATTTGGCGGCATTGGCCACCAACACGCCGATCGCGCCAAGGCCGATCACGGCGAGTGTTTTGCCTTTGATCTCCTGGCCGGCAAACTCCTTCTTGCCTTTCTCTACGAGTGCCGGTATTTCGTCTCCCTTGCCTGCAAGTGATTTAGCCCATACTGCACCGTCGATGATGTCGCGCGAAGAAAGCATCAATCCGGCAATCACCATCTCTTTTACACCGTTTGCATTTGCTCCCGGTGTGTTGAATACCACGATCCCTTTTTCTGTGCATTTTTCAATTGGAATGTTGTTGACACCTGCACCCGCTCTTGCCACGGCTTTCAGCGACGAGGGTAGCTCCATGTTGTGCATTTTAAAACTGCGCAAAACAATTGCATCGGGGTTGGGGAGTTCACTGGCAATCTCATAATTGCCCAAATGGAAGATTGATAAACCTTCAGGATCGATTGCGTTTAACGTTTGAATCTTAAACATTTGGATTGATATCTTTTGAAGTTGTTGAATTGTATTTTCCTAAAAAGAAACAAAGATCACTATTTTATCTGTTGTGGGTGCAAAATTAATGAAAATTGTTGTGAAATAGCTCTGTTTTGTGAACAATTGAAACTCAGTTCGGGGAATTGATCAGACGATTGATTTAATGAGTTGAAAAACCCTCGGACTGCTTCAATAATTATTTGTACATTTGTTGAAAAGGAAATATCCGGCAATGATAAGCGCATTACGTTTTTTGAACAAACCCTATCCCCTGAATGACGATCTGAAACACAATGCCAAGATCGTTTTGTTTCTGAGTATAGGCGTGTTTGCGTTTTTGTCCCTCTTTCAGCCGATTGGCATCAGTGCTTTTTCAAGAAAAGAAATCATCTATCTGGTCTTTGGGATTGCTGCTTCCCTGTTTGTTATCCTGACCTTGAATCTGATTGTTTTGCCAAGTGTCTTTCCCCGTTTTTTCAACAGCAGCAGGTGGAACATAAAGAGAGAAATTGGCTGGGATTTGTGGATGTTACTCTCAATTTCAAGTTGTGCGTTGTTGGTCTACTCAAAAATATTGGGCCCGATAGGCATTGCGTTCACTGATGTGTTGAAAGTTATATTGATTGGCTCTGTCCCGGTGGCGTTGCTGATCATCATCAATTATAACCGTATGCTGCGCTCCAATTTGAAGTCGGCACAGCTGCTCAACCAAAAGTTGATCGAAAAAAGGGAACAGAGCCGAAGACTGATTCATTTTGAGTCGGAATACAAGAACGATGAGATCACGCTTAATCCTACATCGATCTTGGCGATTAAATCGGCAGATAATTATGTCGATATCTATTACAAGCGGGAGGGAACACCTCGAAGACATACCATCAGGAGCACCCTGAACAAAGCAGCAGCAACAACAGAGAACTGTGGCTTTCTCTTCAGGTGTCACAGGAGTTTCATCGTGAATATTCATCGCATCACGGAGGTACAGGGGAATCCCCAGGGATATACCTTGTACATCGAGAATCTCGATTTCCCCGTCCCGGTTTCACACATGTACATCACGGAATTCAAAAGGCTCTTGATTTAATCTATTGGCCACTCTATTCCCTTTTTTCACCCCTTAATCATCCTTTCATCCCTAATTGAGCGTGAGGCATCCCCATTCTTTTGCTGATCGCAATTTCATCCCTAATTTTATTGGTGAATTATCGCTATTTGCTTACACAAACTATTGTGCAAGCTCGTTTCACATTATCAAACAAAATAAAAATGGAAGAGTTGAAAATAGGAGATCTCACAGCCAGGCTGCCAATCATACAGGGAGGAATGGGTGTCTGTGTCTCCATGTCGGGACTGGCTTCGGCCGTTGCAAACGAGGGTGGTATTGGGGTGATTTCTGCTGTTGGGATTGGCATGTCAGAACCCGACTACAGGAAACATTTTCGGGAATCGAACAAGATCGCGTTGCGAAAAGAGATTCGGAAAGCGCGTCTGAAAACAGAGGGGATCATCGGTGCGAATATCATGATGGCTGTCTCCGATTTCGATGAGCTGTTGACAGTGGCTCTTGAAGAAAAAATCGATGTTGTATTTATCGGTGCCGGATTACCCCATAAGATCCCTGCATTCCTGGAAAGCATCAACCAGGGTGATACCGCGACCAGGATCGTACCCAAGGTCTCCTCTTCCAGGGCAGCGAAATTGATTTTCAGACACTGGCTGGAGAAATATAACCGGATTCCCGATGCGGTGGTGGTGGAGGGACCCCTTGCCGGAGGCCATCTCGGTTTTGGCAAGGAGGAGCTGAGGGAGAGCCGGCAATCACTCCATACGATCGTGAAAGAGACTGTCGCTGAGATGGATCTTTTTCAGCAGGCAACTGGCCGGGAGATACCGGTGATTGCAGCCGGAGGCATCTATACCGGTGGTGACATGTACAACATAATGCAATCGGGTGCCAAAGCCGTGAAGATGGGCACCAGGTTTGTAACCACCACTGAATGTGATGTCTCAGAAAAATTCAAACAGAATTATATCGACTGTAAAAAAGAAGATATTGTGTTGATCGATAGTCCGGTCGGTTTACCCGGCAGGGTGATCGTCAATGACTTTGTAAGGGAGATCCAGCAAGGTGCACAGAAGCCGGTGAGGTGTCCCTGGAAGTGTCTGAAGACATGCGACTACAAGAAAGTTCAGTTTTGTATTTCCGAAGCACTGTTCAATGCTGCACAGGGTGATTTCGCACATGGATTTTCCTTTGCCGGTACAAACGCCTATATGGCCAAGGCAATCATCTCAGTGAAAGAAACGATACAACAGCTGAAAGAAGAATTTTACAGAGAAGAAGTGAGGTACCAACAGAATGCTGTTTCTGCATATTAATTTGTCGTAACAAAGCCTTCCAAATTTCCCGAGACAGAGATCATCCATTCATTTCCGGGGCGGCAGGGCTCTGCCGCTTCTGCCTGTACATGCGCTACAATCGATGTGCGATTTATTTTTAAATGTTCCTTGGCTCTAGGTGAAAGTGAATCAGTCAATTATTTTATTTATGTCAATGTTTGTCCCACTTGTGATAAACTATTTGTGGGTGTGACTGTTATATTGAGTGCAAATAATTATTTGAACTGGTTCTAAATAGACAGATAAATGACCCAAGACGATTTACCTGCAATTTTCAGTGAATTCAATCCACTGGAAGATAAAATGCTGCAAATCATCGACAAAGAAGGTAAAATGATCCGCAAGGATTTGATGCCTGAGTTGGACGATGCCTCCATAGTTGATGCCTACCGTCAGATGCTTTACGAACGGACTGCCGATGAGATGGCAGTCTCCTACCAGCGCCAGGGAAGGATGTATACCTTTACACCCAACCTGGGACAGGAGGCAATTCACATAGCCGCCGGGATGAATATCCGGCATGAGGACTGGCTTGTGCCCGCATTTCGCGAAATGGGAACCCTTCTCTCAAAAGGGGTGACCATGAAGGAGATGTTTCTTTTCTACCTCGGCAACGAGTGGGGCGGCAGCTTTCAGCAAGCGCATCACACGCTCCCCATAGCCATCTCTATTGGTACACAACTTCAACACGCTACCGGCATTGGTTACTCGGTGAAGTACCGAAAAAAAGATGAGACGGTCTTCACCTTTATCGGCGACGGCGGTACCTCAGAGGGCGACTTCAGTGAAGCCCTCAACTTCGCCGGCGTCTGGCAGGTGCCTGTGATCTTCACCGTCCAGAACAACCAGTATGCCATCTCCGTGCCGGTACAGAAGCAAACCAACTCGATCAACCTCGCGGTCAAGTCGGTTGCCTTCGGTATCCCCGGTATCAAGGTGGACGGCAACGATTTCTTCGCGATGTACCTCGCCTACAAGACCGCAGCCGAGCATGCCAGGTCGGGCAGGGGACCGGTACTGATAGAGGCGCTCACCTACCGACTGGGGGCACACACCACCTCTGACGACCCCTCCAAGTACCGCAAGAAGGAGGAGGAGCAGTTGTGGGGCAAGAGTGACCCGCTGATCCGCCTGAAGCGATACATGCAGGATGCAGGGATCTGGTCCATCGATGAGGAGCAGCTTCGGGAACAGTACAAAGCAGAAATCGACAAGGAGTTCACAGCGGCGGAGAATGAGAAATCTTATCCATTGGAGGATGTGTTCAGACACATGTACAGTGAGATGCCGGATGAACTGAAAAGACAGAAGAGCGAGTATGAAAAATTCTTAAGCTGGAAGGAGAGGAGAGGATGAGCGTGATGACAATTGTGAAGGCGATCAACAATGCGCTGGACATCAAACTGAAGGAGGATGAGAATATTGTGATCTACGGCGAGGACGTAGGTGTGGAAGGTGGTGTCTTCCGTGTCACGGAAGGGTTGCAAAAGAAGTATGGAGCAGAAAGGGTGTTTGACTCACCCCTGGCTGAGTCGGGGATCGTGGGTACGGCCTTGGGGATGGCCGTCTCGGGACTTCGTCCGGTGGTGGAGCTTCAGTTCGAAGGGTTCACCTTCCCTGCCTTCAACCAGATTCTCTCCAACGTGGCCCGCATACAGAACCGCTCACGAGGCAAGTATGGAGCTCCCATGGTAATCCGCTTCCCCTACGGAGGAGGTGTAAACGCCCTGGAGCACCATTCCGACAGTCCGGAGGCCCTCTTCGCCCATATCCCGGGATTGAAGGTGGTGATTCCCTCCACCCCGCACGATGCCAAGGGGATGATGATCGCTGCCCTCGAAAGCAACGATCCCATCATCTTCATGGAGCCGAAACGGATCTACCGGGCCATCAAGCAGGAGGTGCCCGACGAGAAATACACGCTTCCCCTCGACAAGGCCAGGGTGGTGCAGGAGGGCAGCGACATCACGCTGGTGGCGTTCGGCGCCATGGTGCGCGAATGCCAGAAGGCGATCGTGATGGCGGAGGAGGCGGGCATCTCGGTGGAGCTGATCGATCTGCGTTCCATCTATCCGATCGACCGGGATGCCATCCGCACCTCGGTCCGGAAGACGGGGCGGATGATCGTGGTGGCTGAGGCACATGAGTCGTTCAGCGTGGGATCGGAACTGATTGCCATCGCCAACGAGGAGGCATTCCTCTCTCTGGAAGCACCCCCGCGCAGGGTGGGCGGCTTCGACACCATCGTACCCCTGGCACAAGGAGAACCCTATTACATTATCTCTCCCGACCGTATATTCTATGAGATCGAGAAAACCATTCATTTTTAACCGGAGACACTATGAGATTTGTTTTTAATTTCCCCGATCTGGGTGAAGGACTGGAAGAAGGAACCATCCTGGAATGGTATGTGAAGGAAGGGGACAAGGTCAAAGTAGGTGACCCGCTGGTGCAGATGGAGACCGACAAGGTGGTGGCCGATATTCCCTCCCCGAAGAACGGGGTCATCGTTGCCCTCCACGGGAAACCGGGAGATGTGATTCAGGTGGGAGCACCTCTTGCAGAAATAGAGGTGGAAGGCAGTGGTCACGTTTCAACGGCTGTAAAAGAAGACCCTCAGGACGCAGCAAAACAGGCGACTGTGGAACCGATAGCCGAGGGAGAGGATGCCGCTGCTGTGGTGGGCACCATGGAGGTGGCCGGCAACGACGGGCTCCTGGCAGCAAGCAACGAAGGTGCCTCTTCATTGAAAGGCCCAAGTGAGCCGCAGCGAAAAGCACTGGCCACACCTGTGGCACGTGCACTGGCCAAGGAGATGGGTATCGACATCAACAGGGTGCCCGGGAGCGGTCCCTCCGGCAGGGTGAAACGGGAGGATATCCTGCAATTTGACAGTGGTGTTGTTCCCCAACCGAGACCAACTGGTGCGACAGAAAACAATGCCGCTGAGGATGTGACTTACCTGCCGCTGACGCAGATACGCAAGACCATCGCCCGCAACATGCTGCATGCCAAGCATAACGCAGCTCACATGTCGGTTTTCGAGGAGGTGGAGATTACTGCACTCAAAGCAGTGGTTGCAAGATTCAAGCCTCTGTATGCCGAAAGAGGGGTGAAGCTCACCTACCTTCCTTTCATCGTGAAGGCGGTGGCACAGGCGTTGAAGCACCATCCGCAGCTCAACTCTCAGATTGATGCTGAGAACAACAGGATGATCGTCCGCAACCGACGCCATATTGCCATTGCGGTGGATGCACCCGATGGTTTGGTGGTGCCGGTAATCCGTGATGCCGACAGGATTTCAATCTTCGAGATTGCAACTCAGATAGGCACCCTTGCTGAGAAGGCCAGAAACCGTAAATTGACCCTTGAGGAGATGAAGGAGGGTTCCTTCTCCATCACCAGCTTCGGCTCCATCGGTGGCATCTTTGCCACCCCGGTGATCAACTACCCTCAGGCAGGCATCCTGGGTATCGGGCGCATCATGAAAACACCCATCGTGAAAGAGGATGAGATCGTGGTGGGCAACATCATGCCGCTCTCCCTCTCGGTGGATCACCGCATCGTGGATGGCGGTGAGACCACCCGCTTCCTGGCAAGGGTGATGGGATACCTCTCCGATCCGCTCTCATTGATGATGGATGAGTCTTGATTAATTTTATATATTTAACATAAAATCTATTTGAAGTAGTCATAATTTTGTTACTTTTAAGGATTGAACAGGAATGATGCAGTGAAGAGAGCCTTTTGCTGCATTTGGGAGTATCAGTTTACCGATTGGATTTTTTACTCACTTAAATAACCTTATCATGAAACATGTTATGACTTGCTTTCTGCTCACATTCTTTGTGTGTGGCATTTATGCACAGGCTCCTGTCGCAGTAGCACCCGATTATGAGTCGATCAGGAATGAAATTGCTGACATTGCCTCCGATCACTATTATCCCCGGCTGTTGGAACGGTATGAATCGTTTGATTCTACACTGACAATAGCAGATTACCGGCATCTCTATTATGGGTACATCTTTCAGGAGAATTATGATCCCGACTGGAAATCAAGAGATGAAAAGAAGATTCAGAAATATTTTCGGGGTGCGAAAGAGGATGAAAGTAAATTAGACAAGGTGATTGAACTGGTGTGCAAGTCGCTCCGGGAAAACCCCTTCGATTTGCGAACCATGCAATTTCTCTGTTTCCTCTATCACCAGAAAGGAGATATGGAGATGGGGAAAAAAGCATCTCACCGGTTTATCTCGATCATTGGCGCAATCCTTTCATCAGGAGACGGTGAAAGCTGCGAGACAGCCTACCACATGATCTCTCCACGACATGAATTCAGCATCCTTAAAGTATTCCAGTTTGAATCGGCTGCACAAAAGAATGTTAACGGCTGCAATTACCTGGAATTGAAGGAAAATAAAAGGGGGATGGAAGGCATCTATTTCAAGGTGCCAAACTATGTGAAAGAATGAGACCGTTCTGCATTACGGTTTGTTAAGCGCAATAAGATTAAATATTTTCTTGATATGAGACATCTGTTTTTGACTGCAATTGTGATGATGCTTGGGTGTTATCTTCATGCCCAGGATTTGAAGTTGCCCGCACCAGAACGAACAGGAGGAAAACCGTTGATGGAGGCATTGAATCTGAGACATTCTACCCGGACTTTTCAGGACAAAGAGTTGTCGTTGCAGCAGCTGTCCAACCTGTTATGGGCAGCAAACGGCTTCAATCGTGACGACAAGCGTACGGCACCTACTGCCAACAACCGTCAGGAGTTGGAACTTTATCTCACTACCCGTGATGCGCTCTATTTTTATGATGCCCGTAATCATTTGCTGCGAGAGGTCAAGAAAGGAGATTTCCGTGGTGCGACAGGTGCACAGGATTTTGTGTCGAAGGTGGCGCTAAACCTGATCTTTGTAGTTGATATGCAGAAAGCATCCGGCAGGGAGTACGCCTTTACCGGCTGCGGTTTCGTAGCTCAGAATATCTACCTCTACTGTGCCTCAGAGGGCCTTGGTTCTGTTGTTCGTGGTATGTTCGACAAGGATAAACTACATGCATTGCTTGGCTTGAAAGAGACTCAGGAAGTCCTCCTGACCCAGTCGGTTGGCTATCCTGCCGATTGAGGTGTTGTGATATGGTTACTATCCCATTATTTGGGTTTCAGTCAGATTATTTTATGGATTAAATCATCATTCAATGGAACAGACAATGCAAAAATGCGGTGATTGCCCCTTGAGGGCTAAGTACGATCAGAAACCCAAGTCGTTCGCTGGGCGTTTCTGGCGGTGGCACATTAACTTCTGTCCGGGTTGGAAAGCTTACTTCTTCTCCCTGACGCCTGATGAGAAAGCGTTGATCAGGGAGCAGTATCATTACAAAAAGCAGACTGCCTGAGGGGCTGTCTGCTTTTAATCGGACCTGAACACACCATTTACGTTCCTGCCTATTGAGGGTTCAGCCGTATGCTGACCGACCATTCCGTATTCGGTTTCCAGGAGGTAACCGTTTTGGTTGTCCATCCATTGATGCTTTCCTGCTCCAGCTTGTTACTGAAAGCAGTGAGATAGGTGCCGATGCTTCCTTTGATGTCAGAAGCCTCATACCGATAACTGCCATCGGAGGTATAAACCTGGATAAAGGGAATGTCACGGAAACCGAAGGTGGTAGTCTGTTTTCTTTTCAATTTACCATACTTGGGGTCTCCTGCCCGGTCATTGTACCTGCTGGTGATATTACGGGCCGTTCCTTTTAGTATCTTCCGCGATACTGCATCAATCTCGATACTGATCTCCCATTCCGACTCCACCTTGTCGTAGCTTTCTTTCTTGGAATAACTACTGTTTGAAGTATAGATCACCCTGTCACCGGAATAGCTGGTTGTTCCTGTAGCAGAGGTGATGGGCACCACCGATTCATCGGGGAAGGTAGCGGTGAAGAATCCGCTGTAGTTATTCAACTCGTTAATGGTTAATTTAATTTTCCCGCTAACAAACTCCAGCTTCTCCTCCAGCCGCACCGTCATGATCACGTCACTCTCCTTGTTATAGGCATGGTAGTATACAACGAAGAGCATATCTTTCTTCTCCTGGAGTGCCGCTACCTCTTCATACTGATAGGAGTCAAAAAATTCATCCACAAAGATGATCTCCTTTTTCTCATTGTCGTAACGGTAGAGCTCACAGATCTGTCCTTTACCACCATCCATACCGCCTTCCACATTGATAGAGAGGGTGATCTTACCATCGGGTAGCGCAAAATCAGGATCGATGTTTATTCGCTCTATAAATGCAGAGTAGGGCTTACATCCAATCGGCTCCTTACTTTTCACTTCATTCATGCTGTTCAGGTACATCTTGTTGCGGCTGACTCCCTGGAGCAGGTCCTTCACCCCATTTGCCCGTATATAATCCTTCAGGAAGATTCCATATTCCACAAAGAGATCCGGGAATGCATCATCGAATGCATCATATACAGAGGTTGCACCGGCTTCCTGTTGCTTGTGGAGCTCCACTATCTTGTCATTACCGTAACGATCGGCAATCCAGCGGACCAACCCTGCCATGCCGTAGCCGTGCGTGTTCTTTTCTTCACCTGTCAACGGGGAGAAACCCTCCAGAGGACAGAACTGGTTTCCCAGTTGCACGGATGATATGCCCTCCACGTAAAGGCTTTCAGCCCAGACGGCTACAGCCTCATCCATCCAAAGGAAATCACCTCCCACAAACGACTTCGTTACCACCCACCGGGGATCGTAATAGTATTGCACGAAGTGGGTCATCTCATGCATGATGGTGCGTTTGATCTCCTCTTTCTCTGATAGCTTCTGGCTGTTGATCACCAGTGAGTTCCAATCACTGCTGTAGCGGGAGGGAATAAAATAGCCGTAGGCATCTGGACCACTCAGTTTCTTCACCTCCACCTGGATCTGTTTGTTCCGTTTCGCAAAACTGAATCCAATCGCTTCCAGCTGTTTGATGGCTTCCTCCACATGTAGTGCGATATCCCTGCTCTCTTCGTGATAGTAGCGGGGAGCGTACACCACACATTTCTTTTCCGAAGTGATGGCCCTGGTTTCTGAATCATCCGATTCCTGATAGTCCTTCACCAATCCCACGATCAGCTCGCCTGTCTCATCGGAGATTTCTTCAAACGGCTCCAGCTCAGCGTAGTAGAGATCACCCTCTTTCACGCCTTTGATCCAGATGGTGGATACACTCTCCTGCTGTGAACTGATCTCCACACCCGGTGCAGAGAAGCGGAAGTAGACATCTCCCTGGGATATCTCTGTATCGGTTGGCAGCTCTATCCTGAGAGGTTTGGTAAAGTTACGGGGAAGCTTCACCTTGTAGTAGGGGGAGGCCTCAAACTCATTCATCACGGAGCCTTTAGTCTGTGCGGTGATTTCCATGGTGACTGAGGCAGGAAAGGCATCTGACGGGATCACCAGTTTGAACTCCTCCTTGAAGATCGTTCCACCGGTTTTGTCCACATTGAGGTTCTCAGTGGGATCTGTATCGCCGGGATCGGTATCACCGGGATCATCACCTCCCGGTTTTTCATCATCCGGTGGATTGGTCTTACCTGTTTCTTCCGGTATTTCGATCTTCTCCTCCGGATCAGAGCAATTGTTGACCGAGACCACCAGCAACAACACAAAAAGCACATACAGAAAGTGGCTAATCACATTTTTCATGCTTGATAAGATTTTGTGGAATGGTTCAATAGTTTTGAATTTTGGTACTGTAAAGTAAGGAAAAATTTCACCCAACCGGACTAACAAAAGGTACACAATTCTTTACAAAACGTAAAATAAGCTGCCTGCTGAAGCCTGATGATGAAAAACAGCAGTCAACGGTCGGGATCATTTTCCCTTTAACCAGTTGTTGGGTGTGGTTCCGGTGGCTTTCTTAAAGTTCCTGTAAAAGGTGACTTCATTGGCGAAGCCTGAAAGTTCACTGATCTGCATCAGAGAGTGTGTGTTATCTGGATCTCTCATCAGTGATTGAGCGTAGCTTATCCGATATTGGTTGATATAATCAGAAAAGGAAAGATGTAACTCTTTGTTGATGTAGTTTGAGATGTAGGTACGGTTGCTACCCGTTTTAAGGGCAACATCGGCTATATGCAGATCCTTTTTTCTGAAAAGTTCTTTTACTTCCATTAAGTCGTGTAATTTTTCTTTTAATAACTCAAAGGATGGCCCGGTACCATGTAGACTTTCCTCCCGTTTTGCTCCGTCTGTTTCCGCATGAAAGTCGTTTGCCGTGAAATGCTGTTTGAAACCAAAAAAACTTACTGCGAATAACATGGTGCTGAAAATGAGAGAGGGAATAATCAACAACCACGGCTCATGTAGGAAGAAATCACGTCCCAGCTGATTGGCGGCAGCAGAGAACAGGGCAAACAGGATAAACAGGACAAGTAATTTTCTGATGGGTGAGAGTGTTTTATTCTCAGTGTCGGCATAGAAGTTCGAAACCTCATCCCTGAAGCTGCTCAACTTTTTATAACCATAGTAGGATACCGGTATCAACTGAATAAGAAAAATAATCTTCATCACCGCAATCCGTATCATCTGTCCTTTTTCGGCGAATGAAGCCAGATGATCAGGTCCCTCTTGATTGAAAAAATATTGTTCACTGAAAAGAATGCGCTCCCCTTCAGTCATCAACGCGTAAAAGAATATTGCCATCAGGCTGATGATCACGGAAGGGAGCAACACCCAATAGTTCTTAAGTATCAATGGTTTGCTGTTGGTCAGCTTCTGGATATAGAGATAATAGAGGGGGTAGACGGCCAGTGAACAGAAGGCATAGATGCTCTCAATGAGGCTGTATAGTGCTACATGTCGATGAAAGTAGACCGCATGCGAAAAATAAAGGATCGTGCAAACCAGCAGAAAGTAGGTTAATAACCTTTTGGCAGGGTTTGCACCACGATATTCAATCGCAAATAATATCAGCCAGAACAGACAAACCAAAAAAGGTAAACTGGCAAATAGTGTTTGTATCATGCGCCACTCTTATTGAATGCGAATATAGTCAAAATTTCATAAACAGGGCGCAATGCGTGCAAAAAGTCAGATCAGAAACCGAAATCATCAATTACCACTTCATCTGCTTCTTCTTTCTCAAGCTCTATTCTGTTCTGTGTTGACAATCCTTCGACGTATATCGCCTTAAAGGGAATTGCCGGGCATACATACTCACATCCGCCGCAACCAACACATATCTCAGGTCTGATCTCGGGGATGGTGAGCGCTCCCTTGTAGGGCACCATGTGTACCGCCTGGGTGGGACAGTGTTCGGAGCAGGCTCCGCAGCTGGTCTCATCGTAGTAGACGATGCAGTTCTCAATGATGAACTGTACCTGTCCCATCTGGGTGTGGTTCTTTTCCTCTTTGGTCAATGGCAGGATGGCACCGGTAGGGCATACCTCCCCGCAAATGGTGCAGTCGTAATTGCAGAAGCCATGGTCGAAGTAGAGCCGGGGCTGCATCATTCCCCCCAGTCCATATTCCAGGAATGCCGGCTTGATGACATGCGACGGGCACTTGCTCACGCAGAGGTGACAGGAGATGCATTTCTCCCGCAAGTGATCAAAAGTGGGGACCCCGGGAGGAGCGATGGGAATCTCTCTGCTCAGGTCCTGTTTGGGCATCAATCCGTTGGCTGCGCCCTGTGCCAGCATTTTTCCGGCGGCCAGCCCGGTAACCAGTGATGCAGAGAGAAAACGGCGCTTGGATGGATCTTGCGGTTGCGCCTCTCTGAGGTAGGTGAAAGCCGGAACCTCTTGTTTCTTTTTGTTTTTCCAGGGCAGTGCAAAACGGTATTTCATGGCATCACGGTTGCAGCTCTCAATGCAGTTGAAACAGGTGATGCATCGGCTCTGGTCGATCTCCTTGTTCTTCGCGTCGATGCAGGATGCTTTGCATTTCATGCTGCAGAGGCCGCAGGAGTTGCACTTCTCATCATCGAAAGTGATCTGGAAAAAGGAATACTTGCTGATGAAGCCGAGGAGGGTACCCACGGGGCAGATTGTATTGCACCATGTTCTGCCGTTTCGCCAGGCCAGGATGCCGATCACCAGCAGCATGGTGAGGGCGATCAGGGTGGAGGAGATGCCCAGCAGGTAGATGCTCACCCGGTAGAATGTGTAGTTGTCGAACGAGGTGAAGATGGTAGCCAGCAGGTTGTTGCCTGCCAGGTAGGCGGGGCGGAAGAGGTGGGTGACCATCCTGCCGTAAGCGCCGTAGGGATCCAAGAGGCCCGCGAGGAAGGTGAAGCCGAAGAGAAACGTGACAAGGGTTGCACCCAGCACACTCCAGCGAAGAACGGACTTGGCTTTGCTGTAATGATACTTTTTCTTCCTGATAACCCGTTTGGAGAACCATGCCGCGATATCCTGGTAGATACCCATGGGGCAGAGGGAGGAGCAATAGACTCTACCAAAGAGGAGTGTAAGGATCACCAGTCCGGCAAGGATCACTAGGTTGGCGGCCAACAGTGCCGGGATAAATTGCAGTTCTGTAAGAAATTGCAGTTGAGCAGGCAGCAGCCCCCTGAAATCAAGGAAATAGAGGGTGATCAGGGTGAAGAGAATGAGTGAGGCGATGAGTCTTATTTTTTTCAGCATAGGGTTGGTATATGACGGTTGATCATCAGTAAATGGGCGACTGAATCCGGTGGAGGGTGCCGGATTCTGTCGCAATCATCTGTGTTGTTTGAACACGCTGCTCTGGTTCAAATACGGACTCTGCGGATCTTCAGTTTGTCGAGGTCCATGGTGCCTAAACCGTGTTCCTGCGCCTTGGCCAGGTGTCCCACCTTCTCAAGCGGCATCTCGCGTGCCTGGTTGAAGAAGTTGGCTGCAGCCGTGTCAGCAGCTACGATATCCTGTGAGAGAAAGAGCCCTTTGGAGAGTACCACATCGGAGAGTGAACGGCCGCGGGGACCGCTGGTCTTCATCAGCCGGTAGGCATCCACCACGTTCAGCACGGGCCGTTTGGCATAGGTGCATACATCGGCAATGCACTGTTGTAGGTCGTTAGCATGGAAGTAGCCCCTGTCCCATACGATGCCCATGTAGTTCTTCATCGAGATGGTGAGCTGTGCACCGCCATGATTCTTCAATACCGGTACATTGATCCATTTATCGCTGTCGACGATTGCCTGATGGATCTTGGCACTTTTGAGGCTTTTGCCCTTGGGAAGGGAGACCGATTTGTAGTAAGATTCCTGGTGGGCAGGAACAACTTTTGCTCCGGCAGCTTTCGCGGCTGCTTCAATGCCGCTGTTGCTGTAGCACTTGCGCCAGTCGTCACAGGTATGATCGAACACCGTTACCTCTGCAGCTCCGGCATCGAAGCACTGTTTGATGATTTCTGTGATCAGCTTGGGGTTTGTGTTTGCTGCCATCTCCACCGGCTGGTCCCATCCGATGTTTGGTTTCACGCAGACTTTGTCACCTTTGCTGATGAAGTTTTTCATTCCTCCCATCTCGGCGATCGCCTTGCGGAACATAGCATCCGGCTCGCCACCCATCACCGCGACCAGGTCGTATGCCGTGGCTTGTGCGGATGCGAACGACTGGGTGAGGATGCTCATGGCCTCTGTCTCTTTAACTGTAGTGAGCGCTGCTCCCGTGAGGGCTACCGCTCGTAGGAAATTGCGTCTGTCCATCTGTTTATCAGTTTAGGGTTGATTTGTTATTCCGTTTCTGCAGAGCCGATGGATTTGGTTCACCGGCCGTGACAATGATTAAAAATGAAAGTTGATACCTCCGAAGAGTGATCTGCCCGGCATCGGGTATCCGGCATTGATCTCATATTCCTCACCCAGCAGGTTTTCTCCTTTCAGAAAGAGATCAATTCCTTCGAGGAGACGATATTGTGCCCGTGCGTTCCAAAGCAGGAAATCCTCTTGCTGGGGTGTCGGGTTGAGCGTGGTATGGAGTCCTGAAACTGCCATCAATCCCGAAGAGAGACTCCACCTTTCCTGCGTGAAAGTGCCGCCTGCATACAACTTGTGTTTGGGGGCAGCGATGATGGGGTGTACCATATCCAGGTAGCTGTAATTGGCAGAGAGCTGCAAATTGGTCGTAGCTTGCCAGGAGATCTCCGTTTCCACCCCCCTGTTATCCACCTCGCCACTGTTGCTCCATTTGCCGATTCCCGGTTCCACCTGTTGGATCATGTTGTCTCCTTTGATCCAGAAGAGGTTCAGTCCGAAACGGAGGCGGTAGTGCGGAATCATCTGAAGCAGCGACAGTTCGTAGTTCATCAGTCGTTCCGGCTGCAGATCAGGGTTCTGCGGCGGGAACATGTACATCTCCCGGATGGTGGGGTTGCGGAACCCCTTACTCATGATCGCCTTCAGCACGGTGGTGGTGGAGGGAGTATAGGTGAGCCCTAACTGCGGGATCCATTCCGACCCGTTTTTCTGGTGGTGGTCCAACCTGATGCCTGCATTCAGCGTGATCCTGTTGTCAAAAAGAAACTGCCTCAGGTTGAGGTAGCCGGCGGTGGAGTGAAGTTGTACATCGGCCAGGGTGATGTTGTCCGACTCCTCCGGGAAACGATTCCATGCCTTTCCGCCAAAGCGGAAATGATCGAAACCGGCGGTGATCCTATTACCCGGGAAGAAGGCGTAGGACTGATAAAGGGAAATGCCCGCCATAAAGTCGTCTGAACGGAAACGGTGTTCGAGCGGAATATACGATGCAGATGCAGGTACCCCGTCATTGATCTCGTGCGATCCAAAGTTATAGAACAACTTTACAGCGCCGGAGCTGTTGGTGTAGTTGTTCTCAATCACCGCTGATCCCACTCCTCGGGTGATATCGGCATCATTGTCGAGAATGGGATTGGAAATCTTTCCCGGATTAGAGGAGGTGCTCCGGGCGAGGTTCAGGTCAACCGAACTGTTCCAGTGGGATGAGAATTCATATCCCATCCTGGCATAGCCGTTCAGTTGTTCGAACTCCATGTTGGGCCTGTGCCCATCGGAACGGTTGTAACCGATACCGGCGTTGCCATAAAACTGTTGCTGTTTCCATCCTGTAACAGCGTCAGCCGAGAAGCTGTTGAAGCTTCCGTACATTAACCGTACATTGTTGCGGAAACCCTCTTTACGCTCTTTTTTGGTGATGATGTTGATCACTCCTCCCATGGCGTTGGAACCGTAGAGCATGGAAGCGGGACCTCTCACCACCTCCACCCGTTCGGCCATCATCGATTGGTAGCTGTCGGCGAGTGGATGTCCCATGAGTCCCATGTACTGGGGGTGTCCGTCAATCAGCACCAGCACGCCCGAAGTGGGTGCACCACCGATGCCGCGGATGCTCATGCCTCCAGCCGCTCCGTTTGCTACACCATAACCCATCACACCTCGTTGGGTGATAAAGAGTCCCGGCACCTGCTCGGTAAGCAGTGGTAACAGGGAAGGTTCAATACGTTCCTCAATCTTTTTGTTCCCGATAACCGATACCGTCATGGGCAGTGTACGCAGGGTGATATCCGGCATGGAGCCGGTTACGATCAGCTCATCCAGCCGCACGGTGTCAACGACCGCGGGTGTTACATCGTGAGCCGCAGCAAGTGCAAATGCGAGGGTTAGGGCAACGAACAGCAGGAACAGTTTTCTCATTGTATCCAGGGAAACTTGAAGCAATCTTCGTCGTAAAGTGAATAGTCAGCCTTGCCGTTCACGGCAAAGGTTTTGATCTCTCGGGCATCATGCAGCAGGTCGATGGCAAACTGAACGGTTGCTCCTGTTTTAATCCGATCTTCCACCAGCAGAATGGTTTTCCCCTTGATGTCGAAATCGATGGGCGAAACAAGCTGTGGCCGCTCGAATTTGGGCTTTTGAGAGGGGTCCCGCAGGTTGATGCGGAGCAACTCCATGCGCAGGTTGAGCCGTTGGTTGAGGATGGCAGCAGGGATGATGCCACCGTTGGCGATGGCAACAATCAGGTCGAACTGCTCCTGAAAGGTGATCTCACGAAACCGTTGCATCACCGTTTCGAATGATTTTTGTTCACTCATCACCCTACACTTTTCTGACAGCTTTCAGCAGGAAGTAACCGCCAACAAGCTGGATCAGCATTCCGGGCAGTCCGATGCGGAAATCCTGCAGTGCTGTATAGAGGCTTCCACTCATGGCCCACTCAAGACCGGTCCCGATTACCTGATAGGCCAGAATGGTCAAAAGCAGTGCCAGGATTGAGATCTTCCCGAAATGTTTGGCGGCCATGGCAGCAGCGATGGCGAGGATCACCGATTTCACGAGGATGGCGGGCAGCACGGCTGCGGGGGGCATGCCAAAGAGAAGATGATTGGCCAGCGGTGAGAGCAGGGCAGTAAGAATCCCCACATGGATACCGTATTTGTAGGCGGCAATCAGCGTGAAGAAGTAAATCGGCAGGAAGATAAATCCACCCTGGGGAATGAGATGTGCCAGTTGCGGCAACAAAAGATTGCCCACTACAAAGATTGCAGCAAAGAGATAGGTTTTGCTGTTGTTCAGGCTGTAGGAGTAGAGTTGTGTTGTTGTAGACATAGTGATGCAGTTTTAGGCTTGATATTTAGGTTTTGTTTGGATCCACCAGTAATTGGGGCAGTTTTCTTTCGCAAATATAGGGAAAAAGATCAAAAAAGCACCATCCGGATCACAACAGGATGGTGCTTTTTCTCAAATTGTGAGAAATTAACTCTCTTTATAGCAGTTCTCTGATCCTGATGTTACGGAACTTCACGACCGAACCGTGACCCAGGAAACCGAGGTGTCCCTTTTTGTTGAAGAGTCCCGGATGTTCCTTGCCATCGGCTGTCCCGTTTTTAGTCGCCTCACGGATGTTCCCGTCGAGGATGGTGGTGCCGTTGAGAATCACTTTGATGTTGTCACCGTCGGCAATCACCTCTTGGCTGTTCCATTCACCGTTCGGCTTGAGGAATCCCCTTTTTGCGGGAATCACTCCGTATACAGACCCGTGGTACTGATAAACTTCAAGATTCTCATAGATGGGTGCATCGTTGTCGAGAATCTGGAGTTCCATGCCTTGGTAGGCAGCATCACCCTCCATGGGTGTGCGGATGCCCAGTCCGTTGTTGGCTCCTGGTGTGAGCATGAACTCAAAACGGAACACGAAGTCGCCATATTCCTGAAGGGTGTAAAGGTTACCGCCGAAGTTTTCACTGGGGTAGAGCACGATCTGTCCTCCTTCCACGGCATAGTCCCGCTTGTTGCCGGTCCACTCATCGAGGTGTGTGCCGTCGAAGAGGATTTTAAAACCATCCTTTTCCTCTTCCTTCGACAGCTCAAAAGGTTCCGGTTTTGGTATCTCCTTGATCAGGATGTCGCGGTAAGCCACCTTGCTGCCGTGCGCCTGCAGTTCGATCTGTTCAGTGGGGAAGATGGGTATTGTTCTGTCCCAGTAGTTCTCCAGGATCACATTGTCGGTCACCAGCTCTCCATTCAGCCAGACAGAGACTCTTTGCCCAGCCATGCGGATGCGGAAGGTGTTCCATTCCCCCACCTTCTGGTCAGCCACCTTGAGTGGCTTTGAAGGGTTTTGAGTGTTGTTATAGAGCCCGCCGGACCCCACCTGGGCACCCACGTCCACACGTGCGGTATCCCAAATCTGTACCTGGGGCGTTCCGCGCAGGTAGATGCCTGCATCAGGCTCGGGACCTTCGTACAGCTTCCAGTCGATCAACATCTCGAAGTCACCGTATTGCTTCTCAGTACAAAGGTTGTCGCCCTTCCCGGTGAAGAGCAGTGCACCATCCAGAACGATCCAGCTTGCAGCAGCCATCTTGTCGGCCTCCTGTTGTGCCTTGGCCAGCTCCTTCTCACTCATCTGGGCTCTCTTGATCGGGTTAGCCACCAATCCTTTCCATCCTTCCAGGTTCTTGCCGTTGAAGAGGGGCAGGTATCCACCCTCAACAGGGTTCTCTGAGAGGTACTTCTGGATGGATTGACGCTGGTAACCGGCATCAGGGTTGCTGAGCGTTTCACTAACCTTTTGCAGGATGGCTGTGGTTTCTTCTCCTGCATAGGAAGGGTTGTTCAGGGCGATGGCCATCGCTGCCTGAGCAGCAGCCTCGCTCAGTTGTGGATCATCCATGAAGGGAACCATGTACCGCATTGCCTGGTATTGTCCTGTCTGCCCCAAGAGCTGCAGGATTCGGTTCCTCTGCCCAATTGTTTGGGTAAACGGCATGGTTTCACGCAGGTAGAGGTATTGCACTGCACCGGTCTGTCCCGAACGGGCAATTAGCGTGATCAATGCATCAGACACCTTCGTGAGTTCCTTTTTGTCGGAGCTGCTTCTCGCAATCTCCAGTAAAGGATGGATAGCATCAAACGATTTCCATGTGGTCAGGGCGTTGAACGCTGCTTCTCTGATATTTCCTTCTTCTTTGTGAAAGGTGGATGTGATGAGATCCAGTGCCTCCTGCGATCCGCTGTTGGCGAGGGCTGTGAAGTATAGCTGCTTGTTCTGTGATCGCTCCATACGGGTGGAGACCAGTGCCAACTGTTCAGCAGCAGGGAGATGGTCCAGAGCAGCATTGATTGCCTTCTGCAGCGGTGGTACCAGTCCTTGCTCTGCCTGTTCCAGCAGTGTGAACAGGTCGGAAAGGTGCTCAGCAGTAACCACATCTTTCAAACTGTTTGCTGCAGCCTGTTTCACCGTTGCATTATCGGTAAAGAGCTGGTTGTAGACCAGGTTGTACTGGCTTGTCAGCTTACGCCCTGCGATCAGCTGCAGGATGGCTTTCTTCCCATCATTGCTGCTCTCCTCAAATACGGATGCAAGCGTATAGGAGATGTCACCCGGGAAGGAGGCGAGTGCATTCATTGCCAGTGAGACCGTTTCGCTGTCGCTGCTCTTCAGCAGGGAGGCCAATGCGATCAGGGCTTCGTCACCACCCATGCGGGTGAGTGACTGCAGTGCTGCTTTTTGTACCATTTCATTAGAAGAGGCCGAGAGACGGATGATCTCAAGAAGCAATTCTTGCCTCTTGTTTTCAGCGACCCAGTAGATAAGGGCTGTTTGCACCTCAGGTGATTGTGTGGTCGCCAATTCTTTCGTGATCAGCTGCATTGAACGGTTATCATCAATAAATGAGATGTTCCTGAGAAGTGGCGTCAGGTAGGCGATATCTCCCGTATTAAGGGCATCCTGCAATATTGCTACCTTGCGAAGAGAAGAATTGTCAGCCAGCAAACGGACAGCAGCTACCATCAGATCACTTTTCTCGTTTCTCCTTGCATGGGATAACAACCTTGTGGCTTCCCTTCTTACCAGCCTGGGTTCCTCACTGCTGAGCCGTGTCAACAGGGTGAGGTAGGACGCTGTGGCATGGCTCTTTTGATGGGTAAACCCGGTTGCTTCTGCTGCTCTTTTCAGGGGTTTCAGCGATGCCTTACCACCAGTGTAAGCAAGTGCGTTGAGCAGTGCCTTCTCCATCTCTCCGGTAGGTTTGAAGCGGAGTAGGTCGAGCAGTGTCTTCTCGGCTTTGTGATACCCCGTTTGTGCCAGCGCATTGATCAGCTGTAGTCTGATCTCTTCGCTTCCGGCAGAGCCGACCCCTTGTAGGAGTGCATCGTAGGCCTTTTCACTGCCAATTGAGATCAGTGCCATCGAGGCGGCAGATGAGAGGTGAAGGTCGGAAAGAAAACCTTTCAGTAAGGGTACCTCATCATCGCCGGCTATGGTGCGCAGGTTCCGAATCAATGTAGCCTTCACTTCATTGTGCAGAGGTCTGCCCAGTGCTTTGCCGATGGCTGCGGAGGCAATCTTCCGTTGTTCCTTGCTGTTCGCAGCAAAATGAACCCATCCGCTGATGGCAAAATCGAGGGTCTCGTTGCTCTTGCTTCCCGGAGGGTTTAACCTCCCGATCAGATCCAGCAGTCCTTCTTCACCGGTCGATACCAATTCGGTCATCACCCTGTTGTACTGTTCATGCGTATCCGCCGGTAATTGGGCCAGTGCATCGGCGATGATGGTATTTTTTGTTCTGCCTTCTGGCAGTTGAGCCTGTATACCGGTAATGATCAGCAGGCCCAGGAGTAATATCAAAAATCGTTTCTGTTTCATTGCTTGGGAATTGGGATTAAATGGTCCAGGGTGCACGCATCGGTTGATCAACAAGCCTGTTGGCTTCTGCATCATTGATAAACTCTTCCTTCACCGGGTCGAACTCAAGGGTTCTGTTTAGTTGAAGGGCTACGGCACCCATGTTAACGATGGTGCAAGAACGGTGACCGTTCACCTCGTTCAATGCAAACTTCTGTCGGTTGCGGATCGCTGCGAGGAAATCGGTCTGCTGTTCAACTGGCTCGGGATAGTCGGCCAGTTTCTTTTCCCAGTCCGGGATGTCACAAACAAAGTTCCTGTACACATTACCCTTGGGTCCAGCAATGTAAGGTGTGTCAGGTTCACCGTAGTCACCGCCCCAGAGGATGATCTGGCACCCATCGGCATAGGTGTAGGTGATGGAACGCCAGGTGCCTACAGCATCGGGGTGTTGTTGGGGTGCATCGACCTCCACCTTCACGGGACTGGTCTCATCCTTGCCCAGCATGTACTGTACCGGATCGATATAGTGCTGTCCCATATCGCCGAGACCACCTCCGTCGTAGTCCCAGTAGCCGCGGAAGGTCTGGTGGACGCGATGTGCATTGTAGGGCTTGTGTGGAGCCGGCCCCAACCACATATCATAATCCAGTTCCTCTGGTATGGGTTGTGGCTCAAGATGGTTTTTACCCACCCAGTAGAATTTCCAGTCAAAGCCTGTATGCTTGCTGATGGTCACCTTCAGGGGCCATCCCAACATGCCACTGTCGATTAGCTTTTTCAGGGGTTTCACCGGCGTACCCAATCCATAGAAGGGATCATTGAAGCGGAACCAGGTGTTGAGTCGGAAAATGTTGCCATGTTGGGCAATGGCTTCCCGTACACGCTTTCCTTCACCAATGGTGCGTGTCATTGGTTTCTCACAAAAAATATCTTTCCCTGCCTTCGCGGCTTCCACCGACATGATGCCATGCCAGTGGGGTGGGGTGGCGATATGAACGATATCCACATTTTTGTCGAGGATCAGATCACGGAAATCATGGTAGAGACTGATTTTGTCTTTTACCATTGAAGCTGCCTGTGAGAGATGATTCTTGTCTACGTCACACATGGCAACCACACGTGTTTTGTCGTATGGAATATGGCTGCGACCCATTCCTCCCACACCGATGATCCCTTTGGTCAGTTCATCGCTTGGAGCAAGCATGCCATTTCCCAGCACATTGCGGGGAACAATGGTGAGCAAGGTCACTCCTCCCAGTGTTTTTAAGAATTTTCTTCTGGTGGTCATTAGTTAAATATTTAATTAGGGTTTGCTTATTAAATTCCAATCAGGCACACAATTTCATTTGTGGCTTGAC
>DAINAS010000015.1:0-60244 GCA_036733365.1 Proteiniphilum sp.
TGTAATCCTCCGTCCGTTCTCCCGACGAGCCGAAGGCGATGTCGGGAGAACGTTTGTGTATACGCCATACAATTGCGTATATATTTCACATATGCTACCTTATTGTTTTTATAATATTCATATTATAAGCACTTTATCAAAATTGTCTGTTTTTTATGTAATTGCGCATACAAAATTTTCATTGAACGGATTCTTCATGGGTTATGCCCTTTCTTCAATATTAACCTGGGTGAGAATGACCACTGCTCGTTTAGTTCTCAACGGGATTTCAATGATATGAGTTAAATTTGCATCATTTCAAACTATTGTCAACTGATTCAAGCAACGAATTTACGAAAACATTTCTGCTTAACCTATCAATTCTTTGATCCAATTTGTGCTATTTCTCTCGATTTTCCTTTGAAGTTTCTTTCATCGCCTGGAAAAACAAGACTGTTGTTGAATGCTATAATGAAAATCGCTGAGTTTGAACAGCGGGTCAATTATCTGATTCTTGTTTTGCCATACCCTCATCTCCCTCGGTACTGGTTCTAATCTCGTTCTAATATGGTTCTAATATGGTTCTAATATGGTTCTAATAGCTTAGACCCAGATCAGAGTTATATCAGACTCAGTTTAGGTCAAAATCAATCGGAAAAGAGGAGTTGAAGATGCTCGTGAATCCCTGAAGAATCATTGTGATTGTGATGGCATTGAAACTATTTTACTCTTTTACATTACGATGCTTCATTTTACCAAATACTCCGTATCTTTGCACCATCAATTACAATTACAGCAAATGGAGCCAAAACAGACCCTGCTCGGCATGACGCTCGCCGAAATCACCGAAAGCGTCACGGAACTGAATCTTCCCAAGTTTACCGCCAAACAGATTGCCGACTGGGTTTACCTGAAACGGGTGAAGACCATCGACGAGATGACCAACATCTCACTGAAAAACAGGGAACTGCTGACTGAGAGGTTCGATGTGGGCCGCTCGGAACCGTTGGACATCAAGACATCGGTCGACGGCACCCGCAAGATGCTGTTCAAAACTGCCGGTGGCAAGTTCATCGAAACGGTCACCATCCCCGAGGACGACCGCCTCACCATCTGTGTCTCTTCACAGGTGGGCTGCCGTATGAACTGCGACTTCTGCATGACCGGCAAGCAGGGCTTCCACGACAACCTCACCGCCGGAGAGATCCTCAACCAGGTCTACTCGGTACCCGACTCGGAACAGATCACCAACCTGGTCTTCATGGGCATGGGAGAGCCGCTCGACAACTGGAAGCAGGTGAAGAAAGCTTCGGATCTGCTGATGGCCGACTATGGCCTGGCCTGGAGCCCCAAGCGGATCACCCTCTCCACCATCGGCCTCACCTCCAACCTGAAACGATTCCTCGAGGAGAGCAAGTGTCACCTAGCCGTCAGCCTGCACAACCCCATACCGGAAGAGCGACTGGCCATCATGCCGATTGAACGGACGGCGCCTGCCGCTTCGGTGATCAGCCTGCTACGCGACTACGACTGGAGCCACCAGCGCCGCCTCTCGTTCGAGTACATCATGTTCGACGGGGTCAACGACACACTGCTCTACGCACGTGAGCTGACCAAGCTGTTGGCCGGCCTCGACTGCCGCATAAACCTGATCCGCTTCCACGTGATCCCGATGAGCAAGCTGAAGCCCTCCACCGAGCAGAACATGATCAAGTTCCGCGATTTCCTCACCGCCAAGGGGTTCATCAGCACCATCCGTGCATCCAGGGGTGAGGACATCTTCGCCGCCTGCGGCATGCTCTCCACCGCTAAAATAGGAAAAAGCTGATGCTGACGTTTCATTTCCACGCAAATAGTTGTATATTTGCTTGATGAATGTGCTTCCGTAAAACCCCTTAAAAAAGAAAACTTATGAAACATGTTGTTATTGCCCTCAGTTTCATCACATCCCTGCTCCTGTCATCGTGTGATACGGCAGGCAGTTTCATGAACGCATCCGGATCGGCCAACGAGGTGCTCGTGGTGATGGATGACTCCTTGTGGGAAGGAGAGGCCGGCAGCGCACTCTTCGACGTGCTCAACAGCAACGCGAAGGGACTGCCGCAACCGGAACCCAACTTCAGCATCATTCAGATTGCACCGGAGAACTTCACCCGCACCATTCGCATGGCGCGCAACGTGATCACCCCCGACATCTCCAACATCTACAGCAGCTCCAAGTTCACGGCCGACATCGACAAGTATGCCACAGGGCAGGTGATCATGACCATCCAGTCGCCCGACACCGCCGCCTTCGCCGCCTTTGTCACCGAGAACAGTCAGAGCATCATCGACTATTTCGTCACCAAGGAGCTGGAACGCAACGGCAAGTTTCTGAAACATCAGATCTCCGAGCCGCTCTCGCGTGCACAACAGATGTTCGGCATCAACATCCATCTTCCCAAGGGACTGACCAACGTGACCGAGCACCCCAACTTCTACTGGGCCACCAACAATGCGCCACAGGGCCGCAAGGATGTCGTCATCTACCAGTTCCCCTACACCACAGAGACGGTGTTTGAGAAGGACTCGCTGATCGCCATTCGCAACCGCACGCTGGGAGAGTTCATCAAGGGCTCCTTCGACTCCAAGATGACCACCGCCACGGTCTATCCCCCCGACTACCGCCGCATAGAGGTGGATGGCATCTTCCGTGCCGAGCTGCGCGGACTCTGGGAGATGACCACCGACATGATGGGAGGCCCCTTCGTGATGCAGGCGTTCGTGAACGACAACACCGGGATGGTGGTGGTGGTGGAGACATACATCTTCGCGCCGGAGAGCAATAAGCGCAACCTGATGCGCAACCTGGAGGCCACCTTTTACACCATCAGCCTTCCGCAGCACGAGGGTGTGGAGATCGTCTCGTAGCATCATTTTTTTACACGTAGGATAAAAAGATATACATGTCAGATAGTTTGAAAGTGGGCATCACCCATGGTGATGTCAATGGTATTGGATACGAGATCCTGTTGAAGACCTTCTCCGACGCACGGATGCTCGAACTCTGTCAGCCGGTGATCTACGGATCCTCCCGGTCGGCATCATGGCACCGCAAGGCGTTCGACGGCGAAGCGGTCAACTTCCACATCATCTCCCGTGCCGAAGAGGCTCAGGAGGGAAAGGTGAACCTGGTGAACTGCGTGAAGGAGGAGATCCGCATCGAGTTGGGCACGGCAACAGCCGAGGCGGGAGAGTCGGCCTACATCGCTCTCGACCAGGCCACACGCGACCTGGAGGAGGGTAAGATAGACCTGCTGGTCACCCTGCCCATCAACAAGGATACCATCCAGAACGATCAGTTCCGCTTCCCCGGACATACCGAGTTCCTGGAAGAACGCTTTGCCAAAAAAGGTGAGAAGGCGATGATGATCCTGGCATCGGAGATGATGAAGGTTGCACTGGTGACCACCCACCTCCCCCTCTCGGAGGTGCCCGGACGTCTCACCAAGGAGGGGATCCTGGATCAGCTGAAGGCGCTCGATCACACCCTGAAGCGCGACTACCTCATCGAGCTGCCCCGCATCGCCGTGCTGGGCCTCAACCCCCACGCCGGTGAGAACGGGCTGCTGGGAAAAGAGGAGCTGGAGATCATCGCTCCAGCCGTGAAAGAGGCACAGGACCAGTGGATTCTCTGTGGCGGCCCCTACCCTGCCGACGGCTTCTTCGGCTCGGGACGCTTCAAGCAGTTCGACGCCATCCTGGCGATGTACCACGACCAGGGACTGATACCCTTCAAGACACTCGCCATGGAGGGGGGTGTCAACTTCACCGCGGGCCTCCCCATCGTGCGCACCTCACCCGATCATGGCACCGCCTACGACATCGCAGGCAAGAACCAGGCCTCGGAGGAGTCGTTCCGCCAGGCCATCTACATGGCCATCGACATTCACCGCAACCGGTTGTTCTACGACGAGGCCCGCAAGAACCCGCTGAAGAAGATGTTCTTCGACCGCGGCCGCGACGATGAGAAGATAGACCTGACGAAAGAGGAGTAAGCAACAAAAAAAGAGACGAAGTTTTAACGCTTCGTCTCTTTTTTTTAAGATGGAACAGGTTCGGCTCAGTTGTTCTCCGGACGCAGCTTACGCACCACAGCGCCGGTCTGCCACATCTCGCTCTCGCGAAGGGCTTTCAGCTCCTCTTCCAGCTTCACGCGATAGTCGCTTTGTGAGTTGCTGTCGATGGATCGCTGTGCTTCATTACCGCTGGCAACTTCCTTGTAGAGCTGCTCGAATACCGGTTTGGTAGCATCATGGAAGGGACCCATCCAGTCAAGGGCACCCCGCTGTGCGGTAGTAGAGCAGTTGGCGTACATCCAGTCCATTCCCTTCTCGGCGAAGAGCGGCATGAGCGACTGTGTCAACTCCTCTACCGTTTCGTTGAACGCTTCCGAGGGTGTGTGCCCATTCGCACGCAGCACCTCATACTGTGCCAGCAGCAGTCCCTGGATGGCACCCATCAGCGTACCCCGTTCACCGGTCAGGTCGGAGTAGACCTCCCTCTTGAAGGTGGTCTCGAACAGGTATCCCGATCCCACGCCGATTCCGAGTGATACCACCCGTTCGTAGGCCTTGCCGGTAGCATCCTGGAAGATGGCGTAGCTGGAATTGAGGCCACGTCCCTCGAGGAACATCCTGCGAAGGCTGGTGCCCGATCCCTTGGGGGCCACCAGGATCACATCCACATCGGCGGGCGGCACGATGCCGGTACGCTCCTTGTAGGTGATGCCGAAGCCGTGGGAGAAGTAAAGAGCCTTGCCGGGCGTGAGGTGCTTCTTCACCGTCGGCCAGAGCGCGATCTGTGCCGCGTCGGAGAGCAGGTACTGAATCACGGTGCCCTTCTCGCAGGCCTCTTCGATATCGAAGAGCGTCTCACCGGGGACCCATCCATCGGCCACTGCCTTGTCCCACGACTTGCTGTTCTTCCGTTGCCCCACGATCACGTTGAAGCCGTTGTCACGCAGGTTGAGCGACTGCCCCGGGCCCTGCACACCGTAACCGATCACTGCGATCGTCTCATCTTTCATCACCTGCTGAGCCTTGCTCAACGGAAACTCATCGCGGGTCACTACATTCTCTTCGACTCCGCCAAAATTCATTTTTGCCATATTATTTATCTGATCTTTGTGCCTCACCGGCCTCCTCTTACCGGGGAGTTTCCGGATTGGCGAGTTAATTTATTTTTTTAGTTGTCAGGGGTCAGGGGTCAGGGGTCAGGGGTCAGTTTCAAACTTGAACCATGAATTATGAACCTTGAACCATGAACCTTGAACCATGAACTATGAACCAAGAACTTACAAACTATTCAACCTGTCCTGATTGTCCTGTTCCCTCTTCGCCAGCATATCGCTGAGCCGTTCCACCTTCGACTTGGTGATGGCGATGCGGCCCGAGCGTACGAACTGCAGCACACCGATTGTGTCGGCCAGTTCGTCAAAGAGTCCCTGCGTCTCCTCATAGTGTCCCGCCTTGAGGAACACCACACAATCGGTCGACACCTCAAGAATACGTACGTTGTACTTGCGCACGAGGTACTCGATGGAGCCATGCTCCAGCACCTTCTCGGTGGAGAGCTTGTAGAGCGCCAACTCCTGGTGCACCAGGTCCTCGTTGGTATTGTAGTATGCTTTCAGGATGTCCACCCGCTTGTCGATCAGCGGTATCAGCTTCTTGATCACCTCCTCGTTGTCGGAGAAGGTGGTGATGGTGAACTTGTGGATCCCCTTGATGGCCGAGGGAGAGACCGACAGCGTCTCGATGTTGAGTTGCCGCCGGGTGAAGATGGTGGTGATCTGGTTGAGCACCCCTACCGTGTTCTCAGAGAAGACGGTGATGGTATATAATGTCCTGTTTTCGCTCATCTTGTTGTTTTATAAAAGTAATTCCAAAAACCTGTTTTTATCAAACCAGCTGATCACTGATCACTTACAGCTTATGCCCATTTCCCAGCAGGATATTGGTGACACATCCCCCAGAGGGAATCATGGGATAGACCATTCCCTTGGTCTCCACCACCACCTCCAGCAGGTAGGCACCCTTGTGCGACAGCATCTCATCGATGGCACCGTCCAGTTCCTCACGTTCAGTCACCTTGCGCCCCCTGATGTTGTAGGCATCGGCGATCTTGATGAAATCGGGGTTCTTGAGGTGCGTCTCGGAGTAACGCTCATCGAAGAAGAGCTCCTGCCACTGGCGCACCATGCCCAGGTAGTTGTTGTTGAGCAGGATGATCTTCACATCCACCCCATACTCGAGGATGGTGCCGAACTCCTGGATGGTCATCTGCAGTCCTCCGTCGCCGACGAAGATGCAGACGGTACGGTCGGGAGCGCCATACTTGGCACCGATGCCGGCAGGCAGACCGAAGCCCATGGTGCCGAGGCCGCCCGAGGTGACAAGGCTGCGCGTTTGAGTATACTTGAAGTAACGGGTGCTCATCATCTGATGCTGCCCCACGTCGGTCACACAGATGGCGCTGTTTTGGGTTGCCTCAGTCACCTTGTGCACCACCTCGCCCATCTTGATGGGTCCCGTTCCGGGAAAGAGCTCGTTGCTGATTACTGTCTCAAACTCCTTCTTATCGAACGGTTTGAACTCAGCCCGCCACTCCTGGTGAGAGCCCTTTTGCAGGTGCTCCGTCACTTTGGGCAGGGTCTGCTTCACGTCGCCCACCACCTTCACGGTTGTTTGTACGTTCTTGTTGATCTCTGCCGGGTCGATGTCGAAGTGGATCACCTTCGCCTGTTTGGCATAGGTCTTCAGGTCGCCCGTTACACGGTCGTCGAACCGCATCCCGATGGCGATCAGCACGTCGCACTCGTTGGTCTTCAGGTTGGGTGCCACGTTGCCGTGCATGCCGAGCATGCCGCAGTTGAGCGGGTGGTCGGTGGGTACGGCCGAGAGTCCCAGGATGGTCGATGCGAAAGGAACATCGGCCTTCTCCAGGAAGGCAACCAGCTCCTTCTCGGCGTGCCCGAGGATGACACCCTGGCCCACCAGCGCATATGGCTTTTTGGCATTGCTGATCAGCTCGGCAGCCATTCGTATCTGCTCCTCATCCATGTCGGGTACCGGCTGGTAGCTCCGCAGGAACGATGTCTTCTGATAGTCGAAGATGCATTTGTTCACCTGCGTATCCTTGGCGATGTCGAGTACCACCGGTCCGGGACGACCGCTCGCGGCGATGTGGAAGGCGCGCGATACCGCCCATGCGATATCCTCCACGCGACGGATCTGATAGGCCCATTTGGTGATGGGCTGGGTGATGCCGATCACGTCTGCCTCCTGAAAGGCATCTGATCCCAGCAGGCTTGAGATCACCTGTCCCGAGATCACCACCAGCGGGGTGCTGTCCATCATGGCATCGGTGATGCCTGTGATGGCGTTGGTGGCACCGGGGCCCGAGGTGACAAGTGCCACCCCCACCTTGTCGGAGACACGTGCGTAGCCCTGTGCTGCGTGCACCGCCCCCTGTTCGTGGCGCACCAGGATATGTTTGATTCTCTCTTTGTGGTCGTACAGTGCATCGAACACGGGCATGATCGCCCCGCCCGGATAGCCGAAGATTGTCTCCACCCCTTCCGCCAGCAGCGAGCGGATCAGGATCTCACTCCCCGAGATGGGTTGTGCTTCCGCGGAGGGGGAAACAATGGCTGGTGATTGATTGACTTTGTTCATAGAACCTAAACTTTATATATTGATACCTATAACCTTTAACCTTACACGATTCTGACAGCTCCCTTGTCGGCGGAGGTGACAAATGCCGCATAACTGCGCAGTGCCTTGGAGACGTTGCGCACGCGATCGGGCCTGAAGGCTTCCGTCCCTTTGGCTTCCTCGTTGCGGCGCCGTTGGGCCAGCTCCTCATCGCTGATCATCACGTTGATGCTGCGTGCCGGGATATCGATCTCGATGAGATCACCCTCCCGCACCAGGCCGATGTTGCCGCCGGCCGCCGCCTCGGGTGAGATATGGCCGATGGAGAGTCCCGAGGTACCGCCGGAGAATCGACCGTCGGTGATCAGGGCACACTCCTCACCCAGCTTCTTCGATTTGATGTAGGAGGTGGGATAAAGCATCTCCTGCATGCCGGGGCCGCCCTTGGGGCCCTCGTAGATGATCACCACCACGTGGCCGGCAGTGACGTCACCACGCAGGATCCCCTTCACTGCATCATCCTGCGAGTGGAAGACCTTTGCCCGGCCGCTGAACTTCCAGATACTCTCCTTCACCCCGGCGGTCTTCACCACGCAGCCGTCGACGGCGATGTTGCCCCGCAGGATAGCCAGTCCCCCGTCCTTGGTGTAGGCATTTGCCACGGTACGGATGCAGCCCCCCTCACGGTCGTTGTCCAGTTCCCGGAAGCGTGCATCCTGCGAACCCATCACCAGGTTGCGGCGGTTGCCCGGCGCCGAGGAGTAGATGCGCAGCGCTTCCGCATCGGGTGTTGCTTTTGTGATGTCATACTTGCTGATTGCCTCGGCTAGCGTCATGCCGTCGGCACGGCTCACATTGGTCTCCAGCAGACCCGCTTTGGCCAGCTCACCCAGGATGCCCATGATGCCACCGGCACGGTTCACATCCTGGATGTGGTATTTGTCGGAGTTGGGGGCCACCTTGCAGATGCAGGGCACCCGTCTCGAGAGCGATTCGATGTCGTCGAGCGTGAAGTCGATCTCCCCCTCGTGGGCGATGGCCAGCGTGTGGAGGATGGTGTTTGTCGATCCCCCCATGGCGATATCAAGCGTCATGGCGTTCAGGAACGACTCGCGGCAGGCGATGTTGCGGGGCAGCACGCTTTCGTCGCCATCGAAGTAATATTTGTAAGCGTTCTCCACGATCTGGTGGGCAGCATCCACGAAGAGCTGCTTCCGGTTCACGTGGGTGGCCAGCACCGTACCGTTGCCCGGCAGTGCGAGGCCTATTGCCTCGTTGAGGCAGTTCATCGAGTTGGCGGTGAACATGCCGGAGCAGGAGCCACAGGTGGGACAAGCCAGCTCTTCGAGTTGTGATATCCGCTCGTCGGGGATGCTGTCGTCGGCCGATTCAATCATGGCGTCGATCAGGTCGATCTGCTGGTCGCCGATCTTACCAGCCTCCATCGGTCCCCCGGAGACAAAGATGGTGGGTATGTTGAGTCGCATGGCGGCCATCAGCATCCCCGGCGTGATCTTGTCGCAGTTGCTGATGCAGACCAGGGCGTCAGCCTTGTGGGCGTTCACCATGTACTCCACCGAGTCGGCAATCAGGTCGCGCGACGGCAACGAGTAGAGCATGCCGTCATGCCCCATGGCGATGCCATCGTCCACGGCGATGGTGTTGAACTCGGCAGCGAAGCATCCCAGCTTCTCTACCTCCTGCTTCACCAGCTGACCGATGTCGTGCAGATGCACGTGTCCCGGTACGAACTGGGTAAAGGAGTTGGCGATGGCGATGATGGGTTTGCCCATCTGACTGCGGGTCATTCCGTTTGCGTGCCAGAGCGCACGAGCACCGGCCATCAGTCGTCCCTGCGTGCTGGTCGCACTGCGCAGCTGATCATTCTTTCCCGCTGTTCCTGTATGATTGTTGTTGCTCATTATACTATCCGTTGTTTGGTTGATACGTTGGTACGTTGTTGTTTTTCGTTCTTGGGTTGAGGTTCTTTGTTAAATGTTATAAAACCGTGAACTGTGAACCTTGAACTATGAACCTTGAACCAAATATTCCTTTATCCAGCTCCCTACCTCGCTGGTGCTATAAGCCTTGCCGCCGTCGGCAATATCCTCCGTGACGACACCCGCTTCCATGCTGGCGTTTACCGCCTCACGGATCATCGCACCTTCCTCCATCAGGTCGAAGCCATATTCGAACATCAGGGCGACCGAGAGGATCATCGCCAGGGGGTTGGCAATATTCTTACCCGCAGCCTGCGGATAGGAGCCGTGTATCGGTTCGAAGAGCGAAGTGTGGATCCCCATGGAGGCCGAGGGGAGCAATCCCAGCGATCCGGTGATTACAGAAGCCTCGTCGGTGAGGATGTCGCCGAACAGGTTCTCCGTCACCAGCACGTCGAAGCTTTTCGGCCACTGGATGATCCGCATGGCGGCATTGTCGACGAAGAGGAAGTCGGTTTCGATGTCGGGGTACTGAGGAGCGATCTCCTGGGCGATCTGGCGCCAGAGACGGGAGGTGGCAATTACGTTGGCCTTGTCCACCACCGTCAGCTTCTTGCGTCGCTGGCCGGCGAACTTGTAGGCAAGGTGGAGGATTCGTTCCACCTCCTCGCGGGTGTAGATGCAGGTGTCGTAGGCGGTGTTGCCATCCTCGCTGCGTCCCTGCGGCTGTCCGAAGTACATGCCACCTGTCAGTTCGCGAATGCAGACGAAGTCGGCACCCTCCACCAGGTCCGCCCGCAGGGGCGACTTGTGGATCAACGAGGGAAAGGTCATCACGGGACGGATGTTGCCATAGAGGCCCAGCTGCTTGCGCATGCGGAGCAGTCCCTGCTCGGGACGTACCTTCGCGTTGGGATTGTTGTCATACTTCGGGTCACCAATGGCACCGAAGAGCACGGCATCGCTTTCCATGCAAAGGTTGTGAGTAGCCTCCGGGTAGGGATCACCTGTGGCATCGATGGCGCAGGCGCCCACGATTCCTTCCTTCAGTGAGAGTGTGTGTCCCTTCCTTGCACATACGGCTTTGGTCACCTCCAACGCTTGCTCCATGATTTCCGGGCCTATTCCGTCGCCCGCCAGTACTGCTATCTTTAACTCCATATTGTTTGTTCTATTCTCTATAATTGTTCACAAAAATAATCTATTCTCCTGCACCTGCCAGTCTTTCTCTTCCAAAACCGACAACTGATCACGGCAACTGCAAATAATTCATGTTGGGTATGTTCCCGCTCTCGATCATGTTCAGCATCTTCAATGTCGCCTTGATGGCCGCCACCGTCTGGTCGATATCGAGGGCACGGGTCTTGAATACCTTGCCGTCGAACTTCCATGTGATGATTGTCTGCACGTAAGCGTTGGTCTGGCCTCCGGGTGGGATTACCACTTCGTAGTCGATCAGCTCCGGTGTCTCCTTGTTCAGTTTGCGGTAGATCTTGTACATCGCCTTTGAGAATGCGTGGTACTGGCCATCACCGGCAGCCGTCTCCTGGTAGATCTCACCTTTGATGCTGAGCTTCACCGTGGCGGTGGGTCGCAACCCGTCGGTCAGCGTGAGCGAGTAGTTCAGCATCTGGATATCCTTGTTTTCGAGACCGTTCTTGAGCACATCGGAGACGATGTAGGGCAGCTCGTCGAGGTTCACGATCTCTTTCTTGTCGCCCAGTTCGATGATGCGGGCTGTCACCTTGCGGGTGGACTCGTCGTCCAGCTCGATGCCCAGGGTCTCGAGGTTCTTGATGATGTTCGACTTGCCGGCGTTCTTGCCCAGGGCATACTCGCGGAATCGGCCGAAGCGCTCCGGCATCAGGTCGTTGTAGTATAGGTTTTTCTTCTTGTCGCCATCCGCATGGACACCAGCCACCTGTGTGAAGACATTGTCGCCGATGATGGGACGGTTTTTGGGGATTCGCACACCCGAGTAGGTCTCCACCACCTTGCTGACGTTGTAGAGGTGCGACTCATCGATGCCGGTCTCCAGCTCCAGGTGGTCATGGATCAGCGCCACTACGCTGGTGAGCGGTGCGTTACCTGCACGTTCACCCAGACCATTCACGGTAACGTGCACACCTTTCACACCCGCCTTGAGAGCATTGTATACGTTGGCTACCGCCAGGTCGTAGTCGTTGTGTGCATGAAAGTCGAAGTGCAGCGACGGGTAGCGTTCTATCATCTCGCTGCAGAACTGGTATGCCTCATCGGGGTTGAGCACCCCCAGCGTGTCGGGTAGCATGAAGCGGGTCACAGGCTCATCCTTGAGCCCGTCCATCATCTGGAAGACATACTCCTTCGAGTCGCGCATTCCGTTGGACCAGTCCTCCAGGTAGAGATTCACCGTCATCCCTTTCTCTTTCGCCATGGCGATTGTCTTCTTCACATCGGCCAGGTGTTCCTCCACCGTTTTGCGCAACTGCCAGGTGCAGTGCTTGAGCGACCCTTTACAGAGCAGGTTAACCACACGGCAGCCTGCATTGGCGATCCACTCGAGGGAAGTACCGCCATCCACGAAGCCGAGCACCTCCAGCCGGTCGAGGTAGCCGTGGGCTTCTGCCCACTGCGCCATCTTCTGCACCGAGCGGAACTCACCTTCCGAGACTCGGGCGGAGGCAATCTCCACACGGTCCACCTTCAGCTCTTCCAGCAGGAGGCTCACGATGCTCACCTTCTCCTGAGCTGCAAAGGATACACCGGAGGTCTGCTCCCCATCGCGAAGCGTGGTATCCATGATCTCTATTCTTCTCTTCTCAGCTACCGCTTTCATCTCATTTGGGATTAGTAAGCATATGGGCGTTGCTGTTCATACGCCTCTATCTTGTCTTTGTTGGATAGGAGGAAGTCGATATCGTCGAGCCCCTTGAGCAGGCATTCCTTCTTGTAGGTGTTGATCTCGAACTGCTCGCTCTCACCCGTTGCATTGTTGGTGATGGTCTGTTCTTCCAGGTTGACTGTGACGCTACTTTTGGGATCGGCTTTCGAGGCATTGAAAAGACCACGCAGAAACGATTCGCTCACCACTACCGGCAGGATACCGTTGTTAAGGGCGTTGTTGCGGAAGATGTCGGCGAAGAAGCTCGATACCACCACCCTGAAGCCGTAGCCTCCAATGGCCCAGGCGGCATGCTCGCGGCTGCTGCCGCTACCGAAGTTCTTACCTGCCACCAGCACCTCACCGCTGTAGGTGGGGTCGTTAAGCACGAAGTCCTCCTTGGGGTTGCCCTCCTTGTCGTAGCGCCAGTCGGCGAAGAGGTTGTCGCCGAAGCCATCGCGTGTGGTGGCCTTCAGGAAGCGGGCCGGGATGATCTGGTCGGTGTCCACGTTCTCAATTGGAAGTGGCACATATGTAGATGTGATTGTCTGAAACTTTTCCATTTTCTTTCTTGTTACTAATATCTTTTTGCTGATAACTGATCACTGACCGCTTTCTTAAGGCTGTGTGATTTTGCCATTTACCGCCGCTGCGGCCGCCACCAGCGGTCCTGCCAGGATGGTGCGTGCACCGGGACCCTGTCGTCCTTCGAAGTTACGGTTGGAGGTGGAGACGGCGTACTTGCCCGCGGGTACCTTGTCATCGTTCATCGCCAGGCAGGCGGAGCAGCCCGGTTGCCTCAGGGCGAAGCCGGCCTCCTCCAGAATCTTGTCGAGACCCTCGGCCTCAATCTGCTTGCGCACCTGCCAGCTGCCGGGTACCAGCCAGGCGGTGACATTGTCAGCCTTCTTCCTTCCTTTCACGTAGCCGGCGAAGACACGGAAGTCCTCAATGCGTCCGTTGGTGCAGCTGCCCAGGAAGACATAATCGATCTGCTTCCCTTCCAGCTTCTCACCCGGCTCGAAGCCCATGTAGCGGAGCGACTTCTCGAAGGAGATCTGTCCCGCCTCATCTATCTCGTCGAGTGTAGGTATGGTGCCGTCGATCGGCATCCCCATACCGGGGTTGGTGCCATAGGTGATCATCGGCTTGATCTGCGACACGTCGAAGGTCACCTCCTTGTCGAACTGTGCCCCCTCGTCGGTATGCAGCGTCTGCCAGTAGGCCATAGCCTCCTCCCAACGTTCCCCTTTGGGTGCAAACTCACGACCGCGGATGTAGTTGAAGGTGGTCTCATCGGGTGCCACCAGACCGCCGCGGGCACCCATCTCGATGCTCAAGTTACAGAGCGTCATCCTTTCCTCCATGGTGAGGTTGCGCACCGCCTCGCCGGCATACTCAACGAAGTAACCGGTAGCGCCGCCGGTGGTGAGCTGTGAGATCATATAGAGCGCCATATCCTTGGCACTGACATGCTCGTTCAGTTTCCCCTCGAAATTGATCCTCATGGTCTTGGGTCTTGTTTGCAGGATACACTGCGATGCCAGTACCATCTCCACCTCGCTGGTGCCGATGCCAAAGGCGATCGCCCCGAAGGCACCATGAGTGGATGTGTGACTGTCGCCGCAGACGATTGTCATCCCGGGCTGGGTGTAGCCGTTCTCGGGACCGATTACATGGACGATGCCGTTCTTCGGGTTGTTGAGACCGTAGTAGGTGAGCTTGTAGTCACGGGCGTTCTTCGCCAGCGTGTCTACCTGAAAGCGCGAGATCTGGTCGCGGATGGGCTGATCCTGTCCCATGGTGGGGATGTTGTGGTCAGCCGTGAGCGTGGTCTGGTCTGGGCGGTAGACGCTCAATCCCCGGTTGCGGAGACCGGCGAATGCCTGTGGACTGGTAACTTCGTGACAGAGATGTCTGTCGATGTATAATTGCGTGGGACCATCCTGCACGGTGGTCACCACGTGCGCATCCCAGATTTTGTCGAAAAGAGTCTTCATTTATGTTGATTTGTTGATTTGTTGATATCTGACTACTGATAACTGACTACTATTTACCCAAACTTATTTACCGCATCGATGAACGCCTCCACCGAGGCAGCCACGATATCGGTATTGGCCGCAAAGCCGTAGTATAGGTTGCCATCGTGTTCCACCTGCATGTGCACCTTGCCGATGTCGTCACTGCCGTGGTCGATGGCCTGGATCAGGAACTCCTGGATCTTAATTTTTCTTTTGATGATGTTCTTTACCGCACGGATGGCTGCATCCACCGGTCCGTTGCCGCTGGCGGTAGCTTCGAAGCGCTCACCGGAGATATTGAGGCAGAGGCTCGCCACGTCGCGAACACCGATGCCGCAGATCACCTGCAGGTATTCCACCTTGATGCGGTGAAGGCGTGACTCCTTGCCAACCAGCATCAGGACATCATCGTCGTTCACGTTTTTCTTCTTGTCCGCCAGTTCGAGGAACTGCTGGTATACCTTGTCCAGCTCCTCCGATTCCAGCTTCACACCCAGCAGGTTGAGGCGGTTCTTCAGTGCAGCACGGCCGCTACGGGCGGTCAGCACGATGGCGTTGTCATCGATGCCCACATCCTTGGGATTGATGATCTCGTAGGTCTCCACGTTCTTCAGTACCCCGTCCTGGTGGATACCGGAGGAGTGGGCAAAGGCATTGCGGCCTACGATTGCCTTGTTGGGCTGCACGGGCATGTTCATGAGGCTGGAGACCATGCGGCTCGTGGAGTAGATGTGCTGCGTGTTGATGTTTGTATCGAAGCCACGGTCCTTGTGACTCTTGAGCGCCATCACCACCTCCTCGAGTGAAGTGTTGCCGGCTCGTTCGCCGATACCATTGATGGTCACCTCCACCTGACGGGCACCGTTGATCACACCAGAGAGGGTGTTGGCAGTGGCCATTCCCAGGTCCTGGTGACAGTGGGTGGAGAGGATCGCATTCTTCATGTCGACATTGTTGACCAGGTAGCTGATCTTGGCACCATACTCGTCCGGGAAGCAGTAGCCGGTGGTATCGGGGATATTCACCACAGTAGCACCTGCGTTCACCACCGCCTGCACCACGCGGGCCAGGTACTCATTGTCGGTGCGTCCCGCATCCTCAGCATAGAACTCTACATCATCCACGAAGCGGCGGGCATACTTCACTGCCTTCACCGCCCGCTCGATGATCTCCTCGCGGTTGGAGTTGAACTTGTACTTGATGTGGCTGTCGGAGGTGCCGATGCCGGTGTGGATTCTTTTCCGCTTGGCATACTTGAGTGACTCTGCAGCCACCTCGATATCTTTCTCCACGGCGCGGGTCAGCGCACAGATGGTGGGCCATGTCACAGCCTTGGAGATTTCCACTACCGATTTGAAATCACCGGGACTGGATACCGGAAAGCCGGCTTCAATCACATCCACCCCCAACAGCTCCAACGCCTGTGCGATCTGGATCTTCTCGATGGTGTTCAGCTGACAGCCGGGAACCTGTTCCCCGTCTCTTAAAGTGGTGTCAAAAACAAAAATGCGTTCCATTATTTTTTTTCTATTGATTTGTCATAACCTAAAAAAAAAACCTTTCTCACCGGGTGAGAAAGGTCATCTTATTCTTTATCTGCGTCAGTATACGATATGATATGCCAGTCTCACCCTCTGAAGTCTTCCAGAAGTAGAATAGAAATGACTAGAATATCAATATTGCGGATCATACGACAGTTTCAATTTTTCTTGTTTGATGGTTGCAAAGTAAACCCAAAAAAATGAACCGGCAAAATATTTCGTAATATTTTTTGCTTTTTTGTTTACACTTCGACAACCAGACACCTCTTTTTCTTCTCATTTAACACAACTAACGGACATAACACTACACAAAATCAAATCATTATACATTGTGACAACATTTTAGGCAACAAAGAGGACAAAGGCGCTTAATTTCCTCAAAAATGGTTTATTTTTGCACCATGTTCTACAAGAGCGAGGTGATCAGACAAAAAATGAACGAAGCAGGGTGTGCGGGCATGCCTTTTCTTTTCGGAGTGACATTCGAGGGAGAGGAGGGTTTCTTTCTACCCCACCCGCTATCGCAGCAGGAGGTGATGTTCGATATCGGCGGGAAGGGCAATGCTCCACACCTACCGGATCATACTCCCTCATTCCGTTTTGAGTCGGAACCCGAATCGTTTGCTACCTACCAAAGACGGTTTGAAACGGTGATGCAGGGTCTACACCGTGGCGACAGCTATCTCACCAACCTCACCATACGCACGCCACTGCGCACGTCACTCACCCTTGATGAAGTCTTCCTGCATAGCAAAGCCCGCTACCGTCTACTGGTTCCCGGAAATTTTATTTGCTTTTCTCCCGAGTGCTTCGTCACCATGTATGAGAGACGCATCGCCACCTTCCCCATGAAGGGTACCATCGATGCCTCGCTGCCCGGGGCACGGGAGATCATCCTGAGCGACCCCAAGGAGAGAGCGGAGCATAACACCATCGTCGACCTGCTGCGCAACGACCTGAGTCGTGTGGCCACCGATGTCAACGTGAAACGCTTCCGCTACCTGGATGCGGTTCAAACAAGCAAGGGGGAGATCCTACAGGTGAGCTCCGAGATTGAAGGCACCCTCCCGGATCGTTATCGGGAACAACTGGGCAGCCTCCTCTTCAAGCTGCTACCGGCCGGCTCCGTGTCGGGGGCACCCAAGGAGGCGACCCTTCAACTGATTGTCACGGCCGAAGGGGAGCGGCGCGGCTATTACTGCGGGGTGGCGGGCTACTACGACGGTGAGTCGCTCAACACCTTCGTGATCATACGCTTCATCGAGCAACGGGGGAAGCAACTCTTCTTCCGCAGTGGCGGGGGCATCACCGCCCAAAGCGACTGTCGGCGTGAGTACGACGAAGCGATACAGAAAGTATATTTACCTTTTCAATCCTCCTGACACCATGTTCCTCGAATCGATCTGTATCAACGACGGCCGGCCGGAGAACCTGGAGGCACACATCGAACGGATGCACCTTACAGCTCTGGAACACGGCTTCAGATTGCCGGTGCTGCCCACAATTGCATCAGTGTTGCCAAACCACCTCACCCAGGGTAAAGTGAAATGGCGCATCCTTTACAGGGAGGAGATACAAACCATGGAGTTTCTTCCCTACAAACCCAAAACAGTGCGATCGCTCCGGTTGGTGGAGGGCAATCCAGATTATACATTCAAGTATGCCGACCGGTCAGCTCTGGAGGATCTACTTACGCAGAAAGGAGATTGTGATGAGATTCTGGTAGTCCGTGAGGGGTTGGTCACCGACACATCTTACAGCAATGTGGTGTTGCAGCAGGGAGATCAGTTCTACACCCCAACAAGCTATCTACTCAACGGCACCCGCCGGCAGCAACTGCTTCGGAGCGGGAGAATCAAAGAAAGAGAAATCCGGGCTACCGATCTCCACCGGTACGACTGCCTCCTTCTTATTAACGCCCTGTTGGATATAGGTGAAACAGCCTCTATCGCCATCCATCACATTCACTGGTAATGAAAAAACGGCACCCCCTTCCGGGAGCACCGTTTCTTTCTATATGTTCACAGTCTTACTGCTGCACTTTTCAAACTTCCACTTTTAAAAACTGATCACTGACAACTGTTCATTATCCGAAATCATCGAACATGATCATCTCCGGCGGCACGCCCAGGTCGTCCAGCATACGCTGAACGGCTGCAGCCATTGGACCGGGACCACACATGTAGTACTCGATATCTTCGGGTGCGTCGTGATCCTTCAGGTAGGTATCGTGAATCACCTGGTGCACGAAGCCCGGGGTGTACTTCACGCCGGCGGCATCGGCTGCCGGGTCGGGACGGTCTAGTGCCAGGTGGAACGAGAAGTTGGGGAACTCGCGTTCCAGTTCGTAGAAATCTTCCAGATAGAAGGCCTCCACCAGTGCACGGGCACCGTAGAAGTAAGACATCTTCCGGTCGGTGATCTTGAGTGTCTTGGTGAGGTGCATGATCTGCGCACGGAGGGGAGCCATACCGGCACCACCACCCACCCAGAGCATCTCTCGCTTGCTGTCGAGGATGGGGTGGAAGTCACCGTAGGGACCCGACATCATCACCTTGTCGCCCGGCTTCAGGTTGAAGATATAGGAGGAGACGATACCCGGGTTGACATCCATCCAGCCTCCCTTGGCACGGTCGAACGGCGGGGTGGCCACACGCACGTTGAGCATGATGACGTTCCCCTCGGCGGGATAGTTGGCCATGGAGTAGGCACGTACCGTATCTTCCTCGTTCCTGGCTACCAGATCCCACATCTTGAACTTGTCCCAGTCACCCTTATACTCCTCATCGATCTGGAAGTCGGAATATTTGATCTGGTCATACTTTGGTACCCTGATCTGGCTGTAGGATCCCGGTTTGAAGTCGAGCTTCTCACCTTCGGGCAGCTTCACCACGAACTCCTTGATGAATGATGCCACATTCTTGTTGGAGACCACCTCGCACTCCCACTCCCTGATGCCGAACACCTCTTCGGGGACGATGATCTTCAAATCCTCCTTCACCTTCACCTGGCAGCTCAGACGCCAGTTGTTCATTTGCTCTTTGCGGCTGAAATGGCCTTTCTCGGTGGGGAGAATCTCACCGCCACCCTCAACCACACGGCAACGGCACTGGGCACAGGTGCCCCCGCCACCGCAGGCGGAAGAGAGATAGATGTCCTGCGACTGCAGGGTGTTGAGCAATGTGCTACCCATGGGCACCTCCAGCTCTTTATCTTCGTTCACGGTGATCTTGACGTTGCCCGAGGGCATCAGCTTTGCTTTTGCTACGAGGATGATCACTACCAGGACCAGAATGACCAGCAGGAATACGATAACACTCGCCCATATGGTCAGTCCGCCCGCACTCAATAATACACTCATACTTATGTATTTTATTTATTTCGTTACTCTGTTGTTCACTGTTGTGGATTAAATATTGATTCCGGAGAAGCTCATGAAGCCGATGGCCATCAACGCCGTCACAATAAATGTGATGCCGAGTCCCTTGAGCGGTTTGGGCACATGAGAGTACTCCAGCTTCTCGCGGATGGCGGCCAGTCCCACGATGGCCAGCAACCAGCCGATGCCGGAGCCGAAGCCGTAAGCGGTAGCCATGCCGATGTTGGCAAACTCGCGCTGCTGCATGAAGAGTGAACCACCCAGGATGGCACAGTTCACGGCGATGAGCGGCAGGAAAATGCCGAGGGAGGCGTAGAGCGAGGGGCTGAATCTCTCGATGATCATCTCCACCAGCTGTACGATGGAGGCGATGATGGCGATGAAGATGAGCAAGCTGAAGACACTCAGATCCACAGTGGCAAACTCCTCACCCAGCCATGAAAGGGCACCGGCCTTGAGCACATGGTTTTCCAGCAGGAAGTTGACAGGCACCGTGATCACCAACACGAAGGTGACGGCGATACCGAGTCCAAGGGCTGTTTTCACATTTCTCGATACCGCCAGGAAGGAGCACATCCCCAGGAAGTATGCGAATATCATGTTGTCGACGAAGATCGACCGTACAATCAGACTAATTGCATCCATATTTGTAGTCGTTTTTCAGTTTCTGTTAATTGGTTTCTTCCTGCAAGTCCTTGTTGCGGGCCCTGTGTACCCAGATGATAACTGCCACCAGGATCAGCGCCATCGGTGCCAGCATCATCAGGCCATTGTTCTCGTAGCCGGCGTCATACAGGAACTGGGGGATCACCTTGTATCCAAGGAGCTCACCCGAGCCAAGCAGCTCGCGGAAGAAGCCCACGGCCACCAGGATCCAGCCATAGCCGAGTCCGTTGCCGATGCCGTCGAGGAAGGAGGGCCAGGGGCCGTTGCCCAAGGCGAACGCTTCGAGACGTCCCATCAGGATACAGTTGGTCACAATCAGTCCCACGAACACCGAAAGCTGCTTGTTCACATCATAGGCGAAGGCCTTGAGCACCTCGCTCACGATGGTTACCAGGGCAGCCACCACCACCAGCTGTACGATGATGCGGATGCGGTTGGGGATTGTCTTGCGCAGCAGTGAGATGATCACGTTGGCCGCAGCAAGCACCAGCGTCACGGCGACAGCCATCACCAGTGAGGGTTCCAGCTTGGAGGTGACCGCCAGGGCGGAGCAGATACCGAGCACCTGCACAATCACAGGGTTGTTCTTATTCAAGGGTCCCAACAGGGCCGCTTTGGTTTTAGTCGATAATGCCATATTCTTACTCTTTTATGTAGACTGACCTCATTGGGCAGCGTTCAGGTTCATCAAAAAATTACTGTATTGTCCCACGCTGTTGAGCAGCATGGCATCCACACCCTTGCTGGTAATGGTACCACCGGAGATGCCGTCCACGTAGTCACGGCCGGCAGCCGTCTGTCCCGGCTTCACCACCGCCACGGAGCGGAATGCTCCCTCCTTTACCAGCTCCTTGCCTGCAAACTGCTCCCGGAAGGAGGGTGTCACAATCTCAGCACCCAGCCCCGGGGTCTCACCCTGGTGACCGAACTCGGCACCGTAGATGGTGCTGCCGTCAGCTTCCACGGCCAGGTATCCCCAGATGGGGCCCCACAGTCCGGCGCCCTGCATCGGGATGATGTATTTCAGGGAACCATCTACTTCCGCTTCATAAACCGGTAGTCCGGCTGCACTCTCGTCATCCAACTCGGTGGAGAAGGCGGGGTCCTCGGGAGTGGTACCCTCACTGCCTTCCACCTTCACCCCGTCGGGAGTGATCAGGTAGGCGTTCTGTATCAGCTCATCATACTTCTGCTGTGCTTCGGCGGCAGAGGCATCAATGTTGAGCGAGCGCAGGATCTGCTGCATCTTGTCGATGTTCACGTTGGCAGTCTGCCGGTCACTCAGGGCCTGATGTGTGAATGCCAGCCCCAGTGCAACGATGACCACCATCACAGCTGCGTATATTATCGTGTATCCACTGTTTTCTCTGTTCATATCGTTTGATTTATGCAATCGTGATGCTTATTCTGTTTCAGTCATTAACCGTTCAATGATGCAGTTGCACGCTTCGCACGCCGTTTGATGTTGGCATCGATCACATAGAAATCGATGAGTGGTGCAAAGGCATTGATCAGCAGGATCGCCAGCATCATCCCCTCCGGGTAACCGGGGTTGAAGACACGGATGGCAACCGCCACCATCCCAATCAGGAATCCGTAGATCCACTTCCCTTTCTCCGTGCGGGCCGATGTCACCGGGTCGGTAGCCATGAAGACGGCACCAAAGGCGAATCCACCGAGCATAAAGTGATAGTAGAAGGGCATCTCCATCATGGCATTCTGTGCAAAAGCATTTACCAGCAGGACACTCACTGCACCGCCCAGGAAGACGGAGAGCATGGTCTTCCAGCTGCCCACACCGGTGGCGATCAGGATCAGCGCACCCAGGAGGATGGCGAAGGTGGATACCTCACCCACCGATCCGGGGATAAATCCGAAGAACATGTCACTGATGGAAAGGGGATTGCCGGTGATGCCCTGGAAGGTGAACTCACCAAAGCTGGCCGCATCGGTGGTGGCAATCTGTCCCAGCGGTGTAGCGCCGGAGTATCCGTCGATCACCGTACCCTTACCCATACCGAAGGTATCTGCCGTGCGCACCCATACCTGGTCGCCCGACATCTTGGAGGGATAGGAGAAGAAGAGGAAGGCACGCGCGATGAGCGCCACGTTGAAGATGTTGTATCCAGTACCGCCGAACACCTCCTTGGCGAAGATCACCGAGAAGGCGGTGGCCACGGCGACCATCCAGAGGGGTGTGTCGATGGGAACGATCATCGGGATCAGCATCCCGGATACCAGGAACCCTTCGGCAACCTCTTCCTTTTTCACCTGAGCCATGGCAAACTCGATGCCGAGGCCTACCACGTAGGAGACCACGATCAGCGGCAACATGGCGATCAGCCCGTAGAGGAAGTTGTTGAGCAGCGACATCTCCTGGCCGATGGCCATGTAGTGTTGCAGACCCACGTTGTACATGCCCACCAGCAGTGCCGGCACCAGGGCAAGGATCACGATGATCATGGTGCGCTTGGAGTCACGCGCATCATGGATATGTACACCCGTCCTTGAAGTGGTGTTGGGTACAAACAGAAACGTCTCAAACGCATCGTAAGTGGAATAGAGCCAATGCAGCTTCCCCCCCTCTTCGAAATTGGGCTTTATCTTGTCAAGATAGTTTTTTAACGCTTTCAAAGTTCTATGTTTTAGTAGTTATTATTCTTTGTTTCCCTTCCGTTACTCCATCTCCTTGCGAAGCATATCGAGCCCGGTGCGGACAATGTGCTGCAGTTCCAGCTTGGAGGTGTCTACAAATTCGCAGAGGGCAAAATCCTCGGGAGCCACCTCATAGATGCCCAGCGCCTCCATCTTGTCGATGTTGAAGGCGATGATCGCCTTGATTAACTGTTCGGGATAGATATCCATTGGGAACACCTTATCATACTCGTTGGAGACGATAATGGCACGGGGACCGCCCAACACACGGGCATCCATCCGGTAGGCTTTCTTCAGCGTGGGATAGGTGCAACCGGCACTGTAACGCTTGGGTGAAAGTGATGCCCAGCCAAACGCCTCGTGCACGTCGTCACCCTCGGGGATGACCGTCACCTGCGAGTGGCCTGCACGCAGCACACCCTCCGGATCGATCTTCTGACCGGTGAGCGGGTTGCCACTGATATAGCGAAGTGAGATTCCTTCAGTCACGTTGTTTTGGAAGAGTTGCTTCAGTTGTGTCCCAATCACCATCTTCCAGTAACCGCTCTGCTTCACCTCCGAGCCGGTGAGGGCTACAGTGCGTGTCAGGTCTACAACACCATTGTTGAAAAGATGACCGATGATGGCTACATCGAGGGCAGTGAGTGTCCATACGGTCTCACCACGGTTCACCGGTTTGAGGCGGTTGATCTGCACACCCACGTTGCCGGCCGGATGGGGGCCGTCAAACTCATTGATCACAACGTTCTTCGCCTCACGCAACCCTTTGTTGCTGCTCTTTGGGCTGATGGAAAGGAAGACCTTTCCGGCAGTAAGCTTTGAAAGTGCGTCGAATCCGGTCTGCAGATCAGCCTCACGGCCCTGCAGCAGGAAATCGTAACTGGGTGCCAACGGAGCGCTGTCGAAGCCGGTGACGAAGATATCGCGCGGAGCCTTGCCGGGAGCAGCCACCACATCATAGGGGCGCTGCCTGATGAGGAACCAGATGCCGGCATCGAGGATCGCCTGCTTCACCTCTTCACTCGTAAGGGTGGCCGGTTTCTTGCTGCCGAAATCAACGTAGTCGGTGGTTTCATCGGCCTTCACCTCAATGTAGAGGATACGGCGTTTCTCACCCCGTTCTATGTTGGTTACCACACCACTTACCGGTGAGGCAAAAAGCATTTCCGGATGGTTCTTATCGTAGAAGAGCGGCGCACCGGCTTTCACGCTTTCTCCCGCCTTGACGGATAACTTGGGAGTGATGCCTTGAAAATCTTCGGGGCAGATCCGCACCAACTCGCTTTTCACAGTGCCGCGCAGTGTCTCCTCACACTCACCCAACAAAGGGATCCGTAAGCCTTTCTTAATTTTAATTCGATTAGCCATATAGTTGTGTAATAAGTTACCTTGTAGTGATCTTTTTGAGTAACCAATTGTCTATCAAAAGGTTTTTAGTTAGCTGTGTATAAACCCGGGAACAGTGCCCCTTTATGAGCGCAAAGATACATCTTTTGTCACAAAACAACGAAGATTAACGCTACAAATAGGGAAAAAAATCCATAATAAATTCGCTCTCCCGATCCATACCCGTGGTTGCTTACTTCTCAGAAACACCTGCCATTTCAGGATCAATCATGATGCGGCCGCAGTATTCACATACGATGATTTTCTTGCCCAGTTTGATGTCCATCTGCTTCTGCGGTGGGATCTTGTTGAAACAACCACCGCAGGCTCCACGCTGAATGGGCACGATGCCCAGTCCGTTGCGGGCATTCTTGCGGATACGCTTGAACGCTGCCAACAGCCGCGGTTCAATGGTGGTCTCCGTTTTCTTCGCCTTCTCGCGGATCTTCTCTTCCTGCGCCTTTGTCTCTGAAACTATGTCGTCGAGCTCCTTCTTCTTGTGATCCAGATCGCTCGACTTATCCTTCAGCAGTTCGTTGGCTGTGGCAATCTGCTCACCGATGGAGGTCATCAGCTGGCCATGCTCACGGATGTGCTTCTCGGAGAGTTCAATCTCCAGTGTTTCGAACTCTATCTCCTTCGAGAGGTGGTCATACTCCTTGCTGTTGCGCACGTTGTCAAGCTGCTTGGTGTACTTTTCGATCTTCGCCTTGCTGGTCTCGATCTTACCCTTTTGCAGCTTGATGTTCTCATCCAGCTGCTTGAGCTCCAGCTCGAAGTTGTTGATGCGGGTACCCAGCCCGGCAATCTCATCGTCTAGGTCAGCTACCTCCAGGGGCAGTTCTCCGCGCAGTGTCTTGATGCGGTCGATCTCTGAATAGTAGGACTGCAGCTTGTGTAGCGACTTCAGCTTATCCTCCACTGAAACTTCCTGTTCCGTTGCTTTCTTTTTTGTTGCCATAAGATTTCTTTTATATGATTTTTTTAGTTGATGTTCACTTTGCAGGCTTGTGCTTTGTGAGATGCCCGTTGAAGTGCTTCTAACGAAAAAAATGCAGTAGCCAAACGTTGGAAAAACGTTTCGCTACCACATTCACTGTAACTGCGGGAACTAGTCGGACCGCTTTCTTTTACAGATACTTCACCGGATTCACATCGAATGCCGATTTATGTATTGCAAAGGTAGGGAATTTTTTTGAAAGCAGATCGAAAAAAAGATCTTTTGTGCAAATCTCTGACTCATAGTGACCCACAACCGCCAGAAGCAGCCTTTCCTCGGCGTCATAGTAGTCGTTGTACTTCGCCTCACCTGTCACGAATGCATCGGCTCCGTAAGAGACCGCCCGCGGGATCAGAAAAGCACCGGCCCCGCCGCAGATGGCTACGTCACGTATCTCCCGGCCCTGCAACTTGGTGTGACTAATGGTATGCAGGTTGAAGATATCTTTCAGCAGGTAGAGGAACTCCTGCTCAGGCATCGGTTCCGGCAGAACACCCACCACACCGCTGCCATGCTGTCCCCATTCGTTGGCAATGGGATAGAGGTCATAGACCGGTTCCTCATAAGGGTGCACCGCCAGCAGGGCGCGCAACACCTCCTCTTTTCGCATCACCGGCAGCACGGTTTCAATCCGGACTTCTTGCTCAAAGTGAAGCTTCTCCGCCTCCCCCACAAAGGGGTTTGACCCGACACCCGGGCGAAAGGTACCCTCGCCGGTGAGGTTGTAGCTACAGCTGTCGTAGTTACCGATATGGCCGGCACCGGCGTTGAAGAGAGCATTGCGTACGCTCTCGGCATGTAGTAGCGGGACGGTGGTGACAAACTTGAGTAACTCATTGCTCTTGGGCAGGAGAATCTTCACGTTCTGTAACTCCAGCATCTCCGCCAGCTTGTAATTTACCCCACCCTGCGCGTTGTCGAGGTTGGTGTGGGCAGCATAGAGTGCCACATCGTTACGGATGGCCATAATCATAGTGCGCTCCACGTAGTTCCTGCCGGTGAGCGAACGGAATGGACGGAATGCAATGGGGTGATGTGAGATAATCAGGTTGCATCCCAGGGCGATGGCCTCCTCCACCACATCTTCTGTCACGTCGATGGCCAGCAGAGCACCTGTGGCTTCCCGGCTGGGATCACCGCACTGCAACCCGCTGTTGTCATACTCCTCCTGCAACGGCAGCGGTGCAAGCTGCTCAATAGCCTGAATGATCTCCTTGATGCGCATAGCTCTTCCTGTTTAGTTGTTTCTGCAAATATAACCTTTTTTTTCAACCCGATTCTCAATCGGTATCCTTCAGAATCAGTCGTAACGAATTGTTTTTGGTGAAGTAGTTCCAGGCCCAGTTGATGAAGATCACCAACTTGTTGCGTACACTCAGGATCAGCATCAGGTGAAGGAACATCCAGACAAACCAGGCAAAACGACCCTTGAACTTCACGAAGGGGAGGTCCACCACCGCCTTGTTGCGACCGACAGTGGCCATGGTACCCAGGTTTCGGTATTCGTAGGACTTCAGATCACCGCTGCCGGCATCGATCTTCTGCAGGTTCTTTGCAAGATTCTTCCCCTGGCCTATCGCAACGTTAGCCAGCTGCGGATGCCCCTTGGGATACTTCTCCGTTTCCATATAGGCTACGTCACCTATGGCAAAAACATTGTCTAATCCCACTACCCGGTTGTAACGATCCACCCTTATACGCCCCGACCGCAGGATGCTCTCACCGGGTAACCCGCCAATGAGATTACCGGTCACACCGGCAGACCAGATTACGTTACGCGTGGGAATTGTTTCTCCCGTGTTGAGGGTTACCCGCTCACCGTCGTAATCCTGCACAAGTGTACCGGTCTTTACGATCACTCCCATGGAGCGAAGATAATTTTCTGAATATTTTTGTGCAAAGGTACTCATGGCCGCCAAGGTGTGGGGGCCTCCTTCCAGCAGATAGACATGTACCTTCCCTGCATCGATGTTGGGATAATCTTTCGGCAGGATCTCACGGGTCATCTCAGCAAAGGCACCTGCCAGCTCCACACCCGTAGCACCACCTCCCACAATCACGATGTTGTAGAGTCCCTCCTTGTTCTCCGCATAAAGCAGTTTCTCAAAGTTGTAAAGGATGTAATTGCGAACGTTGATGGCCTGATATGTGGACTTCAACTCCAGTGCATGTTCCTCGGTGGAGCTGTTGCCGAAGAAATTGGTTCGGGTACCGGTGGCAATCACCAGATAGTCGAAGGCAAACAATCCGATGTTGGTCTCCACGACCTTGTTCACATCGTCTACCGCGAGCACTTGGGCCAGGCGGATGCGCACATCTCTTCTTTTCTGAAATATCTTGCGGATGGGAAATGAGATGGTGGCAGGCTCAATCTGTGATGCTGCCACCTGGTAAAAGAGGGGCGGAAACTGGTGATGGTTGATCTTATCGATCACCATGATGTCATAAACTCCCTTGGGCAGGTGATTCACGAACTGCAGTCCACCAAAGCCACAGCCAACCACAACAATCTTCTTCTTCATAACGCAACCTCTGATTGGTGAAATGGTAAAACAAACAGGGTAGAAGAATTGTTGCAAAAAAAAAGCGCTACGAATCACTCGCGGCGCTTTCTTAATGTTTAACATTTTAAAAATCACAGCTTCACTGCAAATCAGATCATCGACAGAGGTTGCAGATCTCTGCCTGACTGACAACCATCCCTGCAGTGTTTCGATGGGGAGGGGTGAAAGGTTCATTTCACCCCCCTGGTTGAGGAATTTACTCCTCCCCTGTCTTTTCGGCGTCGGCCTGTGCTGCTTCAGGCTGCGGGAGTTCTTCTTCCTTTACAGTTTCAAGCTTGGGAGCCTCCTCCTTTTTCTTCGCCTCTTTGGCTTTGGGTGCTTCTGCTGCAGGAGCTGCAGCGGTAGCGCCGCCTTTTCTGCGTGAACGACGGGTCTTGGCCTTCTTGGCACCGCCATCACCGAGCATATTCTCGTTGAAGTCCACCAGTTCGATAAAACACATGGCAGCGTTGTCACCAAGGCGGAAACCAGTCTTGATGATCCGGGTGTAACCACCCGGACGATCGGCAACCTTCTGCGATACGGTCTGGAACAGCTCCGTAACGGCGGTCTTGCTCTGCAGCAGGCTGAATACTTCTCTCCGTGAGTGGGTGGTGTCCTCCTTGCTGCGGGTGATGATCGGTTCCACGAACTTTCTCAGTTCCTTGGCTTTGGGAACAGTGGTAAAGATGCGTTTATGCATGATGAGCGAGGTGGCCATATTGGACAACATAGCCCCACGATGTGCAGTCTTACGCCCTAAATGATTAAATTTCTTATTATGTCTCATTGCAGTTGTTAGTCTTTATCTAATTTGTATTTCGAGGTATCCATCCCGAAGGAGAGCTTCAATCCGTCAAGCAACTCTTCCAGCTCGGTGAGCGACTTCTTGCCAAAGTTACGGAACTTGAGAAGGTCGTTCTTGTTGTGCGAAACGAGCTGTCCCAGTGTTTCCACGTCGGCGGCTTTCAGGCAGTTGAGTGCCCGCACCGAGAGGTTTAGGTCAGAGAGTTTGCGTTTCAGCATCTGGCGCATGTGCAGAACCTCTTCATCGAACTCTTCGATGCTTTCGGCATCGTTGGTCTCCAGCATGATCTTGTTGTCATCGGAAAAGAGAACGAAATGTTGAATCAGTATCTTGGCAGCTTCCTTCAACGCCTCCTTGGGTTGTATGGATCCATCGGTGGTAATCTCAATGATCAACTTTTCGTAGTCGGTCTTCTGTTCAATACGGTAATCTTCAATCTCATACTTCACATTCCGGATCGGTGTGAAGATAGAGTCGACAGCCAGGGTTTGCACATCTTCCGATGCGAGCATCTCCCGGTTCTCGTCGGCCGGCACATAGCCCCTACCCTTGTGGATGGTCATTTCCATGCGCAGGTCAGCCTTCTTGTTCAGATGGCAGATCACTTGCTCGGGGTTGAGAACTTCGAAACCGGTCATCAGTTTACCAATATCTCCGGCTTTAAACACATCCGTTCCCGAAATAGCGATGCTCACCTTTTCTGATTCAAACTCCTCTACGATCCGTTTGAACCGTACTTTTTTGAGATTCAGAATAATACCTGTTACATCTTCTATCACACCCGGAATGGAAGCAAACTCGTGCTCCACGCCGTCTATCTTTACCGATGTAATCGCGAATCCCTCGAGCGAGGAGAGCAGGATGCGGCGCAGGGCGTTACCAATGGTAATGCCGTATCCGGGTTCCAGGGGACGGAACTCGAACTTGCCGGAGAATGCATCCTCCTGCAGCATGATTACTTTATCGGGTTTTTGGAATGCTAATATTGCCATGAAATTATTGTTTAGAATATAATTCTACGATGAGTTGTTCTTTGATGCTTTCAGGGATGTCAGCTCTTTCAGGCACGTGCAGCATCTTGCCGCTCATGGTAGCTTTGTCCCATTCCATCCAGGGGTATTTGCTGTGATTAAACCCTGCCAGTGAATTGGTTACAACCAGCATCGATTTTGATTTTTCCCGAACACCCACTACTTCACCGGGTTTCACGGTATAGGAGGGGATGTTGAGTACCTTACCGTTTACCACGATGTGACGGTGTGTCACCATCTGGCGTGCAGCGGCACGTGTGGGAGCGATGCCGAGACGAAACACCACATTGTCGAGACGTGATTCGAGCAGCTGAAGCAGCACCTCACCGGTGATGCCGCGGCTGCGGGCTGCTCTGTCGAAGGTCAGACGGAACTGCTTTTCCAGTACGCCATAGGTGTATTTGGCGCGCTGTTTTTCGCGCAGCTGGATGCCATATTCCGATGTCTTCCTTCTGCGTGAGTTACCGTGTTGTCCCGGAGGATAGTTCTTCTTTGAGAGAACCTTATCGGGACCGAAAATGGGTTCGCCAAACTTACGGGCGATCTTTGATTTTGGACCAGTATATCTTGCCATTGTTACAAATTTAAACTTTACTGAAGCCTAAACTGTGCAGCCGCGATTACAGAGAAGTTGTGGTGTAATCAAATTCACAGCTCAAGTTTCAAGGTAAATGAAACTGAATTGATTGATTAAACTTTTCTTTGTTTCGGGGGACGACAGCCATTGTGGGGCAGCGGTGTGACGTCGATGATCTCCATCACCTCGATACCAGCACCATGAATGGTACGGATGGCCGATTCACGTCCGTTACCTGGACCCTTGACGTATGCTTTCACCTTACGCAATCCCAGATCATATGCTACTTTTGCACAATCCTGTGCTACCATCTGCGCTGCATAGGGGGTGTTCTTCTTGGAACTTCTGAATCCCATCTTGCCTGCTGATGACCAGCTAATCACCTCACCATTCTCATTGGTGATGGAGACGATGATGTTGTTGAATGAGGATGAGATATGAGCCTGTCCCTGAGCGCTCACTTTTACATTTCTCTTTTTTGCTGCAACTGTTCTTTTTGCCATGTTACCTTAATTATTTAGTAGCTTTTTTCTTGTTCGCAACGGTTTTCTTCCTTCCCTTGCGGGTACGGGCGTTGTTCTTGGTGCTCTGACCACGTACGGGCAGACCGATACGATGACGGATGCCACGATAGCAACCGATGTCCATCAGACGTTTGATGTTGAGCTGTACTTCAGAGCGCAGATCACCTTCCACTTTGAATTCGTTGCCGATGATCTCACGAATGCGTGCTGCCTGGTCGTCGCTCCAGTCTTTCACCTTGATGTTCTTGTCAACTTCTGCCTTCTCCAGAATGGAGTTCGCGGCGCTACGTCCAATCCCATAGATATAGGTGAGGGCAATTTCACCCCTCTTGTTCTGCGGCAGATCGACACCTACAATTCTTATTGCCATATATGTTTCTTTGTTATTTGATTACAGTTGATGAATCTTATCCCTGACGTTGTTTGAACTTGGGATTCTTTTTGTTGATGATATACAAACGGCCTTTACGCCTTACGATCTTACAGTCTGCCGTACGTTTCTTGAGTGATGCTCTTACTTTCATATGTTTAGTTTTTTATTTTTTCGCTTGTTACTCTCAGTTGTCAGTTATCAGCTGAACACTGATTACTGACAGCTTATTTATACCTGAATGAGATTCTTCCTTTCGAGAGATCGTAGGGCGACATCTCCACCCGTACCCTGTCTCCGGGGAGGATGCGGATGTAGTGCATGCGCATCTTACCCGAGATATGAGCGGTAATCTCGTGTCCGTTTTCCAGTTCTACGCGGAACATCGCATTTGACAATGCTTCTATGATGGTTCCGTCCTGTTCTATTGCTGCCTGTTTAGCCATTCAATCAATGCTCTTTGGTTAGTTGTTGCTTTCAAGAATAAACTCAAATGTGGATAGGATATCAGCTTTCCCGTTCCGGATGGCGATGGTATGCTCGAAATGTGCCGATGGCTTACGGTCTTTGGTCCGCACTGTCCATCCGTCGTTTTCGAAAATCACCTTGCGCCCACCCATGTTGATCATCGGCTCAATGGCAATACACATGCCGTTCCGCAAAAGCGGACCGGTGCCGCGTCGCCCATAGTTGGGCACCTCGGGAGCCTCGTGCATCTGCTTACCGATGCCATGGCCCACAAGCTCGCGCACCACGCCGTAACCGTGCGATTCACAGTAGTCCTGTATAGCCGATCCGATGTCACCAATGCGGTTGTCCTCTCGAGCCTGTTCAATGCCTTTGTACAGCGACTCTCTGGTAATGCGGAGAAGTTGTTTCACTTCTTCTTTCACCTCACCCACACAGAAAGTGTAGGCTGAGTCGCCGCAAAAGCCGCGCAGGTTCGTGCCACAATCGATCGAGATCACATCCCCCTCCTCGAGAGGCTTTTCATTGGGGATGCCATGTACCACGTTCTCGTTGACCGAGGTACAGATCGAGTTGGGAAAACCACCATAACCCAGGAAAGTGGGAATAGCGCCATGGTCACGGATGAAGGCTTCGGCGATGCGATCAAGCTGCAGCGTGGAGATGCCCGGCCGGATGTGACGGGAGAGCTCTCCGAGCGTCATCCCCACAAGGCGGTTCGCGTCACGCATGAACTCGATCTCTTCGTCGGTCTTCAGTATGATTCTGTTGCTATCCATCATTTATTCTTTCAACATCAATAAGCGGCAATTGAACCTGTTCTGCCCTTGATCTTGGCACCCGATTTGAGGAAGCCGTCGTAATGACGCATCAATAGGTGACTCTCAATTTGCTGAAGTGTGTCGAGCACAACCCCCACGAGGATCAACAGCGATGTACCTCCGAAGAACTGTGCAAACTGGGAGTTGATCCCCATCAGACCCGCAAAGGCGGGCAGGATGGCAACGATTGCCAGAAACACAGATCCGGGAAGTGTGATCCTCGACATGATGGTGTCGATATATTCAGCCGTACGCTTACCCGGTTTAACACCAGGGATGAAGCCGTTGTTACGTTTCAGATCCTCTGCCATCTGCACAGGGTTCACCGTGATTGCAGTATAGAAGTAAGTGAATGCGATAATCAACAACGCGAAGATGAAGTTATACCAGAAGCTGGTGAAGTCCATCAGCGCAATCCAGAAGCCACCTCCCTCACCAGCAGAGAACTGCGCGATGGTGATAGGGATGAACATGATCGCCTGGGCGAAGATGATAGGCATCACGTTGGCGGCATTCACCTTCAACGGGATATACTGTCTTACACCTCCATATTGCTTGTTGCCCACAATACGCTTGGCATACTGTACGGGTACCTTGCGGACACCCTGCACCAGCATGATCGCAGCGGCGGTAACCGCCACCATGAAGAGCAGTTCGAGCAGCAACAGGATCAATCCACCCGGAGCATCGATCAACCGGTCATACTCGGCTACCAGCGAATGCGGCAGACGGGCGATGATACCAATCAGGATGATGAACGAGATACCATTGCCGATACCTTTGTCGGTGATGCGTTCACCCAGCCAGAGCACGAACATGCTCCCACCGGCAAGGATTACAGTAGAGGGCAATACCCAGTCCCAGAAACCGCCGGGGATGGCACCACCCACAGCTCCGTAGAGGTAGGCAGGTCCCTGCACCAGCAGGATGGCTACCGTGAGGTAGCGGGTGTACTGGTTAATCTTGGTACGACCACTCTCACCCTCACGCTGCATCTTCTGGAAGGCAGGCACGGCGATGCCGAGCAGCTGCATCACGATGGAAGCAGAGATATAGGGCATGATTCCCAGGGCAAAGATTGAGGCATTGGCAAAAGCTCCTCCCGAGAACATGTCGAGAAGGCTCAGCAAGCCGGTACTGGCATTTGACTGCAGTGCCACAAGTTGTTCAGGATTGATTCCGGGCAGTACCACGAACGATCCAAAACGGTAGATGGCGATAAAACCAATGGTGATAATAAGCCTCTGACGAAGGTCTTCTATCTTCCATATATTTTTAACTGTTTGTACAAATCCCATTTTTTCAGAGTTTTACAGCGGTTCCACCTGCAGAGGTAATGGCCTCTTCTGCTGATTTGGAGAATGCGTGTGCTTCTACCTCCAGCTTGGCCGTCAGCGTTCCTCTTCCGAGAATTTTCACCAGGTGCTTGGCCGAAACCAGTCCGGCACCAATCAGCACCTCGGGGTTGATCTTCGTCACCTTCAGTGCATCAGCCAGCTCCTGGAGTGTTTCCAGGTTGATGGCCTTATACTCCGTACGTTTCAGCGGCTTAAAACCAAACTTGGGCAGGCGGCGCTGCAGCGGCATCTGTCCGCCTTCAAAACCAACCTTCTTGGAGTATCCCGATCTTGATTTCTGTCCCTTATGTCCTCTGGTTGAAGTACCTCCCTTACCCGATCCGGCCCCACGGCCAATTCTTTTGCGGGATGTGGTGGCTCCTTCAGCCGGTTTTAAATTCGATAAATTCATCGTTAATATCTTTTTTATCGTTTTGTAACTTGTTTATTCTACTACCGTTACCAGGTGGTGCACCTTGTTGATCAGTCCCCTGATGGAGGGCGTGTCTTGATGTTCCACCACACGGTGCATCTTGGTCAGTCCCAAAGCATCCAACGTCCTTTTCTGATCCTTAGGAGCTCCGATTCTGCTTCTTGTCTGTTTTACTTTGATTGTAGCCATTTCAGATTCCTTTCTTTATTGTCCGTTAAATACTTTTTCCATGCTGATGCCCCTGTTTTGGGCAATGGTGAAGGGATCTCTCAGTTCAGTGAGCGCCTCGATGGTTGCCTTAACCAGGTTGTGGGGGTTGGATGAGCCTTTCGACTTGGCCAACACGTCGGTGATACCCACACTCTCCAGTACGGCACGCATGGCACCACCGGCCTTCACACCGGTACCGGTCACGGCCGGCTTGAGGAATACCTGTGCGCCACCGAAACGGGCTACCTGTTCGTGGGGGATGGTACCCTTGTATACCGGTACCTTGACCAGGTTCTTCTTGGCGGCTTCCACACCCTTGGCGATCGCCGTGGTCACTTCACCGGCCTTACCGAGGCCCCAGCCTACGATGCCGTCTTCGTTTCCAACCACCACGATGGCGGCGAAAGTGAAGGTACGACCTCCCTTGGTCACCTTTGTGGTACGATTAATAGCCACTAAACGGTCTTTTAATTCAATATCGTTGGTAGTTTTTACCTTGTTGTTCATTCCTGCCATAATCGTTAAAATTTAAGGCCACCTTTGCGGGCAGCGTCAGCCAAATCTTTAATACGTCCATGATAGAGGTAACCGTTGCGGTCGAAAGCCACCTTCTCCACACCTGCTTCCAAGGCGTTCTTGGCTACCATCTCTCCCACCTTGGCTGCCTGCTCCTTCTTGGGAAGCTTCTCCTCGATCTTCAGCGATGAGGCTGCGGCAAGGGTACGACCGGTGAGATCATCGATCACCTGTGCGTATATCTGCTTGTTGCTCCGGAAGACGGTCAGACGCGGGCACTCGGCGGTGCCACTGATCTTACCCCTTACACGGGCTTTTATCTTAAGTCTTTTTTCGTTCTTTGTAATCATTGCGATGTCGGTTTACCTGAATTATTTACCTGCTGTCTTACCCGATTTGCGACGGAGTTGTTCACCCACGAACTTGATACCCTTGCCCTTGTATGGCTCAGGCTTACGGAATGAACGGATCTTGGCGCACACCTGTCCAAGCAGCTGCTTGTCGCACGACTCCAGGATGATGAGCGGGTTCTTGTTTCTCTCCATCTTGGTCTCCACCTTGATCTCTGCAGGCAACTGCAGGAAGATGCTGTGGGTATAACCAAGCGATAACTCCAGTACCTGACCGTTGTTGGATACACGGTAACCAACACCTACCAGCTCCAGCTCTTTACGGAAACCTTCCGACACGCCAATGGCCATGTTGTTCAACAGTGAACGGTAGAGGCCATGCATTGCACGGTTTTCTTTTTCGTCGTTCGGACGTTCCACGATAAGCAGACCATTGTCGACCGACACCTTCATATTGGGGTTTACCTGTTGCTGCAATTCCCCCTTGGGACCTTTCAGCGTGATAAGGTTGTTCTCTCCCACTTTAACGTCTACGCCCGCGGGCAGGGTGATGGGTAATTTTCCTATTCTTGACATATTACTCTCTCCTTCAAATTAATACACGTAACACAATACTTCACCGCCCACCTTATGTTCGCGGGCTTCCTTGTCTGTCATCACTCCGTTTGAAGTAGATAATATGGCAATACCCAAACCGTTCAGCACGCGCGGCATATCCTTGTAACCCACATACTGGCGCAAGCCGGGGGTTGATACGCGTTTCAGTTTCTTGATTGCATTTACTTTGTTCACCGGATCGTACTTCAGGGCGATCATGATTGAACCCTGTGGACCATCCTCTACAAACTTGTAATTAAGAATGTAGCCTTTTTCAAAAAGAATCTTGGTGATGTCTTTTTTGAGATTTGATGCGGGAACTTCCACCACCCGGTGCTTTGCCTGGATGGCGTTCCTAAGCCGCGTCAAATAATCTGCTATTGGATCTGTCATATGATAATTGTTTAAATTGATCCCGACTGCCGGGACAATATTTATGTATTCTTTGCGCTTTGCTCTCAGCGTTCAGCTGAAAGCTTTTTTACCAGCTTGCTTTCTTCACCCCGGGGATCAATCCCTTCGATGCCATTTCGCGGAACTGGATACGGGAGAGGCCAAACTGGCGCATGTATCCCTTGGGGCGACCGGTCAGCTTGCAACGATTGTGCAAGCGTACGGGAGAAGCATTCTTGGGAATCGATTGAAGCGCTTCATAGTCACCTTCTGCCAGGTATTTGGCTCGCTTTTCGGCGTAACGGGCAACCATCTTCGCTCTTTTCACCTCACGGGCTTTCATTGATTCTTTTGCCATTATCTACTGATTTATGTGTTCAATGTTATGGGTCTTTGCCTTGTCACTGCTGAGCCCGGTGGTTGCCGGGCTAAGCGCGACTGCTTGCAATTAGTCTTTTTTAAACGGTAATCCGAACTCTCTCAACAGTGCATACCCTTCCTCGTCGGTAGCTGCAGTTGTCACGAACGTGATGTTCATTCCCAGCAGACGGGTGATGTTGTCGATGTTGATCTCAGGGAAGATGATCTGCTCTTCGATACCCATGGTATAGTTGCCACGGCCATCGAGTTTGTTCTCGATACCCTTGAAGTCACGAATACGGGGCAACGCCACACGTACCAATCTTTCAAGGAACTCGTACATCTTGTCCTGACGCAGTGTCACGCGTACGCCCACCGGCATCTTCTTACGGAGCTTGAAGTTCGAGATATCCTTGCGTGATACTGTCTGTACAGCCTTCTGACCGGTAATGGTGGTCAGTTCGTTGATGGCTGTCTCAATGATCTTCTTGTCGGCAACGGCGATGCCGAGCCCCTGGTTGATCACGATCTTCTCCAGACGGGGAACCTGCATCACCGATTTATAGCTGAATTCCTTCATCAGGGCAGGCACCACACGCTCCTTGTAATCTTTCTTTAAACTCACTTCGTATGTTGTCGTACTCATTTAATTTCCTCCCCCGATTTTTTAGCGTAACGTACTAATTTGCCTTTGCTGTTCTCTTTTCTGCCAACGCGGGTGGGCTTACCGGTCTTGGGATCCACCGGGTTCAGTTTGGAGAGATGAATAGAAGCTTCCTTCTTTTCGATGCCTCCGTTGGGATTCTGTGCGTTGGGTTTGCTATGCTTGGATACGATGTTCACCCCTTCCACTACTGCGCGGTTCTTGTTCACTAGAACCTCCAGTACGCGGCCGGTTTTGCCTTTGTCCTCACCGGAGTTGACATATACCGTATCGCCTTTCTTGATATGTAATTTACTCATTGCCTGTGATTGATTAATGGATTATAATACTTCAGGAGCTAATGAAACAATCTTCATGTTGGTGGCACGAAGTTCACGGGCAACAGGTCCGAAGATACGGCTTCCACGCAACTCGCCGGCGTTGTTGAGCAACACGCAGGCATTGTCGTCGAAACGGATGTAGGATCCGTCGGCACGACGGAGCTCTTTCTTCGTACGCACGATGATTGCTTTCGATACTGTTCCTTTCTTGATATCACTCGTTGGGATCGCGCTCTTGACTGTAACAACAATGACATCCCCTACAGAGGCGTAGCGCCTTCTTGTACCGCCCAATACGCGGATGCAAAGAACCTCCTTGGCACCGCTGTTGTCAGTAACTGTTAATCTTGATTCTTGTTGTATCATCTTACTTGGCCCTTTCCATTATTTCAACCACTCTCCATCTCTTCGACTTGCTCAAAGGACGGGTCTCCATTATACGTACTGTATCACCGATGTTACAGTCATTCTTCTCATCATGGGCGTGAAATTTCTTCGTTTTGTTAACGAACTTCCCATATATAGGGTGTTTCTCTTTCCATTTTACAGCAACCGTGATGGTCTTGTCCATCTTATTGCTGAAAACGACCCCGATTCTTTCCTTTCTTAAATTTCTCGTTTCCATTAGCTATCTTATTGCTTATTTTTCAACTCTCTTGCACGCAGCTCCGTGTGGATACGGGCAATGTTGCGACGTTTCTCGCGGATCGATCCCGAATCATCGAGCGGGGTGATGGTGTGGCTGATCTTCAGTTGGGTCAATGCCACCGTTTCAGCTTCCAGTCTCTCTTTCAGGTCCTTTTCGGATATCTCTCTCAATTCTTCTTGCTTCTTCATCTCGCTTTACGATTTTTGATCATAATCATAATCCCTTCTCACCACGAACTTGGTGGTCACAGGCAACTTCTGAGCCGCTAAACGCAAAGCCTCTTTTGCCACGTCATAGGAAACGCCTTCAATCTCGAAAAGGATGCGGCCCGGTGTGATGGGCGCCACATATCCTTCCGGATTACCTTTACCCTTACCCATACGCACTTCGGCTGGCTTCTTGGTGATCGGCTTATCCGGGAAAATACGTACCCAAACCTGTCCCTGACGTTGCATGTAACGTGTTACAGCAATACGGGCAGCTTCAATCTGCCTTCCGGTGATCCATTTCGATTCGAGCGATTTGATCCCGAAAGAGCCGAATGCCAGCTGATTGCCGCGACCGGCCACACCTTTCATGCGACCTTTCTGCTGTCTTCTGAACTTTGTTTTCTTCGGTTGTAACATATTTTCTTCTATTAAGCGTTGGTTTTGTTATTTCTCCTGTTGCGCCGGCCGCCTCTGCCGCCTTCAGGGCGATTACCGCCACCGCGGTTGCCTGCTGAACGGTTGTCTTTGGAGGTTGCGAACGAAGGAGCCAGATCTTTCTTGCCATAGATCTCGCCACGGCAAATCCATACCTTGATGCCAATGATACCCACCTTGGTGAGCGCTTCAGCCTGTGCGTAATCGATGTCGGCACGGAAGGTGTGAAGGGGCGTGCGGCCCTCTTTGTACATCTCGGAGCGGGCCATCTCGGCGCCGTTCAGACGTCCTGATACCTGCACCTTGACCCCCTCGGCGCCCATGCGCATGGTGGCAGCAACGGCCATCTTCACCGCACGACGGTAGGCAATCTTCCCTTCAAGCTGGCGGGCAATGTTGGTGGCCACGATCATGGCATCCAACTCCGGCTTCTTGATCTCGTAAATGTTGATCTGGATATCTTTGTCGGTGATCTTCATCAGCTCTTCCTTGAGCTTGTCCACCTCCTGGCCACCCTTGCCGATGATGATGCCGGGGCGGGCACTACAGATGGTGATGGTCACCAGTTTCAGTGTGCGCTCAATGACAATGCGAGATACACTGGCTTTGGCTAGACGGGCATTCAAATAGGTGCGGATCTTGCTGTCCTCCAGCAGGGTGTCACCATAATTATTTCCGCCGTACCAGTTAGAGTCCCATCCTTTGATGATTCCCAAACGATTTGCTATCGGATTTACTTTCTGTCCCATCTTCTTAGTTTTCTGCTTGTTCTTTGTTCAATGTATCTACGACAATTGTCACGTGGTTGGAGCGTTTGCGGATGCGGTAACCGCGACCCTGCGGTGCAGGACGCAGACGCTTCAGCATGGATCCTCCATCCACTGAGATGGTCTTGATATAAAGCTCGCCGGTCTCTGCCTTTCGTTCGTTCTTCTGTTCCCAGTTGGCAATGGCTGAAAGTAACAACTTCTCGACTCTGATCGATGCCTCCTTGTTGGAGAACTTCAGCACGCCGAGAGCCTTGAACACCTCCATGCCACGTACCATGTCGGCCACGTAACGCATCTTGCGAGGTGATGTGGGCACGTTCTTCAGTACGGCCAGAGAAACCGTCTTGCGGTTTTCTTTTCTTTGTTCGGCTGATATTCTTTTTCTAGCACTCATGTCTTTTCTGTTTTTCTTTGTTCGTTAAGCGCCCTGATCTTATTTCTTCCTGTTGCCTGAGTGTCCGCGGAACGTGCGGGTAACAGCGAATTCGCCCAGTTTGTGCCCAACCATGTTCTCTGTCACGTATACCGGGATAAACTTGTTCCCGTTGTGCACAGCGATGGTGTGCCCTACAAAATCAGGTGATATCATGGAAGCGCGGGCCCATGTCTTGACTACGGCCTTCTTGCCGCTGTCGTTCATGGCACTCACCTTCTGTTCCAGCTTCAGGTTGATATAGGGACCTTTCTTTAATGATCTGCTCATAGTTGTGTAATAATTAAATCAGATTACTTCTTTTTTCTTCTCTCTACGATGTATTTCGAAGAATGTTTTTTGGGCGCTCTTGTCTTCAAGCCCTTTGAATATAAGCCCTTGGGCGATCTGGGATGTCCTCCCGACGCGCGTCCTTCACCACCACCCATGGGGTGATCTACCGGGTTCTTCACCACACCACGGTTGTGCGGGCGACGACCCAGCCAGCGTGAACGACCGGCTTTACCTGATTTTTCCAGAGCATGATCCGAATTGCCTACACTACCAATGGTAGCCTTGCAGGCAGAAAGAATCTTGCGAACTTCACCGGAAGGCATCTTGATGATCGCGTACTTATCTTCACGCGACACCAGCTGTGCGAATGTTCCGGCCGAACGTGCCATCTTGGCTCCCTGTCCGGGGCGCAACTCAATGTTGTGCACCACCGTACCGATGGGGATCACCGCCAAGGGCAATGCATTTCCTACTTCCGGGGCGGCATCGGGCCCCGACATCACTGAGGTTCCAACTTGCAGTCCATTGGGGGCAAGAATATAGGTCTTCTCTCCGTCGGCATAGTAAAGCAGCGCGATGCGTGCCGAACGGTTGGGATCATATTCGATGCTCTTCACAACGGCCGGGATACCATCTTTTGTTCTCTTGAAGTCGATGATGCGGTAACGTCTTTTGTGTCCGCCACCCAGGTAACCCATGGTCATCTTACCCTGGTGGTTGCGTCCACCCGTTGCCTTCTTTCCAACTACAAGAGATTTCTCCGGTACACTTGCAGTGATTGTTTCAAATGAACCGATAATCTTGTGTCTTTGCCCCGGTGTAGTGGGCTTTAATTTACGTATTGCCATGTTGTTTAAATGTTGCTAAATAGATCGATCGTTTCACCTTTTCGCAAGGTGATGATTGCTTTCTTGTATGCGCCTGTCTTGCCGAAAACGACACCCGATTTGGTGTAACGGCTCTTCACTTTGCCATCATACTTCATCGTGTTCACACTCTCCACATGTACGTTGTAGAGAGCTTCCACTTCGTTCTTGATCTGAACCTTGTTGGCAGAAGGAGACACGATGAAGCCGTAACGGTTTTCATACTTGTCCGTCAGGGCAGTCTGCTTTTCCGTGAATATCGGTTTTACTAATACACTCATCTTTTATTCTCCTTTTGCGTTAAAGAGGTTATCAATTGCAGTCAGCGACGACTCGGTCATCACCAGGCTGCCACAATTCATAATAGCGTATGTGTTTATTTCAGAAGCTGTTATCACATTCACTTTCTGTAAATTTCGGGCCGACAAATATACGTTTTTATTTTGACCTGGCAAAACGAAAAGTAGCTTTTTATCAGCCAGTTGCAGATTCTTTGTCAGCGAGGCAAATTCCTTGGTCTTTGGCGTGTCGAACGACAGGTCCTCCACAACGATGATGCTGTTGTTCTTTGCCTTGAGCGAGAGAGCCGACTTGCGTGCCAGCGCCTTCACCTTCTTGTTGAGCTTGAAGCTGTAATCACGGGGCTTGGGACCGAACACGCGGCCTCCACCCACCAACACGGGCGATTTGATGTCACCCCTGCGGGCACCACCACTACCCTTCTGACGAATCAGCTTGCGGGTACTGCCGGCGATCTCGTTTCTCTCTTTCGACTTGTGGGTACCCTGACGCTGGTTGGCCAGGTACTGCTTCACATCGAGCCAGATAACATGTTCGTTCGGTTCAATGCCGAAAATGGAATCGTCGAGATTCACCTTCTTGTCTGTTACCTCTCCTTTGCTATTGTAGATACTTAATTCCATTTCTTACTTCTCAATTAATACGATTGAACCTTTCGCTCCCGGCACCGATCCCTTCACCAGAAGGAGATTGTGTTCGGGGATTATCTTTACCACCTGCAGGTTCTGAACGGTCACCCGCTCGTTACCCATCTGTCCGGCCATGCGTGTTCCCTTGAATACCTTTGCGGGGTATGAAGCGGCTCCGATGGAACCGGGGGCACGAAGCCTGTTGTGCTGTCCGTGTGTGGCCTGACCCACACCTGCGAATCCGTGGCGTTTCACCACTCCCTGGAAACCTTTTCCCTTCGAGGTACCGATCACATCCACGTAAACGGCATCATTGAAAAAGTCAACAGTGATTTCGGATCCCAACTTGTAGTCGTCTCCGAATCCTTTGAACTCGGCCAAGTGTCTCTTGGGGCTTACTCCTGCTTTCTTGAAGTGACCCTGTTCAGCGTTGGGGGTGTGCTTGTCTTTCTTGTCCACGAACCCGAGCTGAATGGCGTCGTAGCCGTCATTGTCGACTGTCTTCACCTGAGTAACCACGCAAGGACCTGCTTCGATAACAGTGCATGGAATGTTCTTTCCCTCGGCACTGAAAACGGATGTCATTCCGATTTTTTTTCCTAATAATCCTGGCATTTCTCTGTTGTTTAATTATTTATTGCTGTCTGTTATCACACTTTGATCTCTACTTCCACACCGCTGGGCAGCTCAAGCTTCATCAGGGCATCGACGGTCTTTGCTGTTGAGCTGTAGATGTCGATAAGCCGTTTGAAGGAGGCCAGCTCGAACTGTTCGCGTGACTTCTTGTTCACGAAGGTGGAACGGTTCACGGTAAAGATGCGCTTGTGTGTTGGCAGGGGTATGGGACCGCTCACCACAGCACCCGTAGCTTTTACGGTTTTTACGATTTTCTCAGCGGACTTGTCCACGAGGCTGTAATCGTAAGATTTCAGTTTGATTCTGATTTTTTGGCTCATATAATTTTATGCGTAAAATTTGTTTGCTCTTACTTGATCAAATCCACACGTCCCTTCACTTCTGTCAGCACTTGTCTGGCAATCGAGGAGGATACCTCTTCGAAGTGGGAGAATGACATGGTCGATGTGGCACGTCCCGATGTGATGGTACGCAGCGAAGTCACATAGCCGAACATCTCCGACATCGGGGTCTTGGCTTTCACCACACGGGCTCCGGAACGGTTCGATTCCATTCCTTCCACCTGTCCGCGACGTTTGTTCAGGTCGGAGATCACATCCCCCATGCTTTCCTCGGGGGTTACCACCTCAACCTTCATGATCGGCTCCAGCAAGACAGGTCCTGCCTTTTCCGAAGCACTCTTGAAGGCCTGCATGGCACAGATCTCGAACGAGAGCTGATCGGAGTCGACCGGGTGGTATGAACCATCGAGCACGGTTACCTTTAGCTTGTCGAGGGCATATCCTGCCAGCACACCATTTTTCATGGCGCGGTGGAATCCTTTCTGGATGGAGGGGATATACTCCTTGGGGATGTTACCGCCCTTCACCTCGTCCACGAACTGCAGATCACCTTCGAAGTCGGCATCGGCCGGTTCCACGCGCACGATCATATCGGCGTACTTACCACGACCACCGGTCTGCTTCTTGTAAGTTTCACGCAACTCCACAGCCTTGGTGATAGCCTCCTTGTAAGATACCTGGGGACGACCCTGGTTGGCTTCCACCTTGAACTCGCGTTTCAGACGGTCGATGATGATCTCGAGGTGCAATTCACCCATACCGGAGATCACTGTCTGACCAGTGTCCTCGTCGGTCTTCACGGTGAAGGTGGGATCCTCTTCCGAGAGCTTAGCCAGACCGGTCGATAGCTTGTCGAGGTCCTTCTGCGTCTTGGGCTCTACGGCAATACCAATCACTGGATCCGGGAAGTCAATCGCTTCGAGGATGATCGGATGCTTCTCATCACAGAGGGTGTCACCCGTGCGAATATCCTTGAACCCTACGCCGGCACCGATGTCACCCGTACCAATGAACTCTTTCGGGTTCTGCTTGTTGGAGTGCATCTGGAACAGGCGGGAGATACGTTCTTTCTTGCCCGAACGGGGGTTGTAGACATACGATCCTGCTTCGATCTCTCCCGAGTAAACGCGGAAGAAGCAGAGGCGTCCCACGTAGGGATCGGTGGCGATCTTGAACGCCAGGGCGCTCATCGGTTCATCGGGGCTGGGATGACGTACCACTTCCTTTTCTGGATCGTCGGGCAGCGTGCCGCTGATTGCCTCGGTATCCATCGGACTGGGCAGGTAGGCACATACCGCGTCGAGCAGTGTCTGTACACCCTTGTTCTTGAACGATGAACCACAGATCATGGGGTTGATCTGCATGGAGAGTGTTCCCTTGCGGATGGCTTTTCTGATCTCCTCTTCGGTAATCGAGTCAGGATCGTCGAAGAACTTCTCCATCAGTGCATCGTCGCACTCGGCAATGGTCTCGAGCATCTTCTCGCGCCACTCTTTGGCTTCCTCCAGCAAGTCGGCCGGGATATCCCTCACGTCGTAGTCGGCACCCATGGTCTCGTCATGCCAGTAAAGCGCTTTCATCGTGACCAGGTCGACCACGCCCTTAAAGGTCTCTTCAGCCCCGATGGGGATCTGGATGGGACATGCGTTGGCACCCAGCATCTCCTTCACCTGGCGAACCACGTCGAAGAAGTTGGCACCCGAACGGTCCATCTTGTTCACATACCCTACACGGGGTACCTTATATTTGTCAGCCTGACGCCATACAGTCTCCGACTGCGGCTCCACACCACCTACAGCGCAAAACGCCGCTACCGCACCATCCAGCACGCGCAGCGAACGTTCCACCTCCACCGTGAAGTCCACGTGTCCCGGGGTGTCGATCAGGTTGATCTTGTATGTCTGGTCGTCATATTTCCAGCTCGTGGTGGTGGCAGCAGAGGTGATGGTGATCCCACGCTCCTGCTCCTGCTCCATCCAGTCCATGGTAGCCGCGCCGTCATGCACCTCCCCGATCTTGTGCGTGAGTCCCGTGTAGAACAGGATACGCTCAGAGGTGGTGGTCTTGCCGGCGTCGATGTGCGCCATGATACCTATGTTACGAGTGAATTTTAATGCTTCTTTTGAACCCTTAGCCATCTTTTTTACCTTCTATCTTATGTTAAAATCTAAAGTGGGCAAAAGCACGGTTCGCCTCTGCCATTCTGTGCATATCTTCTTTCCGCTTGAATGCTCCGCCCTGACCGTTGAATGCATCTACGATCTCGGCAGCCAGCTTGTCGGCCATCGTCTTGCCTCCTCTCTTGCGCGCATAGAGAATGAGGTTTTTCATTGAAACGGATTCTTTTCTGTCGGGTCTGATCTCGGTGGGTACCTGGAAAGTGGCTCCGCCAACACGGCGTGATTTCACTTCAACCTGGGGGGTAATATTGTCGAGGGCAGCTTTCCAAATCTCGAGGGGAGATTTCTCTTCGTTCGGCAATTTAGCCTTTACATTGTTCAATGCGGAGTAAAAGATATCGTATGAGATACTCTTCTTACCGTCATACATCAGGTGGTTAACAAACTTTGTTACCCTCACATCACCATAAACAGGATCCGGGAGGATCTGTCTTTTCTTAGGTTTTGCTTTTCTCATTGTTTAATAAGATTTTTGTGTTGTTTGGTTGCCTTTTATCGTCTTCAACAAACTCCTCTGAGTTCATTTACTCAACCGGTCATAAAGTAGCAATGTCCAAAAATTTCAACAGCGATTTTACAATTTTACTTCTTAAATGAATTGCGTACCGGAAGGAAAAAATTTACTTCTTACCTCCCTTTGCAGGTGCGGCACCCTTGGCTCACGCTTTGGGGCGCTTCGCTCCGTACTTGGAACGTCTCTGGGTACGGCCGTTCACACCGGCAGTATCAAGTGTTCCGCGCACAATGTGGTAACGTACACCCGGAAGGTCTTTCACACGTCCACCACGCACCAGCACGATAGAGTGCTCCTGCAGGTTGTGTCCTTCACCCGGGATGTAAGCGTTCACTTCCTTCGAGTTGGTCAAACGCACACGAGCTACCTTTCTCATCGCTGAGTTCGGTTTCTTCGGTGTGGTGGTGTAAACTCTCACACATACACCCCGACGCTGCGGACAGGAATCCAACGCAGGCGATTTGCTCTTTTCCGTAAGAGTGGTACGTCCTTTTCTTACTAATTGTTGAATTGTAGGCATTTTCTGCTTTCTTTTTTTTAACTTATTCTTGTTTTTTAATCATTTCCCGTAAAGGCGTTCACACACCATCTGCATATAATAATGGCTTGATTATCATTCAATAACCAATCAGTTGGAGTGAAAAACGGCACAAAATTACAAAGAATCAACAAGATATGCAAGTGTTTGAAGATGTTTTTTTCAAAACCTGTGCACGATTATAGGTTATTAGGTTTTTAACGTTATTGCGTTATTGCGTTATTGCGTTATTAGGTTGGTTGGTTTATGGTTTGATGTGCTTGGTTCATTTTTCTTAGTTCATGCTTTTATGTTCGATATTCTTGGTTTGCTGTCCGTGCGCGGATATAGTTCCAAGACCTCAGCTTGTTGTCGGGCCACCCGTTCGCTGCAACAAGCGCAACCTGACAAGCTGTTTGAGCGTAGCGAGTTCTTGTCAGGTAGCTTGTAAAAAACAATTATTTTTGCAACTAGCTGTAACTTTTCCCCACTTCATCCGTCATTATAAAATGAAAGTTGATTCTTTTCACACCCTCATCCTGCCGCTCAGGGAGAAGTTGTTCCGTCATGCGCTCGGCATCGTAAGGGACCGCGCAGAGGCAGAAGACATTCTGCAGGATCTGCTGTTGAAGCTCTGGAGCCGGCGTGAGGAATGGGAAGAGATCGACAATCCGGAGGCATACTGCTACAGGGCAATCCGAAACATGTCGCTCGATCGTCTGGCAGTGGCATCGAACAGAAAGAGTGCATGGTCATCTGTCGAGGAGGAGGAAAAAAACCTGATCGACAGCGAATCACCCCACAGCAGGCTGGTGAGAAAAGAGCAGCATGCACTGATTGCGCACTGTATCGCACAACTTCCGGAAAGGCAACAAACCCTGTTCCGCCTGCGTGAGATCGAGGAGATGAGTTACCGGCAAATCGCCGACACGCTTCAGATCAGTGAGGAGCTGGTGAAGGTAACGCTCTTCAGGGCCAGGAAGAAGCTGCAGGAGCTCTTGTCGGGCGAGGCGTTGAAGGAGAAGAGTCGGATGGGAACCTCACTGGATCAGAACGAAAGATAAAAAAAAGAGCACAAACTGCTGAATCGTCACACAATGGATAAAGAGATGAAAAGGGATCTGATCATCGAGCTGCTCAACAAATATTGGAACTGCGAGACCAACCTGGCTGAGGAGCAGGAACTGCGCCGCCTTTTTGCAGAAGAGGAGCTGCCGGAGGAGCTGCAGCGCTACGCTCCACTGTTCAGCTACATCGAAGAAGAGCAAGCCCCACGGTTAAGCGCCGGTTTCGAGCAGAGGCTGCAGGAATCGCTCCGCAAAGCAGATACTGCGGTCGTTCCAAAGCATATGCCCCGCCGCACAAGGCTGATGCGCATTGCCGCCTCCATCTTGTTACTGGTGGGCATGGGGGTCAGTCTCTATTTCATCACCCGCCAACAGAACAACCCTCAGTACGCTGAAAGTGGTAAGGCCGATAGTGAGGTATGGGAGCAAGCCACCGATGCACTGGAGAAACTGGCCGACGCCCTCCGGTTGAGCGAAGAGGCCTCTCGCGAAACCCTTCGCCAGTTAAACGCAATGGAGATCGACTGGGAAATGATAGACTCGCTCAACAGCGAGACAGCAGCGGCAGGCAGGGACCCCGATGTTGAGACGGAGGATGCCGGGGAACTCTTCCATTCCGGTGATACCATTCAGGAGGGAGTGACAACAGGATACCCTGAATCGATTAACGAAGAAGAGAAGATATGAAAACAATATTGATTGCTTGGCTCATTGCCCTGCCCACCCTGCTCTCTGCATCCGATTTCGTGACACTCTTCATGGAACGCTGCGCAGAGGAAAAACGCCCCCTCAACAATGTAAACATTGGTGAAACCATGTTGGAGAAGATGGCTGAGAACACCCTTGACGAGGAACTCAAGGATACCTTCAGCAAGCTCAACAGCATCCGCATCGTCAGCAGCGACAACAAGCGAGACTCGCGACATTATTTCCGCAAGGCGGACGAGCTGATCAGAGATGCTTTTGCCGATTACCGGGAGGTGGTATCTGTCAACGAAGAGGAGTCACGTATCTCCGTATGGATGAAGGAGGTCAGTGAAAAGGAACAGGATATGATTCTGCTCTCGCTCGATGAAAAGGGGTTATTCACCGTCATCAACGTCAACGGCGAGATCGACTTCAACTCAATTTCCAGGCTTTCCGGCACACTGAAGAATGAACGGGAGCTGTTGAAACAAAATGAAAACGAAACCGAATAGAGATGAGATAACTGCAAATAACTTTTTTCTTTTTTATATTTAAACGATAAATAGGCAGCCGAACGTGAGTTTAGCTGCCTATTGCCATTATTGCCGAGTGATCTCTTTTCAACTCTTATTCTCCATGCGACTGCGGAAACGATGCGCCAAAAGGATGGTGTTCTTGAGATATTCAAACTCCAGTTCGAAACACTCTGAGAAGAGGCCTGTTCCCATGTTGTCCCCTATCTGCTCCTCGGTCCACAACTTCCCGCCACTGAGACGAAGGCTGTTGAAGAGCTCCTCATCCTCTATGTCCGAAACATAGAGGAAAATCAGCCGCTTGGTGCTTTCGTTCTCGAAAGTGTACTTCAACAGAAACCTCAATGGGATGTGTTTGGCGTCACCGCACTCGCGGCTGATGCTGTTGTGTACGCTTTGATCGATTTCATGGTCATACTGCATGTATTTCTCAAAGGGATAATCCAGCAAGCCGGGATTGAGCAGTCGTGATTGATCCCGCTCCTTCAGGTAGATCTTCCCGTTGTATATCAGTGCCACCCGCACCACGGGGTGCATGAAGCGATTCTTAAGATCCTTGGTGATCGACTTGGCTACCTTACCTGTTACGTCGCCGCTCTCGTTGACCACCGGCAACCATTCCTCCTTGTGAAGCCTTTTTGTGAGCAGGTGCAGCCGCGCGCTCTCCAGCAGTATCACTGCCAGCAGCACCCCCTGTGCGGTGAAGAGGATCCAGCGTTGGTGCAGCCCCTGCGGTCCGGCAGCTCCCAGCAGGAGCAGCAACATCACCACAAGGAGATGTATGGAGAGCCCGTATTGGGTCTGGAAAGCCACGCGCAGTGTCTCTTTCATGTAATTGCGCGTCAGTACGTTCTCCTTCTTTGCCGAACGTGAGACGATGCGGCTGCGTGAGAGGCGTGCGATGATGAGCGAGAGCAGGAAGATGATCTCCACGATCACGAAGCTGTTCACGACGGTCTGCAGGGTAAAGAAGAGGGAGAGGATGAAAGCGATGAAAAAGGTGATGAGCGATATCTGATAGATGAGACCCACGGGTTTCTTCACCCAGAGAAATCCCGCGAGCGACAACAACAGGACAGCCCCCGTTGCCAGGGACATCTCCAGGATGCCGGCAAGGATTGAAAAGAGGAGCAACGGTATCAAACCGAAGGCAGGATTCCTGCTTATTTTTTGTATGAAGGACAACTCTCCCATATTGATGTGTGGTACACCTTTCATTTATTCCCCTTTCATAACAACAAAACCGGTTTTTTGTTTAGCGTAGAAACAACTGATGCCACCCAGATCATCTCCGAACGGCATCAGCCTGAATCATACCGGAGGCCTCTCCTACCCGCTCAAAGCTCCTCGCTGAAGAAGCGGATCACCTTCTCATAGAGATACTCCCGCGCGTTGCCTCCCACAATGGAGTGGTCATAGTCGGGGAAGTAAAACATATCAAAATGCTTGTTGGCACGGATCAGCGCGCGACTGTACTCGATGGAGTGCTGCAGGTGCACATTATCGTCGGCGGTGCCGTGTACCAGCAGCAGCTTCCCCTCCAGCTGTGGAGCCAGCGCCAGGGCCGATCCCTGTTCGTAACCGTCGTGGTTCTGCCCGGGGGTGCGCATGAAACGCTCGCTGTAGACCGTGTCGTAAAAACGCCAGTCGGTCACCGGTGCTATGGCAACACCTGCCTTGAATGCTCCGTTGCCGCGGCTCATGCTCATCAGCACGTTGTAGCCACCGTAGCTCCACCCCCAGATACCGATGCGGCTGCCATCCACATAGGAGAGGCTGCCCAGATAGCGGGCTGCCGCCACCTGATCGTCCGACTCCTGTATGCCCAGCTTCAGGTAGTTACCCTTACGGAATGCCTCCCCGCGGGCGGCGGTGCCGCGACCGTCCACAGCGGCCACGATGATTCCCTCGCCAAGCAACGCATGGTACCAGGAGACGTTGTACTTGTCCTGCACCTCCTGCGAGTTGGGACCGCTGTACTGCACCATCACAACAGGGTACTGCTTCGCCGGGTTGAAGTCCGCCGGCTTCAATATCCAGCCGTTGAGCTGCGTAGTCCCGTCCGCTGCAGGCAGGGTGATGAACTCACGCTGTGGAATGTTGACAGATGCCAGGGTACTACGCAACGCAGCATTCTCTTCCAGCAGGCGCAACTGCTTCCCGGTCCCGTCGTGCAACGTGATCACCGTGGGTGTGCGTGCATCGCTGTGCCGCAGCACAAAGTAGCGCCCATTGTTACTGAAGGAAGCCGTGTTGAATCCCGGCTTTGGGGAGAGCTTCTGCGGCTCCCCTTTGTTAATGTTGAGGCGGTAGATGTTACGGCGCAGGGGACTCTCGTTGGCCGCCTGATACCATATGGTTTGTGATGCTTCATCCACGGCCAGCAGATCGGTCACGTCGTAGCTGCCCCGCGTGAGCTGCTTCTGCAATGTGCCCGTAAGACCGTAAAGATAGATGTGGCTGTAGCCATCCCGCTCCGAGACCCAGGTAAACTTGTCGCCCATGAAGTGGATTGAGCTGAGCCATTCGGAGTCTATATAGCTGTCGCTCTCCTCACGGAGGATCAACTTGGCGACCGTCGAGCGGGGGTTCACGAAATACATGTCGAACCGGTTCTGGTTCCTGTTGAGGGTCATCACCGCCAACTGCTCCGCGTTGGGCGTAAAGGTGATGCGGGGAATATAACCATCCGCGTCGGAGGGGAGTTCCATGGTGCGGGTAGTGCGGGCGGCGATGTCGAACACGCGGCATTCCACCGTGGCGTTGGCCTCACCTGGCTTGGGGTACTTGAAACGGCGCATGCCGGGGTAAAGCTCCCCGTTGTAGGTCTGGAAGGAGAACTCCTTCACGGCCGACTCGTCGGTACGCACAAAGGCGAGCAGCTTGCTGTCGGGCGAGAACTCCATCAGCCGCGTCACGGCAAACTCCTCCTCGTAGACCCAGTCGGTGGCACCATTGATCACGCTGTTGAGCACCCCGTCGTCGGTCACCTGCGACTCCGTGTCGAAGTCGAACTTGGTGAGGAAGATGTTGTTATCTACCACGTAGGCCAGCATCCTGCTGTCGGGTGAGAAGACCGGCACCATCTGCTTTGCCGGCTGATCACTCAGCCGCCGCACCATGTTGCGCCGCACGTCGTGGTAGTAGTAGTCGGCCCGGAACGAATGGCGATAGATCTCTTCCCGGTCGCGGTAAACCAGCACCCTGTTCTCGTCAGGACTCACCAGGAAGCCCTGAAACGTGTCGAAGGTACAGTTGCGCGCCGTGCGGGTGTCAAATAAAGTATCCACCGCCTCGCCGGTAGCGTAGGCATGCTTCACTACCGCCCTGCGCTCTCCGTCGGCCTTGTAGTAATGGCTCCCGTCGTGCGACGAGGTGAAGGTGGCCACGCCACGCTCGCTGAACTTACCCCCCACAATATCCTGCAGGGTGTAATCCTGGGCCTGCATCCTGCCATCCAGCGACTGGAACAAACACAATGCCGCTGCTGTCAGCAGTACAAAAAGAGATCTGCTAATCTTCATATGGTCGTATTTTCAAATTATCTACTTTAAAATAACCCGGGATTTGCAATCCATCTGCTGAGGATCTTCTCTCCCTTCGCAAACGAACATCCCCAAACCCTTATTTTCACGCAAAGTTAACAAAAACGGCTTTCCATATCGGCTTTTTTTTGTATTTTCGTCAAAATTTGAAAACGTTAGCAGGTTTATTGGTTCTCCGTTCAGGGTTCAGGGTTCAGGGTTCAGAGTTCAGGGTTCAGAGCTGACAGCTGATTATTGAAAACATCGAACCAGAATCCAATACAACAGCCAATCGCAAAAAACAATTATGGAAGCAAACGAAGTAGAAAAGAAAGCAATGGAACTGCCCGGCAACGCCTACAGCGAGCTGCAGCCGGGAGAGGAGTACAAGCCGGTGTTGCCGGAAGACAAACCGGTGAAGGAGGTCACCTCCTGGTCGGTGGGCATGGGACTGCTCATGGCGGTGATCTTCTCCGCCGCGGCCGCCTACTCGGGACTCAAAATCGGGCAGGTGTTCGAGGCAGCCATCCCCATCTCCATCATCGCCGTGGGGGCCTCCGCCGCCTTCCGCCGCAAGAATGCACTGGGACAGAACGTCATCATCCAGTCCATCGGTGCCTCCTCCGGCGTCATCGTGGCGGGTGCCATCTTCACCATCCCGGGGCTCTACATCCTGCAGGCCAAATACCCCGAGATTCAGATCAACTTCTGGCAGATCTTCTTCTCCTCCCTCTTTGGCGGATTCCTTGGAATTCTCTTCCTGATCCCCTTCCGCAAGTACTTCGTCAAGGATATGCACGGCAAGCTTCCCTTCCCCGAGGCGACCGCCACCACCGAGATCCTGATGACCGGTGAGAAGGGGGGCAACCAGGCCAGGCTGCTGATCACCAGCGGCCTCATCGGCGGGCTGTTCGACTTCTGCTTCTCCGCCTTCCGTCTCTGGAGCGAGGAGATCACCACCCGCATCATCCCCGCTGGAGCGGTGCTGGCCGATAAGTTCAAGATGGTGCTCAAGTTCAACGTCAGCGCCCTCATCTTCAGCTTCGGATACCTCGTAGGACTCCGCTTCGCGGTGATCATCACCGTGGGGTCGCTCCTCTCCTGGCTGGTACTGATCCCGCTGGTGAACGAGATCGGTGCGCTGGCAGCCGCCAATGGCGGTATGAATCCCTTTGCCGCCCTCTCGGCCGAAGAGATCTTCGCCACCTACGTGCGTCCCATCGGCATCGGCGCCATCGCCATGGCCGGCATCATCGGCATCATCAAGTCCTCCGGTGTCATCGGCAGTGCCTTCAAGCTGGCCGTCAGCAAGAAAGGGGTGGCCGCCGGTGTCAAGGAGCAAGGGAAACGGACGCAGCGCGACCTGGCAATGTCGTTCGTGATGCTCTTCCTCTTCCTCACGCTCATCGCCGTCTTCATCTTCCTCCTCTTCGGCGTGGAGATCACACTGGTGCAGGCCATCGTGGCACTGCTCACCGTCACCATCATCTCCTTCCTCTTCACCACCGTGGCAGCCAACGCCATCGCCATCGTAGGCTCCAACCCGGTGTCGGGCATGACGCTCATGACGCTGATCCTTTCCTCCGTGATCCTGGTGGCTGTAGGCCTCGAGGGATGGCAGGGGATGGTGAGCGGTCTTATCATCGGCGGCATCGTCTGCACCGCCCTCTCCATGGCGGGCGGCTTCGTCACCGACCTCAAGATCGGGTACTGGATCGGCACCACACCCGCCAAACAGGAGTCCTGGAAGTTCCTCGGCACCCTGGTGTCGGCAGCCACCGTGGGAGCGGTCATCTTCATCCTGAACGAGGCCTATGGCTTCGTCGCCACCCCCGAGCACCCCAACCCGATGGTGGCCCCGCAGGCCAACGCCATGGCAGCCATCATCGAACCGCTCATGGCCGGCAGCGGTGTCAGCTGGATGCTCCTCGGCATCGGCGCCATCATCGCCATCCTGGTCAACTGGCTCGGCATCTCACCCCTCGCCTTCGCCCTGGGGATGTTCATCCCGTTGCCGCTCAACACACCCCTGGTGGTGGGGGGACTGCTCAACCACTGGATCAACAAGAGCAGCAAGGACAAGGCGCTCAACAACGCCCGTCACCAGCGCGCCATCCTCATCTCCTCCGGCTTCATCGCCGGGGCGGCGCTCTTCGGCGTACTGGGTGCCCTGATCATCTTCCTCACCGGCAACGGCGAAGTGCTCAACCTCAACCTGTGGGCAGACCCACACGGCACCGGTGCACAGATCACCGCGCTTATCGCCTTTATCGGCCTCCTCGCCTACTTCGTCTGGGAATCGAAACGGGCGAAGAAAGAGGATTAGAACGCTAGAACGTTAGTAAGTTGGTACGTTAATACGTTAATATGAAAAAAATATACTCCTTTTCACCACCCTTCTGCTGGCGCTGGCCTGCACGAAGAAGAGCAGCAATTCGACCCAAAATGACGAGGGCGACCTGACGCAATATGTGAACCCTTTCATCGGGACCGCCTTCACGGGACATACCTTCCCCGGTGCCACCTACCCGCTGGGCATGATGCAGCCGGGACCGGAGACCGGCAACTTCTCCTGGGAGAATATGTATGTCGATAAAATCGAGTGGAACGGGGCGCCCTACTAAAAGAATTTCATCACCTACGAACAGATTATGGACGGAGGCACCCTCCTGTTTCATATGACCGACACGCCAAAAGATCGGTAGGCTTGTAAAAAAACAGCAACTTTTGCAGGAGGAGAGAGATTGGATTCGGTAAGGACTGGGCTGGTGCCCCTCCAAGCCCACTCCAAGCCCACTCCCAAGCCCCTCCAATTTTTATTGGAGGGGCAGAGGCCTTGTCCTTTCCCATGTCTAGCCAAATTGGCAAACAGTTTTATCAGAAACAAAAAATCTACATGGGCAATCCAGGTGCACATATCTCCAACACAGGACAGCTTTTTACAGAGCTGCCTCAGTCCGCTTATCGTTCGAAACCCTACAACCCCATCGAGCTGAGTGAATAAGCGTTAAACAACTCAATATGAATAAAATAGAGTTAACAACAAGAGCTCAACCAGCGTTAAATCCACTTCATCTATTTCTTTGATATTTTGATACTTATAAACTAAGCTCCCGTTAAATTTCAAATGACCTCTTGTGGATTACATTTGGGGAGAATATATTTGTATCACAATATATATGCGCATATATTTATTATTTTACAGACTCAGAACCTGTACAATAATCGAAAAGGTGAAATCACTGAGTAGAAAAATGCCTTCCCTGCCAGGAAAGCGAACAATCAAATTGAGACCAATCAATCCGGGAGTAACACTAAACCAACAAAGAAAGGCACTGCAAAAATAACATAAAAATTGTACCGTTCAACAGATAAAATTTCTGATTTGAATATGAAATGGAAAATGCAATATGGATTATAGCAATATGTGTCGTTCATAATATATTATAAGTTATGAAACGATTCATTATTTCTATTTGCATTGTCATCACCATCAAAACTGTATCTGCTCAATACAGTGACAATGATCCGATCGTACAACTGAAGAGTAATGAAACCGAAATACTGGGTGAAATAAGCTATCGATTTCTTTATGAACAGACTGAAACACCGGACATATTGGCGCCGGATGAAAAAAACAGGTATGCGATGTATCTTGAGGTGAGCGATGAATCCTCTAAATATGTGGATCAAAGGCGGGTAATGGTCGATTCAATCAGGTATGAACATGCACAGCAGAAGATACATCCCGATAAGACGAGTTCCCTCACGATCCCTCTTCTTAGAAATAGCAATAAAGAGATTATCCATAAGAACTACCCCAAAGGAAAAATCACAACCATCAACCGGATTCCGTTCAATTTCTATATCTTCGACGAGGAGTTCATCACACCGGAATGGAAACTGATAGCTGGTGACACCACCGTTTGCGGTTACAGATGTCGAAAAGCTTCCACCAAGTTCCGGGGTAGGAACTTCACTGCCTGGTATGCTCCCGATATTCCAATCAGTGACGGACCCTGGAAGTTTGCAGGGTTGCCCGGACTCATCATGAAAATTTCCGATAAAAAAAATCATTACTCATTTGTCTGCATTGGAATCGAGAAGTTTAACAAACCCACCAACCTCTACATCAGTATAAGTCCCAACATGATAAAAGTCACAAAGCAACAGTTTTATCAGAAACAAAAAATCTACATGGGCAATCCAGGTGCACATATTTCCAACACAGGACAGCTTTTTACAGAGCTGCCTCAGTCCGCATATCGTTCGAAACCGTACAATCCCATCGAACTGAGTGAATAGCATCTCGCTGCTTAAACAAAATAGTATGAAACGATTATCCACCCTACTATTGCTGCTAACCCTGATTGGTGCCTCAATCGAGGCACAGTCTGTCCGTTTCCCCTATGACCCACGTCCGGCAAAAGAAATTGTGTTCCCGGTACTGGATACCACCTTGTTGCGGCTACGGTATCAGATGACCTGGGTGCCCGACACCCTTAAACCTGATGAAACACGGGAGAATATCATGATGCTGCAAATCGGTCACACCATCTCAAAGTGGTCTGATTATCATATTTTTATAGGGGATTCCACATGGAATGCGATGGTGCGCACAAAAAGTGCCCGTTCGGAAGTGTTGACACGCGTCACGTCGATAGAGGCACGTGCTATTCCAATCAAGATATTTAGGAACTTACCAAAAGGAAGAACGACAACGCTCGACAGGATACCATTCAACACCTACCGTTATGAGGAAGATATTCTCGAGCCTGTCTGGCAGTTGAACAGCGGAACAGAGATGGTATGTGGTTATCTCTGTAACATGGCCACCACAACATTTTTTGGTCGGAATTACACAGTCTGGTACACATCTGAAATTCCCGTTGGTCAGGGTCCCTGGAAGCTGGGAGGACTCCCCGGCATGATCCTGAAGGCTGTGGATGACAAGGGACACTACACTTTCGAATGCATTGCCATCGAACAACCCTCCTGGATCGATCCTATCTACACCATCGACTATACTCCCTTCGACATCCGAAAAGATCAGTTTTTCAGGTTGCAGAAAAGGTATTACGACAACCCTGCCGCGCAGGTTGAGAACACGGGCATGATCAAAAGCGAGCTGCCTGCCTCTGCACGCAAAGCACGCCCCTACAACCCCATCGAGCTGGGTGAGTAATTAATCATTGCCACTTGGTTCAAGTGAAACAACGCGAGGAGAGACAAAGCACGGTTAACAGGAAAGCATGATTAGATTCCGATACATACTCCTGCTCTTGCTGATTGCATCCGGTGGGGTGAACGCCCAGACGGTGATCGGCGGCAAGATAGTCGACAAGGAGAACAGAGAGCCGATCAAAGGGGTGGTGATCACCCTTCTCGACGGCACGGGTGAGATCCTCACCTACGACATATCCAAACAGGATGGCTCCTTCAACCTCCGGGTGAAGAGCGACCTTGCCCGCCTCACACTCCATGCGCGACTGTTGGGTTACAACGACGAGAAACGGGAGATTGAGAACAGGGAACAGCAGCTCACCATCGCCATGTCGTTCGGGGAGACGGTGCTGCGGGAGGTGGTGGTCAAGTCGGATGCCATATGGAACAGAAACGACACCCTGGTCTACAGCGTGGAGGCCTTCCGCAATACCGGCGACAGGAGCATAGGTGACCTGCTCCGCCGACTGCCGGGCGTGGAGGTGAGCGAGAGCGGCGGCATCAAGTACCAGGGTGAGTCGATCAACCGCTTTTATATCGAGGGGCTCGATCTACTGGAGAACCGCTACGGCATCGCCACCAACAATGTACCGGTAGATGCGGTGCAGAACGTGGAGGTGCTGGAGAACCACCAGCCGCTCAACGCCCTGCGCGACCTGGTGCCGAGCGAAAAGGCAGCCATCAACCTGCGCCTGAAGAAAGAGCGGATGTCGCGCCCGGCAGGCACTGTCACCCTTGGAACGGGTGATGCTGACGGACTGCTCTGGCTGGCCGAAGCGTTTGCCCTCAGCGCGGGGCGGAACAGGCAGTACATCGTCATGTACAAGGGCAACAATGCTGCCATGGATATAGGCCGGGAGCTGACAGAGCAGTCACTCACCGGTGGTGACGCAGCTGATGCGGCCTCCGGCTACTCACCGGTCACGCTCCTCTCGGCAAGATCGTTCAGTCCTCCTCCGCTGGAGCGGAAACGGTACCTCTTCAACAAATCGCACACTGCCTCCATCAACAACCTACACAAGACGGGTGAACACAGTCAGCTGCGTCTCAACATCCAGTACCTGCACGATGAACGGGAGGAGAGCATCCTGCGCAACAGCGAATACTATCTTCCCGACGGCAACCTGCAGATCAGCGAGAGCAGCGCCCTCACCCACCGAACCCACAAGCTCGATGCCGCGCTGACATACAGCGACAACAGCCCCGGCCACTACCTCAACAATGCCCTTCGCTGGAGCGGCGGCAGCGACCGCTCCGCCTCTGCGATCAACCTGAACGGCATGGGCGTGACACAGGAGTACCGACTGCCGGCACAGCTGATACGCAACAACCTGCAGTACGTGAAACGATGGGGAGAGCGTCTCTGGGACTTCAGTTCGTTCATGGCCTACTCATCGCAACCGCAACAGCTTACAATAGAGATTGACACCACTGATGCAGCGCAGCAGCAGGAAGTGACCCTCTCCGGCTTCTACACGCGTAACAGCACCTACTATAGCTTGGGCTGGGGCAGCTCCAGCGTCACCCTCACAGGAGTAGCAGAGGCCACCCTCGACAGGTATGAATCGGCACTTCTCCACCCCCTGCTCCAAGACAGCACCGTGGGGGAAATGCGATCGTCGCACCTCCTCCTGGAGCTGGCTCCCTCCTACCTCTACCGCGGTGAGAAGCTCACCATCCAGGCCGATCTCCCCCTGCGCAGGCAGGTGATGCAATTTGGTGAGGAGCAGCTCACCTACCTGCATGCCGACCCCTCACTGCGTTTCAACTACCGCTTCAACCCGATGCTGAGAGCACACCTCGCCTACCGGTCGTCACACTCCCTCGGCGATTTCACCGACATGACCGGCCTCTGGCTGTTGTCGGGATACCGCAGCCTCAGCAAGCGGGACGGATTGTTGCCGGAGTCGCAACGCTCCTCCTACAGCGCGGGATTCCAATACCGCAATCCCATCAGCAGCTTCTTCCTCAACTCCACCCTGGCCTATACCCCCTCACAGAGGAACAGCCTCACCAGTCAACGCTTCATCGGTAACGAGTCGGTCACCGGCATCACCGCCCACTCCACCCGCACCGACCAGCTGCTTTGGTCATTGTACGCCGGCAAATACATCCCCGCGATCAGGACCAACCTCTCATTCAACGTCAGTTACAACAGCATGCAGGGAGAGCGGCTGCAGCAGGGAGAGCTCTACCCCTTTCGTGCAGCGGGATGGGTGCTGATGCCCAAGCTGAGCATCAAGCTCTCTGACGATGCCTCCCTCACTTACCAGGAGGCGGCCACCCTTCACACCACCGAGATTGGCACGCACGGAGAGTCGCTCCGTTCCTCCCTCTGGGAGGTAGCGCGACAGCTCTCCGCCTTCTGGCAGGTCGACAAGCGGTGGCAGCTCAACGGGCGTCTGGAACACTCCATGAACGAGATCAGCGAGGGTGAAAAGGTGAAGCGTTTCTTCGCCGACGCCGGCATCAGCTACCGCCACTCGCGGCTGGAGCTCAGCCTCACCGCCACCAACCTCTTCAACCAGTCCGACTACTCCTACACCCTCTTCAGCGGACTCGACCGGTTCGATTATCGTTACAACCTGCGTCCCCGCATGCTGCTGCTCAGCCTCAGCTATCACTATTGAAAAAGTAAGGAATATTATGGACTTCAAAAGAGACTTACCTGTTTACATCATTTAAATGCTCATTCTTCTTGTACTGCTGAAATCAGACATAATGCGTAACGTAATAACCTTGTTACTATCAGATTGCGCAGAATAAAGGACAGGGAGGAGTAAAGATGTAATAAATTTGTTAGAATATATTTTTTGTATTATTTGCGTTGCCTCATTAGATCATAGATATTATTTAGGGTCTGCTGAATAATAGATATTTATTCTGAAAATCAGCAGATTAAATGATATATACTTTGTATAACTGCAAGAAATTGATTATTTTTACTTCATAATCCTTGCATTTTATGATACGATACAAGAGCTCCAGACAGCTTTCAATATCCGAGTT
>DAINAS010000016.1:0-56435 GCA_036733365.1 Proteiniphilum sp.
ACCCGACCTCCACGTCCCGAACGTGGCGCGCTAGCCAACTGTGCTACATCCCGATGATTTGTGGGTGCAAAGGTAAATAATTTTTCTGTATTCGCTCAAATTTAAGATAAAAAACAATGTGAAGCGTATAACGATTAAAAAAATTGGGTACATTTGCAGGGTAATCCTGCGGCAATAGCTCAGTCGGTAGAGCATTAGCTTCCCAAGCTGAGGGTCGCGAGTTCGAATCTCGTTTGCCGCTCCCTTAACATCAAGCACTTATCGGTTCAACCCGGTAGGTGCTTCTTCTTTTGGGTGTCTTTCGCCTCACATCGGCTAGACATGGGCGCCTGCCACTCCAATAATTTTTGGAGGGGCTTGGGAGAGACATTGGAGAGGCATTGGAGGGGCACCAGCCCATTCAATGCCGTGTCTTGTCCTGAAACAGCTCTTCACTGTTTGCTCCAGATGCGGGTGTTGAGATTTAATTCAGTCACGATGGCAATGGCCAACTCCAGGTCGAGGAAATATTCCGTTGTCTTATCTTCTGAGAGTATGGTAGAGTAATAACGGGGTTCAAAGAGTGGTTTCCGATAGGGAATGGCGATATAGAGGGAAGATTTTACAAAGGAGACCTGCATCTTCTTCCCGGTGCGCTGTTTAAAATCGAGGAGACGCCTCATCAGACTGGTAGAGAGGATGTAGCGGGCCTCCACCTGATCGGTGCCATACACCACGAATTCCTTTTCAAATTCCGGATCTTCAAGGCGGATCAGTTCACCAAAGCGGTTTTTTGAACTATGGAATAGTTTTCCTGCCCGTCCGAACATTTTCTCAGCCCTATCGGGTAAAACAAAATATTCCCCTTTGAAATGCTTGTTGAAATCGGCTTTGAAAAATAACCCGTCGAAGAGTGGGATCCATCTCTCTGATTTGCCATCGTCATCATTCGCTACCGTCTTATATTGGGCATGAATCTCAGAAAAAGCGATCTCTGTCTTATCGATTTTGCCACTCACACAGTCGTCACCGCTGTAACGGTCGGGTTTCGGATAGAACAGCCCGGAAGCGATGAAATCTCGTTGGGGGATAAGGTTCTCGGCTTCGTAGAGCAGACTCTTGTCAATAAACTGTACGATTGAGCTGATGATTTCTTTCTTGTAGCGGCTGACAAATTTCTTTCTGTTTGCATGGATCAGGCCAAAGTAATAGAGGAGTGAGAGGATGAGAACAATCACCGTGAGAATGATAGGTACGTTGGCCTTTCTTTCGGTGAACCAGACACCGTAGATCATCTGGTTCACAACAAACCCAATCACGAAGAGAAGAACAAGGAACAGGACGTATTCAAGGGTGATCCGGATGTTTTTGGCCCGTGTCTGGCGTCGGAACTTATTCAGATCCAATAGTGACGGCTGAAGCTTTGTCCTGTAATATGTTCTGAATTCGTTTTCGGTTTTCATCGGCGTGAGTTAAACAGAGAATTGACATCGATGTTGTTTCTTTCAGTATCGGGTGTTTCCAGGTATGGCTTGGGACTGAACCCCCGGATGGAGGCAATCAAACTCGACGGGAACAACTGAACGCCATTGTTGAATGCGAGTACAGAAGCGTTGTATGCCCTTCTGGCAGCTGAGATTTGTTCCTCCACCTCGTTGAGCGATGCCTGCAACTGTAGGATGTTCGTGTTTGATTTCAGGTCGGGATAGTTCTCCATGGCCACATTCACAGAACGCATGGCACGGTTCATCCTGTTGTTGATCTCGATCACCTCATCACTGCTCAAGCCGGATTTCATGGCCTCACTCCGCAGTGCTGTGATCTCGGTAAGAACGCTTTTCTCGTGTCCCATATATTGTTGCACTGCAGCAACCAGGTTTGGAATCAGGTCAAATCGTTTTTTCAGGTAGGCATCGAGGCTTGCGAATGCATTTTCGGCCTGATTACGCCGGAAGGTAAGTCTGTTGGAGAGGATAATATACAGGAGCAGCAGGAAAATGAGAGGTGCTGCAATGAGAATGATGTTGAATGTTTCCATGATCGTTATAGTTGTATATGTTTATCACATCTTTGGCTGTGTTGCTTGGTTGAAACCGAACCGGTTGATCAGATCGTTCACCACCTGTGTCGCATCCCTGCCCCCTGTGGCGTGAGAGATTTCACGATTCATCCGGATGATTTCCATCGGATCGTTTGTCTGTGTGCCGATGTATTTCAGCTTCGCTCCCATCTCTTTCCAGTATTTGATGTCATCTTGTGTATGGAGGTATTCCAGGCTGCCCGGTTTTGCTTTTGCCAGATCCTGTTCCAGTTTCTTCATCAGCATGTTGTCTATCTCCTTGCTCGCCTCCCTGCACTTGGCCTGCATCTTGGAGGTGTTGGTCAACATCGGATTCTTTTCGATGGAGTTCACTTTCACATCCAGCACCTTACCGATGCTGGCCACATCCTTTGGAGCCAGTTGCGAGAAATCCACATCTTCGTTTAACAGTTCGGGCGTGGAAAACGCTTCGGCATGCATCGATGTGGTGAGGTTCATCTCCGATTGTTTGGCGCTGATGTGAAACATCTCGAAGTAGTCCTGATTCATGGCTTGTTGTGCATCCTGCATGAACTCTCTGGCGTCAACCCTTTTCCCGTTTTTGATGAAAAAGGAGGGCTCACTTCCAGTGGTGGCTGAGACAGGTGCCAGGTCCAGGTCCATGCTCGAAGTGCCGCCGCTGGAGGCATTCCTGAACTGCCTGAACCGGATATCAGACATATCGTAGCCTTTGCTCCTCAACGACTCCGCCATCTTCGGTATCATTTCATTGTAATTTTCCTGCACACTCCGGTCGAAACTGATCCTCAGTTTTCGATCGGCCTTGTACTTGAAAAACCACTTGGCGTGATAGTCGGCATTCATAGAGGCAGCCAGTTGGTTCAACTCATTTTTAACTGACCCAATTTGGGTTGCGTTTGCCACTTCGTCCATTTGCAGGATAATCAGTTCATCATTTAATCGGTTGAACGATTTCACGGCATCCTCCGCTTCCAGCTTGCTGCGTGTGGTTCGTATCTGGTCAGTTAATTCCCGGGACCGTTGTGCAGGGGTTTTCACCAGGGGCCTGAAGAGGCGGCTTTCATTGCCGAAGAGAGCAGTAGCCCCTTTCGATACCACTGAGACACCCACTTCAAACACTTTCCCGACAATATATTCGGTCCCGGCGTTTTTTGCACCCTCCCAGATCTGAGAGGAGGTGGTGGCACCCTTCTTTTGTCCTGCCTCGTAATAACCATTCACAAATGCTGCTACACCGCCGGTTACGGGCGACCATGCACCGGCAGCCTGTATGACCCCTTCTTTGGGTCCTCCGGCAAGATAGCCTGTTACACCACCGTAGACGGCGCCCAATGCTTTTGTGCCGTAAATGGTTGCTGCAGCTTCGGCACCATAAGCACCTGCCAGGGCACTCGATCCCAACCCGACGCTAATGGCACCGGCTGCAACAATCGTTGACTGTGCCCAAAACTCATTCTCTTCCGAGTTGACGATGGCCTCTGTCGCTACCGCATGATCATACTCCCCGTAACCCTGCAACTGCTTGTTCAAAGCCAACGCCAGTGAACGTGCCTTCTCCACGTCACCCGATACCAACGCATCCCCGTCGATCACACTTTCTGCCAGCTTGCGGGCGGTCTCACGCTGGTCCCAGGGGAGGCGCTTGATCTGATGGTCGACGATGTATGCAGCTCTCCGGGTAGCATCACGACGGGCTGCATCAATGTGCATGTCATGAATCATCTTGTTGCGCGCGTAGTCAGCGAACATGGTGCGCGTTTGAACCAGTTCACCCGTCTGAAGAGTAGCCACAGCATCTTCTTCACTCTGCATGGTGGACTGCAGGCCCATGATGCGCATATCGATATCGGCCATCTCTTTCCTCAGGCTTGTCGCTTCCTGTGCGTTTCTTGCCTGCGACAGCCTTTCGGAGGCACGTTGCTTGTATTCCCGTTCGCGCTCTATCTGCTCACGGATGGAGTTGATGATTTCCCTGCGGGATGCGATGGATTCTTCCCTCGACTGTTTCTCGAGGGCTAGCGAATCCTCCATTCTTTTGTTTCGTGTGGAGCGTTCTTCGGCTTCTTTTGCCAGTTGGTTGTTCTTCTCCTCCTCACGGCGTTCCTTTCTCGATTTCTTTTTGGCTGCCATGTCGGCCATGATGTTCGCTCTCAGGGCTTCTTCAAAATCAACTATGGCATCGTTGGGTATCATGCCGTTTTCTGCGAAGGCATATTGGCTCCAGCGATTTTCTGCCGTCCATTCAATGGCCGTTTTAAAGAAGAAACCACTCCGCATGATGCGTGTTCCGTAGTTGTTGCATGCAGCTCGGTAGGCTTTCTTGTCGGCCACCAGAGCGGGGTTCTCAAGGTCGGACTCGGTCACCGCCGAATATTCGCGCAATCGGAAATAGTCGAAAGTGAGCTTTGATATCAGCATGACCGGTACTTTAGGAAAATAGGATACGAAGGTCCCGTCGGAGGTGATGTCAGGCATATGCTCATTGTTTGACGGCAGATCAAGCTGTTCCACCTTGACACTCGACAGGCAAGCTTCGTCTGTCTCCATCTCCTCATCACTGCAGGGGTCCGATTCAACAAGCTGAATGGCATAGTAGGTATCTTTCCCGTTTACTTTTGTCTTGAACAGATACCGGATCATGGTTTCCTTCAACTCATCCAGCCCAGCTGCCTGATAGGGACTTTCGCGGGTTCCTATCCAGCTTTCGCCTAAGTCGATTTCCTCTTCTTCCTGTTGAAACACTCGCCTGTAACGGTTGTAAGCCTCACATTTGGCATCGTTGGGGTTGGGAGGATTGCCCAGCTGCTGGATGCGATCGGCCAGTACCTGCATTGCTGCATTGAGCGACTCCATACCCGTGGTGTGTAATTTCGCCTCGAAGAGCGCTGCATGAAAAGCCTCCTGGTCGTCCCATTCCACAGCCGTGGCGGCATCCAGCATAACCATCTGGACAGCTGCGAACGTACGGAGGTATGATTCACGTGCAGCCAGAAACTGGCTGATCAGGGGGTTCAACCGATTCAGGTAGTCGAGGATCTCCTGCGTGGGATAATTGTACAGTGGTGCCCAGGTCTTCTCAAATTGCCGTGCTTCCTCGTCCGGCATCGGGCCGTAAATCAGGCGCATACCCTCAAAAGCAACCGTTACGGCAGCTTTGTAGTCGAACTCAGACAAATGGGTGATGGAGGGCAACGGCTCAGGAATTATTGGTTCAACATCACCCAACGGCTTTATCTCATCAAGGCCCGTTTCCTCCCAGGGCATTCCGCTGGTGACCAGGTTTCCTGGTGCGCATGGATTGGCAGCGGTAAACGTTACCCGTGGGATATCCTTCATGTTTTGCAAGGGAGGAGTCGTTATTGTCTCTTTTTTTTCTTTCTTCTTCTCTTTTTTTTGTAAACTGATGTTGGTTTGAACCTCCATGTTCCTGTGCTCATTCAGAGCGGCAGCCATCTCAATGGGAAGGCTGGCTGCTGCAACACTGATAAGGATAAAAAGGATTGTCTTTTTCATAGTATAAATCGTTGGTGTTTTACCATCTCACATTACAACAACAGACAAATGTATTCACAAATATTATTAATTTTTTACTGAAACATAAAAATAAATTCACAAAACGTAAATTTTTTTTTACGCGCATATAAATATATCTTTGTCACCGGGTCTGATGACTCATCCATGAGATCTTACGTACCAATCCAACACAAGGGATAGACCATGAACAAAACATTTTTTTTCTTTCTGACAGGAATTTGCAGCCTGATGATCTTCCCCTCGCTGAGAGCGCAGGAGTTTCAATTAGGGAAATCCGGATATTTCCAAAACAAAGGGGTTGAGGTGATGGCTTTCGACGATATCTATCCCGAGGGACACCAGGGTGGGGTGTCGCTCATCATGCACGGCAACCGGGTGGCGACCAACGGTGATATTCGCCTGGAGCCGACGCCGGGGCAATGGCAGCCCGTTCCCAAACAAAACAGACGGGATGCTGATATCGATGCCAACAGCATCACAGCCCACCTCACCTTTCCCGATTCTGCCCGTCATATGACCGGTTTCAACCCCATGATTTACCCTGATCTCATGTTCAACTACAGGGTAAGCGTTAGGGGTGACGGAGCAGCAGTAGTGGTCACCGTAGACCTGGACCGACCAATTTCCGAGAAGTTCCTCGGCAAGGTAGGGTTCAACCTGGAGCTCTTTCCCGGCACGCTCTTCGGGAAGCCCTGGATCATGGACGGGCAGAGCGGCTTCTTCCCCCAGCAGCCCAACGGCCCCACGCGGGAGGAACCATCAAACCATACCCATCAGGGTGATTACAACCCCGGCGGAAAAGCTTCGGTGGCACAGCTGAGCGGTACAGGCTACAGTCCCATCATCGCCGATGACATCGTCTCGGAGCCCTACGCCGTGGGCAAGCGATTCACGGTGCGCCCCGATGATCCCTACAACCGATTCACCATCGAGTCGAAGGGCACAGACCTGAAACTGTACGATGGTCGTATGAACCACAACAACGGCTGGTTCGTGCTCCGAAGTGAGATCCCTGCCGGAAAGACCGATGGCGCCATTGAGTGGGTGATCACACCCAACGTGGTGGAGGAGTGGCTCTATCGGCCGGTGATACAGACCTCGCAGGTGGGGTACCACCCCGCTCAGCCCAAGGTTGCAGTGATTGAGCTGGACAACAGGGAAACGAAGCGCCTCCAGCCGGTGCTCTACCGGATCACGGAGAAGGGCAGGCAGGAGGTCGCGGCAGCATCTGCCGCAGAGTGGGGCAAATTTTTGCGTTACAACTACCTCAAGTTCGATTTCTCGGAAGTGAAAGAGGAGGGGCTTTATCAGGTGGGTTACGGAGATTCACGTTCTTCGGTGTTCCGCATAGCGGGTGATGTTTATGATCGAGGCGTCTGGCAGCCGGTACTGGAGTATTTCCTGCCTGTGCAGATGTGCCACATGCGGGTGAATGAGAAATATCGTGTGTGGCATGATTTCTGTCACATGGATGACGCCCGGATGGCTCCTGTCGACTTCAACCACATAGACGGCTATGTGCAGGGTCCCTCTACCCTTACGAAGTTCAAACCGGGTGATCCGGTAGCGGGATTGAATGTCGGCGGCTGGCACGACGCGGGTGATTTCGACCTGCGCGTGGAGTCGCAGGCGGGTGAGACCTATATCCTGGCATTGGCCTATGAAACATTCGGCAAGGATTATGATGTGACCGCCATCGACCAGACTTCCCGAGTAGTTGAAATCCATCAGCCGGATGGTAAGCCTGACATGCTGCAGCAGATTGAGCATGGTGCGTTGAGTGTGGTGGGCGGATACCGCGCCCTGGGCCGATTGTATCGCGGCATCATCTGCAACGACCTCCGGCAATACGTCATGCTGGGCGATGCGGGTGCGATGACCGACAACAACCCCGGTAACGGAGATGATCGCTGGGTCTTCACAGAGGAGAACCCCACCCGTGAGTTGACCACTGCCGCTCAGTTGGCCGCCACGTCACGAGTGTTGAAAGGATTTAACGATACGCTGAGTGTCCAGGCTCTGGAGGTTGCCCGCGAACTGTTCGACAGGACGCCTGTGGCAGCACCATCGAAAGCATCGAAACTTCACGCTGCAACCGAACTCTACCTGACCACCGGTGAAGAGCAATACAGGAACGTCCTGCTGCAGGAGCGTGATTTCATCGTTGAAAACATTGAACGTGTGGGCTGGTTCATGGGTCGTGCCGAGCAGAAGATGAACGATGCCCGCTTCACCAAAGCGGTACGCGATGCCCTGCTGGGTTTCCGTGATCAGCTGGAGGAACAGGGCGCAGAAACACCTTACGGCGTTCCCTATCGGCCCAATATCTGGGGTGCCGGCTGGGATATACAACGTTTTGGTTACAACCACTACTTCCTCCACACCGCCTATCCCGACATCTTCGGGCCGGAGTTCATCTACAACGTCCTCAACTTCATTCTGGGATGTCACCCCGGTTCAAACACTGCGTCGTTCGCCTCAGGAGTGGGTGCCCGGTCGGCCACGGTGGGGTATGGGTTGAACCGTGCGGACTGGTCCTATATCCCCGGGGGAGTGGTTTCAGGAACAGCACTAATACGTCCCGACTTTCCCGAACTGCTGGAGTTCCCCTTCCTGTGGCAGCAGGTGGAGTATGTGATGGGCGGAGGCTCCTCCCACTACATGTTCCTGGTGCTGGCAGCACAGCAACTGTTGTCTGAATAACGGCGTATTGATCGACTGTGATCATGTTACCCGGTGCCATTTAATCATCCCGATTCTTTGTTTTTCGGGATGAATGTCCTATCTTTGCATCAGCATCAGGAATCCGACAGGATACCAACCGAGCAGCAAAGCCACGGTGGTTCAGCATGCGGGACAACAGTCCAAAAAAAAGCAGTCTGCCAATCTTTTATGATGCTATCATTTTAAATACGAGCATTATGAAAGATTTTTTTTGTGCCTTTTCACCGTTTCACGAATGCGTGATGCCGCTGCCCGGTTTGATCCTGTCCTGTCATTTTTTTACCAACAGAAAATAACAAGAGATGGGAACAAAGAGAATTTTTTTCAGTAACCTGCGGGGAGTAGTCGTCACCGAGAGTGACCTGAAACGGAAGAATATCCCCGAAATCAAACAGGTATCCAGGTTCTACTACCAGGGGATCCCCAGGTTCGTTTTTGAAATTGAAGGAGCACCGCAATTCAACACGATCAGGATTTACTTCTTTCATACCCTGAGGGGTGGCGGATGCATCGACTACATTGAGAAGATGGATAAGTATACCGACAGCCTTCCGCTGAAACCCTTTTCCAGTAAAGAGGAACGAGACGAAGCGCTGTTGAAGATCATGCATGATTTCGCACAGGTGAAACCCGATGAGGATCATCTGAAACGGTTGATCCGGAGGGCAACTGAGTCGATCGACGACCAACGATTTCGTGAAAATATGCAGCGCATCTTAAAGTATCTCTTCATCCTGGAAAGTATAGCTGCTACTGCATTTATCGACAAGCTGATTAACAGGCACCGCTATATCGTGATACACAAAAATTGATTTTCATTTTGCTTAAAATAACTGTGGAATTGGGAGAAATATGCGAAAAAATTTGTTCTTTTGTAAGGACCAAGTTTCAATATTACTATTATGCCGATTCACGATTTGTCGGAGCTGGTGCAACGCGCCAAAGAGAGAGGGAGATGTACCGTTGCCGTGGCAGCCGCTGAAGATGAGGATGTCCTGATTTCCCTGTATCATGCCATGCAGGAGGGATTCGTAGCTCCCCTGCTGATTGGTGACAGTGAGAAGATTGCTGCTTCAGCCCGTCATGCAGGTATTTCGACCGGAGAGATGGAGGTGCTGGATAACCGTGAGGGCGCTGCCGTTTCGGCCCAAATTGCCGTAGCGAAAGTGAGAGAAGGGCGTGCCGGCATGCTGATGAAAGGGCATGTGGGTACGGCCGATCTGCTGAAAGCGGTGCTCGACAAGGAGAAGGGGCTAAACACCGATGGGCTGTTGAGTCATGTTGCCTTTTTCGAGACGCCTTACTACCACAAGGTGTTTGGCCTTACCGATGCGGCGATGAACATCGCACCCGACCTGGAGGGGAAGAGACAGATCCTGCTCAACGCCGTGAAGCTTTGTCACCGGCTGGGAATCGTCAACCCCAAGGTAGCGGTGGCCGCTGCGGTGGAGAAGGTGAACCCGAAGATGGAGGCAACGCTGCATGCTGCGGCACTGAAAGAGATGAACCGCAACGGAGAGCTGCCGGGTTGTGTTGTGGATGGTCCCTTTGCCATCGATATCGCCTTTAACCGTGAATCCGCATTGCTGAAGGGCATTGAGGGTGAGGTGGCCGGTGATGCGGACCTGATCCTGTCTCCCGATATTGAGGCGGGGAACATGTTCTACAAGGCGCTCAACTTCCTGGGGGGGGCTGTTTCGGCTGCCGTCGTGACAGGTACCTCCGTCCCTATCGTGCTCACCTCACGGTCGGACAACGATCGCAGCAAACTACTCTCCCTGGCTTTGGGAGCCGTGATCAGATAATCATGTAAAAAATATAACCACTAAACCAGCAACCTATGGCAACCAACACACGCATCCTGGTGATCAACCCGGGATCTACTTCTACCAAGATCGCCATCTACCAGCAGGAGAAGGTGATCTTCCTGAAAACCATCAAGCATTCACCCGACGTGTTGCGACGATTTGAAAAGATTACCGATCAGTACGAATACCGGAAGGATATCATCTATGACGAGCTGAAGAGCGCAGATGTGCCGGTGGAGTCGATCGATGCAGTGATCGGTCGCGGGGGTCTGGTGAAACCCATCGCGTCGGGCGTCTACCGGGTCAACGATGCCATGCGCGACGATCTGCTTGCATGCAAGCGGGGCGAGCATGCCAGCAATCTGGGGGCACTGATCGCATACGACATCGCCAAGTTGCTCCCCTCGGCAGAGGCTTTCATTGCCGATCCGGTGGTGGTGGACGAGCTGCAGCCGTTGGCTCGCTATTCGGGACATCCTCTTTTTGATAGAAGATCAATCTTTCACGCCTTGAACCAGAAAGCGATAGCCCGTGCACATGCCAAGTCGATCATGAAAAAATATGAAGATCTCAATTTGATCGTGGTGCACCTGGGTGGCGGAATCACCGTGGGAGCCCATCAGAAGGGGAAGGTGGTGGATGTGAACCAGGGATTGGATGGCGACGGTCCCTTCTCACCCGAACGTACCGGATCGCTGCCCGTGGGGCAGTTGCTGAAGGTAGCTTTCAGCGGCATCTACAGCTACGAAAAGATGTCGGAGATGATTGTGGGAAAAGGGGGGATGATGGCTTACCTGGGTACCAACGATGCCTATATTGCAGAACGGGAGGCGAAGGATGGCGATAAGAAACACCGCGAGGTACTGGAGGCGATGGCCTATCAGGTAGCGAAGGAGATCGGCGCGATGGGTACCGTGCTGAAAGGTGAGGTGGATGCGATCCTGATCACAGGCGGCATTGCCAACAGCAAGTGGTTCTGCAACCTGGTAATCGAACGTGTCTACCGCATTGCACCGGTGCATGTTTACCCGGGACAGGATGAGATGGGTGCTCTGGCGGATAACGCCCTGCTGGCAATCAACGGGGAAATCGAGGTCAAGGAGTACCAATAGGAGGATGCATCTGTTCAATCCCGAGCACGACCTGGCGCTGGCCAACTTTTCACCCAACTACACACCGCCTGCCTCGGCTGCCCTTATGGCTGCTGAGTTGGCGTTGCTGCCGGCGTGGTACAGCGGGGGTGATCCTGTTGTCGCGGAGGGGGAGCAGCACCGCATGCACCTCGAAACTGTGTCTCAGCGGCTATCGGTCACTTCTTCGCTGATATCAGCTTCTGACATCAGCAAAAATCCAAACCACCCCATCCTTCCCTGGGGCTGGAACCCGGCCCTGCGAAAACGACTGATCTCCTGTGGGGTGCAGGAGGAGCGGCTGCCCTCAACCGACGATCTGTTACGACTGCGGGATTATTCTGACCGGCGGCATGCGGTGCGAATGCTACGAGGGCTTCAGGAAGCGGAACCGGCCTTCTGCGGCGAGTCACATCATTTCACCTCTTTGGAAGAACTGTTGCGATATCTCTCTTCTTTTCCGGGGGACAAGCTTTTAAAGATGCCGCTCTCCGGCAGCGGCAAGGGCTTGATTCGTGTGCTGGGCAGGATTACCGACAAACAGACCGACTGGTGCAGGCGGGTGATCCGCGAACAGGGCGGGGTCGTTGCAGAGCCGGTACTGAACAGAGTGAAGGACTTCGCCATGGAGTTCTACCTCGAAGAAGGGAAAGCTCGCTTTGCCGGCTTCTCACTTTTCAGGGCAGCTGTCTCTGGTGCCTACCTGGGGAATGAGTTGCTCTCCGATTCCTGCATCAAGGAGAGGCTTTCCGCTTATATCCCCGGAGCTCTGCTGGAACAACTGCGTGAGTCACTCACAGTCAGGCTTGCCGCCCGCTTTCCTCATTACACCGGATATGCAGGGGTCGATATGATGATTTGTGATACCATCGAGGGATATCGAATCCAGCCATGCGTGGAGATTAATATGCGGATGAACATGGGAATGGTGGCACGCATCTTTCACAACCAATTCATGGAGGAGGATAGTGAGGGAACCTTTAGGGTTGATTATTTTAAAAAGCCGGGCAGTGCGCTGTTCCATCATCATCAGATGCTGCAAGAGCATCCTCTCAGGGTGCAACAGGGCCACATCACCTCCGGCTACCTGGCACTCACACCGGTCACCGAGGTCACCCGCTACGCGGCGTATGTGATTGTCTGAGATCCGACAAACAGCCTATCAAAAAATGATTCCGCAGCCTCCTGTTATACAGGCATCGCGGAATCATCTTTTTGTGAAGATACATCGTGCTTACTTCTTCAACTGCTCTGCAAAATGCTTGTAGAAGAGGGGGATGGTGCGGATGCCGTTGTAGAACTGCTCCAGTGGGAAGTTCTCGTTAGGAGAATGGATCGCATCAGATCCCAGACCGAAGCCCATCAGTACCGATTTGATGCCGAGGATCTCCTCGAAGGTGGCGATGATGGGGATGCTGCCGCCGGAACGGACCGGTACCGGCTCCTTATCGTAGACTTCACTGTATGCCTTCTCTGCCGCTTGATAGGCCGGCAGATCGATGGGGCAGACGTAGGAGGGTCCGCCGTGGAGGTACTCAACCTTCACCTTCACCGACTTGGGGGCGATTGACTCGAAGTACTTCACGAAGAGCTTTGCAATCTTGTTGTGGTCCTGGTTGGGTACCAGACGGGTACTGATTTTGGCGTAGGCTTTCGACGGTAGCACTGTCTTGGCCCCTTCACCGGTGTAGCCACCCCAGATGCCGCAGACGTCGAACGTGGGGCGGATGCCGGTGCGCTCGTTGGTGCTGTACCCTTTCTCGCCGAACAGCTGTTTCACGTCGAGCGCTTTCTTATAGTCGCTCTCTGAGAAGGGGGCCTTCGCCATCATGTTGCGCTCTTTTTTTGATACCTCCACCACGTCGTCGTAAAAGCCGGGGATCAGGATACGACCGTCGTCGTCCATCGTCTGTGCGATCATCTTCGCCAGTGCATTGATCGGGTTGGCCACTGCACCGCCGAAGAGTCCCGAGTGCAGGTCCACGTTGGGGCCTGTCACCTCTACCTGCCAATAGGCCAGTCCACGCAGTCCCGTGGTGATGGAAGGCACGTCAGGGGCGATCATCGAGGTGTCGGAGACCAGGATCACGTCGGCTTGCAACATCTTCTTGTGTTGCTTGCAGAACTTGGGAAGGTTGGGTGAACCCACCTCCTCTTCTCCTTCAATGAGGAACTTGACGTTGCACGCTAACGTGCCCGATTGTACGAGGTACTCAAACGCCTTGGCATGCATGAAGCCCTGTCCCTTGTCATCATCTGCACCACGTGCCCAGATTCTGCCATCCTTCACCACCGGATCAAACGGCTTGGTCTTCCAGAGATCAACCGGGTCCACCGGCATCACGTCCATATGGGCGTAGACCAGTACCGTGGGGGCGTTCTTATCGATGATCTTCTCTCCGTAGGTCACCGGGTTGCCGTCGGTCTCCATCACCTCGGCCTTGTCGGCACCCGCAGCCAGCAGGAGCTCTTTCCATTTTTCAGCTGCACGGTACATGTCGGGTTTGTGCTCAGGAAGCGATGAGATGGATGGGATGCGAATCAATTCGAACAATTCATCAAGGAAACGTTGTTCGTGGGTTTTTACATACTTGTCGATTTCATTCATATGGGTTAAGCTTATAATGATTTTTGTTAGTTACAAATATAGGGAAAAAAGTGCTCTCTGCCTTTTTATTCGGCATTACTGGTCGATTTGAAGAAACATTTATTGAACCCCTCTGGTCTTCATCTTCAGGGTGTAGACCGATGTGCGGGCGGTGATGAAGAGGATGTCGCGCTCCTCCCCGCCAAAGCATAGGTTGGAGGGACTCTCCGGCACTTCAATCTCACTGATCAGCTCCCCTTCGGGTGAGTAGACCCACACCTTGCCCATTGTAAGGTAGATGTTGCCCCGGTTGTCGATAGTCATCCCGTCCGATCCGTGCGGGGCAAAGTATGTTTTGCCGGTCAGTGTGCCGTCGGGTAGGATTTCATACCGCCAGATCTTACGGTCCTCAATATCGGATACATAGAGATTCTTGCCGTCGGGAGTGCCGATGATGCCGTTGGGTTGCTTGTAGTCGTTGATCACCCGGATGACCTTTCCATTGGGTCTGAGAAGGTAGACACCCCTAACCACTTGCTCCTCGAGTTGACCTTCCGGCCAGTAGTGACGGTGGTAATAGGCATCGGTGAAGTAGATATCACCGTTTGGTGCGATCCAGAGATCGTTGGGTCCGTTCAGATGCTTTCCCTCAAACCCCTCCAGAAGCACCTTCCGCTCCTCACGACTCTCTAACAGGATGATCCTGTTCTGCGCATCGGCACAGGCCACCAGCTTCTCCTCATGGTTGAAGTACAAACCGTTGGAGCGTTCGGTACCCTCCAGCCAGAGGGTGATGCCCTGCTGCTCATCCCAGTGGTAGATGCGGTCGTTTGGCTGGTCGGTGAAGTAGACACTGCCATCTTTGGCGATAGCGGGACCTTCGGTGAAGGCGAAGCCGGTTCCCGCTTTCTGTGGAACGACTCCCTCTGCAACAATGTCGCATTCCTGTGCGGTTAGTGCTGTTGTGAGAAGGATGCATGCAAGGGTTATGGATGGTTTCATATATGTAAAATGGTTACTCTGAATATTCTAAGGTCGCTGGTAACCTTCACGGTAAGGTCTGGCGAGCATTGACGCAGCTGGCTCGTTGCCGGTGATGGTCTGCAGTTCTCCATCCCACTTTACCCTGCTCCCAGTTTCGTAGGCGATCATAGCCAGTTGTACCGTCGCGGTGGAACGGAAGGCATCGTCGATGGTGCAGCTGATCAGTCCAGGATTTCCCGTTTTTACCGCCCTGATGAACTCCGCCACATGTTCCTCCTGCATGCGGGGGGAAGGAATCTCCATCACCTCCTGGCGGCTGTTGCGGCCTGTCGGATTCAGTACCAGCCGGTTGTCGGAAGCAAAGAGGGTACCCTTCTCACCGTGGAAGAAGATGCCGTTGTTGTACTGCGGATCCATCTCTCCCGTGCCCCAGAGGCGGTGCTGCCAGATGAGCGGTACCTCTCCGAACTGCATCGTCGCCCTCAGCGTATCGGGGGTGTTGGTCAGCCCCTGTAGTGCATGGATGCCTCCCTGGGCTTCAATGGTCGTAGGCATGTCGTATCCCATGATGGTGCGGATGATGTCGATGTTGTGGATGCCCCAGTCCACCAGGTGTCCGTTGCCGTAGGCTCTCTCGAAGCGCCACGACATATGCCCTTTGGAGGGACTGTAGGGCAGCAAAGGTGCCGGGCCGCACCAGGCATCCCAGTCGAGCGATGCCGGCGGATCCTGGATGGTGGTGTCATCAATATTGGGGTTGTAGTGTATCTGTGCTTCTATCTGGTGCACCTTACCGATCCTGCCTTCACCGATCAGCTCCTTGGCCCTGCTGAACGCCTTGTTCTGTCGCCGCTGAAAGCCTATCTGCACGATGTTGCCCGCCTCGCGGGCAGCCTTCACCATCGCCTTCCCCTCCTCGATGTCGTAGGCCAACGGCTTCTCGCAGTAGACCGGCAGCCCTTTTCGGCTGGCAGCGATGAATTGCAGTGCATGCCAGTGAGTAACCGTGCCGATCAACACCGCCTCGAGACCACTTGTCTCCAGCAACTCCCTGTAGTCCTTGAACCCTTGTGGACGACTGCCCTGCAGTGATGCCAGTTCGTTCAGGCTGTTCGCCAGATGTTGGCTGTCCACATCGGCGACAGCGATCACCTCCACGCTGCCGGACTCCAGTGACGCCCTGGCGATCACCATGCCGTACCAGCCACTGCCGATCAGGCCGATCTTCAGTTTCTTGTCGTGATCGTTTGCAAATAGAGGAGCGGATAATCCGGCGGCCAGTCCTGCCGTCGCCAGTGATGAGCTTTTGATAAATGTTCGTCGGTTCATAAGATCAGGAGAATTTGTGTGGGGTATTTGTGATTCACAGTAGGTGAAACACATTTGCAGTATAAAATGTTTGCCTTCAGCCGTTCGGTTGATTCGGAAAATTGTGCTATTTTTGAAAAAAAATGAGTCTTATGAAGCTAAACACATTCAGTGCCATTGTCATGGTGGTAACCCTACTGGTGGCATGTACAAACAATCAGAAGATGAATCAGGATATGAATCAGGCAACCTATATCACACCGGTACAGACGGAGGAGGTGATCACACAATTGAAAGACTCGCTTGGAGGAACTGAAGCTTTCCGCATCGAGAGAGGAGTCGCGCAGGTGGCTGCCCTCTGGCGAGAGCAGGATGGAGACGCTGAAGCGTTTGCACAGTTCTGCAAACGCTCGTTTGTGGCCGACACGACAGTGCTTACCACGCTGTTCGCCACCCTGGAACGCAACTTCGAGGTGATGGGCGGATACTTTCATAAGATGGATGTGGAGCTCAAGATGCCGCTGCAGCTGGAGGGGCCTGCCATCACACCTGTGGATATGATGTTCGGCAGCTACGATGCGTCGGCACATCTTACCGACGACCTATATGACAACAAGATAGCCTTCCTGACGGCACTCAACTTCCCCTTTTATTCTCTTGAGGAGAAGACAGAACAGGGCACCGGATGGAGCAGGAAAGAGTGGGCCTATGCCCGTATGGGGGACCGCTTTATCTCTCGTGTGCCGGCAGCCATACAGCAGGATATCTCCAAAACATTGACGGAAGCCGATGCCTATATCTCCGATTACAACATCCTGATGGACAATCTGCGGAACGATGCCGGTGAACAGCTCTTTCCCGAAGGGATGAAGCTGATCACACACTGGGGCCTGCGCGACGAGCTGAAGTCGAACTACGCCGATCCGGAACGTGGACTGGAGAAGCAACGCGTGATCTACAAGGTGATGCAGCGTATCATCGACCAGTCCATACCGATGGAGGTGATCAACACCGGATCCCACACCTGGAACCCGATGACCAATGAGCTCTTCGCTGCCGGAGAGATCGTAGCAGGTACCCCAGAAGAGACGCGCCGCTATGAGGTGTTTCTGAAGAATTTCCACGCCATGCGCCAGCTCGACGCCTACTCACCCCATTATCCCACCCAGCTGACCCGTGCCTTTGATGCTACCATGGAGGTACCGCAGAAAGATGTGGAGACGCTCTTCGTGGGATTGCTCTCCTCACCGCAGGTGAAGGAGGTGGCCTCCTTTATCGCCTCACGCCTGGGACGAGAGCTGGAGCCGTTCGATATCTGGTACAACGGTTTCAAGGGCGGGGAAGGGATTCCCGAGGAGCAGCTGACAGCGCTCACCTCACGTAAGTATCCCGATGCGGCGGCTCTGGAGAATGACCTGCCCAACATCCTGGTGACGCTGGGCTGGAACCCTGTGAAAGCGAAGGAGATCACCTCGCTGATCACCGTCGATGCCTCCCGCGGTGCGGGCCACGCCTGGGGTGCCGCCATGCGTAACGACCTCTCCCGACTGCGTACCCGTATCGGTGAGGGGGGGATGGATTACAAGGGATACAACATCGCCGTGCATGAGTTCGGACACAACGTGGAGCAGACCATCACCATGAACGATGTGGATTACTACATGCTGAACGGCGTTCCCAACACCTCCTTCACCGAGGCGGTAGCGTTCCTCTTCCAGAAGCGTGACCTGGAGTTGCTGGGCCTGAAGAACAGCAACCCCGACGAGGCGCATTGGCTTGCCCTTAGTAGTTTTTGGTCCGCCTACGAGATCATGGGTGTCTCGCTGGTCGATATTCGTGTATGGGAGTGGCTATACGCACATCCCGATGCCACGGCGGTTCAGCTCAAGGGGGCGGTGATCGACATTGCCAAAGAGGTGTGGAACAGTTACTATGCCGGTGTACTGGGGGGTGAAGATGAGATGCTGCTCGGCATCTACTCCCACATGATCGATTACCCGCTCTACCTGCCCAACTATCCGATGGGTCACCTGATTGATTTCCAGATTGAGCAACAGGTGAAGGGGAAAAACCTGGCGGAGGAGATCGAACGGATGTACACCCAAGGGAGCATCATCCCCCAACAATGGATGCAGCAAGCTGTGGGAGCACCCATCTCCATCGACCCTTTGCTGGACGCCACAGCGGAGGCACTGAAGTCGTTGAAGCAATAAATGGATGCGGGGTTGCACTTTTTTCATGGAAAAAGTGTAATTTTGTAGCCTGAACAGGAAAGATGCCGGAGTGGTCGATCGGGGCGGTCTCGAAAACCGTTGTACTCTCACGGGTACCAAGGGTTCGAATCCCTTTCTTTCCGCAATTCATTACCCAATCATGCACCGTAAGGAGCAGGATTGGGTTTTTTAATGTTTCATGGAGACCAGTCCGGTGAACAGGTCGTAGGCGGCCTGGAGGTAGTTTTGCCAGGCAAGCTGTGCCTTCAGCTGCTCGCTGAGTAGTTGCTGTTGTAGGATATACTCCTTTTCGTATTGCATCTGTGCTGCCTTAAGGTTCTGCATACTCAATACCAGATTTTCATCGCTGAGGCGATAGCTCTCACGCAGTACCACGAGCTGCGACGCCTCTTCCATCCGCTCCTTCTCCTGGCGGTTGCGTATCTCCAGCAGGCTTGCCTCTTCCAGCCGTTGTTGCAGCCTGAGACGTGACACCTCTTTGGCGGTGATCAGCGATTGGCTGATGGGTATCTTCAGCGAAAGGCCGAGGTAGCTGTTGCCACGCCAGTAGCGGTCGTTAAAGAGCCGCAGCTCATTGTTGTAGTAGTTGGTACCCAGGTAACCGTTGAGCGAGAGCGTGGGGGCGTACTTCCATTCTGCCGACTGGGTACGCAGGGCTGCCAGCGACACCATCTCACTTTTCTTCATCACCTCGAGCTCCTTCCCGGTCAGAGTTGTGGATGCAGGCTGATCCACCTTAGCCAGCAGGGAAGGGATATCCTCCTCCAGCTGCAACGCCGCTACTGTTTGGGGTGTGACCTTAGCCCCCGCCAGGAAGAGCAGGTTGGCCCCTGAATCGGCTGCAATCTTTTCTGCACGCAGGAAGTTTGCCTTAGATTCATTATAGGCTTTTAGTATCTCATTTTTCTCCACCAGGGAAAGCTGTTCTTTTTTGTAGAGATCACCGGCATTCCTCAGCAGCAGGGCATAATAGGATGTATCCTGCCTGCAGTAGCGAAGTTGTTCCTTTGCGATCACACACTCGGCATAGGCGATGGCAATCTGCTCCCGCAGCTCCCTGTCTGATATCATCTCATCATATTGCTGGATCTTCAGCTGCTGCTTCTGCTCACCCACGCGGTGCACCTTCTCCGGACTGAAGAGGTCGTAGTTGAGGTTGAGTCCTGCCGATGCATTCCAGGATGTGTTGAACCGCAGGTACATCAGCTCACCCTCCGATGCATCGGAATCGAAGAGGTGCGCCGGCACCGGGGTGGAGGGGATGATCAGGTTGCGCCGCAGATCGCCCGACGCATAGATATCGGGCAGGTGCTGCAGGCGGGCTTCATCGAGTCGTATCTCCGCCTCACCCACCATCAACTTCTGCCTGATCCGTTCCGGTGCATGCTCCAACGCGTAGCTGATTGTCTCTTCGAGTGTCAGCCGTTCCGTGTTCAGCTCCTGCGCCGGCAGGAGCAGGGTGAACGACAGCAACAGTAACAGGGTTATTGATCTTTTCATAGCTTCACATTTTATCGGAATACGGATGAGGGTTCCACCTTCCTCAGCTTGTTGATGGAGAAGTAGGAACTGCCCACCGAGATCAGCAGCGTCATCAGAAAGAGAAAGATGAGCAGGGGCGGCGAGAGGCTGATGATCAGTCCCGCTTTGGCCATCCCGATCTTGGAGATGACCAGCAGCAGAAGTGACACCATGAAGCCGGTCACGGCGTAGATAAGCGACTGGGCGATCACCAGGCGGGTGATGTAGCGCCCCGGGGCACCGATCGCCTTGAGTGTGCCGTAATCCTTGATCCGGTCGTAGGTGGCTGAGTACATGGTGAGGCCGATGATGAAGAAGCCGCTGATGATGCCGAAGATGACCAGCGTGGCGAAGCTCATGCCCATATTATTGGCAGTCATCACATTGACGATGGTGGCAGTGCGCAACTCCTCCGCCGGCCATGCCTTCAGGTCGGGCGCTGCCCGGTTGATGCGCTTGACCACCGGCCCGATCATCTCCTGATCGCGTACGGTGACGATGATACCGCTCACCATCGTCTGCGACAGTCCTGAGTAGTAGCGGGCCTTGTCGAGGGTGGTGTAGAGCAGCGGGGTGTTGAACCCCTTTGCATGGCGGGTGGTGACGCCCACCATGGCCGCCTTGCCGTTGATCTCGAAACGGGTGTCCGGCTGCACCTCATAGCGCAATGCTTTGTTGTCGTAAAAGTCGGTCGACACGATCTCCGGTGCCGTGAGGTCGTAGAGTGAGCCGCTCTCTAACAGGTCCTCACGCGGTCCTGCCGCCAGGGCGGGGTAGGCTGAGCCGACAATCATTGCGGGTGCATCTTTGCCGTTGGGGAATTTGACCGTGACGGGGGTGATCACGAAGCCATGGGTGTCGTCCACCCCCTCGATGCTGCGCAGCTGGTTGATCCACCGCACGTCGAAGGGTGAGAGTTGGTTGGCGTTCTCTGTCTGCTTGTTCACCACGAACACCTGTGCATAGTCCGGGTTGCTATTTCCCACCAGTCCCCCAATCAGATTGGCCAGGTAGAAGAACATCCCCAGCTCGATGCCGATCAGGTAGATGCTGATGATGATGGCCGTGAGGATGCCCATGCTCTTGGACTTCTCAAATCGGACAAATTTATAGGCTGTAGTGAACATGTATGATCAGTTTAGCTCTACCCTGCACTCCACTTTCGACTCAATGAACAGTGTCTGTGGCACCTCATCGAGCGACACCTCAATCTCCCGTATACGTCGATCCTCCAGGTCGCTGCCGCTGTCGGAGAAGAGCGACTTGCGCTTAAGGTCGGGTGAGAGGCGCGCGATCCTGCCGGAGGCGGCAATGTTGCTGTCACCAGGGAGGTGAATGGTGCAGCGTTGCCCCACCGCCAGCCTGTCGGCAAACAGTTCATCGATCTCGGCCATCACTACCAGAGGACTCTCGGGTGCGATACTGCCATAGGGCTGATGCATCGTCACCGCCTCTCCTGTGCGGGGTGTGAGTGTGAGCAACGTGCCTCCGGCAGGTGCTCGGAAGGAGCGTTGTGACAGGTCGTTTTCCCGTGCAGCGCGTGCTGTTTGCATCTCCCGCAGGCGGGACTGCTGTAGACGGAAGTCGTTCTCCACTTTATTCAACTGCTCGGTACCCTGATCCAGCTCCTTTTGCAGGCGGCGCACCTCCTCGCCGGTAACGGCACCCACTGTCAGCAGCTCAACCGCATCCAGATGACGTCGCCGCAGATCATCCAGTACGATCCGCTCCTGTTCTAGAGCCAGCCGTGCCGACTCCACCTGCAGCTGTTGCGTGGCGATGCCGGCATCGCTCTCCTGCAGGGAGAGGGTCTCCACATTTTTCTCCAGCACCAGGATCAGGTCACCTACGGCGACCTTATCTCCTGCTTCAAAGTAGCGCTCCTCCACAATGCCGGAGGCGGGAGCCGCCAGCTCCACCACACCCCCCTGCGGGATCACCTTGCCGATCCCCACCACCTGATTGACGGAGAGGGGCTCTGCTGCGGGGATGCTGTTTTTTTCGTTCCTGTTGCCACAGGCTGTTAGTAGCAATATGGCCGACAGCCAGCCGATCTGTTGATTCATCTGTGTGCGTATCATCTTTCAATATCTGATTTCCATGTCAATGGTTCCATGCCGGTATGCTGAGACTAAAACTCCTCTTCGATGGCGTTGTCACTGATCATTCCCTCGGAGACGTAGATGGTGCGGTCGGCATACTTCTTCAGCCGCACATCGTGGGTCACCACGATCACTGCCCTGTTGTCGAGGGAGAGCTGACTCAGCATCTCCATCACCATCCTGGCGCTGTTGTGGTCGAGTGAGGCCGTGGGTTCATCGCAGAGGATCAGCTGCGGGTCGGTGATCAGTGAGCGGGCTATGGCGATGCGTTGCTGCTGGCCGCCGCTCAGGTTGCGGGGCAGGTTGTGGATCCTCTCCTCCATGCCGAAAGTGCGGACCAGCTCCATCGCCTGTTTCCGGGCGTCGCGACGGCTCACCCCCTGCAGCAGAAGAGGGTGCATCACGTTCTCCAGCGCGTTGAGGGGCGCCAGCAGGTTGAATCCCTGGAAGACAAAGCCTATCTGCCGCAGGCGCAGATGCGCCAGCTCTCGCTCCGGGAGGTCGTTTACGCGTGTGTCACCCACCCACACCTTTCCCATGGTGGGGTAGATCACGCCCCCCAGCAGCGAGAGCAGGGTGGTCTTGCCCGAGCCGGAGGGCCCGACGATCAGGGTGATCTCACCTTTTCTGAACTCGGTGGTGGTGGGTTGCAGTGCGACGATGGTCGATTCACCCGTCTTATACTCCTTGCCGGCTGCCTCGAGCCGTGCTGCAATTTCGGTCATATGCTTTTCGTTACAGCAAAAGAACAGATTTTAATGAACATTTGCAAACAGAAGCGCTCCTGAAATTTTTGATCTTGTCTGCTTTCACACTTTTTCTTTAGTTTTCATCACTCCCATGATTTGCCGGAGCCAGTCGCTCAGGGGAATGGGACAACTCAGCAATCCGTCATTCTCTCTGAGGTTATTCATTGAGATACGGACTCTCACAGGTGGCTTGAACTGCTTTGAATATACTGACAGACTCTTGCCGCTGATGCGTGTTTCAGATTTAACCTCAATCGGTACAACTCCGCTATCCATCTGCCAGATGAAATCCACCTCCGCCTTGTTACCGGAACTCCAGTAGAAGGGTTTCGCATCATTCTGCAGCATGAGTGACTGCAATACAAAGTTCTCCGTCAATGCTCCTTTGAATTCCGTGAAGCCTACATTGCTATTCATGATCACTTCCGGTGACAATTTGGCCAGCCTCCGCAACAGCCCGCAGTCGCAGGCATAGATTTTAAATGCAGAGAGATCCTGATACCCACTTAAGGGTATAGCAGGTTTACTGACATTGAAAATGCGATAGATCAATCCTGCCTCCTCCAGCCAAAGCAATCCATCCTCATACTCACGGGCTCGTGCTCCCGATCGAACGATGCGATAGATGAACTTTCGGTTCTCCTTGGCCAATTGTGAGGGGAGTGAGTTCCAGAGACTATTTATTCGGGGAATCTCAACCGGGGAAGCGTATCGTGAAAAATCGAGCTGGTAGAGATCCAGGATATGCTGCAATACTTCGTCCACTTTCAGCATTCCCTTGTTTTCCAGTAATGTGGTTATGGCTTCCGGCATACCTCCGGTTACAAGATATCGCTTATATTCTAATTCCAGCCTGTGATGAATGATCTCCGGCAGTGGTTCAATGCTCTTCAGTTGGTTGATGTATCTCCAGCTGCGTTCGTCGGAAGTGTGCAGAAACTCCCTGAAAGAGACAGGGTATAGGTGCAATATTTCAACCTTACCGACAGGTACTGACATGTTTTTTTGTCTGATAGCCACTCCCAGGAGTGAACCGGCAGCAATGACATGGTATTCGGGTGCATCCTCACAAAAATATTTGAGACTATTCAGTGCTCCTTCACTCATTTGTATCTCATCGAAAATAATAAGCGTTTTGCCCGGCAGGATGGGAACGTTGGTGTAAAGAGAGAGCTCCTTCACAATTCTGTCAGTCGCTTTTGTCTTTTCAAAGATGCTGTTTAACTCGATATCTCTGTCGAAATTAAAATCAGCTACATAATCAAAGCACTCCTTCCCGAATTCTTTCATGATCCAGGTTTTCCCAGTTTGTCGTGCTCCTTTTAGAAGGATGGGTTTTCGATCTTTACTCTCCTTCCAGTTATGCAGATCTTCCAGTAGTTCTCTCCTGATTTTCATCTCCATTTAAACGTTTGATAGGGTCTACTGCTTCGTGAAACACATACTACGTGCGTAAAGTGTGATAAAACACACATAATCGATACGTAATATTGGCAAATATAGTGATTTTATTTCAATGATGCGTATATGAATGATCTTTTTTTGTGGTGGTTATTGAGTCCTATTCCATTTTCCGGATCCGTACCTCGATGCCGCTATCCCTGAGTTGTTCCTTGATCGGCTTCACATCAGTTTCGCCGAAGTGGTAGGGGTAAAGTACTTTAGGCGAGAACAACTTTGCTGCACGCACCGCCTGCTCCACGGTCATGGTGTAGGGCTGGTTCACCGGCAGGAAGGCGATGTCGATATCCTTCAAAGCGCTCATCTCGGGGATGTCTTCGGTATCGCCGGCAATGTAGATGCGTAGTCCGTCGATGGTGAGGATATAACCATTGTCACGGTGGCGGGGGTGGTACTGCTCCCGTCCCGGGGTGGTGTTGTAGGCGGGGACGGCATCCAGGGTGATCGCATCGGTTAGTTTCAGCCGCTCACCGTTGCGAATCTCCTCACCTTTCCCCAGTATCTCACGGGAGGAGGGGTTGAGAATGAGTCGTGTATGTTCCCGGGTAAGCGCGTCGATTGCTTTCCCGTCGAGATGGTCGCCATGCTCATGGGTCACCAGGATGAAATCGGCTTTGGGGAAGGTGTTGTAGTCGGCAAACATGGTCACCGGATCCACCTGGATATGCCGGTCCTCATAGGTGAGCATCAGTGATCCGTGCTTGATAAAGGTGATGGTCACCTCCTTGCCGCTGTTGGTGCGGAAACTGTCTTTTTCGTAGTCTCCTGCCGAGAGCAGATGGGTGAAGAATAGTGTTACTGTCAGGAAGAGAAGTCTTGTTTTCATCGTGCTTGATTTTTAAATGATTATTAGCGCTTGTCTTAGAAAAACAAGCAGCGGCGGCATCTTGTTCAGAGGGTACCGGAACGAACGACACTGAGCTTTCAGGATAGCAGTTTCATTTTCGTGGCCCGCAGTATCTCCCGTTTTCCCGGTGGACCGGGGAGGCGCTCCACGGTGAAGCCGGCAGATTGTAGCATCCGTCGTACCGCTCCCTTGGCGCAATAGGTGGTGAGGATGGCATCATCGCCGCACAAGGTGCTGAGCCGTTGGAAGATCGTCTCCCGCCACATCTCCGGCTGTTTCCCGGGGGCAAAAGCATCGAAGTAGATCAGGTCGTACTGTCGTGGCGGCAGAAACTGTTCGGGATGGCTGAAGTCGGTCTCCTCTTTCAGCAGTGTGAAGGAGGGTGTGATGGTTGTCGCTCTTTCCCAGGGCGTTTGATGCAGCAGGTGAAACATCCGGGTGGTTTTCTTGTCATCCACCACTGGCGGGGTTTTAGCCCCCGTTGCAATCTGCTCCGGATAGTTGAGTTGCATGGCAGCAGCTTCCGCTAGCGGGTATCGCTCGAGGGTGTGATAGAAGACTTTCTTCTGTAGCTTTTCTGCCTCCAGCAGGGTAAGCAGCCCGTTCAGTCCCGTGCCGAAGCCGATCTCCAGCAGGTGAATGTGTTTTTTGTTACAATGCCGCAACCCTGCATCGATAAAGACATGCATCGACTCCTGTATGGCACCGTGGGTGGAGTGGTAATGCTCATCCAACTCCGGCACATAAAGGGTGTGCGATCCGTCTTCGGTGATTTCTAAAATGGTTTTCATCGTTTTATGGTGGAACAAATGTAGGAAATCTTTGTTTACTATTTCCACCGACTCTCTAATTTTCGTACTTTTGTCGTTCAATATCAACCTATGCAGAAATATCTATCCATTCTCCTGATACTCATGCTGGCTGTTGCCTGCGGTGGTGGCTCCACAAACAGTGATAAGGCGGAAAAGCCCCTGCTCACCGTGACCATTGAGCCGCAGCGTTACTTCCTGGAACAGCTGGCGGGTGAGGATTACCGCATCAACACGCTGGTGCCTCCCGGCACCAGTCCCGAGACCTATGAGCCTTCCCCCTCCGTGATGATCGACCTGGGAAAGAGTGCCATCTACTTCCGGGTGGGTGACCTGGGCTTTGAAAAGGTATGGAGTGCACGTCTGGCAGAGAACAACGCGGATGTGAAGATCGTCGACTGCTCCGCGGGGATCGAGCTGATGGCGGGCGTTTCGCATGACCATGATCACGTCCACGGGGATCACGCGGGCCATACGGATCACTCGGGGCAAGACCACTCCCCCGGTGTGCTTGATCCACATGTATGGTCCTCACCCCGTGCCATGCGTATTTTTGCACGAAACATGCTGGATGCGCTGGTGAAAGCCAACCCGGGAAGAGCCGAATTCTACCGGGAGAATCATCGTCTTCTCTCCGACAAAATTGATGTGGTGGACAGTACGCTCACCGCATTGCTCAATGATGCAGCTTCCCACTCGTTCATCATCTATCACCCCGCACTGAGTTACCTTGCCCGCGATTACGGTTTACGTCAGCACAGCATCGAGTTCGAGGGGAAGAACCCATCGCCGGCGCAGCTTAAAGAGCTGGTCGACCTGGCAAGGCAGGAAGAGATCAACACACTCTTCGTGCAACGCGGCTTTGACCTGAAAAATGGAGAGGTGATTGCCCGAGAGGTGGGTGCAGAGCTGTTTGAGATCGATCCACTGCGCTACGAATGGGACGAGGAGCTAATCAGGATTGCCACCATTCTCTCACGACAACGCGATGAATAAACTGATTGAGATCACTAACCTGACGGTGGGTTACGAGAACAAGCCCGATGTGTTGAAAAACGTGTCGCTCACCATTTATGATGATGACTTCCTCGGCATCATCGGTCCCAACGGCGGGGGGAAGACCACCCTGCTGAAGACCGTGCTGGGGCTGATCACGCCCGTAGGAGGAGCTATTCGCTTCTACGACGGGGAGCAGCAGGTGCCCTCGCTCAACATCGGCTACCTGCCGCAGATCAACCATATCGACCGCAAGTTCCCGATCTCAGTCTCTGAGGTGATCCTCTCGGGACTGACCCTGCGCAAGCAGCTCTTCAGACGATACAGTGCGGATGATAAACAGCGGGTGAGAGAGGTGGCGGAGCGATTGGGCATCAGCGAGCTGCTGCCCCGCGCCATCGGCGAACTGTCAGGAGGACAACTGCAACGGGTGTTGCTGGGCAGGGCCATCATCGACAACCCGAAGTTGATCATTCTGGATGAGCCCAGCACTTATGTGGACAAGCTCTTTGAAACCAATTTCTACAAGTTGCTGGGTGACATCAACAAGGAGATCGCCATCATGCTGGTGTCGCACGACGTGGGGACCATCATCTCGCTGGTGAAGAACATCGCCTGCGTGAACCAGGGGCTTCACTACCACTCCGGAAGCGGGATATCCCAGGAGTGGCTGGACAAAGCCTACGACTCCTGTCCCATTGAGCTGCTGGGACACGGATCCCTCCCGCATAGGGTGCTGATGCAGCATGACCATGACGAAACAGCACCTCATACCCACTCACACGACTGACCCATGGACGATACGATCGGAATCATTCTTGCAGTGCTATTGCTGGTGGTAGGTGCCATCGGCACCGTGGCACCGGTGATACCCGGGGTACCACTCAGCTGGGGCGGCCTCCTGTTACTGAAGTTCCTCCCCTCCACGCAGGATGAAATTTCCTGGACGGCGATCGTCTTGCTTGGGATCCTGACGGTGGGGGTCACGCTGCTTGACAATATTCTTCCTGTCTGGGGTACCAAAAAGATGGGAGGAAACAAAAAGGTGGTGTGGGGTGCTACCATCGGGTTGCTGGTGGGCTTCTTCCTCGGTCCTTGGGGTATCATCCTCGGCCCCTTCGTGGGGGCCCTTGCCGGGGGCATCCTCTCCGGGACGAAATTTTTCCATGCTGTGAAACATGCCACCGGTGCCTTCCTCGGTTACATCACGGGGCTGGTGCTCAAACTCATCACCGTGGGACTGATCCTCTTCTTCTTCCTTCGGGTGTTGCTGTGATATCTTTGCACTGTGTAACAGCGCTGAACAGACGCAGACTTTATTTACAAGAAGCGCTCCTGCTCACCCGGTTTCGGCAAACGACAGGCATCCCTTTTCCCAAACCATCTGTATCTGTTCCCGGCAATGAATGCGTAAAGTGCGTTTGAGATTTTCCGTGGGATGATTCTCAGAAGCAATGAGAGCCACGAATAACCTCTCAGTTGTCTGGTGATGCTGATTACGGCCTCCATCCCTTCCATCCATTCATCACCATCGATAAAGACAATCGTTTTCAGTGCGGTGTCAGCTTTGCCATGTTGCTCCAGCAACCTCCTGCCCTGTTCGCTTTGTTGTGGTGAGAAGCGAAAGATTTCCTGCTTATCCCTTTTCAGGATGAAATTGACAGTGGCGTTACAGAAGTTACAGACACCATCAAACAGTATGATTTTCATTGCTTTTTAAACGCAATGAGGGTGTCATTGCCTATGACACCCTCATTGGAAAGTGAATTATTGTTTGATCAGGTACTCCGCGATCTGCACGGCATTCAGTGCAGCCCCCTTGCGGATCTGATCGGATACCGACCAGAAGCTGAGTCCCTTGTCGTTGGTCAGGTCCTTACGGATACGTCCCACGTAGACAGGGTTCTTCCCGCTGAGGTCTAACGGCATGGGGTACTCCTTGTTGGTGGGATTGTCGATCACCACCACTCCATCGGCTTTTTCAAACGCCTCGCGCGCTTCAGCAACAGAAATGGGACGTTCCGTTTCCACCCAGATTGCCTCCGAATGGGCCCGCATTACCGGCACACGGACGCAGGTGGCACTCACCTTAATGTCGGCGTGCATGATCTTGCGGGTCTCGTTAAACATTTTCATCTCCTCCTTGGTGTATCCGTTGTCTGTGAACAGGTCCACCTGCGGAATCAGGTTGTAGGCAAGCTGATAGGCAAACTTACTGATGGTGGGTTCCTCGCCGTTCACCAACTGTTTCTGCTGCTCTTCCAGCTCCTGCATTGCTGCGGCACCGGCACCCGAGGCCGCCTGGTAGGTGGCCACATGCACCTTCGTGATGGGGGATAGATCGTTGATCGCTTTCAGTGCGACCACCAGCTGTGCCGTGGTGCAGTTGGGGTTGGCGATGATGTTGCGGGGACGGTTCAATGCATCTTCTGCATTCACCTCGGGTACCACCAGGGGTACATCCTCCTCCATGCGGAAGGCGCTGGAGTTGTCGATCATGATGGCTCCATGCTTGGTGATGGTGTCGGCGAATGCGATGGAGGTGCCACCACCGGCAGATACAAAAGCTATATCGATTCCCTTGAAATCGTCGTTGTGCTGCAGCTCTTTCACCTTGATCTCCTTTCCTTTGAAGCTATAGGTGGTTCCGGCACTTCGTGATGAGCCGAACAAAACAAGTTCATCGAGGGGGAAGTTCCTCTCTTCCAGTACGCTCAGCAGCTCTTGTCCTACTGCTCCGCTGGTTCCTACAATCGCGATGTTCATGAGAATAAAAATTTTAATTATGTTGATAACCAAACCGACCTTCTTGTTCATTATTGCTGAATGAAGGAAGATCATGCAAATGTAAACCACAAAGATATATAAAAGCGAATAAAAGAAGCAATCTGTAAATGTTAAAGTGTGATTATTAGCGGATGGCAATCTTTTTCGTGGTCTTTCCTATTTTCAGGATGTAGTATCCCCTGGGCAGATTGACCGGGTATTCACAAGTACCGGGTGGTATGCGGCGACTGTAGACCTTGACTCCCATGATGTTGAAAATCTCCAGAATCATCTCTTTCCGGGGATTCTCTACAAAAATCCTGTTTTCAAACACCTTGATTTCAATTACAGATTCCTGCTTCTCCCTCCCTTGTCTGATTGTATCACTTTGTTGCGCCGTGATCCAGACAGGGTCGTTTCCCTGCGCCAGAGCAGGAAAAACAGTTGCGCAAGCAAAAGCCAACAACAAGATGAGGCAGAATTGTTTCATGGGCAATTGATTCTGTCACAAAGATAGTATTTTTCCTTCTTCAGCCAGCTCCGCTTCCGGGAAGAGTGCCCTGGCTTCATTGAGCAGTGTCTCCAACTCATGGTAGCGCGATGAAAAGTGGCCGATCACCAGTTTCTTCGCACCGGCAGCAACTGCGATCTCAGCTGCTTGTCGGGCGGTGGAGTGGTAGGTCTCCGCAGCTCTGTTCAACTCATTCTCGGCGAAGGTGGCTTCGTGGTAGAGCAGGTCTACCCCCTCAATGAAGGGGATGATTTCAGGAGCATAAGCGGTATCGGAGCAGTAGGCATATCGTCTGGGCGGGGCTGCCGGGCGGGTGAGGATCCTGTTGGGGATTACTGTTCCGTTGCTGGTGACAAAGTCGGCTCCCTCTTTGATGGCGGCAATCTCTTTGACCGGGATGCTGTAGTAGTTGATCATCTCCCGGATGATATGGTTTGGAGCCTCCTTCTCCTCGAAAAGAAAGCCGTTGGTGTGAACCCTGTGTTTCAGTGGAAAGGAGCTGATCCGGATACTTTTGTTCTCATAGATCACCTCCCTTTCCATGGGATTTAGAGGATGGAGATGAATCTTGAAAGAGATATGGCTGCCCATGTAGGTCAACAGGGGTTTGAGCATCAAATCGATCTCTTTGTGGGCGTAAATGTGCAGCTCGTCAGTACGTCCAAGCAAGCTGAGGGTGGATATCAGTCCGGGAAGGCCAAAGATATGGTCGCCATGTAGGTGAGAGATGAAGAGGCTGTGTAGTTTCCCGATTCGGGCTTTGTACTTCCTCATCTGTAGTTGTGTTCCCTCCCCACAATCTATCATGAACAACTTCTCGTTCAACTCCACCAGCTGTGAGGGAGGGTTGTGCAGGGTGGTGGGCATGGCGGAGCCACAACCCAGGATGGTGATGTCGAACCTTGTCATATCAACGGATACCGATCAATTTATGTGTCTGCAGACTGAGCGCCCACTCCGGATGCTCTCTGACCAAGGAGATGCAGTAATCTACATTCTCAGGAATCATCTGCTGGTTGTCAAAGATAGGACTTAGCAGATATCTTTCCGTTTTGGGAAGGATGGAGATGTCTGGCAACGGATCACCCTTTTCTATCGGAAAACGCAGTTCGTCTACGACGGGAATCAGCTCTTTCACCTTTTCGAAATGTTGCTTAGGACTGCAGGTGATGTAGTCTATTCCATTCGGTACGCGACGGGTGCCGTTGGTTTCAATTGCCTGGGAGTATCCTCTCTCCTTGAAAAAGGCTACCACCGCATCGGTAAGTTGGAGGGTGGGTTCCCCCCCTGTCCAGACAATCCATTTGCAGGGCCAGTCCTCGATTTCGTTCAACACCTCCTCCAATGTCATTTTCACCCCCCTTTCAAAGTCGGTATCGCAGAAGCTGCAGGCCAGGTTGCACTTGGCCAGACGGATGAAGATGGATGCCTGCCCGGTACGTCCCCCCTCCCCCTGGAGGGAGTAGAAGATCTCATTCACATTCAGGTTCATAGATGGCTGAGGTCTTGGGCGTTTCACTTACTTCGATGGCGTAAAGTTCCGGGAGCAGCGGTTTGAAGTGATCGAAGATCATCTTCGCCAGGTTCTCTGCCGAGGAGTTGAGGGGAGCCATGATGTCGTTGAGGTTCCTATGGTCAAGTTGTGTGTCTATATACTCCTTCACAACACGTAATTCGTTGTAATCACGTACGAAACCCTGACTGTTCAGTTTTTCGGCTCGCAGGTGAACGGTGACCACATAATTGTGCCCATGGAGCCGGCTGCAGGGATGATCATCAGGGAGGCCGTGCAGCGAGTGGGCAGCCGAGAAAGGAAATTGCTTACTTATCTTGTACATTGTGATTTTGCTGATGTTTTACTCTTTTTCTTCGCTGTTGTCCACCCATTTCAGGTGGGTCCTTAGCGGATAATGGTCTGAGAATGGCACCCTGTCGACTTTTGTACGAAAGGGTTTCAATTCTTCACTGTGAAGGATGTAGTCGATGCGAAACAGGAAGAGGTCTTCGTGATAGGTGATCCCCGGCCCAAAGGCGGTGGAAACGTAGGCATCTTTCAATCCCCTTTTCATCCTTGAGTAGGCGTATGAGATGGGGGTATCGTTGAAGTCGCCGCAGATGATGGTTCCCTCGGTTTCCTGTGTCGCGATGTACTTCTTCACTTTCTCTGCTTGTCTGGCACGCATGCGGTAGGCACTGCCCAACCGACTGCGGATATTGCTTGTCACCTGCTCCAGTTTTACGGAGTCGCTGTTCTGGATGAAATCGCTGTAGAGCTTCTTGTCCTCTGCCTTGATGCTGTTCGATTCCAGGTGTACATTTGCTACCGTGTACCTCTTACCCTCTATGTTGATGGTGTAAACCGCTGCACCGTTGTAGGAGGAGTCGAAAACGATTTCCTCTGTATCCTCAATGGGATGCTTTGAGAAACATGCCAGTCCGAAGATATGATATTTTCCGGAAGATTCCAAACCTGTAACCGATCTGTAAGGATATTTATTCAGGATGCGGTTTACATCCCGCTGCGAAAAGATCGATTGTCCGGTCTTGCTCACCAGGTACTCCTGCAGGCAGACGATGTCGGCATCGGTTGCCGCGATATAATCGAGGATGGGGTGCTCCTCAGAGTTCTTATTTCGCTCCTCCGGGAAGCCCTGTACATTGTATGTCAGGACTTCAATTGTACCGTGGGGCTCTTTCACCGGAAAGAGATGCATCGGGAAGAAGGTGGTGACCGGCTTGTGGCAGATCAGGATGGCCGCCAGCGAGATCAGTGCCAGCTTCCACTTCGAGAAGAAGATCCAGAAGAGGAGGTAGCTCACATTGAGCAGAAAGATGAGCCCGAACCCCAGCCCAATGTATGAGAAAAGGTTGGTTTTCAGGGGTGACACCTTCCAGGAGAGAAAGGAGGTGAAGAGCAGCAGGATCACGACCAGGTTGGTGGCAAAGATGATCCACTTGACAAAGTCCCTGAACGACCGCTTTTTTTTACTTCTTGCTCGCATCGAAAAGCTTCTTTTTTTCATCTGATGAGAGGCTGCCATATCCAGACTGCTTCAACTTGTCGAGGATCGCATCTATCGCCTCCTGATCATCATGCTTCCGCTTGTTGTAATCCCAGTCGGTTTCGCCGCGACTGTGTTTCACTTTCATTTTAGCACTTTTCTGTCGTGGTTTGAATAGACCTGCAACCCCATCGAGCAGGCGGCTCATCCAGTTGGTGATATCTTTTCCTTGCTTGTATTGCATGGCGAAGAGGTAGCCCAGCAATGCCCCGCCAATATGGGCTACATGTCCTCCAGGATTGGCGCTGCTCCCTAACGAGAGGAAGTCGATCAGAAAAGCAAAGATGGCAATGTAGACGATCTTGATAGGACCAAGGAAGAGGAGGTTCATCTGCACCTCCGGACGGTAAAAGGCAGCACCCATCACGATGGCCATCACCGCAGCAGAGGCACCTATCATCCATCCCCGGTCCATATCGGTATAGTAAGGGATGGTGTTGAAAGCAACCACGTAGAAAAGTGCACCTGCCAATCCCCCCAACAGGTAGAGGCTTCCCAGGGTGCGTCCGGAGAAATACTGCAGGAAGATTTGCCCAAACCAATAAAGCCAGAGCATGTTGAACAGCAAATGCAGGAGTCCCTCATGCACGAACATGTAGGTGATGGGCGTCCAGATGCGACTCAGTAAGATGGGAACATGAGAGGGTACCCCCAGGAAGGTGACCGGATCTACAGTATGGACATTGAATAGCGTGAGGAATACCATCACCACCTTCAGTGCAACAAATACAAGGGTGTTGATGAACAACAGTCGTGTGATCACATTCCCGGTCTTGTATTTATGTTTCAGGTTGTCAATAATATCGGCCATGTTTACTGTCTTGTTTTCTCCAGTATAATATCATAATAATACCAAACAGCATCCCTCCCAGGTGAGCAAAATGTGCAACATTATCGCCAGAGCGGTTCGCAACGCCGAAGAAGAGTTCCAGTAAGCCATAACCAATCACGAACCACTTGGCCTTGATTGGAAAGGGGAAGGGGATGATGAAAAGCTCTGCATTGGGGAAGAGCATGCCAAAAGCGAGCAGGATTCCGAAGACAGCACCGGAGGCGCCCACGGTGACACTGTCTACCATGGAAAACATCTCCTGCGGAAGAACCGCTTGTACCCTGATAAAGAGAATCAACAACTGGATGAGTCCAGCACCGATACCCGTAACCAGATAGTAGGTGAGGAATCTTTTGGGTCCCCACACCTGCTCGAGGGTCCGTCCGAACATGAAGACTGCGAACATGTTGAAGAAGACATGGGAGATAGAATAGGGGTCATGCAGGAACATGTAGGTGACCAACTGGTAGATCCGAAAATCTTCTGACGCCGGAAAATGAAGTCCGAATTGCCCGGACAGGTCAATGTTTGCCCTGTTGAACAATACGAACTGCGCCAACCATATGATTCCGTTGATGATGATCAGGTTCTTGGTGACCACCGGTAACATTCCCGCAAAACTGTTTCTTGAATTGTACATATTCATACCCAACTGTTGAGGCGCAAAATTACGATTATTTCCTTCAAAATGCGGTTTTTCGCTACACAAAAGGATTTTTTTTATAAAAAACAAATACTTTTTATCATTTTTCTTGATTTTATAGGTTTTAACGCTTATATTTGGCGACTAGAAATAAGGCTCAGCCTTGACTTATAGTATGTTTAATTAATTTATTTACCATTTCTTATGAACAAATCAGAACTTATTAGCGCTATTGCCGAAAAAGCCGGTCTTAGCAAAGTGGATGCAAAGAAAGCACTGGACGCCACCCTCGACACCATCTCTGGTGAAGTGAAAGCAGGTGGTAAGGTTGTATTGGTTGGATTCGGCACATTCTCAGTGTCTGAAAGAAGTGCACGTAAAGGGATCAACCCTCGTACTAAGAAAGCCATTAACATTCCTGCAAAGAAAACCGCTAAATTCAAAGCTGGTTCGGAATTGTCTAATCTCTAATGTTTTGGCCAAAGCATAAAAAAGGAGCAAATCCCAGGTTTGTTCCTTTTTTGCCTCTTCACCATCCGGCGGATAATTGACTATCTACCGAATTTGCTTTGTGCGTCCTAAAAAAGTGGTGAATATTTTGCGGCAGTAAAAAAAATATTTGTACCTTTGCCATCCTGAAAATGACTCCGTAGCTCAGTTGGTAGAGCAATTGACTCTTAATCAATGGGTCGAGAGTTCGAGCCTCTCCGGGGTCACTTCATAATCAAGCACTTACCGCGTCAACCGGTAGGTGCTTTTTCTTTTGGGTAAACATTGGCTCAAAGAAATAGGTGCTAAACGTGCAGTTCATCTTGGGATATGGCATCACACGCGATTCGAAGACACCGGAGAGGTTGGTACCATCGATGTTTTCATAGCGTAATCTACAGAGGTCTCCGAAGTTCAAGCCATTGCAGAAGAAGATGAAGATGCATAGGTCACGTGCACTGCCCAACCTGAATTCCTCTTCCAGTGGGTCAATCGTATCCTTGAAAGCCTTATTTAGTGTGCATGTTCCGAATCCTTTTTCAGAACCGTTGTATCAAAGGAAGCTGGGGTGAGCTGATTGTTGGATGCATGATCATTTCTGAATCACTCTTTTTGGGCCGTCATAATCATACCGGAACCAGTCGAAGAGTGCTGTTCCCCCATTTTCCCCTTCGTTGTAGCTGAACAGAGCAATACGGGCTCCTTTCCAGAAACTGAAGATGGCATCGAAAGATCGTCCGAAGGGGATGAAACGAATGTTGTCACTGCTGTAGTAGAACCGGTTCTCATGTGAGTTGAAATCGTACTGCATCTTTAGGTAAATCACATCTCCGCTGAAGGGGGTCTTCTCCAGATAGTTGGAATCGGTGTTGAAGTAATTGACCCTGATTCTTGCACCCGGGAGGCGATGGGATGCGTCAAACAGATCTTGGTTGCTTTCGAAGAAGAGATGGTTGCCATCTTCCTCTACACTAACACCAATCAGGTTATACATCGAGCCAAAGCTGGCCAGCCCCGCTTTTTGTCCTTTTGCCAGCTTTGTAAGGTTGAGCGCTGTCACTGCCTCCCCGCTTTTGCCCATGATCTTTTGTGTCAAGCTGTTCTTAGCCCTCAGAAAGCTTTCGCTTTGGAGTGCTGTAAGGCTCAGGTAACCGGGATGAGAGGTCAGTGACCAGGCATCATTCACGGGGTTGTGGTTGAACTGCCACTGCAGACCCAGAGGAGGTGCATTGAAATCATCATCTGTCTGCGGGGCATCAATCCCCGAGCTGTTGCCGGTATCGGGTTTCTTCCACACATAGATAGGCTCTCCGATCCCGTTGCGGTCGATATCTGCACCCACCACCGGCCAGTCGTCCTGCCAGCCTGCAGGCTGCAGGTGCACCACCCGCCCCATGGGGCCGTCGGACTGGAAATGATAAAACCAGGACTCACCTTCGGGAGTTTCTACGAAGGCACCCTGGTGGGGACCGTTGATGGTGGTGGATCCGGTCTCCAGGACCACCCTCTTCTCGTAGGGCCCATATATGTTTTTCGAGCGGAGCACCGTCTGCCAACCGTGCGTAACCCCTCCTTCGGGGATGCTGATGTAGTAATAGTCATTGCGTTTGAACATCTTGGGACCTTCTGCCACTGGTCCGGTGTAGACCGTGAAGCCATCATCCATTAGCGTTGTGCCATCGCTGCTCATCCGGTGGATGATGATGGGGCCGGCACCATGAAGACTGTGCGCAAGATAGGCATTGCCGTCGTCATCCCACAGGGGGCAGGGGTCTTCCCACTTTTCGACAGCTTTCACCTGTAGCAATGGTGACCATGGTCCTTCCGCCTTTTCCGCGTTGCTCATAAACAATCCCTCTGTTGGGGTACAGAAGTAAACCCAGAACTTGTTGTCATGATATCGGAGGGAGGGGGCCCACGAGCCGTTTGAGTAGCTCTCCACGCTGTCGTATGCCGGGAAATCGAGACGTGAATAGATCTGTGCAACGATTCTCCAGTTGACCATATCTACCGACTCCAGCAACGGCATACCCATGTACTGAAACTCGGAACAGACCATGTAATATTTGTCATCTACCCGCACCACATCCGGGTCGGAATAGTCGGCGTTGAGGATGGGATTGATGTAGGTGCCGTTGCCCTGATCTCCCCAGGAGCCTGTTTGTGCCGAATTTTGCGCTGCCGCGGGCAACGTGATGCAGGCCAACAGGATAATGAATGCGATTTTCATAGGTAGTGAAATTCTAAAAAAACGCAAGATACAATTATTTTAAGAGATTCAATCCCTCTTTGGCCGACTGATCATCGGGTGATATGATCAGGACAATCTGGAAGAGTCGTTTAGCCTCATTCACCTTGCCCAGGAAATATTTGGTCCACCCGGACATCAGAGAAGAGTAGTAATCAAAGGGATACATGCGTTGAACCTTGTCGAAATAGATCTCTGCCTGCTTGAAATCTTTCCTGTAGTAGTAGATGTTCCCCAGGGCATAGTTGACTTTCGAGTTCATGCTGTCGAGCCGGAGAATCTCTTTGTATACTTTTTCCAGTTCCTCCCCGTTTTTTTCGGCTTCAAGCGGATAGCAGAGTCCCAGAAGTGGCTCAATGGCAGAAGGTGCCATGCTGACCGCCTGGCGGTAGTAGCGTTTGCTGGCTTCGTAATTACGGGAGAGATAGTTGAGCCAACCCAGGCGTAGTGTCTTGTGGTAGTCATACCCGTTAAGGCTGCTGAGAGCGCTGATCGCTTTCTCATAGTCGCCCGCCGATTCGTGGCGGTAGCTTTCGGCAAAGATTTGCGAGGGGTTGATCTGCGCTTCAAGGGCGAATGAAAGAGAGAGTAGCAGGATGACCAGCATCCACTTTTTTTTCAGAAGTTCCATGACCATGCGAAGTTTATCAGGTGATTGTTGTAACGGTATGTTTTGTAGTCGTTTGCAGACCATGAATAGCCCTCTTTCTGCTGCCATCCGTAGCCGGCACTCCATGTCATCTGCCGGACGAACCAGGAGAGGGTGACGCTGGCAGTGGCCATCACCGGGTCGTAGGTATCGTAGACGGTGAAGGAACGGTCGCTGATGTAGTTCAGGTGGTTGCCGATGCTGCCTCCGGTGTCGGCCCACAGCTGTCCAAACAGCCTGAACCCCAGCTGCTGTGAGAAGAGGTATTGATGGGTGGTCCACCCCCCCGGGGTGTGGATAAGCGCGGCGGCAGTAGTGCCATAGAAGTTAAGGTTCCCCAGCGGGTAATAGGTGAGTGACCCCTTCGCCTGGTACTGGCTGATCCCTCCGAAGTCGGACCAGGAGAGGGCGATCTCCGGGAGGGTGTAGCGAGATCGTTTAGCGAGAAATGTGGTCACTGAGTAGTTGTTGCTGCTGCCCACATCGTTCCGTTCAATGTTGTAATAACCGCCGGCGAAGCCCCAGGAGATGTTGCCTGGAGTGAAGAACGACAGTGAAGCCACAAGCTGGTGCTGGGCAAGCTGATCTTCCCGGAGAAGCAGGGTGCCTGAGGAGCGCTGAAAGCGGGTGTTGTAGTATTGGTATCCAAACTTCAGGCGCTTGCGTGGCGATAGGTTGAAGTCGATGCCCAGTGTGGTGAAGGCCATGTCTCCATACTGGTTGAGTGAGTCATACCCGCTGCCGGCAGCGATGGAGCGATCATTTTCATTCATCAGGTATCCGCCGGCCAGTGAGATCCGGTCGACTGCCTTGGTGTGGTAACCAGTCACCGCCTGGGTGTGAGGTGCGAATGATGCAGCCAGGATGTGTGCCTTCTCCTGTTGACCGCTCAGCAGGAGAGCATAGTAGAGGCTCTCCTGCAGCAGCGCATCGTTGGGTGTTACTGCCAGCGCCCGCTCGTAGAAGGTTGCGGCTGCGGCATGGTTCTTCAGAGCATCGTAGGCAATTGCGGTGCGGTAGTCCAGGTAGTAGAAGGTGACTCCCTGGTTTCGTGCGGTACGGCTTGTCTCAATCAGTGCACGGTAATCTCCGTCAAGGTATTGGCGGTAGGTGATGCTATCTGTCTGCCTTATCAGCAGCGAATCCTGTCCGACCAGTACTACGGCGGTCATCCAGCAGAGCAGGAAAGTTAATCCCATTCGATGCATAACGGTTGTTTTTGGTTTTCAATCATGATCTTTCGCGGGGTGATTGTTACCGTCGCCTTCCTCTGTTGGCGCCAGAAGCGAAGCAGGGTGGAGGTGGTCTCGGTATGGTAGATAATCATTCCAGGGTAGTGGATGTTGTCGGTCTCAGCCAGCAGCGATCGATAACGTATGTTGGTGAAGAGTACAAAGGGTGCCAGCAAATCCTGCAACCACCGGGTGCCTGTGGGATGTTCATAGGTGAGCGGCATGTGGTCGTTCACTTCAATCCCTTTTCCGGCGCTGAGCAGTAACTTGAAGCAGCTTTGGTAGAAGTGGTAGAGAGGGGAGGTTTTTCTCCCTTCAAAATCGGTGAAATAGAACAATGTGCCGTCATTTTCGAAGTATGCCTTCGACCGGCTTTTCGGACAGCGGATGTAGCTTTTGTTGTAGGCGTCTGTGGCGATCTGCCAATCCCAGCTTTCGCTCCCCCGGCTCACCCTCAGCTGTCGTCCCGGCTTTGCCGCCAGTGCATCGAGCGCCAAGACCATCGGTGACAGCATGAAAAGGATCTCTCCCTCATTGGGTATCTTGCCTGTGTGCAACAGGGTCTTTCCTCCCTCTTCGGTAAAGAAGTAGCCGAAGGGGTAGGGGTGGGTGGCGGCTCCCAGCTCCGGTGTCAGCTGGACCTGAAAATGTAGGTGTGGCACCGGGGAGCGCCCTGAGTTGCCGCAGGCTGCGACCACCGCTCCCCTCTTCACGTAGTCGCCTGTGCGGACCCTGAAGCTCTCTTTCTTCAAGTGGCTCATCTGCGTGTAGAGGCCGTTGAGGTGGTTGATGATGATGCTGTTCCCCCAGTTCTTCTCCATATCCATGTTGCCGATCTCATTCTCGTCTGTGATGTTGCTGACCAGGCTTACGTAACCATCTGCCGGTGCCAGTACCGGCTTGTTGTAGCAGTAATACTCCTCCCTCAAGTTCCCATTTCCGGAAAAGGGAGACCCATGCTCATCGGTGATCTCAAAATCGAGCGCTTTGCCCCAGGGCCCCAGGTGGGTGATCTCCCCGTCATAGCCTTGGCTCACAATCCACCGGTCGAGGAAGGGAAGCTGAAGCTTGAAGATCATTTCCTGCCCGAAGCGATGCATGTAGTTGACATACTTGTAGACCGTTTTCTCCGGGTGGTAGTGCTGGATGTATGGAAAGATGAAAAAGCGGTTGTTGCTGCGTTGCTTGAGGATGTAGATCAGCAGGATGGAGAGTAGGCTGAAGGAGAGGGTGTAGGAGGAGAGTCTGATTCCGGTGATCAGCTGCTCGGTGCCGGTGTAGATGAGAAAGAGTACCGGGGTGAGGCCAATCACCAGCAGGTAGCTGTAGCTATTGGGCACCAGAAAGAAACTACCAATGGCCATCCCCCAGAAGATGTAGTTCACTCCTGCAAGATTCTGGGTCAGTATCCGCAGATCGACGCCCAGCCACTTGCTGGTGACAAAGGCAAAGAGGAAGCCGAGGAAGGCGACGGTCGATTTGATGCGGGAGTGGAGCAGCAGCGCGATCACCAGCATTGCTCCCACCAGGATACTGTCACTGAAGAAAACCGATGCCATCGTCCTTAGGTAATAGTAGAGCATCTGCGGCAGTTGCATATGGTCGAGGCTGTGTACCCAGTAGTACCATGGCAGCTTCATCTGTGCCGCCAGCAGGGTGGTGACCCGCTCAAATGGCAGGATTGGCATCACCCGGGTAAAAGCCTGGTAGGAGAGGTCGATGACGAAGAGTGTCAGTACGAAGGGGAGGGTGAGAATGGGGAGCTGATGTTTGTTGAAGAGGGTCTCAAGCCATATGCTCAACATGAAGCCGAGAATGACGGCGAAGAGGAAGAGCAGCAGGAAGGGCAGGTTGATGTGGAACTTGTAACACATGCTGATGCCTATGAAGACGGCGTTGAAACCGTAGAGACCTGTTTTGATCTTCTCCTTCGGGAAGCCCAGAAGATGTGCCAGCAGGTTGCTCAGCAGCACCGCCACCAGCCCACCCGCCCCCAGTCGCAGGTCGAGCAGACTCAGCAGCAACAGCATTCCTCCATAGAGCTTGCTGCGGGTGAAAAAGATCTGCCCGTAGCTCTGGATGATGCCGTTTAGGTGGAATACGGCAAAGGGATGAAGCGACCTTCCCATGGGCTTTTCAGGTTTGATGGGTTATCCTTACAGCTTGCATGCTTTCAGGTGGTCGGGCACTAACTCCTGACCGGTGATGCTCTCCAGGGTCTCATTTTTCCGGATCGTGTGGATACCCCCTGATGTATCAATCAATACCACCGCGGGGCGGAAGGTGATGAACTGCATCCACTGTGTCATGTTGTAGGCTCCCACCTCGTGTACCACCACCCGGTCACCTTTCTTCAGCAATGGCAGGCTTATGCTCTCGCGGATGCAGTCGATGTTCATGCAAAGGGGGCCGTAGAGAGCCATCTCTTCGCTGTGCTGCGTAAATTCCTGGGCAGGTGATATCCGGTGGTTGTACCAGAAGGAGGTGAAGAGGATGTTGACACCGATGTCGAGGATGGTGGATCTTCGTCCGTCAGAGAGTCGTTTGGAGGCCAGCACCGTTCCCAGCAGGTAGCCTGCCTCGTCGATTAGTGCGCGGCCGGTTTCAAGGATCAACAGCGGCAGCTCTTCCGGACGGAAGCCAAACTGCATGATGCTGCTGACGATAGCCTCTGCGTAGTCGTCGAAGGAGGGGATCACATCCGCCCCCTGGAGATATGTGCCCTTGAGGGTATTGGAGGAGCAGAAGCCACCCCCCATGTCGAGGTACTTCACCCGGACACCTGTTTTAGCGGCAGTTGTCTGCATCAGTTGGCATAGCTTATTCGCCGCTGTTGCGTAGGCGGAGGGTGTCAGCATGTAGGTGCCGATGTGGCAGTGCAATCCCTCCAGCTCCAGGCTGTGCTGGGTGACGATCTTCATGATGGCGTTCCAGGCTTCGCCCGACTCATAATTGAATCCAAACCGGTCCCACTGAGGATAGACCCCGGTATCCATATTGATCCGGATGGCCACCCTGGCCTTTTTCCCGGTACCCTCCAGCAACTCGATCAGGGTGTAAAGCTCGTCGAAATGGTCGAGGTGGATCAGCGAGCGGTTGTCGACCGCCAGCCGCAGATCCTCCCTGCTTTTGTCGGGACCGTTGAAGATGATCAGGTTGCCAGGCACTCCGTTCCGGATTGCTTTCTGGTACTCAAACCCTGATACTACCTCCGCCCAGCTTCCCTCCTGGTGGAAGATGTTGCAGACGGCATCCAGGTAGTTGGTCTTGTAGCTCCAGGCGAACTGCACTTTCGGGTAGCGCATGGTGAAGGCGCGCATTGCCCGTCGAAAGGTCTGCCTGATGGTCCGTTCACTGAGGACAAACAGGGGGGAGCCATGTTCCTCCATCAGACTGCTGACCGGTACTCCCTCGATCTCCTTCATCGGCTGTTGGAGGTTTCTGCTTCCGAACTTGTTCAGCATACCCGTGTTCAGCTTCTGAATCATTGGGCGTTCGTAGGTTGGTTTCATTATTTCTTTTATTAATGACCTGTAAATTACATTTCACCCGTGGTAGAGATCTTCTCGAAGGCTGAGATATCAACAACCATGTCGTAGGAGTACCGGATGAACATCTTCCCGCTCTCATAGCGTGTGAACGGCTCCACCTCCTCGCCTAGCGCCATCTTCACCAACGCCTCGGGATGGTTCTGCCCGCATCCGTTGGCCAGGTATACCCAGGCCGGAAAACGGGGGTTCATCTCAAGCAAGTAGTACTCATCTTTTTTACTCTTGATAAACTCCAGCTCACATCCTCCCCGCCAACGGCTCTTCTCTACCAGGCTGCGTGCTGTTTCCAGCAGCTTCTCATCCTCCAATGAGATCCCCGACCAGGCTTTCCCCTTGTCGGTGATGTAGAGCTTGCGCATCGGTACCGCACCGATGCATCTTCCGTTGCCATCTCCCAGGGCGGTGACGTTCACCTCGGTACCGGCGATGAACTGTTGCAGAATGACCGGATAGCCCCACTTGGCCACGATCTTGTAGAAATAGGAACTGGCCTGTTCGAACGAGGAGGCGATCCAGGCATCGTAATAGCGCCCCTTCACCACGATGGGATATTCCACCTTCTCCTCCTCCTCCAGTTTTTTCAGTTCCTGGAGCTGGGTGATCATATGGCTCTCCGGAACTTTCACCCCATATTTCTCGCCGAATTTGTTCAATTCCGATTTCTGTCGCTCTTCGAACGATTCGTGCGTGGGCAGGAAGGAGGCGATGCCCAGCTCCTCCTTCATCCAGCCGGCAATTTTGATGAAGTTGTGCAGCTCCGCATCGAAGTTGGGGATAATCACGTCGGGTTGCTCCTTCTCCCGGATGTAGCGCAGTCGTTCCTGCAGCATGCCAGTGCCGCCCGTGGGGAGGGGGAGCTGGTAGACCCTGTGGGCCATCTCCTCCATGTAGATGCCCGGCTCGAGCGTTTCGTAGGAGAGACCGATGATGCGGACGTCGAAATCACGACTCTCCCGCAGCGCCCGGATCACCGGGATGCCGGGGCCGGGACTGTCGATGTTGTTCAGCCCGGTAACGGCGACGGTGATCTTACGCCTCTTCATACTCGGTGAGTTGGTAGCTCTTCAGCATGGTGAAGAAGTCGCTGAGATCCATCTCGGCGCTGTTTTTGTCCAGTTCGAACCTCTCACGGAATCTTTCCATAATCGATTCGGTCTCTTTTCCCTCCTGCAGCATGTGCAGCACAAATAGACCGGTCTCGTTCACGCTGAAGCTATCTCCCGTGAGCGGATTGAATATAAAACCGGTCTCGCTGATGGCGATGTTTTTTCTGATCTTCACGGTGTGAGTGTAATGGTTATTTGCAGTAAATGTATAAATTAATCGGGAGCAGACTCCCGATTACCCAATTATTTAACGAATCCTTTACTTTTTAACAGGTTCTCTCCGGTCACAGATGCCATTGTTGTTTGCATCTACAAAATTCACCGCTCGTCCCTTGCCGTTGCGCAGCCCGGCACCATTTCCTGGTCTGCGTCCGGCCCTGCCGCTTTCATAATAGTCGCAGATACCGTTCTCATCTGCATCTACGAAACCGCGACCTCCCCTGCCGCGACCGTTGCGCATGCCCTTGCCATTGACTCTTCCGCTGCCGTCTAGCAGCCGTCCTTTACCGTTGGCATTGGGATTTCCGGGCGTCCCCTTCTCAAAGTTGTCGCAGATGCCGTTGTTGTCGTTGTCCACGAACGCTGGCCCATTTTGGGTGGTGGTTTCCTTTTCGGTTTCTACAGGTTCCTGTGCAGTGGCCAGACCGATGGAAAGCACGACGGCCAATGCTGAAAGAAAAATTTTTGTTTTCATCTTGTTGTTCATTTTATAGAATTTGTATGGTTGTTTTATCGTTTGAGCCACCAATACTTCATTCGCTTCTGCCGTTCCTGCCATAGCGGTGCCGGTATCCTGGAGTAATTGCGGTACTGTCGTTCCAGTTATAACCCCTGCCCCGGTTCATGGTCCCGTCGCGAAACAGCGGAGTGAATGCCTGTTGTAGTTGTAGGCACTGCGAGGAGTCGCAAAGGGTTCGCAGAGTGAGGTAAAGATTATTGGTGATTTTTTTCAGGTCGGCATGGTGGCTCCCTACATGTTCCGAGAGAGTGTTCAGTCGGACTGTATCGGGTAAGGAAGCGTTCAGCTCGGTGAAAAGTTCATTTTTCAGTGAGTCCATCTCGAAGATCAGCTCGTTTGCCGTGTACTGGAAGTTACGGTGCGCATCCCTGAATTTCTGCATCTGTGCATCATTGAAGCCAAGTTGTTGTCTGAAAAATTTTCCCGTGAGGGGATTGGGCTGATCCTCATCCAACACGATGGCAACCTCCTGCTCCTTAGCCATTGCCCGATTTCTGACAAGGATGGTGCCAATGGTGGAGAGATTGAGAATCACCAGCAAGGCGATGACCCACCATAGAATTTTAGTCGTTCTGTTCATGATCGATGAAGTTGTAATATCCCAGGTTTTCGATTTGTCCATCGTTGATGTTGAGGCTCATACCCGCGGTTGGCCGCTCACTGTAACTGCTGCCGATGGTGATGCCCAGAAAAACTACCGCGACGATTGTTCCCGCCAGCACGACGCTCTGCCAGATCGGCACCCTTCTGCCCGCTCTGTCGCTTCTCCGCTCAATTTCTGCCATCACGCGACTGGCAAGGAAAGGGTTGGATTCCGTTGCCCTTTCACGCCGGATAAGTTCATCGACAAGATGTTCTCTTTTCATCATTTTCATCAGTTCGTTCATTGTTTAGACACACGGTGCAGAGATTTCCTACGGACTCTGCAGTTTTTTTCTCAGTTTCTCGTTGGCTCGTTGCAATAGCTGCTCAACCGCGCCCTCCGTGCGGTTCATGATGGTTGCGATTTGCTTCTGTGGCAACTCCTCGTAGCGGCTCAGGACGAAAGCCATCCGTTGCTTTTCAGGCAGTGCGTCGATCGCTGCCCGAATCTCCCGATCCTGCTCTTCACGTTCCAGCATCTCAAGTGGTGTCTTATCACTGCTGCCCCTGTTGAAAATCGTATCGAGCGATTGCAGCAGCCGTTTCTTCTTGTTTTTGCGGAGTTGGTTGAGCGACATGTTAAGGGTGATCCGGTAAAGCCAGGTGCTGAATGCCGCTTCTCCATGGAAGGTGTGGAGCATTTCGTAGACGCGGATGAAGACCTCCTGTGTGAGATCTTCCGCATCCTCCTTAGCATGCAGGTACCCCATTACCACACGGAACACCTGCTGCTGATAACGTTCCATCAGGGTTCTGAAGGCAGTGGAGTTGCCTGATATGATCTCTTTTATGAGTTGTTGGTCCGACATGCAGTTTGGTTGGCACACTTTTGCTATGTTTGACACGATAGGAAGCCGATTCCTACGGTAAAGGTATTCTTTTTTTAGCAAGCAGCTATTCCTGCCTGGGAATGATTCGGTTGACTTTGCTCGTCATTGCCGGTTAGATTTGCCAGATGAGTATCTCATCTAGAAATAGCGTTACACTAAAAAGTGAACCTTTTCTGATATTTTTGGAAGCTCATCCTATATTTTAAGTTTATTGCATCCTTATATCCACTCCCATAATTATTGGAGTGGATATAAGGGTGCAATAAGGGTGCAATAAGGGTGCAATAAGGCTAGAGCTTTTCAGAACCCATGAAAGTCCTTGTCTCGTCCTGAAATAGGGTTCACAAAAAGGCCGTCTCATGTGATATGATGAGACGGCCTCTTTGAATTTTTTCTTTTAGTCTGCTGTTCAGGATTGCTGCAGACTCCTGATCTTCGTGAAATAGTGTGCGAAGGAACGGTAGAGGAAATGGGTCCACTTACCGAAAGGCACGATGATCAGTGCCCACTGAGCAAGTATGGTGAGGTGGAGGATGTGCATCCAGATATTGCTTTCGAGCAGCTGAAGGTCGATGAAGAGGCGCACCAGGAAGGCGGTCAGTCCCATCATCAGCAGCCAGATTACGAAGAACCAGTCGGAGGGTTGAGAGAACTTGTTCAACGACTTGTTCTTTTTGATCCTTCCGGAGACGAAATGGATGGTGATCACGAATACCAGCAGACTCTCCAGGTAACCCAACAGGATCACGAAGAGATGCTCTGTGCCAAACCAGTTTAGAAAGACCGTGGTGAAGAGCAGCGACAGGTAGGCGAATACCAGTACCATGTGTTCCAGCCAGCGGAAGTTGTCCTCTTCGTCGCAATCTTTGGCCCTTTTCTGGGTGAACATGTTTACGAAAAGTTCGGTGAGTGCCGTGAAATAGCTCTTCAGCGGAACCTTCACCTTCTGCTTCACGATTGTGAAATACCACATCCGTAAAAGGTTTGGCACGAAGATCACCAGGAAGACGGTTGCGATGGCCATCATCTCGAAGAGGTGTCCCGCATGGATCAATCTCTCAGCATCAAAGCCTGTGGAGCGGGCGAAGAAGAAAACACCTGCGGCTACCAGCAGCAGTGCCATGATGGTGAAGGGTAGAGAACGGTAGAGCAGTCCCGAGAGACCGGTCCAGTCATACTTGGCGGTGAGCCAGCGCCGCAGCGACATCATCAGCTCACCCGGGTTGGCAGTCTGCGGACACTGCGCGGTGCACTCGCCGCAATAGTAGCACTCCCAGGGCTTAAGTGACTGCTTCAGTTCATCCTCCAATCCCAGTGCACTGAGCCGTACCATCTCACGCGGGAAGGATTGGTCTGGGGTGGATAGTGAGCATACAGCGGTGCAGTTACCACAGTTGTAGCATGCGTTGAAATTGACGGAACCGTATTTCTTCAGCTCCTCCGCGAAACGGGGATTTATTTTACTTGCCATTATTTTACCAGTTTATACGAATAGTACTCGTCCATGTCGTCGATCTCGCCAGTGGCTACCACCCCATATTTCACCAAGGTGAGCAGGTAGTATGTCGCTTCGTGGAGGGGCATCTGCAGTCGTTCAGCGAGCTGTGCGATGGTGAGCTCCTCCTGCTCCAGTGCAGCGGTGATTGCCCGTTTGATCCGGTTGAACTCTTTCAGCTCCTCTTTCACCCGTTCAGGGACACCCTGTTTCTCCCGCAGGTAGCGGGCTGTTTTTCCTTTTTCTACTTCCATACTCTTATACCAATGCGTCAATCATACTCATTATCTCTTCACTCGAATAGTTGATCAGGTTGATGGCGTCTGGCGGACATACCGGGGTGCACATGCCGCATCCCTTGCAGACTGAGTTGTTGACCGCAGCCACCATTTTGCCGCCCACCTCCTGCTGCAGGATGGCATCGAAGGGACAAGCCTCGGCACACTTCCCGCACCAGCTGCAGGTGTCGCTGTTCACCTCCGCCACGATTGGCTCTGTTTCGAGTGTACCCTTGCTGATCAGCGAGTAGGACTTCGTTGCTGCCGAGAGGGCCGAGTTGACCGATTCGGTGATGTTCTTCGGGCCCTGACAACTGCCGGCGATGGTGACCCCGTCGATCACAGTCTCCACCGGACGCAGCTTCATATGGACCTCGTTGAAGAAGTGGTCTCTTCCCTTGGGTAACTTGAAGAGAGTTCCCACCTTGTTGTCGGCGCGCGGCACCATACCGGTTACCAGCACCACCAGGTCGGCTTCGAGCTCCAGCTCGCGGTTGGCCGAGAGGATATCACGCAGGGTGATTGTTGTCTTCTTCCCTTCCGTTACTACTGCCGGTGGGGTCTCCTCTGCCCATTGCAGATACAGATCGCCCAGCTCCAGCGATTCGGCATAGAGCAGCTCCTGCTTGCCGTAGGTGCGGATGCCGCGGTTAAGGTGGTAGTTGCTGATCTTCCGAAATCTCTTTTTTGCCAGGATGGAGGCATGGATGGCCGAGGTGCAGCAAAAGCGGGAACAGTAGGTGTTCTCTCCGTTGGTCTGACGGCTGCCCACACAGTAGATGTAAGCGATGTTGCGAATTTTCCTCCCTTTGTAGATAAGTTCTTTCCCTTCGGCATGGTCGATCAGGTGACGGAAATCAGGTAGCGTGATCACGTTGTCGCTCTGTGCAAAGCCAAACTCACCCTCCTTGGGCTGGTAGGAGTCGAAGCCGGTGGCTACCACCACCGAGCCCACGGTGAACTCGGCGGTTTCTACCGGATCACCCTCCTTCAGTGGCCGCTTGCGCACCTTGAGGGTGAAGTTACCGATGCTTCCCTTAGAGGTGATCACCTCCGTGCCGGTCATGATGGTCACATTCTCCCGTTGCAACAGGTCGTTGTAGATCCGCTCCGAGAGTGCACTCCCGCTCTCTTCGCTCATCGCCAGGGGACCCCAGGTGGCGGTATGTCCCCCCACGCGATGCTCCTTCTCGATCAACAGCACCTCCGTCCCTTTGTCCGCCAGGGCGGCTGCCGCCTTCATCCCGGCGATGCCGGCGCCGATCACTGCGATGGATTTCTCGGCTTCGAACAGGTTTGGGTGGAGCGGCTCAGCGTATCGTGACTTGGCGATGGCGGCTTTCACCAGTCGGATCGCCTTGTCGGTAGCACCCTCCTTGTCGTCGGAGTGCGCCCAGGAGGCCTGTTCGCGGATGTTGGTGTGTACGTAGGTATACTTGTTCAGATCACCCCGCTCCGTCACATTTCTGAAGGTGGTGAGGTGGAGCTTCGGGGAGCAGGAGGCCACGATTACCCCGTCGAGGTTGTGGGTGTGAATGTCCTCCACCATGTCGTTCTGGTTGGCGTCGGAGCAAGCGAAGACCGTTGTCTTGGCCATCGCTACCCCTGTTTCATGTTCCACTGCCTGACGCACCTTCTCCACATCGACATAATCGGATATGTTGCCGCCGCAATGGCAGATGTAGACACCTATTCTCTCTTTCATAATCGTTTATGCTTCCTGGTGCTGTTTGATGTAACTGATTGCTTCTGATGATGCCGAGCCTGCCGAGAGGATTGAATCGGGAATATCCATCGGGGCGGCAGCGGTGCCGGCCACGAAGACTCCGTCGATGCTGGTCTTGGCTGGGCTGCCCATCAGGTCGGTCTGGGCCACAAAGCGCTGGGGATCGAGCTTCAGTGTTCCCTGCGGGAAGATCTTCCCCGCATCGGGGTTCGATTTCACCCCTACCGAGAGCACCACCATGTCGTGCTCCGCCTCCTTGACCACCCCCTCGCTAATATCCTCATATCGCAGGATCAGGTTGCCGTTCTCTTTCTCACTGATGGTGCCGATCTTGCCCTTCACGAACGAGACACCCATTCCCTTGGCCTGCTGGTAAAACTCCTCAAAACCCTTCCCGAAAGAACGGATGTTGATGTAGTAGATGGTGACATCTGCCATGGGCAGGGCACCCATCAGCAACTGTGCCTGCTTGATGGAATACATGCAGCATATCTGCGAGCAGATGGGGTTGCCCACCGAGGCGTCGCGTGAGCCGGCGCAGAGCACGTAGGCGATCTTGTCGGGTACCTTCCCGTCGCCCGGACGTAAGATGGTGTTGAAGGGACGGGTGGGAGCTATCTCACGCTCCATCTGCATGGAGGTGATCACGTTCTTGTGCTGTCCATACCCGTAGCGTGGTATTTCCAGCGGATCGAAGAGTTTGAAGCCGGTTGCCATCACCACAGTGCGGGCATGCAACTCGAACTGCTCCGGCTCCATGGTGAAGTCGATACAGTTTGTGGGGCACACTTTCTCGCAGGCACCGCAGAGCGTACAGTTCTCGATGTCGATGGCTGCCGCCTTGGGGTTGGCGATGCTGAAGGGGATGAAAGCAGCCTTCCTGCCAATCAGCCCCTCTTGGTATTCATCGCGCACACTTACCGGGCAGGCCTGTTCGCAGAGCTGGCAGGCGGTACAATCTTCCACGTGCACGTAGCGCGGTTTTTTTGTGATCTGTGCCACGAAATCGTTTTCCGACCGTTTGTCAATGGCGGTCACCTCACTCTCGGTGAAGATGGTGATGTTCTTGTGGCGGGCGATCTCCGACACCTTGGGTGTGGTGATGCAGGCGGAACAGTCGAGGGAGGGGAACACCTTGCTTAACAGGATCATCTTGCCTCCCAGCGAACGTTCTTTCTCCACCAGCAACACCCTGTATCCGGTGTTGGCCAGGTTGAGTGCAGCCTCGCCGCCGGCGATGCCGCCCCCTACCACCAGGGCGTCGTAGTGGATGATCTTCTTCTCTTCGTTCATCGAAATTTATGCGTTGGTTGTTTTGATCAGGTACTCGTTGAAGCTGCGTATCTGCTTCACGAACGCTTCACTGCATACGGAACAGATGGCAGCCATGCGCAGACGGGCGGGGTCGAGGTTTTGTGCCTTCATTCGCTCGTGTGTATCGCCCACCAGGTTGCCCGTCTTTTCCGTGCAACTCTCTCCATAGACACAGTCGCTGCCGTCGGCCGCGATGAACACCCCGTCGAACCCCCGTTCGTAGGCATGCAGGATCCAGCTGGGCTTGATGCCGCTGGAACAGGGAACCGTGATGGTGTAGACCGTAGGCGGGTAATGGAGCTTCAGCAACCCCGCCATGTCGATGGCGGGATCGGAGATTTTTTCCGTCGAAAAAACCAGTATCCTGGCACTTTTTTTCATCGTTGCTGGAAACTTATTTCTTCTTCATGTATACCTTGAAGTAGCCGTTCTCCTCCACGGCGCCGAGGTACTCGTGTCCCTGCTTCTTGCACCACTTGGGGATGTCGGATTTGGTACCCTCGTCGGCCGAGAGAATCTCCATCACGTCGTCCGTGCCGATAGTGCCGATTGCTTTCTTCGCTTCGAGGAGCGGTCCCGGGCAGGCTGTGCCCCTTGCATCTACTGATTTAGCCACTGTCAGGGCTCTTAATTCTTCTGTTGTCATTGTTTTAATTATTTAGGTGTGAATAAATTTTATTTCAATTTTGTAACGTTAGATGAACCATTGCATGCTGCTCTCGCCGGCATCTGCCACAAAGGTGGTGGCTCCGGCATAGCGCAGGTGCGGGTAGTCGATGATCTCCTCCTTCTTGAATCCCATCAGGTTCATCGACATCTCGCAGACGGTGATCTCAATGCCAAGGTCGGCGGCTTCCTTAAACATCTCATCGAGTGACATTACATTCTGCTGTTTCATCAGCCGCTTGATCATCACCGGTCCCATGCCGCACATATTCATGTTGGAGAGCTTCAGCTTGTTGCGCCCGTTGGGTAGCATCATGCCGAACATTTTTGAAATGAAATCTTTACCCTTCGCCTTCTTTTTAGGATCGCGCAATGCGGAGAGTGCCCAGAAGGAGAAGAAGAGCTTCACCTCTGAATCCATTGCTGCGGCGGCCAGTGAGATGATCATCGCGGCCAGGATCTTGTCCATGTCGCCCGACACGATGGCGATCGAGAGCTGGTCTTTCCGTGCTTCCTCAATGTCGGAGGTTTTAGCCTTGAGCTTCTCCAACTCTTGCTGGAGCAGTTCCATTGAAAGGGGAGTTGATTTTTCCATAATTTGTCAGTATGATTTTGTAATTGAACAGTATGCAAATTACGGAAAAAAATCTGCAATATTTTTTTTTGTGCCGGTGCAGAATGATACACTATTTTGTGCGATATGTCACATCTTTCCCTATCTTTGCAGGGTTAGCAGGTTAACCGGGTGAATGCCACACGTTTCTTCGGAAGACTGCGCATAAAAGTATAGCAGCAATGAAAAATGAGTGTATCGATTGCGACTGTGTCCTGAAATCATCCGTTCAGATGAAGGATTGTCAGCTGGAACTGCTGGGTGGCAGCCATGCGGTGGTCAAATTCAAAAAAGGAGATACCATCATCCGGCAAGGTGTCTTCTCCACTAACGTGGTATTCCTGCGCAAGGGGATGGCTAAGGTTCATCTTACCGGCCCTTCCCGCGAGCAGATCGTGAAGCTGGTGAAGGCTCCCACCTACCTGGGACTACCCACCACCTTTGGTGACAAGATAAACCAGTACAGCGTCACGGCTGTGGTGGAGTCGGAGGTTTGTTTCATCGATATCGAGGTGTTCAAAAAGCTGTTGGCCGAGAATCCCGACTTTTCTGCCTACATTCTTATGGAGCTATGCAAGAGTGAGTTGGAGGCATACCACCGTTGTGCCGGTCGTACGCAAAAACAGCTCAGGGGCAACCTGGCTGATGTGCTGCTGGAGTTTTCCGAACGGCTGTTCGAATCGGACCGCTTCCTGCTTCCCCTCTCTCAGTCAGATATCGGCAACTGGGTGGATGCCGGCAGGGAGAGTATCAACCGTGCCCTTTCGGAGTTCATCGCTGATGGCATCATCCAGATGGATGGTAAGCAGGTGACCATCACCGACAAGAAACTACTGCAGTTGATCAGTCAAAACGGATGATGTCTGTCATCTCATTCTTTAAACCCCGTTCATTACTGCTTATCCCAGTCTTTCAATCTTCTCCAATTCTGTTTTGTTGAGAATGGTGATCCCTTTCCCCTCAAGGGCGATGATTCCGTCCCGCTCAAACTCCTTGAGCAATTTAATGGCGCTTTCGGTGGCTACCGATGCAAAGTTTGCCAGATCCTGACGCGACAGGTATTGAAACAGGTTCTGGTCACTGAAATTTTCTCCACTCAGGTAGAGCAGGGTGGATGCCAGTTTTCCCCTCATCTGCTTGTAGGTCATGTTCGCAATTATGGTGAGGAGTTGTCGCTCGTTGCGGTAGTTGCGGGAGGTGATGCGCATTGCAAATTGGGCATTGTTGAGCAGGATATTGCGCATCTGCTCCTTGTCGATCATGCATACCTCCGTGTCGGTAAGTGCAACGGCAGAGGTTGCATGCACCGTCTCCCCGAAGAGAGAGGCGAAGCCCAGAAAGTCTCCTGTCTGCGCCAGCTGCAGATTCAGTTGCTTCTCCCGTCCGGTCTGAAGGTAAACCTTTACCAATCCACTGGTAATCAGTAATAGGTGCGTTGAAAAAGCGCCCTGCTTGAAGAGGTTCTCACCAGCCAGGTAGGTCAACTCAGTCTTTCCTCTGTTGATCTGTTCCAACTCTTCCGTCGTGAGGTCACGGAAGCAGGCAACCAACTTTCCGCAGTTGTCCGGTTCATTTATGTTCCTACCATTCATAGGGTTGTTGTTTGATCTCCAAAGATACAACTTTTCGTGTAACTGTTCTCCATCATCCGGGAAACTGATGCATATCAACTTTACAGGCGGTATCTCTCATCCACTGAGTCGTCGGAGGAGCAACTATTGCCGTTACCTTTGCAACCGGAAACAAAAGAACAATTTAAAGACGAAAAAAATGAATTATTTACGGACCAATATCCAGGAGATTGAAACAGCAGATGAACTGCAGAAGATCATCAATGAGAATGAAAATGTAATGGTGTGCTGTGGACGTATGGGACCCATGTGTATCCCTGTCTATGAGATCATGGAAGAACTCGAGGAGGAGTACGAAAATGTGAAGTTCTATTCTATGGGCTTTGACAATCCCGAATCGGTGGTGATTCGCAGTGCACCCGAGTGCCGTGGGTTCATGGGACTCCCCTTCACCATGTACTACAAGAACGGTCAGGTAGCCAAGGCAACCACCAGCATCCAGAATATGACGCAGGTGAAAGAGAACCTTGATAACCACCTTGCTTGAGATATAAGGATAGTGGAGGCAATAATTGCCTCAGGTGAAATTCAATACCGGTGTCATCCGGAGAATGGAATAGCGAAACAATATGGACAAGATATTTGATGTGATGATTTTGGGAGCAGGCGCTGCCGGGCTAACAGCGGGAATTTATACTTCCCGCGGTAAGCTCGACACGCTGATCCTGAGCGAAGGTGTCACCGGGGGGCAGATGGTACTGACCAACGAGATTGCCAACTATCCCGGAGTGGAGACCATTAAGGGGTATGAACTCTCCGCCATCATGAAGCGGCAGGCGAAGAATTTCGGTTGCACCATGAAGGCCAACGTGAAGATAAGCAAATACCGGCTCAGCGACGAGGTGAAATCGGTTGAACTGGAAGATGGCAGAGTGTTCCGTGCCAAGGCTGTGATCCTGGCTCCCGGCGGCAGACCGAGATCGCTCGACATCCCGGGTGAGAAGGAGTTTGAAGGAAGGGGCATCTCCTATTGTGCCACCTGCGATGCAGACTTCTTCCGCGACAAGCGGCTGGTTGTAGTTGGAGGCGGTAACTCTGCTCTGGAAGAGGCGGTCACCCTGACTCACTTTGCATCACATGTCACCATCGTCCACCAATTCGACCATTTCCAGGCTTTCGCCCATGCGGTGGAAGAGGCGGAAAAGAATCCGAAGATCAGCTTCATCATGGAATCGGAGCTTAGAGCCTATATCGGAGGAGAGCAATTGGAAAAGGTAAGGATTGAGAACCTGAAAACAGGAGAGATGCGGGAACTCGACACTGACGGGGTCTTCGTATTTATCGGTTACCAACCCAACACGGAAGCCTTCAACGGACTGGTTGAGATCAACGAACGGGGTGAGTTCCCGGTTGACCAGGCGATGAAAACGAATATTCCGGGTGTATTTGCCGCCGGCGACTGTATTGCGAAACGCTACCGGCAGGTTACAACCTCTGTGAGCGACGGTACCATTGCGGCTCTCAGTGCTATCGAATATATCCGTACAGGGAAATAAAAAAATGAAGAAGTAAATCTAAAGACTGTTATGTAATCGTTACCCGTGAAAGCCTTGCCGCTTTCGCGGGTATTTTTTTCTAATGCAATCTTTTTTATAGATACAGAAAAAGAGGCCACCTCGAACGAGAAGGCCCCTTTTGTGATGGTTAACGTGATATCAGCGTTAAGGTAAAAAAGATTGTTTTAGGTTATCGATACAAAGATAGAGGAGTATTTTGAACGGGCAAAATAAAAAAACATATTATAAAACATAGTTTTAGAATATGTTTTTGGTTTTACTTCTCTCATCTCTTCTTACTTGCCAGATTCTATGATTGTTATGGATAAAACAAAAAGAGGGAAGAAACATGATTCAACCCTCTTTTTTCTTTTTTTCATGAGAAAATTATTTTCTGATACCCAATTCTTTGATGATTGCACGATATCTTTCGATATCTTTCTCAATCAGGTAATCGAGTAAACGACGACGTTTACCCACCAAAATTCTCAATGACCGTTCCGTGTTATAATCTTTTTTGTTTGACTTCAGATGCTGAGTCAAATGCGAAATACGGTATGAAAACAATGCTATCTGCGACTCAGGTGAGCCGGTATCAGTGTTAGACTTTCCGTGCTTTGCAAAGATTTCCTCCTTTTTGGTAGAATCTAAATACATACTTGTTTGTAAATATTACTTGTGTATAAATATTTGGGATGCAAAGATACTCCTAATATTTTAAAAAACAAACCCTTTTCACTTTTTATTCACTCCTGCGTTTCAGTTTGCCGCTCAGCCGTTTGATTGCATCGCTGATTTCCTGGTCCGGTTCAATCACGTTGTATGCGCCCCAGAAGTTGGGGTCGAGAAAATGCTCGACCTTCTCGGCGATCACATCTGTGGAGCGGATTCTTTCCTTGCGTGGGAACTTCACCACGTTGTCGTTATACTTGTCAGTGATGGCCATCTCTGAGCGGATGGTGTAGTTAGTGGCAAAAAGTCCGAAGAAACGATTGGTCCATCGCACGCGGAACGAAACCTCTGTGCTCCTGACTTGTCCCTTTTAGTGCGGTGGAAATAATTTTTGTATTATCTCTCTCAT
>DAINAS010000017.1:0-54756 GCA_036733365.1 Proteiniphilum sp.
TGTTGCGCACCAGCTCTTCGATCTCCCGGTAGTCGTTTCCCTTATCGGTACCACCAAGAATCAATACCGTTTTTGCGCGCATGCTCTGAAGGGCATACCAGCAAGAGTTCACATTGGTGGCTTTTGAGTCGTTGATATATTGCACACCACGTACGGTTGCAACCTTTTCGAGACGATGAGGCACCCCCCGGAAATCGGCAAGTGAGTTGCGAAGCTGCTCATCTGATATATCCATCAGCTTGGCAACGATACCCGAGGCAAGTGAGTTGTAGACATTGTGCATCCCCTCAAGGGCGAGTAATTCAAGCTCCATGTCAAATTGATGCTCTTTGGTGTTGATATACATTTTGTTGTTAGCCGTATAACCGACTGTTGCTGTTGTTTGCTTTTCCCCGAAAGGATAGCAGGTGGCTGCCGGTTGTAGTTTTTCTATCTCGCGAGTGATTACGGGATCGTCGATCCAGTAGATGAATGCATCCTCCATTTTTTGGTTGCGAATGATTCGCATCTTGGCATCTACATAGTACTGCAGGTTGTGGTCGTAACGGTCCAAATGATCAGGGGTGATGTTTAGCAGTACAGCGATATCGGCTTTAAAGTCATACACCCCCTCCAGCTGAAAGCTACTCAACTCCAGCACATAGCAATCATAATTCTCTTCTGCCACCTGGCGGGCAAAGCTCTTGCCGATGTTGCCTGCCAACCCCACATGAAGTCCGGCCTTTTTGAGGATATGCCAGATCAGACTGGTAGTGGTAGTCTTACCGTTGCTGCCGGTGATACAAATCATCTTGGCATTGGTATACCTGCCTGCGAACTCAATCTCGGAGATCACTTTGATTCCTTTTTCAATCACTTTCTGCATCAACGGTGTAGTATCGGGGATGCCGGGGCTCTTCACAATCTCATCGGCTTGCAGTACCCGCTCCTCGGTGTGTCCTCCCTCCTCAAAGGGAATATGATGGTTGAGAAGTGTCTCTCGATGGTCCACCCTGAGCTTGCCATTGTCGGAGAGAAAAACCTCCAACCCTTTTTGTTGCGCCAGGATGGCCGTTCCCACACCGCTTTCGCCACCACCCAGTATCACCAATCTATTCTTGCTCATCTCACACTCTTTTTACATGTAGTAGATCCTCTGCATTACCTCATCTTCAGCGTGGCCAGCGCCAGCACTGCCAGGATCATTCCCACGAGCCAGAAACGGCTTACAATCTTAGGTTCGGCCAACGGTGCAAAGGGCCTTTGAAAGAAGGCATCGATGCTGCCGTCACCCGGTTTCTGGTAATGGTGGTGCAGCGGTGTCATCTTGAAGATGCGTCGTCCGGCACCATATTTCTTTTTGGTATACTTGAAGTAGGTGACCTGTGCAATCACGGAGAGTGCCTCCACGAAGAAGACACCGCATAGGATCGGAAGCAGCAGCTCTTTGTGAATCAGCACGGCAAACACGCCGATGATACCACCCAGTGTGAGGCTGCCGGTATCGCCCATGAATACCTGTGCCGGATAGGCGTTGTACCAGAGAAAGCCGATACATGCCCCCACGAAGGCAGAGGCGAACACCATCAGTTCGTCACTCCCGGGGATGTGCATAATGTTGAGGTAGGAAGCAAAGTCGACACGCCCTGAAACATAAGCCAGGATACCCAATGCGACACCAATGATGGCTGAGGAGCCGGAGGTAAGTCCATCGAGTCCGTCGGTCAGGTTGGCACTGTTGGAGACGGCGGTGACGATCAGGATCACCATCAGGATGAAGACCACCCAGACTGCCTCGTCTGCATAATCGCCCAGCCAGCCCACCAGCCAGCGGTAATCGAAGTTGTTGTTCTTCATGAAAGGAATGGTGGTGCTGGTGGTTTTCACATCTTCGGTCTGGTAAGTCACCTCTTCAATAACGTTGTTCACCCGCACCTCCATGTTTTCCCGTACCACCGCATCGGGACTGAAGTATAGCGTGAGCCCCACAATCAGGCCCAGACCTATCTGCGCCACGATCTTGAATTTACCCTTGAGCCCCTCTTTATCTTTCTTGAACACCTTGATGTAATCGTCAGCGAAGCCAAGCAGGCCCAGCCAGACGGTGCTGACAAGCATCAGGATGATGTAGATGTTCTCGAGCTTACCGAATAGCAGCGTGGAAACCAGGATGGAGAGGATGATGATCACCCCGCCCATAGTGGGAGTGCCCCGTTTACTGTATTGACCCTCCAGGTCGAGGTTCCGGATGGTCTCGCCAACCTGTTTCTGCTGCAGCTTGTCGATGATTCTCTTACCCACGAAGATGCCGATGAGCAGAGAGAAGATGACAGCCATGGCCGAGCGGAACATCACATACTGGAACATGCCCGCACCGGGAAAGTTAAGCGTGTCGAGATAGTCAAATAAATAGTAGAGCATATGAATCTGATTATGTTGTTAAGGGTTACGGTGGGAAGAGAAAACCTTCTCCACCTCCTCCCTGTCGTCGAAATGATGTTTCACCCCCTTTATTTCCTGGTAGTCCTCATGTCCCTTACCGGCAATGAGCACCACATCACCCTCCTGCGCCAGGGCACAGGCGGTCTTAATCGCCTCACGCCGCTCCACGATGGTGAGCGCGGCCTGCCGCTGATCCTCGGTGAGTCCTTCAATCATGTCACTTAGGATATCTTCCGGTTCTTCGAAACGCGGGTTGTCGGAGGTGAGTAAAACCTTGTCACTCCGTTCAGCAGCCTCACGAGCCATGATGGGTCGCTTGGTGCGATCGCGGTTGCCGCCGCACCCTACCACCGTGATGATCTGCCCCCTGCTCCCTAACACCTCGTGAATGGCATTCAACACATTGCTCAGCGCATCGGGTGTATGGGCATAGTCGACAATGGCGGTGAATCCCTTTGGGGAGCGGAGTGTTTGAAAGCGGCCAGCAACAGGTTGCAGGAGGGTGAGCTCACGCAAGACCTCCTCTTCACTCAACCCCAATAGCAGAGCGGCACCATAAACCGCCAGCAGGTTGTATACGTTGAACACCCCCACAAACTGCACCACAAGTTCCCTGCCGTTAATCTCGATATCTGTACCGTTAAAATGCTTCTCGAAAATGCGAGCCTTAAAATCGGCCATTCCTTTCACAGAGTAGCTTTTTTTATCGGCACGACTGTTTTGCAGCATGACCGGGCCGTTTTTGTCGTCCAGGTTGGTGAGTGCAAAAGCATCCTCCGGCAGGTTGTCGAAGAAAAGCTTCTTCACGTTGCGGTACTCCAACATATTCTTATGATAATCAAGATGATCCTGCGTGAGGTTGGTGAAGATCCCGCCGGCAAAGTGAAGGGCTTCAATCCTCTTCTGGTGGATGGCATGTGAGCTCACCTCCATGAAGGCAAATTCACATCCCGCATCCACCATGCGTCTTAGAAAGGCATTGAGGGTGAGCGGATCGGGGGTGGTGTGGGTGGTGGGATACTTATCACCATCCACATAGTTGGCTACCGTTGAGATGAGTCCAGCGGCATACCCCCTGTTGCGGAAGAGCTGCCAGAGAAGGGTGGCGATGGTGGTCTTGCCATTGGTTCCGGTCACTCCCACCAGCTTGAGCTGCCGTGAGGGATGACCATGCCAGGCAGCGGCAATGTGTGCCAATGCTACAGCACTGTTCTCCACCTGCACATAGGTCACGCGTGAAAAATACTCCTCGATCATCGGTTTGTCGTACACAACGACCAGGGCACCCTTTTCAATGGCTTTACCAATATAGGAATGACCATCGGTACAGATTCCCTCAACTGCAACGAAGAGTGCCCCCGGCTCCACCTGGCGCGAATCGGATGTGACGGTGGTGATCTCAGCCGCTTGGTTTCCGCGAAGGGAAACGATCTTGCATGTTTCAATCAGTGAGGAGAGTCTCATATCTTCTGTTTATTTTAATGTGATTGCGATAGTCACCCCTTTTACCAGCCTGCTTCCGGGGGTGATGGATTGTGATACCACCCTGCCTGCACCACTGAGATGCACCCTTAACCCTGCCTCTTCGAGCAGGTAGAGGGCATCACGGGCTCCCATACCACGTACGTCGGGCACCAGTGACCGGTTCAGCGACAGGGGTTGTGCCAGGTAAGCTACACTGTCTTTCATCACCTTCACCCACTCAGCCGGTTCTTCCGTTTCAGCGGCCGGCAGTCCCAGGAGGGTGAGCATCTTGCGGTTATGCTCCCAGTTACCGTTCTTCAGTGAGGGCTCCTTATGGAGCAGTGAGTCCACGGGGCAATCATCCACGGTAAGCTGTACCTTTCGGATATAGGTCTGTTCGGCAATGTTCTTGAAGACCATGCCCGCCATCCCGCCACCGGAAGGAACACCCTTGGGTTTGCGTATCCCCACAAAGATGGTGTACATTGGTTCCTCGGCAGGGAAGTATCCGCAGAAGGAGACGTAGTAACCACCGTACCCGCCGCCGGATGCAATCTGGGCGGTGCCTGTCTTGCCGGCAACCTGGAAGTAGTCGGAAGCAACCACCTTGGCAGTGCCCTCTTCAACCACACCCACCAGCATCTCATGAATTAGCTGCAGCGTGTTCGGTTTACATATCTTCGAGTTTACCACCTCTGCTTCTATCTTCTCAATCACCTTGCCATCTTTCACGAACTCCTTCGCGATAAATGGTTTGATCATTCTGCCGCCATTGGCAATGCCATTGTAGAACATCAGCATGTAGATGGGAGGCACCTGTGACTCGTAGCCGAACGACATCCAGGGGAGGGTGGTCTTCGACCAGTAGTTGTCCTTGTCGTCGGGGAAACGGATGGAAGAGGTCCCTTCTATTCCCTTGAGCGGAACATCCCATTTCAACTGTTTTCGCAGTCCGATGCGATCGATCCCCTCCACAAACTTCTTCGGATTATCCTCATACCCTTTCAAAGCAATCTTGCTCATCACCACGTTCGAAGAGACGGCCAACCCCTCGGCAACAGTGAGATAACCGCGATCCTGCCCTCGTCGCCAATAATGGTCTCTCACCCATCGACGGTTGTATTGGAACAACCCGTTGCCCACGTGAAATGAGTCAGTGGGGGTGATCACCCCATCGTCCAGTGCCACCATGGCGGTCACCGTTTTGAAGGTGGATCCCGGTTCATTCATGTAGGAAAAGGCGTTGGGGTTGCCTTCGGCATAGTAGCCATCGCTCATGCGGTCGAGATTGGCAATACCCTTGATTTCGCCCGTTTTCACCTCCATGATAATGGCGGTCCCCGATTCGGCTTCAGTCTCTGTAAGCTTATCCCGGAGGGCCCGCTCGGTGATATCCTGTATCTCGGCATCGAGGGTGGTGACGATGTCCCAGCCTGCTTCGGCAGGTTTCTCCACCACATCCATCCATTTGCCTTGTATCTTCTGGCGAAACTTCACTCCCTGAACACCACGCAAAAGCGAATCATATTTCAGCTCGAGACCGCTGGCACCTCCTTTTTCAACATCCCTGAAGACGTTGCCCACGGTGCGTGTAGCCAGGTTGCCAAAGGGTTTCTTGCGCGCGTTTCGCTCCTCTGCAATCAGTCCGCTGCGGTTGGAGCGTTGATTCCAGAAGGGATAGGTACGCACCTCCTTGAGATCGACATAAGAGATGTCACGACGCAGGATCTTCACATAGCGCGACCGAATGGGTACCCGCTTGTCGATGCCCCTTCTCCGGTTCTCTTCTATCTGCCGCTGCTCCTCTTCGCGCATCTTCCAGCCGTTGAGAATCACACTCTTGTATTGCGAGGCGGTACGATCGGGGAATTTTTCCGCCAGTGCCAGGGAGAGCTCATCCACATATTTGTAAAGGGTATCTTTCACCATCCCGTCTGCCCAGAAATCCATGTATATGCTGTATAGCGGTTCGGTTGTAGCCAGCAGCCTGCCGTCGTAGGTATAGATGCTGCCTCTCTCCGGCAGGATCACCCTGTCGCGTATCACCGTCTCTTTCTCTCCCACCTCACGCCATCTCTTTCCTTCTGAGCTGAACGCAAGACGACTGGCCGTGAAAAGGATCATCACGGCGAACACCAGCAGGAAGGAGACGATCAGGCCATAGCGAGCCAACGCCACTTTCTTCACTTTCTTGTTCTGTTCATTCTTATCGTTCATGTTCACTAACGACTATTTACCGATGTGATAGACCGGTTCGTTGGTCACTTTCAGCTCCAGTCCCGCCTCTTCCACACGACGCTCAATCTCTCCCTGACGGCTCGCTTCGGTAAGCGCGGAAGAGATGGTGAGTGATTCGTAGCGGGCATCTTTCAACACACGTTCGAGACGCTCAATCTCGGACATCTTCTGCAACACCGTGTAGCGATGGCTGATGAAGAGGAACATGATCAGCACGATAACCAGTATAAACCGCATGTTCCGGAGGAAGAAATTCTCAGTGAGAACACTTCCTCCAAAAACATGGACAAACGATTTGCGTATGTTATCGAACTTCACTTTCATTTCTTTACTGATTGGCTTTCAGATCCAAGCTTCTCTGCAACCCTCAGCTTGGCACTTCTGGAGCGGGGATTAATCCGCTGTTCCTCTTCCGAGGGGACAATCACCTTTCGGTTCACCAGCTCAAAGGGAGTCTCTACGTTGCCGAAAAAATCTTTCAAAAGCTTCCCCTCAAAATTGCCGCTGCGGAAGAAATTCTTCACCATCCTATCTTCAAGGGAGTGATAGGAGATCACGCTCATGCGGCCACCTGGTTTCAACATCTCCAACGACCGTTGCAACATCTCGCCCAGGGCCTCCATCTCTCCGTTCACCTCAATGCGCAGCGCCTGAAATGCCTGAGCCAGCATCTTCTTCTCTTTGTCTCTGCCGGTGAAGGGTTGCAGGATGTCGAGCAACTGCCCTGTGGTGGCAATCGGTGCGGTTGCCCTGGATGCCACGATTGCAGCAGCGATTGCCCTTGCATTCCTCAGCTCCCCGTAGCGGAAGAAGAGATCGGCAAGTTTCTCCGAGGGGTAGTCGTTCAGGATATCGGCTGCACGTTTCCCCGCATTGCGGTTCATGCGCATATCGAGATCGCCCTCAAATCGAAAAGAGAAACCCCGCTCCGAATCATCAAAATGGTGCGAGGAGACCCCGAGATCGGCCAGCACACCATCCACCTCATCAATTCCGTAGTAACGAAGGAAATTTTTCAGAAAACGAAAATTACTCCTGACCAGCTGAAAGCGGGGGTCGTCAAGGGTGTTGCGTGCCGCATCCTCATCCTGGTCAAAGGCAATCAAACGACCATGGGGCCCCAATCGCCTTAATATTTCACGCGAATGCCCCCCGCCGCCAAAAGTGACGTCAAGATATACCCCCGAGGGATCGATCTGCAACCCCTCCACGCTTTCGGCAAGCAGCGCCGGTATATGATATGCTTCACTCTCCGACATGTTCGACATCTCCTTTATGATGTTAGCCATTCAATAAATCCACAGTGTCCACAGGATGAGAAACCATCCTGCCATACCCGTGAACCCCTTGTCAGGGATTCTGCTCCATCAGCTGCTGTAACCTCGATGCGAACTCTTCCGGCTCCACCAATGGCTTCTCAAGCTTCTCCTTCGCCCAAAGCTCGATGGTCTCATCCACTCCGAGGAAACGGACGTCGGCATCGATAGATACCATTCGCAGGTAACGCTTCGGAATCAGCACCCGACCATTGGCATCCAACTCCAGCTTTTCTGCATCCAGCACAAATTGCCGGAAGAGTTGCTGCTGTTCACGGTTCCATTTGTTGAGCCTGCTCCGCAGTAACTCCACCTCTTTCTCCCACACACTACCGGGATAGAGCACCAGACAATCCTGAAAAATATCTTTCCGGAGCACCAGAAATTCCTCCCCTTCGCTCTGCAAACGCTTGCGAAAGATTGCCGGCACAAAGATTCTTCCCTTTGCATCAGCCCTGGCCTCCATATTTCCCAAAAACTGGATCAATTCTGTGTAAATTTCAACCGCATAGCAGTTTATTTGCGGTAAAAGTACAAAATTATCCACTTCTCCCCACATTTCCCCCCAATATTTTACAAAAAAGTTATCAACAACCACAAAGTATCACTTACACATCTGTATATCTTCTCATTAACAATTTCCAAATATAAAATTTCGAGGAAACACAATTGGAGCATGGTGGTCTCAGAAATCAGTTATTCTGACATGGTGATTCAATCTGTTTGGCGCAACCAAGTACATATTAAATGTAACACCACCCTCGTATCCCTGATATTTGCAGCCTATCTGCTTCTTTTTGGCAACTGTGTCTATATTCTAATCTTATTGTACCCTTATACCCACTCCCATGATTTATGGAGTGGATATAAGGGTGCAATAAGGGTGCAATAAGGCTATAGCTTTTCAGAACCCATGAAAGTCCTTGTTTCGTCCTGAAAAAGGTTTAAATAAAATGCACAAACAAAGCAAGGCTATGCAAACAAACCGCAACAATTCAAGGAGGAAAAGATCTACCCAGTGGAGATCCTCTCCTCACAGCAATGGAAAAAAAGTTTTTTTAGCATGAGAGTTTACTGCTTAACCATATTTTTGTACATTTGCGACAAATTAGTAAGTAGCGAAATGCAATGAACCAACACAGTGCATTCAGGATTGATCTTGATAAGATTTTACGTGGCAAGGCCCCGAAACATTACAGGAAAATCCCCCGATTTTTGATCAGCTATCTCAAACGCATTGTCCACCAGGAGGATATCAACGGAATCCTGGAACGAAACAGTGGCCTGGAGGGTGTTCCCTTTATGCATGCACTGGTAGAGAAGGAGTTCCACCTGACGTTGAAACTGAAAGGCGAAGAGAACATCCCTTCAGAAGGAAGATTTGTGTTTGCCTCCAACCACCCGTTGGGCGGCCTTGATGGTATTTGCCTCTCATCCGTGGTAGGAGATAAGTTCAACGGAAAAATCAAATATCTGGTCAATGATATCCTCTATTACATCGATCCGCTGAAACCAATTTTTGTCCCCATCAACAAGTACGGATCGCAAGCCAAAACATCGGCTAAAGCAATCAACGAAGCTTATGAATCTGACAACCAGGTAATCACATTCCCGGCGGGGCTCTGTTCCCGTAAAACAGGTGGTGAGATCATGGACCTGGAGTGGATGAAGAACTTCATCATCAAGGCGGTGGAGTTTCAACGGGATGTAATACCCGTTCACTTTGAGGGGAAGAATTCACGTTTCTTTTACAATCTGGCGAACCTGCGCAAGGCATCAGGCATCAAGTTCAATTTCGAGCTGGTCTACCTCCCCGATGAGATGTACAAGAACAGTAACCAAACGTTCACCATCACCTTTGGCAAACCCATACCCTGGCAAACTTTCGACAAAAGTAAAACAGCAGCCGAATGGGCACAGTTCGTTAAAGAGGAGGTCTATTCACTGAAGTGACCTCCGTTCATAAACATATGATTCAATATGGAAAAGATTATTGATCCGGTAAGCAAGGAACTGATTAAAAGCGAGCTTACCGTTCAGAAAAGGGTGAGAACGACCCACAAGGCAAACAACGAAATTTATGTCTTCACCGCCCACGACTCGCCCAACCTGATGCGTGAGGTGGGACGCCTGCGGGAGATCGCCTTTCGTCATTATGGTGGCGGCACAGGAATGGAAGCCGACATCGACAAGTATGACACGATGGAGGTCCCCTATCGCCAATTAATTGTCTGGGATCCGGAAAACGAGGAGATACTGGGTGGCTATCGCTTCATCTACGGTTCGGATGTGGAGTATGATAAAGAGGGCAAACCGATGCTGGCAACAGCTCACCTCTACAACTTCTCTCAGCAGTTCATCGATGAGTTCCTGCCCACCACGGTGGAGCTGGGTCGCTCTTTCGTATCGCTCGAATACCAGTCCACCCTTCTTGGCAGAAAAGGCATTTTCGCGCTCGACAACCTCTGGGATGGATTGGGAGCACTGACGGTGATTGACCCGGAAATTGAATATTTCTTCGGCAAGGTAACCATGTACGGCACCTACAACAAGGATGCCCGCAACATGATCCTCTATTTCCTCAACAAACATTTCCCCGACAAGCTGAAGCTGGTAACCCCCATTGACCCACTGGTTACCGGACCCAACTTTGAGAAGATGCAACAACTGTTTCACGGCAAGAGCTTCAAGGATGACTACAAGATACTGAACAAGGAGGTGCGGGCATTGGGTTACAACATCCCGCCGCTGATCAATGCTTACATGGGTCTCTCCCCCACGATGCGCTTCTTCGGTACCGCGATCAACGATGAATTCGGAGAGGTGGAGGAATCGGGGATCCTCATTCGCATCGACCAGATTCTGGAAGAGAAGAGGGCACGCCACATGGACACCTACATGAAGAGCAATCCCAGCAAACGTTTTCTGTTACGCCTCAAACGGATGATCACTTCCAACAAAAGAAACAGGAAGATCGCTATCCCAAGTAAAAAGATTGAGAAAAAAGGAGGAAAACCAACAGAACATCCAATCAAAAAGTAAGCAGTAAGCAGATATTGACTGCTCTTTCATTAACACACATTCAGAAAATATTATCAATTTTTTACCGTGCTACAGAAGTAGGTAACTAATTGATAATATTTTTTTTATACCTGTAAAATGCAATCGATTGCATAGTCAATACAGGTTAATTATGCCTGTTTCGGTACCGTAACCCCTGAGAACCGATAACTTTGTATGGAGAGAACAGAAGATATACGGATGAAAAATTAACCATTCATCTGTCAATTTTGTTATATATTTCGAGAATGAAGAGAGTATTAATCAGTTAATCTTATAACGTTAACAACATGTATCTAAAATTCAAAAAAAGTAGGAAAGCATTCCTGATGACTATCTTGTCGGGATTGCTGATGATTTTATCAGCCAATGCCCAAACCGGTACGCAGATAAATGTAAGTGGATCGGTTACGGACGTAAACGGTGAACCACTCATCGGGGTAAACATCCTGGTGGAGGGAACCTCTACAGGTACGGTGACCGACTACGACGGCAACTTCCAGTTGCGGGTACCCGCAGATGCGGTCCTGAACATCAGCTACATCGGCTATCGTCCGCAACAGGTCGCCGTAAACAACAGTACAACCATTCAGATTGTACTTGTTGAAGACACCGAGCTGCTGGATGAACTGGTGGTAATCGGTTATGGTACTGTACGCAAGGATGATGCTACCGGATCGGTGGTGGCTGTCGATGCCACCAAACTGAACCGCGGTCTGGCCACCTCGCCTTCAGATCTGCTGGCCGGACAGGTTGCCGGTCTGAGCGTGGTCTCAGCCGGTGGTGCACCTGGATCCTCCTCGAGCATCCGCATTCGTGGCGGCTCCTCTATGTCGGCCAGCAACGACCCGCTGATCGTGATTGACGGCGTACCGGTGGACAACGCCACCGGCGTGAGTGGTATGGCCAACCCGTTGAGTACCATCAACTCGAACGACATCGAGACCTTCACCGTATTAAAGGATGCTTCCGCAACTGCCATCTACGGGTCGCGTGCTTCCAACGGTGTAATCATCATCACCACCAAGAAAGGTAAATCGGGAAAGTTGCAAATGGCTTACAACGGCAATTTCTCCGTCAGCACCCGCACCGGCGCGGTGGATGTGATGGATGCACCCACCTTCCGCAACTACGTGGTCAACTCCTTCGGCGCTGACAGCCAACAGGCTGCAGCCCTTGGCAACAGTGAAACAAACTGGCAGGATCATATCTTCCGTACCGCTGTCAGCACTGACCACAACATCAGCCTCTCCGGGAGTGCGGGCGAGAAACTGCCTTACCGCATTTCACTGGGTTACACCAACGAAAACGGTATCCTGAAAACATCCAACCTGGAAAGATACACCGGTAGCATAAACCTCTCCCCCAGCTTCCTCGACGGACAACTGAGGGTGCAGCTCAACGCTCGCGGGATGTACAACACCAACCGCTTCGCCGATCAGGGAGCCATCAACTCGGCCACCCAGTTCGACCCTACCATGCCGGTATATGACACTACCGGATCAGCTTACGGCAAAGGCTACCACATGACGCTCAAAGGAGATGGCACCCCCATCGATATCGCACTGGCCAACCCTCTCGCCATCCTGATGCAAAAGCATGACAACTCGAAGGTGATGCGCAGTATCGGTAACATGCAAGTCGACTACAACATGCCTTTCCTAGATGGTCTGAGGGCCAATCTGAATGTTGGTTACGACATCTCCGACAGCAATGGAGACGTGATTGTGGAAGACAATTCACCCATGAGCTACACCTGGGGCAGCTACAAATCCGGTTGGGGTGAAAACACCACCTACAGCCAGTATAAATTAAATACCCTGCTGGACTTCTACCTCAACTATGTGAAGGAAGCAGGTGCACATCGCTTCGATGCAATGGGAGGTTACTCCTGGCAACGCTTTTACAATGAAACAGAGAACTTTTACCCCTACTCGGCTGCCATGGCTGCTGAAACGGGCAACGAGTTCTACAGGGAAGGGAATGATTACGCCACAGAGAGTTTTGTGATCTCCTTCTTCGGACGTCTAAACTACTCGCTGCTGGATCGCTACCTGCTCACCCTCACACTGCGTAACGACGGCTCGTCGCGTTTCAGTCCCGACAACAAGTGGGGTCTCTTCCCCTCTGCTGCCTTTGCATGGAAGATCATCAACGAACCCTTCATGGCTGACAGCGATGCAATGTCGGACCTCAAACTGCGACTGGGATACGGTGTGACAGGACAACAGAACCTGGGAAGCGGCGACTATCCTTGGATGGGCCGTTACAGCTACAGCCAGGCGGGTGCCAACTACTTCTTCGGAGACCAGATGATCCCATTGATCCGCCCGCTGGCTTACGATGAGAACCTGAAGTGGGAGGAGACCACCACCTACAATGCCGGTCTCGACTATGGCTTCCTGAACAATCGTATCACCGGTGCCTTCGATGTGTACTACCGCAAGACCACCGACCTGCTCAACACCGTCGGGATTGCTGCCGGTACCAACTTCAGCAACCAGCTGCTCACCAACGTGGGTGAACTGGAGAACAAGGGTATCGAGTTCACCATCACCGGTCGACCGGTTGTCAGCAAGGACTGGAACTGGAACCTGAGCTACAACGTGACCCTCAACCAGAACAGGATCACCAAGCTGACCATCAACGATGACCCCAGCTACGTGGGTGTTCGTTTTGGCGGCATCGACGGAGGTACAGGGAATAACATTGCCATTCACGCCGTGAACTATCCGGCAGGCTCCTTCTATGTGTACGAACAGGTATACGACGAAGCAGGCAAACCGTTGGAGGGTGTCTTCGTAGATCAGAACGCAGACGGCTCCATCAACGAGCAGGATATGATCCCCTGGAAGAATGCATCTCCCGATTTCTACATGGGCTTGTCTTCACAACTCTCTTACAAGAACTGGGACTTCAACTTCTCAGTACGTGGCAACATCGGCAACTACGCCTACAACAACATCCAGTCGAACCGTGAGTCGAAAAATACCACCTTCGACCCCTCGGGATGGCTCAAGAACAGGGTTAACAGTGCCACCTACACCAACTTCGATGCAGTGCACTATCAATCCAGCTACTACATTCAGGATGCTTCGTTCATGAAGGTAGACAATGTCTCCCTGGGGTATAACTTCACACACCTGCTAAACCAACAGCAGACGGGAAGGATCCATTTCACCGTTCAGAACCCGCTCGTGGTGACCAATTACAGCGGTCTCGACCCCGAATTCACCAACAACGGTATCGACAACAACATTTATCCACACCCCCGCGTCTTTATCCTGGGACTCAATCTTAATTTTTAACATCAGACAATTATGAAGACAGTAACATATAAAATACTAACATTCATCGCGATCATCCTGATGACCGGGGGGCTGGCCTCCTGTGTCGATGATCTGAATACCATTCCGCTGGATGAGGAGGAACTGGTATCGGAAGTGGTCTTCGGCAGTGAATTGGGGTCCTACCAGGAACTGCTGGCCAAGATCTACGCCGGTTTGGCCGTCAGCGGCAACAGCGGCGGCGACGGCGACCCCGATGTGGCAGGTGTGGATGGCGGCAGCCAGGCATCCTTCCTCAGAGGACTCTGGAACCTTCAACAGCTACCCACCGACGAAGCACATTGTGCATGGAACGACGTGGGTATCCCCGACCTGAACCACATCACCTGGACCTCCAGCAACGTGTTCATCAAGGGCTTCTACTATCGTCTCTACTACCAGATCAACCTTGCCAATGCCCTTCTCCGGGAGACATCGGAAGAGAAGCTATCTTCCCGTGGCGTGAGCCAGGCAGATCAGGATAAGATCAAGGCATTCCGTGCGGAAGCACGCTTCCACAGGGCACTAGCCTACTACTACCTGCTCGACATGTTCCGCAACGTTCCCTTTGTGAACGAAGAGAGCCCGGTAGGCAGCACACTGCCTCCCCAGATCATGGCAGCCGACCTGTTCGACTACATTGAAAAGGAACTTACTGAATGCGAGTCCGATATGCTGGATCCGTTCGTCGGTTACAATGCAACCAACTATGGCAGGGCACACAAAGCCGCCAACTGGTCACTCCTTTCCCGTCTCTACCTCAATGCCGAGACCTATATCGGTGTGAAGAAATATACTGAGAGCATCACCAACAGCAAAAAGGTGATGGCTGTGAATTTCCAACTTGACCCGGTCTACGCAAACATCTTCAAGGCGGATAACCACAACTCACCCGAGATGATCTTCCCGGTGCGTTATGATGGTGCTGACACACAGACATGGGGTGGGATGACCTTCCTGCTGAGTGCCATGGAACCCTCCGACCTGCAGGCCGAAGTAAATGCAGTGGGTGCCTGGCAAGGCAACCGTGCCACCAAGGCGATCCTCAACACCTTTGAACGGGAGTACCAACACGAAATGGACAGCCGTTTCTCGATGATACGCATCGACTTCACAGAGAATGTGGAGATCGTAGACCCTTCGCTCTTCACCAACAACGGAATCCCCGTGGTAAAATACTACAACCGCAACAGCGACGGCACACTGCCTCCGAGCAACATTGCTTACACAGACTTCCCGCTCTTCCGTCTGGGTGAGATCTACCTCAACTATGCCGAGGCAGTGCTCAGGGGAGGTACAGGAGGGGATGCAGCTACTGCATTGCAACTGGTTAACAACCTGCGCAAACGTGGCTATAACGGCAATAGTGCCGCCACACTTACCGCAGGTGAGCTGACACTCGATTATATCCTCGATGAACGTGGTCGCGAGTTCTTCTACGAAGGACAGCGCCGTACCGACCTGGTTCGCTATGGCAAACTCACCGGATCGGCCTACAACTGGCCTTGGAAAGGAAGTGTTGCGGGAGGAAGATCGGTTGCCGACTACTTCAACGTCTATCCAATACCTGCTGACGACATAGGAGCAAATGAGAATCTGGTGCAAAACAGCGGATATGAATCAAGTAATGCCAATTAAACATCACACAGACAATGAAAAATATCATTCATATATTAGCAATACTGGCCAGTATCACTCTGTTCTGGTCCTGCCAGGAAGATGAGAAAGTGGTACTTCAGCAGCCTGAGAGCTTTGTGCTCAACATGCCGAAATATGCATCTGCCATCTATGATCTGAAGAATACCGAATCGATTGAGTTTACCACCTCACAACCCGATTACGGCTTCACCGCTGCCGCCATCTATAGCGTGCAGGTAGCGCTGACTTCCGACTTTGCAAATCCTGTGACACTGCCCGGCAGCTACACGACCGCAAAGTTTGCCATCAATGCAGCCGACCTTGCGCTGGCACTGGTGGGAATGCATGGGGTCACTGACGAGAGTGACTATCCCACTGAGGCACATCCACTCTATGTGCGTCTCTCATCCAGGCTGAATGAGAAAGGTGCGGGAGAGGTCTTCTCCAACGTGATCACCCTCCCGCAGGTGAAAGGGTTCTTTGCCCTCGACCCGATGGAGATGCCGGAAGAGATGTATATCATCGGCAATGTGGCAGGCAACTGGAACTGGGACAACGCAACAGTGATGATCCCCGTGTGGGGTTCTCCGGGCAAGTTCTGGGCGATGCAGTACCTGGGACAGACCGGTGACGGCGGCAACGCCGAGATCAAGTTCAACTACGCCAAGGCATGGGACGGCAATGAGTTCGGCTACGGACAGGTAACGGTCAATGCCGTAGGCACTGCCGATCCGGGCGCATCTGACTCGGGTGGCAACATCGGTATCGGCAATCCGGGTTGGTATATCGTGGTGGTGACCACCACCATCAACGGCCGTGACTTCGAGTATGCTGTTGATTTCTATCCTCCGCAGGTATACCTGCAGGGAGGAACAGCCGGCGGCAACTGGGGTACCACCGACGCAGCTTACCGCTTTGCCGTACCCGATCTCTCACTGGGTGCCGATGCAGCATTTGTATCACCACCCTTCACCAACAGCGATGAGATTCGCGCCAGCATCCAGCTGCCCGGACATGAGTGGTGGCATACCGAGTTCATCGTCTTCGACGGTGTCTTCGCGCCCCGCGGCGCTGGTGATGACCAGGAGCGTGTAACCGGCAATGCAGGTCAGAAGCTTCACATTAACTTCACTACCAACAGCGGTAAGATTGAATAAACAGGCAGAACCGGAAAACCTCTTTCACCAGAGGGAGGTTTTCCATAAAAATATTACACAAGATGAATAAAATAAAATACCTTTTTGCCACACTGCTTGCAATCACACTGTTGAATGCATGCGAGGATGTGTACGACCATGTGGCAGCCCCTCCACAGGCCTATGAACAGGAAACGGAACAGAGTGTAAGTGGCTTCACCTTTGCACTGGGAGCAGATGTGAGCGCTCCTATCGTATTCGACGAGGAAGCACTGGCCGATGAAACACCGCTGGAAGCCATCAAGACAACCGCTACACCTCAGTTGGCTGAAGGTGCCACGGTAACCTTTATCGTAGAAGCATCCGATACGGAAGATTTCGCCCAGGTGGTGGAACTCACCTCTGTAAGTGACCAGAACAGTGCCTATGTTACGGCGGCCACGCTCAACGAAGCAGCCAAAAGCCTATACGGGAAAGCACCAGAAGCGAGAGACCTCTACCTGCGTGCAGCCTCCTTCATCAATGACGGCAGCAACACGGTTAGGGTTCCCGGCGAAGTGGTACTGGGACCGGTGACCGTCACCCCCGTGGGACCGGTGATCGAGACCGAGTATTATCTGATTGGCGACATCAACGGATGGAACATCGAGAATCTTGAGGCTCACAAGTTCAACCACAGCGGCAAGGATGTCTACGAAGATCCCATCTTCACCATTCTGGTGAACAACGTGACCGGTTACTTCAAGATTGTACCCAAGTCGAGCAAAGATGCTGCCTCCTGGGATGGGGTGCTCGGCAACCCTGTTGACGGGAACACTGCACTGGAAGGGGACATCATCCTGGATGGTGCACAGGCAATGCGCGTCACCGAACCGGGATGGGTGAAGATCACCCTCAACATGATGGAGTACACCTACACCATCGAGATCATCGGTGAGATGAACCTGACACTCTATGTGCCAGGCGGTCACCAGGGATGGGATCCGGCAAGCGCCCCCACCCTCTACAACCGTAACTTCGACTTCAAGTATAGTGGTTATGTTTACTTCGCCGATGCTAACACCGAGTTCAAGTTTACCGCTCAACCCGGTTGGGATGGAGCCAACTATGGTGATGGCGGCGACGGGACCATATCCACCGACGGAGGCAACCTGAAGGTAGCTGAAGCGGGTATGTACAAGATTGATGTAGACCTCACTGCCAACACCTACACGCTAACCAAAACGGAATGGGGACTTATTGGTGACGCCACTGATGGTGGTTGGGACAACTCCACACCGATGAGCTACGACCCCGCAACCGGTCTCTGGAGCGTGACCACCACGCTGAAAGATGGCACATTCAAGTTCAGGGCCAACAACGCGTGGGACATCAATCTGGGAGGTGATCTGAACAACCTCAGTTATGGTGGTGACAATATCCAAGCCACTGCCGGCACCTACACCATTACACTCGATCTCTCCGATCCGGAAGCTTTTAAGGCGACTGTGGTGAGTGCTGTATAATATGCTAAAAAGCGCGGTCAGCCAACCGCGCTTTTTTTATCTTTTTAAAAATCGTCAGACACAATGAAAAGCTTTTACACCCTGATTCTCTCATCACTATTACTGCTGCTCTCCTGCAGCCGCAACCCGGAAGAGGTGAAAACCGATTCCACTTTCGCAAAAGGAGCCGATATCAGTTGGCTTCCGCAAATGGAGGCGAGTGGTTACATCTTCCGCAACGACAAAGGAGAACCGGAGGATTGTTTCAAGATCCTGAAGGACCACGGCATCAACGCCATCCGCCTACGCACCTGGGTGAACCCCTCCGATGATCCGCACAGCGGCCACTGCAGCACCGAAGAGACGGTTGAGATGGCCAAGCGTGCAAAGGAATGGGGCATGCGGGTGATGATCAACTTCCACTACAGCGACAGCTGGGCTGATCCGGGCAAGCAACACAAGCCAAAAGCCTGGGAGGGGATGAGTTTCGATGAACTGAAAAATACCCTTTATGATTACACGCACGGTGTGATGACCGCCCTAAAGGAAGCGGGTGTGACACCAGAATGGGTGCAGATTGGCAACGAGATCCCCTCCGGTATGATCCACCCTGAAGGTCATACCGACAACTGGCCACAGCTGGTGCAGCTGATCAACCGGGGCTACGACGCCGTCAAGGAGGTGAGTCCCACCAGCAAGGTGATCCTGCACGTGGACCAGGGGAACAACAACGAACGTTTCCGCTGGTGGTTCGACAATGCCACCCAACTGGGTGCGAAGTATGATGTGATTGGTATGTCGTTCTATCCCTACTGGTTGGAGGGTAAGCCCGATTACAGCGAGGTGATCGGTGATCTTGGAAACAACCTGCAGGACATGGCCTCCCGCTACGGCAAGGAGGTGATGGTGGTGGAAGTAGGCGGTGTTGACGTACTGCCTGACAACACTTATGAGATGCTGCGTGCGGTGATTAACAAAGTGAAACAAGTGCCTTCTGAAAAGGGACTTGGCGTCTTTTACTGGGAGCCGCAGGGTGCCCGTACCTGGAGTCATTATGCGCTGAGCGCCTGGGGTGATGACGGCCGTCCCACCAAAGCGATGGATGCTTTCCTCGATTGAACGCCTACCCATTCCGGTCGCGATGAAAACAAACCGGAAGACTGATTCAACTGTTATATCTAAAAGAACAAACAAAATATGAAACGAGCATGATAATCATTATCACTAAAGCAAATGAATAAAAGCGAGTTCCATATGATACCTTTGAAAATAAAAGTTTTAATCATATGAAAAAATATATCCTTCTTATTGTACTATTCTCTGTGTCGATCTTCATGGTACGCGGAGAGACACCCCGCGTGGAACCCTCCTTCTGGTGGAGTGGCATGGCGGAAACCGATCTGCAGCTGATGGTGAGCGGCGACAACATTGCCGACTATGTTCCTGCGGTCACATCTAAACATGTCACCATCACAGAGGTAGTGACGCTGCAGAACCGCAACTACCTGCTGATTTACCTCGATCTCACCGAAGCTGTTCCGGAGACCTTCGACCTGGTTTTCACCAACGGTAAGAAAAAGATCACCGTTCCCTATGAGCTGAAGGAACGAAACCCGGAACGGTTGTCAATTGAGAGTTTTGATTCCTCCGACGTGCTCTACCTGATCATGCCCGATCGCTTTGCCAACGGCGATCCCACGAACGACCAGATAGCGATGCGCACCCAGTACAAGGTGGACCGCAACGACCCCAATGCACGGCACGGTGGTGATCTGAAAGGGATCTCCGACCGCCTGGGATATCTCGCCGACCTGGGGGTAACCGCCATCTGGCTCAACCCCGTGCTGGAGAATGACATGGAGGGTGGCTCCTACCATGGTTACGCCACCACCGACTACTACCGGGTGGATCCCCGCTTCGGCAGCAACGAGGAATACAGAAATCTGATCAGCAATGCTCATGAGAGAGGGATGAAGGTGGTGATGGACATGATCTTCAACCACTGCGGCAGCGACCACCCCTGGCTGACAGAGGTGCCCTCACCCGACTGGTTCAACAACCTGGAGGAGTATGTGCAGACCTCCCATATGAAAGAGATGTACTTCGACCCCTACGCATCGGAGTATGACAAAAGCAAGATGGTGGACGGCTGGTTCGTACCCACCATGCCTGACCTGAATCAGCGCAACCGCCATGTAGCGAAGTACCTCATTCAGAACAGCATCTGGTGGATTGAGTACTCCGGTGTGGATGGCATCCGACAGGATACCTACCCCTATGCCGACTATGAGATGATGGTCGACTGGCTCATGGCGGTAGAGAAGGAGTACCCCGGCTACAACATCGTGGCGGAGGCATGGCTCAACAACCCTATCGGCACAGCCTTCTGGCAGGGTAACAGTCCCCTCAACCCCAACAACAGCCATCTCAAGTCGGTGATGGACTTCCGCTTCATGGGGCTATCGCACAGTGCTTTCTTCGAGGAGACCACCGAGTGGAACGGTGGACTGCACGGCATTTACGACCACATGACTTACGACTTCATCTATCCCGACATCTACAATGTGCTGCGTTTCCTGGATAACCACGACACCGACCGATTCCTGAAGGAATATCCGAAGGAGCTCTCCGGCTGGAAGCAGGCGGTAACCTTCCTGCTCACGATGCCCGGTACGCCGCAGATCTACTACGGTACGGAGCTGTTGATGCATGGCAACAAGAGCAAGCATGACGGTTATGTCCGACTTGATGTGCCGGGAGGGTGGCCGGGTGACGGGACCGATCATTTCACCCGTGCAGGACGCGATGCCATCCAGAACGAGGCATTCGACTTCCTAAGCAAGATGCTCCACTGGCGACAAGGCAACGACGTGATCGCGTACGGCGCCATGAAGCACTACGTCCTGCAAAAAGGCGTCTACGTCTACGAGCGATACCTCGACGACGAGAGCGTGCTTGTCTTTATGAACGGCACCTCCGGCGAGGTGGAAATAAACCTCGACCGCTACAGCGAGTCGCTATTAGGCAAAACCGAATGGACCGATTTCCTCACGGGCAGGACAGTCACGTTGGGCACAACACTCACCCTCGCGCCCAAGGAGATCCTCGTGTTGGAGTAAACTCTCGGACAGAGCCAAGTTCGCGGAGTTATACCATGGCGAAGAATAGTTAATATAAACGGACATATAACACGTACGAACGATGAAGATATACTCTATAAAATTTTACTTGCTCCTTCTTCCGCTTTTCGCCCTTTTAGCGGCCTGCGGGGACGACCCGGTCGCAACTCCAGAACCGGAAGAACCAGATCAGCCTGTTACAACTAAAGAAGGGTTCTCTTGGACTCCGGAATCACCTGACGCTGACGAGAAGCTGACCATTACCTTTAAAGCAAGTGCTGGCTCGGCATTATACAATTACACAGGTGATGTATACCTGTATTCTGGAGTCATCCAGGAAGGACAATGGAGGTATAATCCTCACGAATGGACAGATAATAACACGAAGTACAAAATGTCCCGAACAGATGCCAACGTGTGGGAAATAGAGCTTTTTCCTACAGTTCGAGAATGGTACGGGGCAGGAGACACGAGTGTAAAAAACATAGGAATCATTGTCAGAAGTGCGGATGGTTCAAAAAAAGGAATAGAAAGTGATTATTTCTTGAATGTCACGGGATTTAAGCCTGCGGATGCGGAAACAAGCACGATCCCCCCAAACGTGAAGCATGGCATCAACGTGATAAATAACAACACAGTCACGCTCGTGCTGTATGATAAGGACACGAATGGCAAACACAAAGACTTCGCGTATGCGGTGGGCGATTTCAATGACTGGACGTTGAGCAACGATGGTCGATCACGGATGACGTACGACCCCTTCGCGGGATGTTGGTGGATAACCCTCACCGGTTTGAATTTTTCTACCGAATACTCATTTCAATACTATATCGGGATGAAAGAAGGTGATGCTATCTATGTTGCAGATTCTTATGCCAATAAAATTCTCGACCCTAATCATGACAAAGACATTCCCGAGATAACTTATCCCGAGAACAAGACATATCCCTCGGATGGGGTCGGAATAGTGTCTGTATTCAAAATTCAACCAGATACATACACTTGGCAGGTACCCGATTTCGAGGTCCCGCCGCTCGGCAACCTGGTGATCTACGAGTTGCTGTTGCGTGATTTCACGGCGAGCGGCGACCTGAAGGGTGCCATGGATAAGCTGGACTATCTAGCGGAACTGGGAGTGAATGCCATTGAGCTGATGCCGGTGCAGGAGTTCGATGGCAACGACAGCTGGGGCTACAATCCCGCCTTCTTCTTTGCCATGGACAAGGCCTACGGAACCGACCGGATGTACAAGGAGTTTATCGATGAGTGCCACAACAGAGGTATCGCAGTAATTCTCGACGTGGTCTACAACCACGCCACCGGTGCCAACCCCTTTGCAAAGATGTGGTGGGATGCGGCGAACAACAAAACAGCAGCAAACAACCCCTACTTTAACGTGGATGCACCCCACCCCTACAGTGTCTTCCACGACTTCAACCATGAGTCGGAGTCGGAGCTGGTGCGTACCTTCGTGAAGCGCAACCTGCAGTTCCTGCTGGAGGAGTACAACATCGACGGCTTCCGGTTTGACCTCACCAAGGGATTTACCCAACGTACTTCAACCGAGTCCACAGCTGGTAATTACGATGCTTCGCGCATTGCGATCCTAAAAGATTACAACCAAGCCATCAAGGCGGTCGATCCGGAGGCCTGGGTAATCCTGGAGCATTTTGCCGACGACAGGGAGGAGACCGAACTCTCCAACGATGGAATGATGGTGTGGAGCAACCGCAACCACGCCTATTCGCAGGCTGCTATGGGCTGGAAGAGTGAATCCGATTTCAGGGGAGTCTATTACCACACATCGGCCCGCCCCATAAACAGTCTGGTTAGCTATATGGAAAGCCACGACGAAGAAAGGGCCGCCTACAAACAGGCACAGTATGGCAACGGAATCCTGAAGACAAGCCTCGATGCAAAGATGTCACAACTGGGCGTCAATGCCGCCTTCTTCTTCACCGTACCGGGACCGAAAATGGTGTGGCAGTTCGGAGAAATAGGATATGATGTCTCGATTGATGAAAATGGCCGTACGGGACGCAAACCATTGAGGTGGGAATACCTGGATGTAACGGAGCGCAAGGAGCTGCATGACACCTATACAGCTCTCATAGGGCTAAGGCGTGATCATCCCGAGTTATTTAATTCTACCGCTACGCTCAACTGGCAGGTAACCGACACTTTCTGGGAGCAGGGCCGATTCCTTACCCTTTCCTCGTTTGGAAACAGCAAGCAAATCGTTGTTGTGGGCAACTTCACCAATGAATCGATCAATGCGGCGACAACCTTTCCGCAACTGGGAGACTGGTACAATTATCTCAACCCGACGGAGGTGACCACAGTTCACTCAAAACCCATGACGATCTCCGTGCCGGCCAACAGTTTCCGGATCTTCAGTAATTTTCCGGAATAGAGTTTCGACTGTTTCTATTGAACGTTTGAAAAGAGGTAGTAACCGACTCGGTCACTCCCTCTTTTTTTCGGATAAAAAGCGGATAGAATAAACATATTCCATCATTCCGGTGTTTAGAGTGGTAATCACAGTAACAACAACAAAATGAAATCTATCGCAATTATTTACGGTTCCAGTACCGAGAACACCAAGAGAGCCGCAGAGAAGATCACGGAAGTGATGGCAGCATTCAGCCCTACCCTGGTCGATATCTACGACGGGGATGAACAACCCTTCCTTACCCACGATGTGCTGATCATGGGTGTCTCCACCTGGGGGGTTCAGGATCTGCAGGACGACTGGAACGACTTTTACCCGAAGTTGGAGAAACTGGACCTCTCCGGCAAGACCGTTGCCATCTTCGGCATGGGCGATGCCTCCATCTATCCCAGTTCGTTCGTGGATGCCATCGGCATCCTCTACGAGATCGTGAAAGAAAAAGGTGCAACGATCGTGGGACAGGTCTCACCCGAAGGGTATGACTTCGAATATTCACGTGCGCTGGTGGACGACATGTTCGTGGGGCTTCCGCTCGACGACGATACCGAGCCGGAGCTGACTGATGAACGAATTGCAGCCTGGGTGGAACAACTGAAACCCTACCTGCAATAAACTGCATAAAAAAATCCCGGACAAAATAGTTGCCCGGGATTTTTTTTGCCTGATTGTGATGTTATTGGCTACAGGATCACTTGTAGTAAATCCTGTACTCCCACGGTTGTAACTCAATTGTTGCTACAGCCGCAGCTTCCTCACCATTTGGAAAGAGTTGGTATCCCTCACCCGGCAAGGGCTCTTCGAAGGTTACCGAAACCGTTTCGTCGCTTAGGTTAAGCAGTGCGACCACCTCACTGTTTTCGTTCGTGCGGCGGAAAGACCAAACCGACTGCAGCCTGTCATTTTCAATCTCACTCATCACACCACTACGGCCGGGTGCCTGCAACGCCTTCTGTTCCTTTTTGAAACGATTCAGTTCGGTGTAGAAAGAGGTGAAGTCCTGAGGATCACTCCAGTCGATCTCATCCTTCTCAAAGAAGGCTAACCGATGGTCGAAACCTGCTTCCTGTCCGCTGTAAATCAGCGGCATGCCGGGCAGCAGATAGGTGAGTACCGCAAAGCTGCGGACCGCCTCACCCATTCGTTCAAACTCGGTACCGTTCCAGGAATTCTCGTCATGGTTGGAGGTGAAGAACATTGGAATGGCATCTGGAGCAAACCGATCGATCATACGGTTAAACGAAGCTCGCAATGAGTCCACATCCTCCACACCCTGGGCCACAGCATTCATTCGGTGATGGAAATCCCATGCATAGTAGGCGTCGAAAAGCGAGTCGTTCAACTCCGGCTTCTCCGCCTCGGCAAGCATAAAGATATCTGGCTTCAAGGCGACAAGTGAATCTTTTGCAGCTACCCAGAAGTCGGTCGGAAGTTCACCCGCCACATCGCAGCGGAAGCCGTCGATACCGGTTTCACGCACCCAGAAGCGCATCGACTCGATCATCGCCTCACGCATCTCCGGCTTGCTGTAATCGAGCTGGGCAATATCGGTCCAGTCATACATCACGTTCAGCTCACCCAGGCTGTCGCGCACGTACCAGTCGGGATGAGCCTCCACCCACACGGCATCGCGAGAGGTATGGTTGGCCACCCAATCGAGAATCACCCTCATCCCAAGGCTGTGTGCCTGATCGACTACCGCCCGGAAATCATCCAACGTGCCAAACTCACTGTTCACCGCAGTGTAATCACTGATGGAGTAGTAGCTCCCCAGCGTACCTTTTCGATCTTTTTCACCGATCGGTTGAATGGGCATAAACCAAAGGATGTCGACTCCCATTTCACCGAGGCGGGGCAACTCTTCTGCAAAAGCCTGGAATGTACCTTCGGGGGTGAACTGCCGCGTGTTTACCTCATAGAGTACCGCGTCATAAACCCATTCAGGGCGTTCAGTTTTAGCCGTAACAGGTTCTGCCTGTTTGTTCTTGTTCCCGCATGACCCCAGAAGGGTGATGAGCAGGGTGTAGAGTAGAAATCTTTTCATTTTTTATGATTGGTCAGTTATTTTTCTGCAATTTGTAAACATCATCTTTGTCTTGTACCATGAATACGCTCAGGGCACCCACTATCAGAGAACAACCTGCGAGTACAAGCGTGAGTATCACCCGCCCTTCAAAGAGCTCACTGGTGATGTATCCCAGGATGCTTGCAGCCAGGATCTGCGGGATGACAATGAAGAAGTTGAAGATGCCCATGTAGGTACCCATCTTATCTGCCGGCAGCGAGCCGGTGAGAATGGCGTATGGCATGGAGAGGATGCTCCCCCAGGCAAAGCCGACCCCCACCATGGGGAACAGCAGCAGCTGAGGTTCTCTGATAAAGAAGAGCGAGATGAAGGCTACCCCTCCCATGGTCAGTGCAATAGCATGAGTCGCCTTGCGGCCTATTTGCCTTGCAAGCGCCGGGAGCAGGAAAGCACTGATGGCCGACACCCCGTTGTAGACGGCGAAGAGCACCCCCACCCAGTTGGCTCCCTGGTTATATAGCTCGCTACTGGAATCGGTGGTACCATAGACGTGCTGCGTGATGGCCGGTGTGGTATAGATCCACATGGCATAAAAAGCAAGCCAGGAGAAAAACTGAACCACCGCCAACTGTCCCATGGTCTTGGGCATATGAAGCAGGTCGTTCATGATTCCCACTATGCCGTTTGGCCTTGATGAACTTTTAGTGATCAATCCCGAGAGCAGCAGGATGATGCCGAAGACCAGCAACAATCCACCCACGATGTAGAGCTGCCCGTTTTGCTCCCCAAGAGAGGAGAAATAGATCAGCGCACTGGCAGCTACACCAACAAGAGTCCATATAAGACCTTTGTGCAGAAATTGACGAGAGGTTACCGGTGTTTTCGGGACGCTCTTCACACCGCTCAACTTCTCTTTCTCCTCTTCAAAGGCGGCCAGCTCTTCCGGAGAATACTCCTTCGAAGTGAGCACTGTATAAAGCACCGAGAGGAAGAGCACCACCCCACCGATGTAGAAGGAAAGTTTCACTGATTGGGGAATCATTCCCTCTGCTGCCGTGTTGGGCACACCAAACCAGTTGGTCAGGATATAGGGGAGTGCCGAAGCAACAACTGCCCCGGTCCCGATGAAGAAGCTCTGCATGGCAAAACCCATGGTACGTTGCTCGGAAGGGAGATTGTCACCCACAAAAGCACGGAATGGCTCCATCGAGATATTGATCGATCCATCCATTATCCAGAGCATTCCTGCGGCAATCCATAGTGCCGGGGAGTTGGGCATGATGAAGAGTGCCAGGGTAGTCAGGAGGGCCCCCACCATGAAGTAGGGACGTCGCCGTCCGAAACGGTTCCAGGTATTGTCGCTTAGATGTCCGATGATGGGCTGAATGATCAGGCCGGTGATGGGTGCTGCAATCCAAAGAATGGGAATATCCTCTACGCGGGCTCCCAATGTCTCAAAAATGCGGCTTACGTTGGCATTCTGGAGTGCGAAGCCAAACTGAATGCCCAGGAACCCGAAACTCATGTTCCAGATCTCCCAAAAGGAAAGGTGTCTCTTTTTCATGTGGATGATGCTATTTGATCTTTGCTGATTTAGATAAACGAAAAGGTTGAAATGATTCAAACGTTTATGGAATAGGCAAATATAAAGAGTAATCCCGGTCGGGGCGACTCTCTCTACAGTAAACCGTTGCTTTTTCTATGCAAACGTATGCACGGGGGGTTCAGCGTGTGGAACCCTTTATCACCAGTTCAGTCTTGATCAGCCGGCTCACAACGCCTTGCTTGGTTTCAGTGCCTTCGATGCGGTTGATCAGCAGCCGGGCAGCCGTACGCCCCATCTCAAAACCGTGCTGATCAACGCTTGTCAGCGGGGGATCAGTCACTTCGGTGAGGTAGCTGTTGGTGAATCCGCACACCGAGATATCATCCGGGATACGATAACCGGCAGCTTTGACTATCTGGATACAGGAGGATGCAACCTCATCATTGATACAAAAGAAGGCATCCGGCACCGATTGCTGCTGCAGCATCTCAGGCACCACCTGGCGCGCCAGCCTGACCGTGTCACAGATCCTGCTCATCCCGCTCTCCACCGGCAACTTATGTTTGCGCAAGGCATCCTCATATCCCATTCTACGGTTGTTTGCGATGGGTAGGGTACTTGTTGCCCCCAAAAAGGCAATCTGGCGGCATCCCGAATGAATCAGATGTTCCACTGCATGATAGGCACCAGCATAGTCATCGACCACCACCTTGTCGGTGTTGATGCCGGTGCAGATGCGATCAAAGAAGACCAGGTGCACCCCGTTGTCGATGATTTCACGGAAATGATCGAACTGAGCCGTTGTCTTCGATTGTGACGCAAGGATTCCGCATACACGAGCATCGAGTAGTGTCTCCACGCTTCGTACCTCACGATCGTAATCCTCGTTTGATTGACAGAAAAGGACATTGTAACCATCGTTTTCCGCTTCCATCTGGATACCCGACAGCACTGTGGAGAAGAAATAATGCACGATCTCCGGCACAATTACCCCGATGGTGTTGTTTCTGTTGGTACGCAATTGCATGGCAAGCGTATTGGGCTTATACTTGTGTTCCAATGCATAAGCTTGTACCAGTTCACGGGTCTCACGACTGATGGCGGGATGATCCTTCATGGCCCGTGACACGGTGGATGGCGATAAGTTGAGTGCTTTTGCGATATCCTTTAAGGTGATCTGCCCCATTGATGTATTCCCCCTCTTTTGTTGATGGCAAGTGAACATCTGCTGCCGCTGCTTCTAAAAGGAAACCCTATCGGAAGCAGAATGGCAGGGTGCCACAGTTCCCAAATATAGATAAAAAATGTGAATGCCCTTCTTGCTCCTGCAAAAAAGAACACTTTTTGTAAAGAAATAGTGTCGATTCTCCCAATTTGTTTATATTTGTTTGCAAAAATCAATCTATATGAATGAAAATAAACCATTGTCCCTTTCGGTTCAATCTGAGATCGGTCAACTTGAAGCAGTATTGATGCACTACCCGGGCGCAGAAGTGGAAAACATGACCCCCCGTAACGCACAGAGAGCTCTTTACAGCGACATCCTGAACCTCTCTATTGCCCGCAGGGAATACAACCAGCTGCTGGGGGTGTTGGAGAAACATTCTACTGTATACAAGGTAACTGAACTGCTCACAAAACTGTTGTCATCGGATGAGCATAAAAAAAGGCTGATTGGACAGATCTGTGCAGCAGAAGAGGTTCCCGACTATTTTGATTATCTGATCAATTTACCACCGGTAACACTTGCCACCATTTTAATCGAGGGGCTTCCCCTAAAGGTCAGTACGCTTACCGATTTTCTCAGGGAAGAGTACTATGCCCTCAAACCGCTCTACAACTTCTATTTCACCCGCGATGCTTCCGCAGTGATAGGCAACAATGCCCTTATTTGCAAAATGGCCAACAGTGTACGTATGCGGGAAGCAATGATCATGGATGCAATCTTCGACAGCGGCCTCTTTTTTGAGGGTAAGAAACTCAATAGCTATGAAATTTCACATCACAACCCGGAGGTGAAAATTGAGGGGGGTGACCTGCTGGTGTTGAGAGAGGACATACTTCTGATTGGCAACGGTTCCAGAACAACCACCCAGGGCATTGACATGCTGGTGAAGGAATTCTGCCGGAACGGATCGGGGAAAAAACATGTGATCGTGCAACAGCTGCCTGAATCACCCGAATCGTTTATTCATCTCGACATGGTCTTCACCATGCTCGACAGGGATAAGGCGATGGTATACAAACCACTGATCCTGGATAGCTCCCGTTACCAAACCGTTCACATCCAGATCGACAACGGCAAGGTCGCGAAGATCAGCCCTGCAGGAGGCATCCTGAGCCTGCTCAGGAAGTTGGGGTTGGAGCTGGAGCCGGTGGTCTGTGGCGGCAAGGCTGACGATTGGGACCAAGAGCGGGAGCAGTGGCACAGTGGTGCCAACTTCCTGGCAATCGCACCTGGCAAAGTCCTCTCCTATGCACGGAATGTCCACACCCTGGAAGAGCTCAACAAGCATGGGTTCCAAGTGGTGAGCGCAGCGGAGGTGATTGATGGCCGTTACGATGTCACTTCTCCCGGCCGTTGTGTGATCACCCTTGAAGGATCTGAACTGCCGCGCGGTGGTGGTGGTCCCCGTTGTATGACTATGCCGCTGCGTCGTTCAACCGTAAGCTGGTAAACCAACCTATCAACCCCGGAGATGGGGAATCAGTATCATTCGAATAAACCGGTTGTTTCAGATCAGAGAATGTCCCTGATCTCAGCGAGACTATGCACTGTATGCGTGGGTTGAAAATCAACCGCAGGTTCACCTGTCGGATTAAACCATATCTGGTGTATACGGCTGTTACGTGCCCCCACAATATCAGCATCCCAGCTGTCGCCGATCATCAGGGTCTGGTTGCGCCGTGAGTTCGTGTTTTTGAGCGCATAGGTGAACATATTGGGGTGGGGCTTGTTGATCCCTGCATCTTCCGAGAGGATGATCTTATCGAAGAAAGGTTTCAATCCGGAGTTTTCAATCTTCTTATACTGCACCTCCCTGAAACCGTTGGAGAGGATATGCATTCGGTACCTGGGCAGCAGGTATTCCAGCAGCTCCATGGTTCCATCAATCAACCGTGTCTTTCGGGTGGTGCGATCCAGAAAATCATCACTGAGCTGTTTCGCGTATTCAGGATCGTTAATACCAAACGGCCTTACGGGAGCCAGAAAACGCTCTACAATAAGCTCCTCTTTGCGGATCTCACCCTGACGGTACTTCGCCCACAGCCGATGATTGCCCGGCATGTATACGTTGTAATACTCCTCGAAAGTTGGATAAAATTCCGCGTAATTGTAATCATGGTATATCTCTTCGAGGCACTCTTTCCCATTTTGATGGATATCCCAAAGGGTGTCGTCCAAATCGATGAATAAATTTTTATACTGCATCTTCTTAAACAGTCACGGAGTGATTTACATTCACTCCGTGACAATCTTTTCTGTGATAATAATTATACGATGGTGAGACGCAAATCAGTTCACCTCTATGATCAAAAACTTGGTGAGGCTCCAAAAACGCTGAGTGTCGGTGATCACAAAAGTGAGGTTGCCGTCATCACCCTTCACGAATTCATAGGTTCCTTCAGGATGGGTTGACCAGATTTTACCTTTGGGTGCATAGAGGGGAATCTGCGTGACTTCACGAATGTCTATCTTCAGGAAATACTCCTTGTTGAAGGTATCCTGCAAAACACGCGTCTGCTGTAGGAAGCCTCCGGAGAGAATCTTTTGTTCCTTGAGTTCCCCCGCGGTGCCGAAGACATAATAGGCTGTGTGCAGCGTCTTCTCCTGCTCACGGATGGTGACTGATTGTTGTTCGGCCTCCTGGGCGAGTGCCGTCACATCTTCTGCAAGCAGGGCAATCTGTTCATCTTTTTGTGCCAACTCTTCCTGCAGTTGGGTCAAGCGGTTGCTACTCTCCAGCATCTCGGCGTTGAGCCGGCTGATGGTGTTTTTCAGAGATACAATCTCTCTGCTTCCCGCGCTCTGCTTCCTGTTGAGTTGCTCCAGCTGCGCCTTGTTGCGTTGCAGGATCTCATTGATCATCTGAAAGTTATCCTGAACGCGCTGTTTGGTATCCTGTGTCATCTCACCTCCCTGGGCCGATTGGGTGGCTATGTATTTCTCCGCCTCCCTGATCTTGGCAAAATTGGCTTCAACCTCGCTGATCACCGCCATCATCTCGGCAGCTTCCGACTCGGCACCTGTCGAGCGCATCAGAAGTGAATCACGTTGTGCCTGGAGCTCTTTATACTCCTTCGATTCCTTCACGTTCGTACACGAGACCACGATGAGTCCCATGACCAGAAACAAAAACCAGTTCTTTTTCATAACAATGTTTTTTTACCTTATCAATAAACAATCACTCGCTGGAAATAGTTTGTTCACATCCTCTACTTAATAGCATTCACTTACCTGCAACCACGATTACGAATTCACCTCTCGGCTCATTCGCTGTGAAATGGCTGAATAGGCTTTCCAGGTTACCTCTCACCGTTTCGGCGTAAAGCTTAGAGATCTCTCTCGAGACCGATGCCTGTCGCTCTCCTCCCAGATGTTCCGCCAAATGGCCCAGTGTCTTCACCACCCTGTATGGTGACTCATAGAAGATCATGGTACGCGTCTCATCGGCCAGCTGCTTCAATCGGGTCTGACGTCCTTTTTTGGGGGGGAGGAATCCTTCAAAACAGAAACGGTCGCTCGGCAAGCCGGACTCTACAAGTGCTGGCACAAAAGCTGTTGCCCCCGGCAGACATTCAACCTCTACACCAGCTTCTACGCATGCCCTGACCAACAGAAAGCCGGGATCGGAGATTGAGGGTGTGCCGGCATCCGAGATCAGTGCAATCTGTTCCCCGCCCTGTAGTCGCTCCACAAGGTTTGACACTGTTCGATGCTCGTTGAACTTGTGGTGTGATTGCATCCGCGTTTCAATCCCATAATGCTTCAACAAGAAACTGCTGGTGCGTGTGTCCTCTGCCAGTATAAGGTCACAAGACTTGAGCAGATTGACAGCCCTGAAGGTGATGTCTTCCAGGTTGCCAACAGGTGTGGGTATGAGGTAGAGTTTGCCCATCTTGTAATAGACTGAATTAAGCAAATCCTTTTTTGATGACCCTCAGGAAATCCAGCACCACCGGTGCATCGAAATCCCATTCCATCGTTGCTTTCAGGTACTCTTCCGCCTTTTCATAAGTCTCAAAGGCGTTCAGACGAATCATCACCCCGTTCATCTCCTCACGATTGTTGTGAAACAACTCTCGCTGAAACTGGAAGCGGTCGTTCAGGCTTATTCCCCGTTTCAGGTCCAGCACTGAGGGGGGTGTTTTAATCACATCGTTCAGGGAGGGAATCCCTGGCGACTCATCGCTGGTTGCTTGCTGCTGTTTGAATCTTGAATCTTCGGTCTCGAGTGGTTCGTTCAAACGAGGATTCCTGTAACCCGGAAGTTGCACTCTCTCTGACGACCTCACCTCATCAATCTCCTCAAATTGGGTGGACACTTCCATCAAGGGAGTTGTCTCTTCTGCTGAAAACTCCTCCGCAACGGCGACAATCTCCTCTGTCACGGGATGCTCCTCACCCTCCGGTTCTGCCCTTTCAGAGAGGAGTACCAACAGTTTTTGCATTTGCTGCTTCATATCATCAATCTGCAATGAATGAAGCTGATGCAACAAGCCGTTTATCTGCTCCAACCGTTTGAACGATTCGTTGAAAAATGAAAAGGAGAGTGAGTCTTCCTTTTGGGCAGTTTCAACCTTCTCACTCAAATGCCGCACAGCATCGAGCAGCTGATCCATAAATTCTTTTTTCTTATCCGTCATGCGAAAATCTTTTTCCATTGGTGCGTTCACGGCTTTTTTGCACATCACCGCATCATAGCTGCCACTTGTTCAATGCAAATGTAGTTATATTTTGGGAAGCTCCACAAAATCGTCGGGCAAATTCACCAGATAGAGCTTTTGGGAGCTGCGGGTCACAGAGGTATAGAGCCAGCGATAGAAGTTGTCACCCATGTAGGACTGTTGAATATATCCCAGATCAAGGAACACATTCTTCCATTCTCCCCCCTGGGCTTTGTGGCAGGTGATCGCATATCCATATTTCACCTGCAGTGCATTAAAATAGGGGTTCTCCTTCACCTTTCGGTATTTCTTCCGCTTCTGGGTAATCTCGGCGTAATCTTCCATCACACCCGTGAAGAGAAGATCATGCTGTTCTCTTGTGAGGCCGGGGACCTCGGTGTGCAACACATCAAGCAGAACCTTTGCTTCAAACTCAATCTCAAAGTCACGATGAAAGAGCAGTACATTACAAAACCGAAAACCATACATCTCCTCTTCACCTCTTACCCTCATCACTTCTACAAATTCACCATTGGCCAGGAAGTCGAGATGCTCATAGCCAGCCGCCCAGAAATAGTTGTTTTTGGTAATCATCAGGATATCACCGGCCGACAGCTCCTCCTCGCGGAAGAGCACCCTGTTGCGGATGCCGTTGTTGTAGGCGTTCACTCTTTTGTTGGAACGTGATATTACTACCGTCTCCTCAACTCCATCGCGCCGGTAGGCATCGCCAATCTCATCAATCAGCTCAACACCTGTGACACGCTGCACATCGGCAAACCCTTCCACCCTGAGACGCGGATACTGATCCGTCTCATTTAACAACAGGGCATTGCGCAACATAGTAGCATTGTACAGAATCCCCGAACTTTCTGCCTGCCGTACAATCTCTGTAAGGGTGGCACCCATCACCTGGAGGGAATAGGAACGGAGCACTTCCCTGTCGAGTGCCGGGCTATTGGCTTGCTTCACGGGGGGCAACTGTGCATTGTCACCAATCAGCAAAATCCGGCACCCCTCCGCCCCGTATACATATTCAATCAGGTCGTCAAGGAGTCGTCCCGTTCCAAACAGAGAGTGATCGGCCGATTCGTTGTAGATCATCGAAGCTTCATCGACAATAAAAAGGGTGTGGGTATGCAGATTCTGACTCAGCGAAAAATGGGCTGTTCCCTCTCCGAATTTCTCCTGCCGGTAAATCTTTTTGTGGATGGTGTATGCCGGGTGAGAGGCATAAGTAGAGAAAACCTTGGCAGCACGACCTGTAGGTGCCAGTAAGAGGGTCTTCTGACCAAAGGCTGCCAATGTCTTCACCAGGCTTCCGATCAGCGAGGACTTACCGGTTCCGGCATAACCTGTAAGCAAAAAAATCTGATCGTTCATTCCTGAAAAAAGAAAATCGGAAATATGCTCCAAGGCCGCCAATTGGTCATCTGTGAATGAAAATGGGAAATGGTCGCTGATTTTCTCAAGAAAGAAACGATTGATCATTTTTTTTGGTTATTTTTCCCGTAAAAGTAGCACAATTCTTTTTCTTTTTCTAAATTTGTACTCTAAAATCAGGAAATCAAACCAAAAACAGTATAAATATTAAAAAAGAAAAATCCATGAAAGTTGTAATGAGAGTGCTTCTAGCATTAGCCATTGTTCTTTTAGCTTACATCTGCTGGCAAAGCATCAAGGGAACGGAAGATTTCAATGCAGAGGTTGAAAGGCGTGACAATGCCGTTATCCAGCGTCTGGTTGACATCCGCACCGCCCAGGTTGCGCTGCGTGGTCAGACCGGATCCTATACTGCCAGCTTCGACACATTGACCCAATTCGTGAAAGATGGTAAGATTGCCACCTTGATTAAAGAGGGAGACCTTACCGAAGCGCAGCTGGAAGAGGGGATGACAGAAGAAAAGGCCATGCAGATAATCGGCACCGGTAATGAAGCAGCCATCAAAGCAGCCGGACTGTGGGATGATGCAAAAAATGCACCGCAACTGGTAAGAGACTCCATCTTCTCACCTGCAGTGGAGGTACTCTACCCCAACCGTACCAGGTTTAGTATTGACTCACTGCGTTACGTACCCTTCAGCAACGGGGCTGAATTCGAGATGGGTGTGGATTCGCTGATCACTGCTTCGGGATATCCTATTCAGGTATTTGAAGCAAAAACGCACTACCGCACCTACCTGGGTGATCTCGACAAGAAACTGCTTGACCAGAAAATTCAGGAAGTATTAGACCGTCCGGGCAACAAGTATCCCGGCATGCAGGTAGGATCACTTGAAGTAGCCAACAACAACGCTGGTAACTGGGAATAATCGTTATTCCACGGCCATCAATCGTTATGTTTCTACCGGAAAATATTGATCTGGCTCATTCGGAAGAATATAATTTATCCATTCGGCTCGCGCCGGATGGATTTTCTTTTGTGATCCACAGTAGCAGTGATCCTTCGGTCTTTCACCATCAGGGAACACCGCTGGGGAACAGACTTTCTCCTCACGATCACATCAAGAAGGTGATCTTCGATCTGGGATTCTTCAGCCAGCCTTTTAAGAGGACTTCGGTTACGCTGGTCACTCCCCGCTATACCATGGTGCCCGAAGTTTTCTACGACAGGAAAAAGATTAATGAGCTATTCCTGTTCAACATCTACCCGGAGGAGAATGAGTCTGTGCTGACAGACATTTTCAGGGAAGGCTCATGCCATATTCTCTATGGCATGGATGAAGAGCTCCACTCATTTCTCTCTCGTAATCTGTGGAATCCCCAATTTGTACATCACAGCAGACCTTTGATGCAGCACTTCAGGAGGCGGGCAACAACACTGGAGAAAAAGTGTTGCTTCGTTGATTTTCATGACCGGAGTATGACCATCATCGCTTTTGCGGGTGAGACATTGCTCTCTGCCAACAGCTACCCGGCACTCAACAGCCATGACACCACTTTTTATATTGCCAGCGTCTGGGAGAAACTGAACCTCAATCAGTCGGCCGACATCCTTTTCCTGTCAGGAGATTTTGAATCACATAAGCCTACAGTGGAGATATTGAACAAATTGATCCGCAATGTAGAGCGGCTGGAGATCACGCCTCCCGTAGTCGCTGATCAGGAATTGCTGCTTCGTTTACCCACCGATCTATTGGTTACCCTATGCGAATAATCAGCGGCAAATACAAGTCAAGACGCATTCAGGTGCCCCCAAACCTAAAAGCACGTCCCACCACCGATTTTGCGAAAGAGGGCCTCTTCAACGTGCTCAACAACTATCTGGCGTGGGAAGATCTTACCGCGTTGGATCTTTTCTCTGGCACCGGCAGCATCGCCTTCGAACTGATCTCCCGCGGTGCATCCTATGTGGTGAGCGTGGAGATGAACCAACTACACTACAATTTCATCTGCAAGACACAGGAGTTGTTGGGTGCAAAGGAGCTGTTTCCGCTGAAGTCTGATGTGTTCAAATACCTGCAACATGCCTCGCAGCAGTTCGACCTGATCTTTGCCGATCCGCCTTACGATCTGCCCAAACTGGAGACCATCCCGGAGACCATCATACGCAAAGAGCTCGTGAAAGAGGGGGGATTGTTCATCATGGAGCATTCCGGCAAGTTTGATTTCTCTCACCTCCCCCACTTCAGCGAGTGTCGCCATTACGGCAACGTCCATTTTTCCATTTTTGCCTTTTAGTTTGTATCTTTGACCGGTAATTTTTAAAAACTACCGCATCAATGAACAAAAAAACAATCAACAAGTCGGCCTCGTTTCGCTTCCGGCGATTTGCACGCAAGGGCTACAGCCTCTTCAACAGCCTGCACAAGGTGGTCACCATCGGCGTGCTGACAGGCAGCACACTCACAAGCGCGCAAGCAGCTTTGGCAAACCCGACAGAAGTGATCCGGCTGGAGATGCCGGGCGACACCATTGCCCCCACCGAACTGGAAGAGGTGGTGGTCACCGCCTCCAAGGCCGCACTACCCCTCAATATGACAGCCAGGCAGGTAACGGTGATCTCCTCCGGTGAGATTGAACGGGCCCCCGTCCGCAGTATTGAAGATCTATTGCAATTTGCAGCAGGAACCGATATCCTGCAACGCGGACCGCACGGCGTACAGGCAGACATTTCTCTTCGCGGCGGATCATCCGATCAGACAGCCATCCTCCTCAACGGTGTGAATCTCACCAACCCCCAAACAGGTCATTACAGCTTCGACCTCCCCATCAACCTCTCCGACATTGAACGCATTGAAATCGTGCAGGGTCCCTCCTCCCTAATCTATGGTGCCGGTGCTTTCTCCGGGGGAATCAACATCATCACAAAAAAAGACAACAACAGCAACGCTTTTGCAAAACTGGAAGGGGGTATGCACGGCCTCTTTGGTGCAGAAGCAAGAGCTGCCTACAGGAAGAACAGCCGGTTGCACACCCTTTCCGCCGGCTACAAACAAAGCGATGGCTACATCCCCAACAGCGACTATCAAATTTCCAACCTGCTGTTACAGAGTCGTTTTGAACTGAGTGACGCGCACATCGATTTTCAGGCAGGTTTGAACGACAAAGCCTATGGTGCGAACACCTTCTACAGTGCAGCCTACCCCAACCAGTTCGATGACACAAGGACTCTTTTCCTCTCTCTCAAGGGAGAAACAACCGGAAAACTGAAAATGTCACCCCATATTTACTGGAGCCGCCACTACGATGAGTTTCAGCTGATACGTGATGGCACCCCCGACCGTCCCGACTGGTACAAAGACCACAACTACCACCGCAGTGATCTCTTCGGAATGAACCTCCAGATGCAATATGCATCGGAATGGGGGATAACCAGCTTCGGCGGTGAGTTCCGCAACGAGGGCATCCTGAGCAGTGTACTGGGCAAACCGATGGAAGATACCATCGGGAAATTCAGCAAAGCAGACAATCGCAGCAGCATCAGCTATTTCCTGGAACACAATTTCATCTTCCGGAGTTTCACCTTCTCCATGGGAGGCTTGCTGCACCACCATACAGCAGTTGCCGATCAATTTAATTTCTATCCCGCACTCAACGGCTCGCTGCGGGCCACCAACCAGCTTACCCTCTATGCTTCATGGAACAGAGCCAGTCGCATGCCCACCTTTACCGATCTCTACTATACCACCAGAACACATATCGGTAACAGCAACCTGAAAGCGGAAGAGTCGGAGGCACTGGAAGCGGGACTCCGTTACACCCACCCGTTGGTGAAAGCCAACCTTACAGCATTCTACATGAAAGGGAGCAACATGATCGATTGGGTGAAATCATCACCCGAGGCACTGTGGGAGTCTACGAACCACACCCGCATCCACAAAAAGGGATTTGAAGCGAACATGCAGTTCGACCTGAGGGAGTGGCTGGGAGCGAATCAACCCTTTACAGCTTTCAAGACAGGTTACCTCTACTTGCAACAGGAGAGGGTCGATGACAATCTGATTTCCAACTACACGCTGAATCACCTCCGCCATAAGTTCACTGCCTCTCTGAACCACCGACTGATAGGAAACCTATCTCTCTCATGGCATTTTCGCTGGCAGGAACGGGCGGGCAGCTATATACAATATATCGACGGGCAACCGGGTGAACTGGTGGAATACAAGCCATATTCAATCCTCGACCTGAAAGCGCTGTACCGGATAAGGAGTGCGGATCTATTCATACATGCCAATAATCTCTTCAATACAACCCATGTAGATATTGGCAACATCCCCCAACCCGGCTTCTGGCTTTCGGGAGGTGTCACCCTGAAAATAAATTGAGAGGCTTGTGACCGATATTTGTGAACCCGGAGATTAAGTGTTATATTTGATCTCATCAAGATAACCGATCAAATTCAGACAATATGTTCCAGAAAATTGTGGCCATCGAGCCAACAGGCCTCATTCCCTCAGCAGTGGAAGCACTGGGCAGCTTTGCCCGTGAAGTTTTTCTCTATGACGACATTCCGGGGAGCGACCAAGAAATCATCAACCGCATCGGCGATGCCGATGCGGTGCTGATCAGCTATACCTCACGACTCGAAAAGCAGGTGCTGGAGAGATGTGACAACCTGAAATACATTGGCATGTGCTGTTCTCTCTATTCTCCTGAGAGTGCCAACGTGGACATCAATTATGCCAACAGCCGCGGCATCACCGTTACCGGTATCCGCGATTATGGTGATGAGGGGGTGATGGAGTATGTGGTCAGTGAACTGGTACGCGCGCTGCACGGCTTTGATCAGAAGTCGTGGGACGACATGCCACGCGAGATCACCGGCCTGAAGGCAGGCATCGTGGGACTTGGCAAGTCGGGTGGCATGATCGCCGATGCACTACGCTTTTTTGGTGCCGAGATCAGCTATTTCGCCCGCAGCGAAAAAGCGGATGCCAGCGAGAAGGGTTACCGTTTCCTGCCGCTGAATCAACTGCTCAGTGAGTGCGAAGTTATCTGTTGCTGCCTGAACAGAAACACGGTATTGTTACATGAGGAACAATTCAAAAAACTAGGCAACAGGAAGATACTCTTCAACACCGGACTCTCACCCGCATGGGACGAAGCCCCTTTTCAGGAGTGGCTGGAGGGTGACAACCTCTGTTTCTGCGACACCGTGGGTGCTGTGGGTGGGGAGCATCTGCTCAACCACCCGAACCTGCGCTGCATGGGGGTATCCACCGGACGTACCCGTCAGGCATTCGATCGGCTCAGTGAAAAAGTGTTGCAGAACCTGACCGATTACAGCGGCATCAAAATACAATAGGAGAAACAATATTCTGCAGGGTGGCCACTACCGACCAGGCTGCAATTTCGGAAGTGGCGCTGAAGACATCCACCACTGCATATACCTGCTCATTCTCAATCTCCACACGCTGCCTGTCGCCGGTAAAAGCAGGGGTCGACTCCATCGTCACCTGCAACTGTTCCGGCCCCACTGTGGCGAGTGAAGCTGCCACAGCCACGTTAAGTCCCGTGGGAAAGGTGTTGATCGCCTCTCTGGCCGTACCGGTGAAGATCACTTTCTCCTGTTGCTCCATGTCGGGGGTGTAGTGGGGGGATCGCCGCAAGGCTGCTACACCCTTGCCGTTAAAGAACCGGGCCTTGGCGTTTCCCATCAGTGTCGCCGTACGGAGCACATCAAAACCACCGGTGGCTCCGGAGGCGATATAGACCCGTTGGCCATTTGCAGTGGCGGTCTCTTTCACTTTTTCATAAAAGGCAGTGTCGGCAAATGCACCAATCGACAGGGTGACAATGGATGTGCCATTCTCCAGGGTGGGCAGCGCCAGCTCCTTCATGGCTGCCGGTGAGGCAGCCTCTACCAGGTAATCAGGCTTCAACGCAAGCAGCTCCTCCACCGTGTGGCATGCTTTACACACCTTGCCCGCTGTATGCATATGTACCGCCAGACGCTCCGCCCTGGCGGCTGTTCTTGAATAAACACCAACGAGTTGATACTCCGGCAACAATCCGTTCAACAACGCATCAGTTACCACTTCGGCCAGATATCCGCATCCTACAATTGCAAGTTTTTTCATGGTGCAAAGGTAATCAGATTAAATGATTATCTTCAAACTTATTTGAACACGACCACCAAACCTATTTCAAGACGAAACACTGTTTTTGGAAGCTATTCCTTTATTCTAACCTTATTGTATCTTTATATCAACCTCATTAATTTTGGGAGTGGGTATAAGGAGGGTATAAGGGTGCAATAAGGGTGCAATAAGGCTAGACACTCTGAGAACCTTGTGTCTCGTCCTGAAATAGGAAGGGATAAACTGCAAGTAAAAACAGGACGATACAAGGTCATCTTTTTTAAAAAAACGCTGATTTCTGATAAAATCAGATTAATTTTGCATTTTGGCACAGGGCTGTCACTGTTTTTGGTTTAATGCATATTCTTGTTAAATATCTGCAGACTTCAATAACAACCATGCCGTTTGTTTTTAACACACCTGTTCCATATTAATTTGCAACAGTTTTCATAATTCAGATCATTTCTACAATGAACAATTCTATGATACATAAAAAGAGAGTTATCAACTACTCGAAAGGACAACTCATTGCCCTGGTAAGTTTACGTACACTGATCGGTTGGTACTTCCTCTATGAGGGGGTGGCCAAGATCTTTACCCCCAAGTGGACCGCCTATGGCTACCTGATGGACTCACAGGGCCTCTTCGCACCGCTCTTCAAAATGATCGCAGAAAATCCCGATCTGATGGCGATAGCCGATTTCATCAATATCTGGGGATTGACATTGATTGGTCTGTTGCTGATCATTGGTCTTTTCGAGAAGATCGGTTACCTGGGGAGCGCAATCTTTTTAGTGCTCTTTTACCTGTCGCACCCACCATTGCTGCATGTAGAATATCTGCTGCCAACCGAAGGTTCCTACCTTTGGGTGGATAAGAACCTGGTAATGCTTGGTGCCGTGGTAGTACTCTCTTTATTTCCCACATCAATGAGAATTGGTGTTGATAGAATCATTTTTAAAAGCAAATCGAGATGAGCGAGAAAGATATTACCTCCAACGAACAAAACAACGAACGGGAGAGTCAGAACAAGAAACCGGTTTCACACGGCAGAAGAGATGCCATCAAGGCACTGGCGACGGTACCTGTGCTGGGTGCAATGGCGTATGGCGTTTATCGCAAACGAAAACAGGAGATGCGCAACATCACCTCAGCCGATATGTTCCACTTCAATTCCGAAATCTCACCCCTCACCCCACTCACTCCCGACGGGAAAACAATCCGCCTGGGGATCATCGGTTCGGGAATCCGGGGGAAGCAGCTGATGATCGCACTTGGGTTCGCCACACCACAATATGTGGAGGATCTGATGCAGGCCAACAAGCAGAACAGCGCCGACAACCGTTACCGGGATTTCAGGGAGCAGGAGGATTTGAAGATCGTGATCACTGCTGTCTGTGACATCTTCGACGTACATGCAGAGGAAGCTACTGCTGCAGGAGCAAACATCAACCGTGAGGGTCTCAACAGTCAATATGGGGCAACCCCCAAAAGATACCGCCACTACCGCGACCTGCTCGCCACCGAAGATGTGGATGCCGTGGTGATTGCCTCTCCCGACCACTGGCACGGACAGATGGCTCTCGATGCTGCCCTCGCAGGTAAGCATGTCTATCTGGAGAAACCTATGACCTGGACCGTTCCGGAGACCTATGCACTGCGCAGTGCAGTGAAGGAGAGCGGCATCATCTTCCAGCTGGGCCACCAGAACCGGCAGGTGGAAGCCTACACCAGGGCACGGGAGATCGTGTCCAAAGGGTTACTGGGTGCTGTATCATTGATCGAGACCGGCACCAACCGGAACGACCCCAACGGGGCATGGGTCTATCCCATCCATCCTGACGCAAACCCGCAAACCATCGACTGGCAGCAGTTTGAGGGCGATCCGGACAGGGTGAAGGAATACATGGATTACATGACCTCAGCCGGACTGGCGCAATATGTGGGACCCGATCCTCGCAACAAGTTCAGCCTGGAACGATTCTTCCGCTGGCGTTGCTGGTGGGATTACAGCACCGGCCTGAGCGGGGACCTGCTCACACATGAGTATGATGCCATGAACCAGATCATGGACCTTGGCATCCCCACCTCTGCCAGTTCCTCGGGAGGTGTCTATTTCTTCCGTGACGGACGCACGGTGCCCGATGTCCTGCAGACCTCATTTGAGTTCGCCGACAAAGGGCTCACCATGCTCTACTCCGCCACGCTTGCCAGCCAGTTCAACAGAAGCCGTAAGATCATGGGGCACGATGCCACCATGGAGGTGGGCAACACGCTCACGGTCACCATCGACCCACGTTCAGAACAATACAGGGATAAAATTGACAACGGTACAATTAAACCGGGAGAACCGTTCTACCATTACGTGCCAGGCAAGAGCATCGATGCTGTCACCTCAGCCACAGAGCTCTATTTCGCCGAACGGGGGCTGCTTTACTCTTATGTGGACGGAAAACGGTACAACACCACCTATCTCCACCTGCGGGAATGGCTGGAGTCTATCCGCAGCGGGAAACAGCCCTCCTGCAACATCGACCGTGGATTTGAAGAGGCAATCACGGCTCATATGGGCACCCGTGCTTATTTGGAGGGACGCACTATTTACTGGGATGCGGAAAAAGAGGAGATAACCCGAGGGTAGTTAATTTGAGGATTCGGAGATGTGAGAAATCTACAGATCAGCTGATTCTTCCCCAATCGTACCGGTTACCGGCAAGGCGGCTCAACTGCTGTTTCAACACCCTGTGATGAGGCTGATCCAGATGTGGATCCTCAGCGATGAGCTGCTCAGCGATCTCGCGGGCACGGTAGAGGATGGCATTGTCGCGCACCAGATCGGCAATGTGCAGGTTGAAAGGAACACCACTCTGCTGCGTACCCTCAAGGTCTCCCGGGCCGCGCAGCTTCAGGTCCGCTTCGGCAATCACAAAGCCATCATTGCTCTCGGTCATGATCTCCATCCTCTTTCGGGTGTCGGCCGACAGCTCGTAGGGAGTGATCAGCATACAGTAGGACTGGTCGGCACCACGCCCCACCCTACCGCGCAGCTGGTGCAGCTGCGAGAGGCCGAAACGCTGGGCGCTTTCGATCACCATTACGCTGGCGTTTGGCACATTCACCCCCACCTCAATAACAGTGGTGGAGACCATGATTTGTGCTTCATTCTGTACAAAGCGACGCATCACCTCCTCCTTCTCCGCCGCCTTCATGCGGCCGTGCATCTTGCAGACAGTGAACTCCGGAAAGGCCTCCCGCACATGTAGGTACCCCTCCTCAAGGTTCTTCAGATCAAGCTTCTCGCTCTCCTCAATCAGCGGATAGACGATGTAAACCTGCCGTCCCTGCACAATCTGCTCACGGATGAACTGGTAGAGCGCGCCCCGTTTCTTATCGTAGCGATGGAGCGTCTGCACCGGCTTGCGACCGGGAGGCAGCTCGTCGATCACCGACACATCCAGGTCGCCGTAGACGGTCATGGCGAGCGTTCGCGGGATGGGGGTGGCGGTCATCACCAGCACGTGGGGCGGCTGTCGGTTCTTTTCCCACAGCTTGGCACGCTGCACCACACCGAAGCGGTGCTGTTCATCGATCACCACGAACCCCAGGTTATGGAACTGCACCACATCCTCTATCAGGGCATGGGTGCCAATCAGAATGTCAATCTCACCCGCAAGGAGAGCATTGTGCAGCGCCTCACGCTCTTTCTTCCGGGTAGAGCCGGTCAGAAGCTCCACCCGCACCTTCATCCCCTTCAGCATCTGTGTAAATGTCTCGTAATGCTGCGATGCCAGGATTTCGGTGGGAGCCATCAGTGCCGATTGAAAGCCGTTGTCGCGGGCTATCAACATACACATGAGCGCCACCAGCGTTTTGCCGCTGCCCACATCCCCCTGCAGAAGGCGATTCATCTGCCTGCCGGTAGCGGTATCGCGGCGTATTTCTTTGATCACCCGCTTCTGCGCATTGGTTAGTTCAAAGGGGAGGTGTTCCCTGAAAAAGGTATGGAGGTAGTCACCCACCATCCCAAAGATGAAACCTTTCAACTTCTCCTTTCGTTCTGAGGCGTACCTTACGATGCTGAGCTGGATGTAGAACAGCTCCTCGAACTTCAGCCGAAACTCGGCGTCACGCAGCAGTGCGGGTGTTTTCGGGAAATGGATGTTCTCAAGCGCGTCGTGGAACGGCATCAACCCTGCCGCTTTCACCACATCGGGAGAGAGCGACTCTGGCAATCGCTCGTTAATGAGCGAGAAGGCGGCAGTGATGATCTTCTGCATGGTGCGGGAGTTGAGAAAATGGTTCTTCATCTTCTCTGTGGTGTTGTACATCGCCATCAGCCCCTCCGGACGATCCGACTCGTTCATAAAGGGATCGATGTCAGGGTGTGCGATGTTCCACTTCCCGTTGAAGAGCGCAGGCTTCCCGAAGACGATATACTCCTGGTTAAGCTTGTACTTGCTCTCTACAAAACGTATCCCCTGAAACCAAACCAGGTCCACGAAACCGGTACCGTCTGTGAAGTGGGCCACCAGACGCCGGCGGCGTCCCTCACCGAAGGACTCGAAGGCGGTGATCTTCCCTTTTAACTGTATGTAAGCATGTGTATTGTCGATCTCATGCACATAGTAGATCCGCGTACGGTCGATGTAACGGTAGGGGTACCAGCGCAAGAGGTCTCCCAGGGTAAAAGCGTCGATCTCCTTGTTGAGGATCTCCGCTCTTTTGGGACCCACACCCGGAACAAATTTGATGTCAGTTTGCAGAATATTCATCAGGGATTGCACGGCCAAATGCCGGTTAGATGCAAATGTATAAAAAAATGGGGAACAGTTCAACCATTCCCCATCGTTTCGATTTCACTGATCACTCACCAACAGTGGTGAGCGCATTGCCACATATCTACCAGGCAAAGAGCGGGTATTGCCGCATGGTGTTATTCACCCTGTCGCGCACGACAGCGATTTTGGTCTCGTCAGCCAGCACCATGTCGATCATCTCCACAATCTCCTGCATCAACGCTTCCTTACCGCCACGGGTTGTGATGGCCGGTGTCCCGAACCTCAGTCCCGAGGTCTGGAAGGGTGAGCGACTGTCGAACGGCACCATGTTCTTGTTGGTGGTGATATCCGCCTCCACCAGCATCTTCTCTGCCACCTTGCCTGTCAGATCGGGGAACTTACTGCGCAGGTCCACCAGGATGCAATGGTTGTCGGTACCCCCCGACACCACGTTATACCCCTTGTCGATGAACGCCTGCGACATCACTGACGCGTTTATCTTCACCTGCGCCTGGTAGGTTTTGTATTCGGGCTGCAATGCCTCGTGGAAAGAGACCGCCTTGGCGGCGATCACATGCTCCAGGGGACCTCCCTGCATGCCGGGGAAGACTGCTGAGTCGAGCAGTGCCGACATCATCTTCACCTCTCCCTTGGGAGTGGTGACACCCCATGGGTTCTCAAAGTCTTTCCCCAGCAAGATCACCCCTCCACGTGGCCCACGCAATGTCTTATGTGTGGTGGAAGTGACAATGTGGGCATGTTTCAGCGGGTTCTCCAGTAACCCCGCGGCAATCAGTCCTGCCGGGTGTGCCATGTCCACCATGAAGATGGCACCGATCTCGTCAGCCACCTTGCGGATGCGGGCATAATCCCACTCACGTGAGTAGGCCGATGCACCGGCTATGATCATCTTTGGCCGTTCACTGCGAGCCAGTTCTTCCATCTCAACATAGTCGACCCGCTGGTCCTCTTCCCGCACATTGTATGCAATGGGTTGGAACATCAGTCCGGAGAAATTGACAGGTGAGCCGTGGGAGAGATGTCCCCCGTGTGAAAGATTTAGCCCAAGGAACTTGTCACCCGCTTTCATGCAAGCCAGGAAGACAGCTGCATTGGCCTGTGCACCCGAATGTGGCTGTACGTTTGCCCACTCTGCACCAAATAGTTCTTTCAACCGATCGATTGCCAGCTGTTCGCTCAGGTCCACCACCTCACAACCGCCATAATAGCGCCTTCCGGGATACCCCTCTGCATATTTGTTGGTGAGTACCGACCCCATGGCCTGCATCACCTGTTCGCTCACAAAGTTCTCCGAAGCAATCAGCTCGATCCCTTTCAATTGTCTCTCTTTTTCTCTTTCTATGATGTCAAAGAGTTGCCTGTCTTGTTGCATGCTGTTATAATTTGTAAGTAAAGATGGCGCAAAGGTAATTAACATTTTTATTTTGACGCGGCATGAATTACATTTTTTTATCAACGACGGTTCATACCGAATAATCCACGCCGCTTCATAGGTTCAGGCATGGCGGATGCTCCCACCATCAATTGCAAAGCGTTGCCGCCATTTCTGGTAGCATTCACTGCATTATAGATTACCCCCCAGTCGGGCAATCCTCCCAGATTTCGGTCGTCAATAAAGAGATCGGCACCCAGCTTACGAGAGGCATTTTCACGCTCCTCACCGGGGTAATTGGCGTTCGCCGCATAAAAATAAAGGCCTCGCTCCGCACAATAATCGATGGCATCCTGCAGCAGCTCATCCTCACGGACGGTCCAGAGAATCAGCTTGTGGTTGTCCTTCTGTAACTGCAGAAGTGTATCTATTGCAAACGGAATCGGCCTCCCTATCTCAGGATAGGCATGCTCGACGATGGTGCCGTCGAAATCTACTGCTATAACCATTGTAAATCTTTTTTTCTTGTTGTTTCTAACGGGGTTACAAAGATAGCAAAAAACTACCGTACTATTGTCAATTGAGGAATGCGAAAAAAATGGGCAACAGCCAGCTGATATTCTAAACATTTACTACATTTGTAAAGAGAAAACCATAAATACGTCAGTACTATGAACCAAAACAACTATCCGGCTGAACCTTTTCGTATCAAATCGGTAGAACCTGTCAGAATGATCTCCCGTGAAGAGAGGGAAAAAGTGATCAAAACAGCAGGTTACAACACCTTCCTGATTCCAAGCGATGATGTCTATATCGACCTGCTCACCGACAGTGGTACAAATGCCATGAGCGACCGCCAATGGGCCGGCATGATGATGGGTGATGAAGCTTATGCCGGGAGCCGCAACTTTCTTCACCTGGAAGAGACTGTACGGGAACTGTTCGGTTTCAGCCATCTAGTCCCAACCCATCAGGGAAGAGGAGCGGAGAACCTGCTCTCCCAAATTGCCATCCGGCCGGGACAATATGTGCCGGGGAACATGTACTTCACCACCACCCGCTATCATCAGGAGCGAAACGGGGGCATCTTCGCCGACGTGATCTGTGATGAGGCTCACGACGCCACGCTCTCTTTGCCCTTTAAGGGAAACATCGACCTAAAAAAACTACAGCAGCTGATTGACAAGAAAGGAGCGGAGAACATTGCCTATGTCTGTCTGGCGGTGACGGTCAACCTGGCCGGCGGGCAGCCGGTGAGCATGCGCAACATCCGGGAGGTACGGGAGCTGACCGCACGACATGGCATTAAGGTTTTCTTCGATGCCACCCGCTGCGTGGAGAATGCCTATTTCATCCGTGAACAGGAGGAGGGGTATGCCCAAAAGCCCATTGCCGATATCGTGCGTGAGATGTTCAGCTATGGCGACGGCTGTACCATGAGCGGCAAGAAGGATTGCCTGGTCAACATCGGCGGGTTCCTCTGCCTTAACGACGAGGAGCTCTTCTCACAAGCCAAGGAGCTGGTGGTGGTCTACGAGGGAATGCCCTCCTATGGAGGGATGGCCGGCAGAGACATGGAGGCGATGGCAATCGGCTTGCGGGAGTCTATGCAGTTTGAGTATATCGAACACCGGGTGAAGCAGGTGCGCTACCTGGGCGACCGCCTTCTGGAGGCAGGGATACCCGTGGTAGAGCCAATCGGCGGCCATGCCGTTTTCCTTGACGCACGTCGTTTCTGTCCCCATCTCACACAGGATCAGTTCCCGGCACAGAGCCTCGCGGCAAATCTATACCTTGAATCGGGTGTCAGGAGCATGGAGCGGGGCATCGTCTCGGCGGGCAGGAATAGAATTACCGGTGATCACCATCACCCGAAGTTGGAGACAGTGCGGCTCACCATCCCACGAAGGGTTTATACTTATCGTCATATGGACCTGGTTGCCGATGCGGTTATTTCTCTCTACGAGCGTCGGGAGCAGATTAAAGGGCTGCGGTTTGTCTATGAACCCAAGCAGCTCCGTTTCTTCACCGCACGCTTCGAGGAGATAGAGTGACTTACACCTCTCTTTGTTGATAGGCTCCGCTGGCAATGTCATCGAGCCACTGCTGGTGATTGAGATACCACTCTACCGTCTTCTCTATGCCTTCCTCAAAGCGGAGCGAAGGCTCCCACCCCAACTCCTTCCTGATCTTGGTGGCGTCGATGGCATAGCGAAGATCATGACCCGCACGGTCCGTGACATAGGTGATAAGATGATCGGAAGCACCGGCCGGACGTCCCAGCTGCCTGTCTACCGTTTTGATCAGCAGTCTTATCAGGTCGATGTTGCGCCATTCGTTCCAGCCGCCGATATTGTAGGTCTCTCCCACCCTTCCACGGTGAAAGATCAGATCAATAGCAGCTGTATGATCTTCCACGTAGAGCCAGTCGCGCACGTTCTCACCCTTGCCGTAGACTGGCAGTGATTTGTTTTCCCGTATATTCCGGATGAAGAGGGGTATCAGCTTCTCAGGGAATTGATTGGGACCGTAGTTATTGGAGCAGTTGGAGATTACCACCGGCAATCCGTAAGTGTCGTGGTAAGCACGTACGAAATGGTCGGACGACGCTTTTGAAGCGGAATAGGGGCTATGTGGCTCATAGCGGCTTTCCTCGGTAAAGAATCCTTCCCCCAGGGGCAACGCACCATAGACCTCATCGGTAGAGACATGATAAAAGAGTCTATCGTGATGTTGGTCTCCCCACTGTTCACGTGCCGCCTGCAACAGGTTAAGCGTACCCATCACATTGGTGCGTGCAAAGGAGAAGGGATCGGTGATTGAGCGGTCCACATGGCTTTCCGCAGCGAGGTGAATCACCCCTTCCACCTCATGTTGCGAAAAGAGTTTCCTCATCTGCTCAAAATCACAGATATCAGCCTGCAAAAAGAGGTAGTTGGGTTTGTCTGCCACATCTTCCAGGTTTGAGAGGTTGCCGGCATAGGTGAGCAGGTCGAGGTTGATGATCCGGGTACCCGGATAATGGTTTACGAAACGGCGAACCAAATGTGAACCGATAAAACCGGCTCCTCCCGTGATTAAAATAGTCTTCATAGCAGTGGGTTGTTTTTGTCTTTCTCAGAGAGGATGATGTCCTCCCGCGGCAGCATCCAATCGATGGCAAGCTTCGGATCATCCCACCTGATGGCACCTTCGTAGGGAGGTGCATAATAATTGTCACATTTATACTGGAAAATCACCTCTTCGCTCAGCACAGCGAAGCCATGAGCAAATCCACGCGGGATGAAGAGCTGTCGCTTGTTCTCATCCGACAACTCGGTGGAAACATACTGACCATAGGTGGGCGACCCTTCCCGGATATCAACTGCAACATCCAGTACACGGCCGGCAATCACTCTCACAAGCTTGGCCTGCTCGTAAGGGGCCCGCTGAAAGTGAAGCCCTCTCACAACTCCATACTTTGATTTGCTCTCATTATCCTGCACAAAGCTTGTCTGACAGACCTTCTCCTCAAATTTTCTTTGTGAGTATGACTCGAAGAAGTAACCCCGCTCATCGCCAAATACCCTGGGTTCGATGATCAGTACTCCTTCAATATTTGTTTTATGTATTTTCATTGTCTGCAATCTACAATCTACAATCTGCTATCAGCTGTCAGCAAAGTGCTTTCAGCTTGTTCAACATTAATCCGGAATCTATCTTTTGGCAAGTGATTACCCAAAAAAAATTACAACCTGGTGTAGATCAACTGGAGCAGGTATTGACCATACTGGTTTTTCTTCATTGGCTCGGCGATACGTTCCAGATGCTCGTCAGTGATCCACCCATTGTTCCAGGCAATCTCTTCGAGGCAGGCGATCTTCAGCCCCTGACGTTTCTCCAGCACCTCAATAAAGGTGGAAGCCTCTGCCAGCGAATCGTGTGTACCGGTATCCAGCCAGGCAAAGCCTCTGCCGAAGCGCTGGAGCAGCAACTCTCCCTTTTCCAGGTAAACCTGGTTTACAGAGGTGATCTCCAGCTCCCCCCGAGTAGATGGTCTGACAGCAGCAGCAATCTCAACCACACTGTTGGGATAGAAATAGAGCCCTGTCACAGCCCAGTTTGATTTGGGTGACAGAGGCTTCTCTTCGATACCCAGCACCTCACCGTGGTCGTTAAAATGTGCCACGCCATAACGTTCCGGAGACTGCACGTAATAACCGAAGACGGTAGCCTTATTGTTTTCCTCGGCATCGAGGGCTGCCTTGCGCAACATGGAAGGAAAGCCCTGTCCATAGAAGATATTATCTCCCAGCACGAGGCATACTGCATCCTTTCCGATGAACGAACGGCCAATCAGGAAGGCTTGTGCCAATCCGTCGGGAGAGGGTTGTTCCGCGTAGGAGAATTGGAGACCATAATCAGATCCGTCACCCAGTAAGCGCTGGAATGAGGGCAGATCGGCCGGTGTGGAGATGATCAGTATCTCGCGGATACCGGCCAGCATCAGTGCCGAGATGGGATAGTAAATCATTGGTTTGTCGAAGACGGGTAACAGTTGTTTGGAAACACCCTTTGTGATCGGATAGAGCCGCGTACCAGATCCTCCTGCCAATACAATGCCTTTCATAATCAATTCCTTGTTACAATTCTTGCTGTAAAGGTAATCAAAAGAACGTGTAAATTGTTATCCATGACCTGGCAAATCGGGACGCAAACGTCGAGTGCGTTCCACCGACTGCTCCAGACGCCATTCCTGAATCTTTCGTTCATGCCCTGAGAGCAACACATCAGGCACCCTCCACCCCTTGTAATCGGCAGGGCGTGTATACACCGGCGGTGCCAGCAGCCCATCCTGAAAGGAGTCAGAGAGAGCCGACTGCTCATCGCCAATCACACCGGGGATGAGACGCACCACTGCATCGGCAATCATGGCGGCAGCCAGTTCGCCTCCGGTAAGCACGAAATCACCAATCGATATCTCGCGTGTGATCAAATGCTCCCTTACCCGGTAATCGATCCCCTTGTAGTGACCGCAAAGGATGATGATATTTTGTTTCAGCGACAGCTCGTTGGCTATCGACTGGGTGAATTGCTCACCGTCGGGAGTGGTGAAGATCACCTCATCGTAGTCCCGTTCTGATTTCAGGTGGGAGATAGCCCGGTCAATAGGTTCTATCTGCAACACCATGCCGGCCTCCCCACCAAAAGGGTAGTCGTCTACCCGGCGGTGTTTGTCGAGCGTATAATCACGCAGGTTGTGCAGCTCAAACTGAGCCAATCCTTTTTCCTGCGACCTCTTCAGGATACTGGTATGAAGAGCTCCCTGAATCATCTCAGGCAGCACTGTAATAATGTCAATTCTCATTTATGGAATGATAAAAAGGCTGTTCACTTCTCCGAGAGAAGCACAACAGCCTTCAAATATAGCATTTTTCTTTCAATAACGCATCACTCTCCTGAAACTGTTCCTGAAGTAGTCTGCTGGGTATTGCTTTCCCCCTCCATCACATCATCGTTCACGATGCCACGCTGTACACGTCTCATCGAGGATTTCAGTTCACCGAAACGGTAGGTGACACTCAGCCTAAGGTTGCGCATCGGCTGGTAATTGATGCTCTCCTGACGGAAACCGGTACCTGTAGTGGTACTGGTCATCTTCTGCGACTTAGAGAGGAAATTCTGAACATTCAGTGAAAGGTCGAGCTTGTTGTTGAACATGCTTTTCATCACGCTGAATGAGTAGAAATAGTAGGGCGACTGATCGGTCTGAAGCTGCACCTGGTTCAGGAATATACCGGTGTTGGCACCCAGCCTCAGATCCTTGGGTAATGTCCATGAGAAACCGCCATAAGCACGTCCGGAGAGGCCGCTGTTACGAAGCTGATCATTCTCCGTGCTCTGTATATCGGTATAACTGACTCCCCCGTTCAGGTAGGTGCGAATTACAGGTGTGGGGGTCCAGCTCACGTAGAGGTTGGTACCCACCATCTGGTTGCGGCCGATATTGGCGTAGGTATTGTGTGTCACCCCATCGCGCCTGAAACTCTCATTACTGCTGTTGGGATCACCCGGGGGGATGAAGCTGTAGCGTGTCACGGCATTGCGTGTGAAAGCATAGCTGACTGTCGCGTTGAAATTGATCTTTTGCGAGAAGGAACCATAGTTGATGTTGAAGTTGTGTTGCTGCTCGCCATCCAGTTCCGGATTTCCGTAACTGATGTTATTGGGATCCATATCGTCGATGTAGGGGTTGAGATACCAGATGCCGGGGCGAGAGATGCGCATGTTGTAACCGCCGCGCAGTGTCTGTGTCATCCCCAGTTGGTAGGAGATGGTAAACGAGGGCACCAGGTCGAAGAAAGATGTGTGAATGATGGTATCCAGGTCGTTGTTCATGTAATGAATCTCCTGATTGGTGTTTTCGCCACGCAGACCTACCTTCAAACCCATTTTACCCTGTCGGTATGCGTAGCCGGCATATCCCGAGGTGATGCGCTGCAGGTGATCGAGGTCGTTCAGCCTACCTGGATCAGGCATCCAGTCACCACTTCCCAAATAATAAGAATGATCTCCCCGGCTGCTGTTGTCTCTGAATATATACTTTAATCCTGCTTCAATATTGTGTTTGCCATTGAGCGGGTTCACGTAGTCCAGCTGACCGGTATGCTCATCCCCGCCCGCATTGTTCTCGCTTCTCTGTTTATAACCATTTGGATAATAGAACTCACCCTCCACGTCGTTGTACGCACTTTCATATTCACTATCGTTGGGGTCATGCTCGAAGCGGTAAGAGAGCGTAAGCATCTCGCCCTTTCTCTTGAAGTTTCGCTGATAATCGGCAGCAAGGCTCACCCCTCCGAACTGAGTGATGCTGTTGCTCTGCGAGAGATAACTGTAGTTGCGACTTCCCTGGGAAACAGCTTCCTGCAGCGAGAGGGAGTTGAATTTTCCTCCGAAACGAGAGAGAGAAAGATTGAACAGGTTTGCTGTATCGGGTTCATAGCTGAGTGCAGTGGTAAAGTAAAGACCGCCCCCATCACTCTCACTACTCCCTTTTTGGGTCAGGCTATTCTGTGGGTTGAACTCCTCACGTGCAAACTCCGACTCTGAAACCGGTTGGGCATGTTGAAAGTAAGAGGCATTGCCGGTGAAACCCACCTTACCATACTTGGTAGCCAGGTAAGCACTGCCGCCATAGCCCCCGAAGGTATCGCCATTGGCGCCCACGGAGCCGGTATAGCCATCATCCACCCGTTTGTCGGTGATGATATTGATGATCCCTCCCACTCCTTCGGCATCATACTTCGCCCCGGGATCGGTAATCACCTCCACATCCTTGATGCTGTTGGCAGGCATACTCTTCAACACCTGAGCAGGATTGGATGAGATCATGTTGGAAGGTTTACCGTTGAGGTAGATCTTGAAGTTGGAAGAACCTTTCAGCTGTATGTTCTCCTCCCCGTCGACGGTGACCAGAGGCACTTTGCGCAACAGGTCCAGCACATTGGAAGTAGAGGCTTCAGGGTCATCCTTGGCACTGTAGGTGAGTTTATCGATATCAACCTTCACCAGCGGTGCCTGGGCTGTCACGCTCAGTTCATCCAGCAACCTGCTGCTCTCACTCATCGCAATCACCCCCATATCGAGTAGATTCTGTGATTCGGCAACCTCCGCCTTCTTTACAGTTTCTGCCATGCCTACAAAATGAAAGGTAAAGAGATAGCTCCCCGGTTCCAGGGTGGTGGTGAAAGATCCGTTTTCATCTGTGGCCATCTTACGAATCACACCTGTAGGTGCGTCTTCCCTGGCAACAGAGATGGTGGCATAGGGTAAAGCTTCATTGTCTGCTTCCGCCACCAGCTTTCCCTTGACGGTAACAGTATCTGCAAATGAGAAAGCTGTAAACAAAAGTAACTGTTTATTTCACCCCAAAAGTATACCGGTATTTCAATCCAAAAGTATACCATT
>DAINAS010000018.1:0-53090 GCA_036733365.1 Proteiniphilum sp.
TAACTACACCAAGTGTTACCGAGGGAGAGTATTGGGACAGCATTCATTCGGGGATTCAGCATGCACTTGAGGAATATGAGAATATTCGTGTGAAGTGTCTGGTGCACACATACAATGAGTTTGATGTCTACTCCTGTCGTGAAGTGTATGACCGAATTGTTGAAATCGACGCCGATGGGGTGATCATCGGGCTCACCTTTAAGGAGGAAACACTCCGGCTCACTCGCCTGCTGGAAGAGCGGGGGATCCCCTATATCTTCGTGGATTCAACCATGGACAACAGTTCACCTCTCGCATTTTTTACCTCCGATCATTATATGTGCGGTTATTTGATGGCTAAGTTGATCACCTCCATCATCCCTGCAGGCTCTGATATTGGTATGTCGCAAGCTGTTCGGATCGGCGATGAGAGTGCCAATACCAGCATCCTTCGAAAGAAAGGATTTCACGACTACCTGGAGGAGAAGAAGATCGCCAACAGCATCTTGAAAATCCCATTTTCTGCCTTTGAACCGGAGAAAAATGAAGTTTGGATGTCTGAATTTTTCCAAAGCAAACATTCGGTGGGAGGTGTAGTCTTTTTCAACTCACGAGGAGGGATGTTGGCAGACTATTTTGCCAGGAATGGCATCAAAGATATTCACCTCATCGGGGTTGACCTTACGGTATCCAACGTGAAAGGATTGCGTGAGGGATACATAGATTTTCTAATTGGTCAGGAACCCGAACACCAGGGGTTTCTTGCCATGAAGACAATGATAGAGTTCATGATATACAGGAAGCCGGTGAAGCAACGAAATTACGTACGTCTGGATATATTGACCCGGGAAACGATTGATTTTTACAGAGAATTCAATTACTGATTCAGTGAATCATTTATTGTCAGTACAATTATAGGAGTGTCCCCGCCTAAGATCCATTGGGTTTTATGTGCTAGAAGTGATACGCAACAGAACTGTCCATGCAAGGAAAAATTCGAATTAAGGATATTGCTGAAATGTCAGGGGTCTCACCCGGTACAGTCGACCGTATCATTCATAACAGGGGGCGAGTGTCGGAGTCGGCTCGCCAGGCTGTTGAGGAAGTGTTGAAAAAAGTGCACTACAAACCCAATATCCACATTACCGGACTCTCTTTGCGTCGGAAGTACAAGGTGATCATCACCACCCCCGACGTGATGGAGGGAGAGTATTGGGAGAGCATCCACATGGGAATTCGTAAAGCAATCCAGGTGTATGAAAATATCCGCATCAAGTGTTCCGTATATACCTATAACCAGTATGACATCAATTCTTGCCGACGGGTCTATGACGAGATTGCAGAAATGGATACCGATGCTGTAATCATCGGTACCACTTTCAAGGAAGAGACGCTAAAGTTGGTCAGAAAGCTTGAAGAGCGTGAGATTCCCTATTTATTTGTAGACTCGACAGTAGAAGATACTGCACCACTGGCCTATTTCACATCAGACCACTATGTCTGCGGTTATCTAATAGCCCGACTGATCACCTCCATCACAACAATGGGATGCCGCATCGGGATGCTGCAGGCGGTGCGCATCGGTGATGAGAGTGCCAATACCAGTATCCTCCGCAAGAAGGGTTTTGCAGATTATCTGAGTGAGAAAAACATCACCTCGGAAATAGTGCGCATCCCTTTTACTGCAATGGAACCAGAAAATAATGACCAGCAACTTGATCACTATTTTCAGGGAGAGCACGATTTTGGGGGAGTGGTGGTGCTCAACTCCCGGGGAGGCATACTCGCTGACTATTTCTACAGGAAGTCGATAAAAGATGTCCGGTTGATATGTGTGGACATTACGCGACCAAATGTGGAGGGGCTCAGAAATGGTGTTATTGATTTCCTAATCGGTCAGGAGCCCGAACGACAGGGATTTTTGGCCATGAAGACATTATTGGAGTACCTCATTTACAGGGGATCCGTAAAAGTACAGAACTATGTCAGTCTGGATATCCTCACCAAAGATACCATCGATTACTACAACCGATTTAATTTTATCTCCTGATCAATTGCAGCCATTATGCTGCCTATCGATTTCCTGTTTCAGGCATCCCTGCCACATCTTTAGAATCAGTTCATTTATGGTGTGACTTTCTTCAACTCGGTGATTGTCACCGGACCGAGCAATCCAGATGGCATCACCTCCCAAATATCGAACTGTGTTGGTTGGTAAGTGATACTTACAAAATTGATCTCATGGAAAATACGCCACTCCACACCTCTCCGGTCAAAATCGGCAATGCGGTTGGCAGGCAGGTTGGTCACCTCAATCTCGATCACGTTTTCGCCCTCTTTTAACAGGGAACCGATCATTGTTTCAAAAGGAACGGCATAGAGCGTGTCAGCAATTTCTCCGTTGATGCGCACCACGGCACTCTCCCGCACATCTCCTAACGAAAGTTGATACTCTGCTTCCGGTTTTTTACTAAGCTCGAATGTGAGGCTGTACCGACCTGTGCCCATGTTCCGTTGCATATCATCATGCCCCAGTTCAGTCCAGGAGTGAAGGCTGTCGAAGGTAAATGTCTCATCAATGGCAGGCTCACTATCGATGAAACTCAGTTGCCATCCTCTATCCAGTTTTATGATCTGATCAGAGGGCTCATAATAGCTCCACTTTTCTGCCTCTATCGGGTGATTGAATGATTTTACAATCATTGACTCTCCCGGTTTGAGCTGCAGGTATACCTCTGTCCTGCCATTGTTCTTTCGCAGCGCGGCAACACCTTTCCTGCCACTCATCGGATCAAAAAGCATGGCACTCTTGGCGTCTACACCCAGTGTCACCCATTCATCTACCGGGTTGTTCTGCAGCATTGCGAGGAAATAGATGTGCCCCATCTCATGCTTTCTTCTCACCAGCTGACCGCCCAGCTCATTGACAAATTGTTCCCTGTTCTCATCCCAGATGGAGAGCATCTCGCTGTAGTCGGTGCCGGTGATCACGGTCCCTTTTCCCATATTCTGTTGACCAGTTGTTTCGAAGCTGTCCACTTGCGGTAAACCGGAGAGGAGATTGTTGAATTGTTCCCTGCGTTTTTTCAGATCGGTTAGTCCCGGTACATCGGAAGGGTAGTGCTCCGAAAAGAGGATGGTCGCTCCCTGTTCGGTGAGACGGGTGATCTGTTCCATCGTTTTCAGTGGAATTAGTTTCACAGCTGGCAGAATCAGTGCCTTGTAGGTTGTGCCTCCCTCGGTTTTCAGCAATCCGTTTTCCACCGTTGTGGTTTGCAGAAAGCGGTCTGAGATGTAATCCAGGTCGAATCCGCTCTGCATGATCTTCTCTACCGCATTGCCAAATTCGGGCAGTCGCTCACGCATCCCATGGATGGCGAACGTGGTGAAGAAGGAACCCCTCTGTTCATGCCAGATATCGTAGATAGGCAGGTAAAGCAGGAAATCGTTGTCGGGCTGTCCGCTCTGCAGGAACGACTGTACCCGGGTGATGTACCGGAAGAAGGAAGGAGCATCCTTCCAGTATGGATTGGTGGGCGACATATCTACCGAAGCATAGAATTTCCATCCAGGCCATGCCGCCTCTTTTGGAGAGTAGGTGGTGCCATGAAAGAAGACCCGGTTCACACCGGAGGTGAACATCTGATCGATCTCCGGTTTTGCCTGTGAGAGCGATGTGCGGAAGTGCTCTGTGAGCCATGTGAATGTTTCGGACGAGGTGTATGGCTTACCTGTGATGTGAGCCGCGGAAGAGGCATACTTCAGGATGGTGGGATCACTGTCGTTCTTTTTTCGTATGGTGTCTTTTCTCAGGCCGGGAATGTCGAAATCGGTGATACCGAACGATTCGCATTCCGGGATGTCAACAGCTGCGTATAGATCAATCAGGTTGGCTGGTGACCCATGTGCCTGATTGCGTGTCTTTACACCGTGATCATGTGCCCATTCGGTCCAAGGGATGGTGAAGTTTTCCAGCAGCATCTCACCCACTGTCTCGCGATAATCGGCAATGACCCTGGCTGATTGATCTGTTTTCCCATTGGCAAGCAGATCAGGGAGATAATCCTGTAGCTTGTAATTCCTCCTTTTTTCAAACTCATCCAGCAGGGTGGGGGTCCAGTCGGCCCCATACACTTCATAGGAATCGTTGAAGAAGGTGTTCGGAAAGGGTGTGCTATTTTCAGCAAAAGCTCTGTCGAATCTCGCAAAATACCGTTCCACTGCATCCCTGTCCAGATGATCGAGCACATATCCTTCTCCTCCGGGAGCCGCTCTCTTCACCTGTTGTCCGGTCTTACCCACAAAGAGAGCAATCAATCTCCAACTTTTGCCTTCGGGCGAACTCCAGTTCAGTTTACCCTGTTCATCTACTTTGTCGGTGAGGTCCAACACCTCGCCCCCTTCACTGTAGGCCATCAGCTTCTCCAGACGGGCCACTGCTTTCTGCCGTTCCTCTGCTACCTCTACCGGCTCCGTCAGGGATTCTCCCCCCGACAGGCTATATTCACGGAAGAGAGCTCTGGTGGCAGCATCCTCCATGCTTACCTCGGGTCCCCCGAAGGGCCATCCTGTACCGTTGTTCATGTCCACCCCCATTCCCAGTCGTGATGCTTCGGAGATGGTGAAGCCGAGTATATCCATCCATTCTGTTGAAAGATAGTTGATATAATGCTCTTCCCTTCCTTTAACTCCATAGATGGGCGTTATTTCCACCCCGCCAATACCGGCTTCACTAAGCGTTTCCAAGTTGTAGGTGAGGTTTGTCGAATCCAGATCGTTGCCCATCCACCACCAGCGTGTCCAGGGCTTGTTCTCATTTGTCTGTTCAGGCCAATCGGTATCTGCTGCCCGGTTGTTGCATCCGGTAAGCAGCATTGTGAGAGTAGTGAAGAGAAGTGCAATTTGCTTTTTCATTTTCCTTGATTTATTTCCCATGCTTGGTATATTCTTTGATCCTTTTCCACTCTTTACTGTTGATACTAAAAGCGGTCCCATGTCTGGTACCTTGCGGGAATGAAATCTTTTCAGAGACATCTTCCCATGTAATACCATCTTTCGAGCGGATGGCTCCATATTTTTTCTCAATGTACTTGTCGAAATAGACATAGACATACTCCCCTATTCGGAGCGGTGAGGGCCCTTCCGCCCATGCTTCGCCTGATATGTTAGCAGATACAGCCACAGGAAAACCCTTTTTCAGATCATCGGTAAAGACCACTCTCAGGTTCTTTTCTGCCGGTGCGGAGTTTTCATTTTTGAGGATCATCCAGTATTTCCCCTCCTGCCGTATGAATGCGGCATCGATTGCACTGAATCCCGGATCATAGAAGAGCCTGGTCTCACTAAAAGTTACAAAATCCTTTGTCGTGACGGCGTATTGGCGGTGGTTCAGCCCCTTCTCACTTTCTGATGTGGCCATTTCCGGGAATTTACCAGGGATGGTGGAAGCCCAGACAATATAGAAGAGATCATTTGCCTCATCATAGAAGAGTTCGGGTGCCCAGCTGTTTCTTGTTTCCGGTTCATGATACATCACCGGGATTGTGCGTTGTTTTGACCAGTGAAACAGGTCGGGCGAGGAGGCATATCCAATGTGGCGGTCCCACCACCCGGTGGTCCAGACCATGTGGAACAGTCCATCCTTACCCCGGGTGATGCTCGGGTCACGCATCAACCGGTCTTTCCCTACCATTGGTGTCAGGAGTGACTCTCCGTTGTTGAGGGGCTTCCAGCTCAACCCATCGAGGCTGTATGCCAGGTGCAGGCCATCTTCTCCATTTCCGGTGAAATAGGAGAAGAGAAAGACGTTGTTACCTGCCGGGAAGGAAACGTCGTTGCTTTCCGTTACCTGTACGAAAAGATTATCCTCTGAAGTAATATCGATCTGATCCATTTGCCAGTTCTCCGCATGGTTCACCGATCCGGCACTTCCGGCATTGATGGTGATGTCATTCAGGTTGAAGTGCTTCATTTTAGATTGCTCACTACCCTCCACTTTGAGGGCTGTTCTTGCCTTGTGTACGGTGATTCCGGAAAAATGGATATTGTTGAAGCGTGGGATCCCCAGTTCTGCTGGATCAACCGTTTCAAGCATTTTCATCCAGTGTAGAGGCAACTCTTTCCCTTCATACTCTTCGGGCAGTGCCGAGTAACTGTAGGAGGGGTTCCAGTTCATGGAGGCCTCGATGGCGGTACCCACCTCTTCCATCATGATATTTTTGAGGTAGATATGTTCGGTTGTACCTCCCCTGTTCATCGCCGATTTGAAACGAAGTCCCACAGAGGTGCCCTTTGCCCTGAGGTTGTGAGCCAGCACGTAACGAATGCCACCCGAGGTCTCACTGCCGCAGGTGAAAAGGCCGCCGCCGGCACGTGATATACAGTTGCGGATCACTACATACTCAGTGGGGCGGTTTACACGCAGTCCGTCGGCATCGCGTCCTGCTTTGAGGCAGAAGTTATCGTCGTTGCAGTCGATATCGCAGTTCTCCACCAGGATGTGTGATGAGGAGTCGATATCGATCCCGTCGGTGCTGGGACCGTGTCCACCGATGTTATTGCGTACGATCACCCCGTCTACGGTACAGTAACGAGAATAGAGGAGATGAATGGTCCAGAAGCCTGCTCTTTTGAAGGTGACATCCCTCACCGTGATGTCTTCCGCCTCTGATACCAGTAATGTCCGGGGGCGTTTGCAGTCGTAATCGACTATCCATCGCAATCCCCTTGCCTCATAGTCTCTTCTCATCTCCCAGTAGTTGTCCCAAAATGGTTTTCCCTGTCCGTCGATCTCACCCTTGCCTGAAATCATCACATTCTTTTCTCCAATCACATTGATCAGTGCCGAGGGCCATACCATCTCAATCCCTGCCACGCGAGTAGGGATATCGGGATAATCATCTATCTGCTGGCTTCCCAACAGGGTTACCCCTTCCGGAATGAGCAGGTGTACTCCCTCTTTCAGATAGATGGATCCGGTGAGATAGCTGCCGGGGGCAAAGGTGACAATGCCGCCCCCAGCTTCTGCACAGGCTTCAATCGTAGCTTGTATTGCCTTGGTGTTCATAGTTGTGCCATCCGCAACAGCACCAAATGAGCGAACATTGAATGTCTGTTTTCCTTCCGGTTCACTGCGGGCGCCCACATCTTTTGCCCAGGCGAGGTCTGTGATATCGAATCCGGCGAAAAGGGAGATGGGGAGTATCAGGAGAGCGATGATCAGGAGTTTCTTGGTGTTCATTTCTTGCTGTTTAGCTTCATAATTTCAATTGCAGTATTGATGATGAGACCCAATCCATGTTTCTCATTGTCCCCCACGGGGCGATTGAAATAGAATGGTAGATCGTTACTGATACCTGTTCCCACACATACATTCTTGAACTTGCCATCAGATGTGATCTGAGTCTCTTTCAGGGTTTTCCATCCTGCCCTGGCAATAGAGGCATAGGAGGGGTCAATCCATCCGTTGTTGATGGCTTTCGCAATGCCATAGATATACATCGCTGTGATCGACGACTCATCATAGGAGTCACTCTTATCCAGCAGCTGGTTCCACATCCCGTTGGCATTCTGCCAGCGGGATGCACCCACGATCTGTTTCTCCAGCATCTCAATCAATTCTACACGATCGGGATGATCGGCAGGCATTGCTTCTATCAGGTCGGCAAGCGAGATGGTGATCCAGCCATTGGCTCTCCCCCAGTAAGCAACGCCATTGCGATCCAGATCGGCGTAATAACAATGATAATAGAGACCTTTCGACCCATCCCAGAGGTAATTGTCCATCTGGATAAGTTGTTTGGCTGCTTCATCGAAGTAGCGCTGCTCACCCGTGAATTTGCCCATTCGGGTCAGGAAAGAGGTAGCCATATAGGCATCATCCGCCCAGACGGTCATATCTCTTGGAAAGGTGCGACTCAGTGTGCCGTCCTCCAGGCGATCCTGTCCCTCCATGATATGCTTTGCGGCTGTATGAATGTAATCGAGGTACTCCTGTTTTTTTCCCAATTGATATACCTCGATTACGGCTGCACCCATGGCTCCGCAGTCGTCCAACTCCTTCGTGTTCCACAACTGACCAAAAGGCCAGTGCCAGTGATTCCGGTCGTTACGGAATCTCTCCTTAAAGTAGGTATAGTTGTCAAATCCGAATGCCACATGATGCCTGGCATAATCCACATATTTCGGTTCGTTGAGATACTCTCCAAGCTTGATCATGGCCATATCCAGCACACCATTGGAATAGTGCCATTCGGTGAGCGGACTTTTAAATTTCACATCTCGGCCTTCGGGTATCTCTTTGGTGTTGTTGTATACTACACCATCATCCACGCCCACGAACTGGGTAACGGGCTGCGCCAGGATGTTATCCGCAACGACTCTGACCACCTCCTCATCTGTTCGTTGCTGCGCCATCAGGGAGAGGTTAAGTAGTGAGAGGAGAAAGATGATTCCTACATTCTTTTTCATTGTCATTATTGTTTGTGATGTTAATTTCCTTCAGGCTTAGTGACAGAATAAAAAGGTGTCTGAGACACAATGAAGCTATCCGGATCATCGGGATGAGCCGGGTCGAAAGGGATGTAACCTTCATGGATAAATACACTGATTGGTAAGTTGTTGTCAATAATCCCTTTGATGATACACCTTGCCAGTTGGTCTCCCCCATATGCATTGAAATGGGTGTTGTCAGCCAACGCTTCTGTTTGTCCCGGGAAGGTGCCTGCTGGGTAGTGCACAAATGCTCTCTTCGATTGTTCCGGTCCCCAAGCCTCATACAAGGTCTTGCTCATCGAATTCAGATCGATCAGTGCCACCTGCTCCTGTTTTGCCAGTTCTCTCATCGCATTGGGGAATTCACCCAATGTGTTGATGACCATATTGTTCCCGTTAAACCGTCTGCGGTGCATGGGGGTGACCAGGACAGGTGTACCGCCTTTCTCACGTGTCCCTCTGATCAGCTGCTTCAAACTCTCCGTGTAGCTGTCGTAGGGCCCTTTACCCGGTCCTGTTTGCTTCTGGTCGTTGTGACCGAATTCGATGAAGAGCCAATCACCCTTTTTCATCTTTGTCAGGATCTTGGCAAAGCGTCCTGCTGAAATAAAAGAATTACCAGCCTCCCCCGATTCTGCGTAGTTGGCCACTGCGATCTCGTCGTTGAGAAAGAGAGGGAATATCTGTCCCCATCCGCACCAGGGCTCATTATCCTGATCGGTGACAGTTGAGTTCCCGGCCAGAAAGATGGTTGGGACCTCTGCCTTTTCAATCACTATCTCCCGTAGACCGGGACGTTTACCGTTGATCTCTAGGGTAAGTTTATCATCCCAGTTAAGCTTTCCAATTTCACGGGGTTTGAGCTTGACTGACCGGTCTGCCGTGATGCTGGTATTGCGTATGTTTACCACAAATGAGCGTGTGATCATCGAGCCCGCCTTGGTCTCTGCGTTGGCAAGCATCAGTCGCCGTGATTCGGATCGTATGGTTGTGTGGGTATCACGCCTCTGGTCACCCAGCACCACTTTGACCCGGTAGTTACCCTCCGGCAGCTTCACAGAGAAGAAAAAGGGCTCCCCATCCGCATGTGAAGCAATAAGATCATACCCATAGGAGGAATCGTTGTCGTACAACGTAGAACTATTCACTGTCTGATACCCCTCCTTGTTGCCGTCACCGAAGTAGAATCTGAATTCTTCTGCTTTTGCTTCTGCCATGGTGATGACCAAAAGTGTGAACACAATTAGGCAGCAGGATGATTTATATCTGTTCATATTAACAACGCTCTGATCGGCATTATATTATGGCATATAGAAAAGTTCTTCCAGGGGGATCGATACGGGTGAGTTGTCCGGGTTGGTCTCCATGATGTCGGCCATGTAGGCCCACCATTTCTGTACGATCTCCAGCTGCCCCAAATCCTGTGAAGAGCCGTCGCCTTCACTCTTTTGCACGGCAAACAGTACATTGGTCTCTTTGTCCCAAAAGATAGAATAATCTGAAACGCCCTCTTTTTTCAACAATTCGCGCATCTCAGGCCATAGCGCATTGTGTCTTTTCTCGTATTCCTTTTCAAAACCCGGTTTCAGGAACATTTTAAATGCATTTCGTTTCATACAGGGTTTGTTTTATTATGGTTTGATGTATTGATTCAATTGCAGGTCCGGTGTTGCCTGAATACCTTCAATCAACATTTTACCGAACAGTAGGGCTCCTTCGCGTGAGGTGTGTACCCGATCCATGAAAAGAGCGTTTGTTTGCTCTTTCCCCATCGCTTCACACTTTGTTGCGATGAGATCGTTCATGTCGATGTAGCGTACTCCTTCTTCTTCTGCCACCTCTTTCGACCATTTACCGTAGGTGTCACTGTTACGGATCACCCTGTCACCCTCCCAGCTGTTGCCCGGTGTGTGTGAAAGAACGACCGGTATGGCTCCCCTGGCCTTGGCCTGACGGATATAGAGGCGCAGATAATGTCCGAAAGTAAAGACCTCCTCATGACCGCCATTACGTTCCATGATCACCCATTGCGATTCATCACCGGTGCCTTTCAGGGAAGCCCTGGCTCTCCCGGTGTGGAGCGGTCCGCCGTCGTTGTGGCCGAACTGGATGAAGAGGTAGTCTCCTTCGCGAATACCACGCAGCACCTTGTCCCACAACCCTTCGGTGATAAAGGTGCGGCTGCTCCTTCCACCCAGTGCATGATTTTCAACAGAGATGCGTGTGGTGTCAAAAAACTGTTCAAAGAATGATCCCCAGCCCCACTGGCCATTGTCACCCTTGCCTGTGCCATTCTTCATTGTAGAGTCTCCAATCAGAAAAAGCACGGGATTGCTTTTTTTCCTGCTGCTGCCTGAGATGAACTGATCGGTGCGACCGCCCAAGCTGAAGATAGGTGCCGGTGTGGTTTGTTCCATATGGTAGAATTGCACCGCGTTGTCGTTCATCCGGGGGAAGAGGTTATTCAGCAGTTGGATCATCTCTGCACCGGCCCAGATGGCAGGTCCATAACCGTGTGCAGCAAAAACACTGGTGGGACGGCTGTAGTAAAATGCGGGGTCGAACGCCATGCCAGTGCCCACGCAGGTTCCTTCCACCTCTCCCCGCTGATTGATCTTCGTAGAGACGGCATTCCAGCCCAGCGTGGCGACCGGTCCGTAGATCACGGGATTAATCCACCCCTTGTTGATGGCTCGTGCAATGCAGTAGACATAGATTGCAGTAGCGGAGGTCTCCAGGTAGGAGTCATTCCTGTCCAGCAACTGGTGCCAGAATCCGTCGCCCGATTGCAGGGCAGCCAGACCGCTGATATGTGCTTTCAGGAGTTCAAGTATCTCATCTCTTCCGGGATGGTTTACGGGCAGCACGTCCAGTGTCTCCACCAACGTGAGCAGCGCCCACCCGTTGGCTCTCCCCCAGAAGTAGTTGGGTTGCCTGTCGGCTGCTTCCACCCAGCCGTGGCGGAAGAGCCCTTTTTCCTTCACAAACATCTTATCCCTGAAGAGTGATATCTGTCTTACAGCTTCATCGAAATAGCGGCTCTCACCTGTCATTGCACCCATCTGGGCGATGGCCGGGATGCTCATGAACATGTCATCGAGCCAGACGCTGTTCATTTGTGGTCGTTTCCGGGCAAACGTACCATCATGCAACCGATACTCATAGTGCATGATATAGTTCATATAGTTAGAAATGACCGGTTCCAGCTTCAGCTCCGGATTCAACCGCGAAGCCTTAATCATGGCGGCGCACATTGCTCCTGCATCGTCGAGCGCCGCTGGTTTGAGTATCTGCCTCATCTGTGGGTCGGAGGAGCCATAATCTCTCAGCACCTGTTCGAATGCCGGTCTTATTTCCGAAATAAAGCGGAAGCGGTCCATCACATATGCTTTGTATCGTTCATCACCAGTTGTCTCTGCCGCCGTCAGCATGGCTGCATATGTAACTCCCCATTCATAGCTCGACAGGCGGAAATCCCCTTTTTTCAATCCACTATGCCGGTCAATCTGATCGGTTGATTTAATCTCTTCCCCAGTTCGGTTATTTATCAGAGTAGCGGGTGTCACTTCCCAGAGATAGGCCAGGATACGGTCAAGGTCCTGTTTGATGGATTCTGCTTTCGGAACGCCGTATGGTATGTTGTAGTCCGGGTCCAGCAGGTGTAATGGTGTGTTGAAGTCGTTCGCCTGTTCTTTTTTGTTTTGTGCACTTGCAGGCAGCAGAGCGAAAATCAACAAAAGAAATAGAGGAGTAAGCGTTTTTTTCTTCATCGGGATCAATTGATTAAAAAGGTTATAGTGACAAAATCTTACTGCTGATATCCCCGGAAATCGAACCAGAGATTCATATGTATTCCCTCATCACCGATCTTTATCCGGATATTGGAGGGCTGGCTGTTGGGCCCTTGTTGGGAAATCGGTTTGAAACTTCGTATGGCCGGAATTTCGTAGAGGAACGAGATGTCACCCTCCGGGAACTCGGGATGTGCCCGCCAGTTGGTCTTGTTGTCGGTCGGTTCAGCAGGTGTGAAGATCCGCATGAAGAGGCCGTCGCTCTCGCTATAGACCGTAAAGGGAGACTCGGTGGAAATAAGTGTGCTCCAGTAGGTGTTGCCGTGGTATCCTTTGAACTCGGGATAGACCATGTTCCCGAAATCGGCTCCGGTGATGGTGTTGTTGTAATCCTTTTGCCAGAGTCCGTAATTGGCACCCCGGATGCGGTTGCGCCATACACGGTAGGGGCCTCGTCCAAACCATTCCATGCTTTGCACCTTCTCTTCGGGGTAGGAGAAGGTGAAGCCGAAGTTGGGGATGTTGTCTTCGAAGATGGCCTCATCGAAGCCGACGCCAGCCCGTGCGTTGTTCAGCGTCACAGCCTTCATCTGTAACAGTCCCGCCGGAGTCATCTCCCAACGGACGGAATCAACCGCACCCTGGTAGTAAGCGGTGAAAACGGCGTTCGCTCCCTCTTGACGGTGTTTCACCTCTTTGATGCGGGCCTTCATCCCCACAGGTATCGGTCCGTTGTTAAAGGATAGGATGCCACTACTGTTCCGAACTTCGGTGATCATTCCATCTCCTGCATGAAAGGTCACTGACACGTTGCCGGCGGATAATCTGACCACATCTCCCTCCTTCACTACCGATGCTTTTCCTTCCTGTGAGGTTTGATCAAGCTGTTGCTGTGTATAGGCTGCTGCATATCGTATGGGCCAGCTCCATGTGCAGATTTCCTCATTGTGCCGATCCCATGCGGTAATCTCCAGGATGTCACCCTCGAAGAAATTGGCCGGCATCTCCATGATGGCCTTACCGGCTTCTCGCGGGTCAATGGCAGGAAGGGCGACCTCTCCCGAAGCGATTACCTGCTGACGCCTATCTTTGCTTAGCGGAGAAGGGGCATTGAGTACCCTGAATGCCATACGGCAGCTCTCCAGGTTGGAGAAGAGGTAGTCGTTGCGAACGATAAAATTCCCATTAAAGGAAGGTGTGACAAAAAATGGTTCGATCTGAATGGGAGCCCATACCTCCCTAACGGAGTAGTAGCTCCCCTCCTTCTGGCGATAGGGACCCAGGATGCCGTCGCTGCCGTTTGATCCGTCGGAATCGAGGATCCCTCCCTTGTCGGTTCGTTTCACGGCGTTATCGGAAAAATCCCACATGAATCCGCCCGCAAACAGGGGGTGTGAGCTGTATCTCTTCCAGAAGTCCTCCAGACCGGCTCCATGCCCCTGGTCGTACATGCCATGCATGAACTCAGTTGGCATAAAGACTTTGTATCCGTTGTTGAATCGAGCTACACCGGTAAGGTAGGTGGGGTAGTGGTGGGTGTCCAGATTATCAAAGTCAGCCCAGGCATGGATCACATGCCTCTTTTGTGGGTCATGCTTGCGATAGAGGGGGTTGAGCTCATGGTTGAAGCCTCCCTCGTTTCCATTGCTCCAGAGTATGATGGAGGGGTGGTTCACGTCACGGGTAACCAGCGACTTCACCAGCTTCGATCCAATCTCGGTTCCATAGGCGTTCTGCCATCCCGCCAACTCATTCACGACAAAAATACCGAGTGAATCACACACATCCAGAAAGTGAGTGTCGGGTGCATAGTGAAATCGTACGGCGTTGATGTGCATCTCCTTGATTAGCTTTCCATCCATCAGACTGATCTCCTTATTGGTGGTGCGGCCTCCGTCAGGATGGAATGAATGACGGTTAATCCCTTTCAAAACCACCTTCGTTCCATTCACATAGAGTCCATCTTGTGGACGAAACTCCACGGTGCGGAAGCCGATCCGCTGTGTGTGTTGGTGTAACACTTTGTTGTTGCCATCCACCAGCTCCAGCTCGAGGTTGTATAGGTTGGGCGTTTCCGTATTCCAAGGCTCTGCATCGTCCCATTGAAAACGAATCGCATGTTCACTGCCCGCTCCAAGGCTTGTTGTCTGCTCGGTAAATGTTGCATTTTTTTCAATACCGTAAAGTTTTACCGGTACAATACGGGCGTTAAGCGTGAAACCCTCCTCCAGCGGCGTGGTGAAAAGATCTGCATAGAGTGATCCGTCAGCCTTGGCATCAACTGCTATCCGGTGTATGTTTACAGTAGGTTTGGCTTCAAGGTATACGGGACGATAGATGCCACCAAAGATCCACCAGTCGGCTTTGCGTTCGGCTGCATTCACCAGCCGGTCAGCAGATTCCTTGCTGACCTTTACCTCCAGGTTGTTCTTCCCTGGTTTGATCTTATCGGTGATGTCATATGTGAAACGGTTGAATCCACCCTGGTGCATCTCTCCGGCGAGGGTTCCGTTCACATGCACTTCCGTATCGGTCATCACTCCCTCAAAAACAATGGTTACCTGTTTCTCTTTCCAGTTTGAAGGGATGCGGAACATCGTACGGTAGATACCTGTTTCGGTTGAAGGTTTGCCACCCCTGATGGTGTACCACCGTCCGTAACTGTATTCACCGAATCCCTGCAGCTCCCACTGGGAAGGTACTTCGATTTTCGACCATTTCTTGCTGTTCATTCCGTCGCTACAATAGAAATCCCATGTTTTGGTGTCACCCAGTCCTGTTCCGGAAAGATATAGCGTTTCTGTTTGTTGGGCTGTCACATTAAAGGATAGAAACAGAAGCAGTAGCAATGTCAGTTTTTGCATTGTATTAATTATTTAAATGGTATTTTTCATCCGATATTTCACAGTTTACAAATTTAACCAAATCATGGGGTGGTGAGCTAATAAAAATGATATTTTACCTGTATAATTTGATATTGGTTTGTTTGACTTTTGTTCGGTTCTCGTTCTAATCTCGTTCTAATCTCGTTCTAATCTCGCTCTAATCTCGTTCTAATATATCCGAGGCATATTAGACGAAGATAAGAGAGAATTAAGGCGAAATATAGTATTATGTGAAGCGATGTGCATATCTTTATGCCAATTTGTATAGTATTTAAATCATAATTTTCAGTTGATAGCAATTAGGTGTCACTATATTTGTAACATTAGCCGTCAGGCAGACTGACTGTTTGACCCAACTGCTTGAAAGTGAAACACTATAAATACATCTAATCATAACTTATAAACAGATGAAAGCTAAACTATTCTTTTGTGCCTTAATTCTGCAGGGGAGTATCATCACAGCCCAGAACATGACCGATGCCAGCCTCTTCCTGCGAAGTGACAGTACCCGTTATCTAGATCATGTCTCATCAGAATCAGGTGATCTCTACAACGCGCTGGGACATCACGGTCCGGCAATTGAGAATGAATGGCTCGGACTGCGGCTCTATTTCGACAAAAAAGCGGCCATTGATGTCTATTCAAAAGCCAACAGGGGACTTGAACTCTCGCATTATAAGTGGTACCCCACACCGGAGCAGCAGAAACAAGGGAAAGGTGCCGACTACTACAAGGTAGGACCTACAGTCGGTTTGGGTGGTATTCGTTTGTGGGATGCTGAGAAGGTGCTCCCCTTGGATCCGGTCACAAACAGAACGGCAAGGGTTATGAAAAAGGGTTCTGTCTCTTTTATGGAGATGCTGTCGGAAGATGTGCCCTATCGCAACAGCAAGGTGGATATCCTTGTAAGGGTTACCGTCTATTCCGGTCTCAGAAAGGCCAAGGTAGAGGCATTTGCTTTATCGGATGCAGATGTTGAATTTGTGACTGGCATCAATTATCATCCAGGACAACAGGTAGTGGTGGAAGAGGATTGCATCTTCACCTGGGGATTACACCCCGAGGATGTGGCTGCTGAGAAGGTGGAACTGGGTGCCGCAATCTTCCTGAACCCGGATGATTATGCACAGAAGATGGATGATGGCAACCAACATGTCTTTATCTCAAAACCGACAAGATACCTCAGCTACTGGATTTCATCGGCCAATGGAAAGGAGCCTTTTGTCAATACATTGGAAAGGTTTATGGATTATGCAAATTGGGAGATGAACACAAATTAATGTGTTGTTTTATGATACGGACAGTGAATTCGTTCAAATTCGGTAAATACCGGTTCTGTTGTCTTGCTGCGATTTTGATTACTGTTTTCACGAAGAGTGTAGTTGCACAACAACAGGAAACCGTTGCCGGCATCCCTGTCAACTACGATGAATCAAAGACAGGCAGCTGGGAGCTTCCCGACCTCTTTACCCTGCAAAACGGTAGCAGGGTGATCAATGCAAAGGAGTGGATGGAGCAACGTCGCCCTGAGATTGTCCAGCTCTTCGCATCGGAACAGTTTGGCAAGAGCCCCAAGCGGGTGCCGCGTCAGGCAAACCTCTTTGATGCCGGCAGCCTGGCACTCGATGGTAAGGCGCTCAGAAAGCAGGTGAGGCTCTACTTCACCGAAGACACCGCCAGACACCATGCCGACATGGTGATCTATCTGCCGGCAGAGGCAACAGGTCCGGTGCCGCTCTTTTTGACGATCAGCTTCTTGCCCAACGCCTTGATGGTAGATGATCCCGGACTCACTCCGGGATACTACTGGAATCGTGATGGTGAAAGAGTCCCGGTGCAGCTCAGAGCCGAGAATCCCCGCATGGGCGGCCTCGATGTGGAGAAGTTTATCTCGCAAGGGATGGGTGTGGCCACGCTCTATTACGGTGACATTGAACCCGATTTTCCCAAGGGCATCCACCATGGTGTAAGGGGTCACTTTCTGTCCGCCGGCAAGGAATGGCCCGCCCCCGATGAGTGGGGCACCATCTCTGCCTGGGCCTGGGGCCTGAGCTATGCAATGGACTATCTGGAGAGAGAGCCCGGCGTCGACGCCTCTAAGGTGGCCCTGCATGGTGTCTCCCGTCTGGGCAAGACGGTGTTGTGGAGCGGAGCCCTCGATCAGCGCTTCGGTATGATCATCGCCAGCTGCTCCGGTGAGGGAGGCGCTGCCCTTTCACGACGCAACTATGGTGAGACCATCGCCCACATGATCGCACCCACGCGATACTTCTACCAGTTTTGCGGCAACCGTGCCCGCTACGGCGATGACCCGCACCAGTCACCCATAGATGCACACATGTTGGTCTCACTGATTGCTCCCCGACCGCTCCTGTTGCAAACGGGTGACAGCGACGGTTGGTCTGACCCTAAGGGTGAGTTCCTGTCAGCTGTTGCCGCCGAACCGGTCTACCGTCTCTTCGGTAAAAGAGGCCTTGAGAGAACGGAGATGCCTGCCCCGGGTGAACCTATCCTCAATGATATGGGATATTACATGCACGAAGGCGGTCACGGAACCATCCCCGAGGATTATGATATCTATGTCACCTTTATGAAGCAACACTTCATGAAGGGAATCCCTCAGACAGTGCTCCCTCCTGTTTTCGGTCCGGAGTACAGTGGAACCACGCATAAGGATGAATTGACACGGGTCTACATCTCACCGGTAAGGGTTATCTGGAGCTCAGGCAGCACGGAAACGATGGTCAAGAACAGCCGGGTGTTGCTGCAACCGGGTAACAGCCAGTCGGACATGAGCCGCACCACACGCTTCTGTTCTATCACCAGCAGCGAGAACGACACCTCCTCCATCCTGCTCGACTATGGCAAGGAGCTGCATGGCGGCCTCCAGCTGGTGATGGGGGGCTCCTCCCGCCGCGAACCCTCGCTGGTACGCATACGTTTCGGTGAGTCGGTGGGGGAGGCCAACAGCACTACCTACAACTCCGACTGGCTGATGGGGTTCTCCACCGACGATCATGCCAAGCGGGACATTATCATGGAGATTCCCCGCACCGGGATGATAGAGATCGGCAACACGGGGTTCCGCTTCGTGCGGATCGACCTGCTGCAGCCGGGCACCACCATCAACATCAAAGAGGCACGTGCCATCCTGCGCTACCGCGATATCCCCTACCTGGGATCCTTCAAGAGCAGCGATCCGCGGCTCGACTCCATCTGGATCACAGGGGCCTACACCACCCACCTCAACATGCAGGAGTACCTCTGGGACGGCATCAAGCGTGACCGGTTGGTCTGGCTGGGCGACTTCCACCCGGAACTGAAAGCGATCAACACCGTTTTCGGGTACAATGAGGTGGTTCCCAGGAGTCTCGACCTGGCCTGTGAACAGTACCCTCTGCCACAATGGATGAACGGGATGAGCTCCTACTCGATGTGGTACCTGATCATCCACCACGACTGGTACATGCAGAACGGTGACCTGGCTTTCCTGCAGAAGCACCGCGACTACATCGTGGGACTGATTGATCTGATCGATTCACGCATCGCTGCTGACGGTACAGAAACATTGAGCCCCTTCCGCTTTCTGGACTGGCCCTCCACACCCAACAAAGAGGGGGTGGAAGCCGGTTACAGGGCCCTTCTGACATGGGCATTGAGAGATGCACAAAAGTTGTGTGGGGTACTCGGTGAGGATCGCTCTGCCAGCGTGGCAGTCGATGCTGCCAATAAGCTGAACAAAAAGATTATGCCCCATAACAACCTGAAGCAGGCACCCGCACTGATGGCGGTAGCCGGGATCCTGGATCCCCTCTCTGCCAGCAGGGAGGTGGTGGCGGTTGATGGTGCCAAACGTTTCTCCACCTTCTATGGCCTCTATATGCTCGATGCCCTCTCGTTGGCCGGCATGCAGGATGAGGCGTTGCAGATTGTCAGCGACTACTGGGGTGGGATGCTCGACATGGGTGCCACTACCTTCTGGGAGGACTTCAACATAGAGTGGATGGAGAACTCAGCACGCATAGACCAGCTCACGCCAGAGGGGATGAACGATATCCACGGCGATTTTGGTGATTACTGTTACCCCAGCTTCCGCCACAGCCTCTGTCATGGCTGGTCATCCGGTGTGACAGCCTGGCTCACGGAGAATGTGCTGGGCATCACGGTTGTTGAACCGGGATGCCGCACCCTGCAGGTGAAACCCCACCTGGGGGATCTCCAGTGGGTGGAGGGGACCTTCCCCACACCCCATGGGGTGGTGAGGGTACGACATGAACGGTTACCAAACGGTGAGATAGGCTCACAAATTGATGCACCGAAGGAGGTCAAAATCATCAGGTGAAACCCTGAACCGCCCTGCTGAAAATGAAATCACCCCAATAGCTTCTGAAAACTATTGGGGTGATTTGTTCTGATGGTATGGACTACTATGCTGTTCAGAGCATTTTATAGATCTCAGCTCCTGCCATCAGGAACGCGCCCAGCCCGTAATCGTCGAAATCGGGTTCCCGCTCATAGGTGACCGGCTGTGCCTCTTTGGGTTCCTTGCCTGTGCCCTGTACATATCCCAGAAAACCGTTGGGATGCAAACTTTCACTTACCATGGCATTCCATGCCTTGTAAATAACCGGTGCATATTCAGCCCTGTCGAGCAGTCCGTTGTTCACACCGTAGGCCATTCCGTAGATGAACATAGAGGTGCCGGTAAGTTCCTTGCCTCCGTAGTTATCCGGATCATGCAGGCTGACATTCCAGTAGCCATCTTCCCGCTGAACTTTTTTGAGTGCTTCACTCATCTCTACGAGCATGGTTTCATACTCAATCCGATGCGGTTCATCCTGCGGCAGGAGATCCAGCATGCGTGCCATGGCTACCACCACCCATCCGTTGCCGCGCGACCAGTAACAGTCTTCACCGTTCGGTTCGGTATAGGGAGGATCAAAGTCGGCATCTCTCCACCAAAGCTGGTCTTCCGGGTTGTAAAGACCATTCTCACCATGTTGCAGCTTGCTGTACATGTACATGTCGTAGGCCCGGTTGTAATAGGCCGTATCGCCTGTGATATTGCCCAGCTGTGCAAAGATGGGCATCGCCATCTGAATGGCGTCGATCCAGTTCCAGTCATCGATCTTATTGGTAACCATCATCGAGTCAACCGATCTTTTGATGTTTTCAATATAGTGACTCGGCTTAGCGGGATCCTGCTCGTAAAGGAAGAGATATGCCTGGCCGGCACACTGGTTGTCAGCATTACGGGTCATCCACCCCTCAGCTGAGTTTCGCAGGCCCCACTCATGCTTGGTTCCCCATTCCAGGGCATAGTCGAGATAGCGCTGCTGGGGATCGATCTTCCAGAGATCGATCAGTCCTTCGTAATAGTAAGCCCGTGTCCACAGATTCGATTCATACTCTTTGTTACGGGTGGGATAGGGAATCGGTTGACCGGGATCGCTCCACTTGTTCATGAAATAATCGTTGGCCAGTCTCAGTGCATCCAATACCTCCTCTTTTTCAGGAGTGGTTGATGCGGCGGTGTTACCATTGTTACACCCCACCAGAAGTGTGAGGCAGAACAACGAAATAAACAGTCTGTGCAATTTTATCATTACGAGTAAATTAGTAAATTGTTGAATAAATTTGTATTTTGCATCTCTGATTCCAGAGATTTTTTTTCGGGTATCTATGATTAATCTCCCAGGTACCATCCCGGAACAGGTGCTTGCGGATAGCCCTGTGAGCGTTGCAATACATAGCTCCTGTAAATGGGATCCTGCATCAGGGTGATCTTTCTGTCAGCAGCCGGAATCGGGGTATGATAGATGCGTAGCTCTCCCGGCAGCGAGGTGACCACCTCTTCGCGCCAGTCGCCCATAAGGTCGGCAATCATGATGATATCCCCATGAATTTCATGCGCTATCTTCTCTCCTTTCCAGTATCCGATCTGTTGTCCTTTTGCTCCAGATCGTGAGTCGGAACCCCATCGATTGTCATCTCCGAAAAATGTCTGTCTGATGTTGCCTGCATCCCACCATATCCAGTTGCGACAGGGGGGTACATCGTCGTTTGAGGCGAGTCGTTGACCGTCGGAGCTGAGCAGATATTTGTCGGTAGAACCACCCTTGCGATCCTCGCTGGCAAAGCACTCCAATCCTGGTGTTGACGGGTCGATGTCGGCTACCATGCCGTCTCCCACATGAAACGTCTTGTGACCGATACCCCATACCCGTTCACCTGTTGCGGCATCGAGCATGGAGACACCGTAACCGGTCTCCTCAAAGGGCTCAATGGCAAGGAAGACCTCCATGCCGGGTCTCCGCGGATCGATATCGGTAAGATAGGCCTTGTCGGAATGTCCCAAACCGGAAGACCAGAGCAGTGTGCCGTTGTCATCCAGCATGCAGGAGCCTAGAAGGATCTCATCCCTGCCATCACCATCCACATCGCCGCTCACCATGTTGTGCGCCCCCTGGCTTCGAACAACAGGGTTCTCCTCATCACCATCCCAGCGCCATTGTCTTTCCAGCTTACCATCATGAAACTGCCAGGCATCCACTACCATCAGTTTATAGGTGCCTCTTGCAGCCAGGATGGAAGGTGTCTTGCCATCCAGGTAAGCCATCCCTATCTGGTTCCGGTTTTGTCTGTTGACGTTGCCGTAACGGAAATTACGCTCAGGCCATTCCGCTTTTGCCAGCTCCTTGCCGGTCATGCCATCCAGTATGGTGAGATATTCACTGCCTCCGTAAATGCGACCACTTTCATTTTTCAGGTAGTCATCTCCCGTTGTTTTGAGTGCAATCTCTGCTTTTCCGTCGCCATCAAAATCATAGGCTATGAAAGGGGAATACCACACTCCCGGTTCAGTTCCCAGACCCAGGTCCTTTGTCCAAAGCCAGGTACCGTCACTCAGGTAGGCCTCGATCTTGTAGGTGGTTCCATCATTGGGATTGGCCACCCCGGGATCCACGTTGCTGTTGGGATGACGAATGATAAAGTCGTAGTTGCCATCTCCGTTCAAATCGGCAACTGCCACTTTGCCGGCTGTGACACCATTTTTGAGGCTGATGCTTCTGTAACCGGGTGATTGCAACCCGGAGAAGTCAACCTCAATCTTTTCAGATTGAGATCTTTTCTTCACTTCCACACTTTCAATCCAGTAAGATGCTTTTCCTTCTGACGGAGCATTGTCGGTAAAGTCAGTCGTGAGAGAGATTGGCTTTCTGTTGAGTTTTTTCTTTTTGCCATTCACCGAACGAAAAACATTGAATGTGATTCCCTCTGTATCCGATCGCAGCAGACGCCAGTTAAGATACACTCCTTTCCCGTCAGCAGTCAGAGCTGCCTGTAATCCCCTGTTCAAGTTTTCAGTTACCCGTTCGCCGGCATAGCCATCCACGGGAGGTTTAGGTTCATGTGAGGGGGTGAGGATCTCATAGTAATAGTGTCGTTCTCTCAAATCCTGTGCAATGGTGCCGACGACCGACACTAGGACCAGCAACGCTGTAAAAAGAAAATGTTTCATAGTATTCCTTTGAATTATTGGATTAGCCGTTTAATTGTTTTATCTACACAATTAGCAGTCTACAAAAATAGGGTAATCCAAATTGTTTCGACTAACTTTTATGACAATAGACATGTGATATTTGATTCAAGTTTCACATGTTTATCCTATTGAGATGGATAAAGCAATATTTGTTTGCAGATTTTTCGCCTGTTTTTGGACGCTCCATCTATATTCTAAACTTATTGCAACCTTATATCCACTCCCATAATTATTGAGGTGGTTATAAGGGTGCAATAAGGGTGCAATAAGGCTAGAGGCACCAAAGACCTTGTCTCGTTCCTTTCATTCCGTTATTTTATGCGAATAATTATACTGAATTTTTATTCGCAAAACTTCAATAATTGACACTTCTGCAAATAAAAACGGATGGAAACCGGAATTTTTACATCCCTGGTTTCCATCCGATAATAAATAGAAAAAAGTTGGAACGAATCGTTTACCAGCCCGGATTCTGGAACGATGCTTTCTGTTCATCAGTCAACGGTGAGCCATCGTCTTGTGTCAAACCATCGATAAAGGTTTGGGGGATTGGACGAAGCTGATGCTTTTCCTGGATGTTGGGAGCAGCCTGTGGATTGAATGCCCGGGCACGTTTTACCAGCAAACCGGCACGACTAAGCTCTTCCCAGCGGTTCCATTCTCCGTTCAACTCACGTGTGCGTTCGTTGAAGATGAAGTTCAGCATACGGTCGTATTGACTTGAAGCACCCAGTTTGGTGAGAATTGCTTCGTCTTCCTCCGGCAGGCTGGCAGGTCCACTGATCTGGAGTGAGGAGGCAGCTGTTGTCTTTGCAATTCCTGTTGAGAGGTAATAGGTGTTCTTTGTCAGGTAGACATTGCCCGCGGCATCCTTCAATGCCCCGTCGTTGTAACCGGGATGTGAGTTTGCAAACCAATTGACATAGTTATCAGTCTTCCCGTTCTTGCTGAAATTGGTGGAGGGGGAGTAAAGCGAGTTGCTCATGGGAAACGCAATGGTTGCATCCACATAGAGTTCGCGGTCTTCTCCGGCTTTCCACTGCGCACGGGCCCGCAATTGGTTGACAGTTGAAATGGCCTCAGCAAATTTGTTCTGCCTTACCTGTGCTTCTGCCTTGATGAGATAAGTCTCACCGGTGCGGGCCATGGTCACGTCGCGGTAACCGTCTCCACCCTCTGCCGTACGGGTACCATCCTGGGTCTTATTCAATCCGGCAAATACATTCGATTTGCTGGCATCACCATTACTGTTGTAATTGGGCAACACATATTCACCTTCCAGGTAGAGCGGGAATGCATTGGGTACCCACTTATTGGTCTCCGGATTGATAAAAGTACCGCCGGCGTTGGGACGTCCAAACTTGCCGTAGGGCTCCCCATCGAAACGTGAGTCATCCTTTTTGTTCAGGATGAAAATGATACCCTGGTCACCCAGTTCAACCGCATGTTCGCCAAACGACTGGTTCAGGTTGTTATCCCTGATGTTGTTGACTCCGTAAACCGTCTTGAACGATTTCCACAGACGGGCATCATTCACGTTGTCATAGGTGGAGTAGTTGTACTCCGTGGGGCGACAACGCTGAAAATCCTGACTTCCGATGTGTGCTCCGCGACTTACCCAACCACCACTGAAAGTGTTGAACTGCGGCGAGAAATAAGAGTGCGTGCGGTTTCCGAAACGACCTTTGGTTGATGAATCAGCGTTGTGTTGTGCCGACATCAGTATCTCGGGTAATCCCTCGTTGGGGTTATCCACACCTGTCCAACGTGCATAAAGATCCCAGTAGTCATTGGCTAGCGGACGGGCTGCAATCACTTCATCGGCAAGGGAGATGCACTTGGTCAGGTCGGCATCAACATAGGCAGCGTTCCATGCACTGTTTCGTTCAGAAGCGCGGAACAAAAGTGCTTTGGCCCAGAAATGGGCAGCCGCATATTTGGTCCAGGTACCCATTCCACGCCAGTTGTCTGTTGGCAACAGCTTGTAAGCATTTTCAAAATCGGAGATGATCTGTGCCATCGTCTCCTCTTCACTGGCACGGTTGAAGTTGCGCACAACGCCCGCCACCGGTTCGGTTTGAAGCACAACCCCTCCATATTGAGCAAAGAGGCGGTAGTAGTTATATCCGCGAAGGAAATAGGCTTCACCCATGCATTTGTTACGAATCTCCTCATTGCTGATTTTCTCTCCTTTTGCAATGATCATGTTGGCTGATGAGATGCCGAAATACATCTGATTCCACAAACCATCTACCGGTGGGCAGTTTTTATTTGCAGCACCGGTTTCAACGGTAGCATTGGATGCGTTGAGACGACTGTCGTAGGTGTTCCAGGGCTCACTGGTTAGGTCGGCGCCATTGGTGAATTCATCGGTACCGTAGAGTGTGATGCCGTAAGCCCATTCATAGCCGAAATGCCAGCGGATGTTGCCGTAGAGGGAGGTAGCCAGTGCCGTAAGGCCCTCTTCCGTTTCAAAATATTGTGTCGTGTAGGCCGTGGTATTTTCCTCATAGAGAAAGTCATCACCACAGGACCAAAGACCGACGGATGACAGGATGATTGCTCCGATCAGTAATTTGTTGTATAAATATTTCATAATCTGTCTTTGTTTGTAAGTGAATAATTAAAATCCTATCTCCACACCAACAGTGATTCCTCTGTTGTAGTATGTAGAGGTACCAAGGTCCAGGTCAAGGAAATCGACCGACGAGTAGAGCGTCCCCGGATTGCGTAACTGAGTGAATAACTTCAGGTTGCTGATTCCAAGAGGCTTGCAGATATTCTCAGGTAGATAATAACCAAGGGAGATGTTCCTGAATTTGATGAACGATGCTTTCTTGAAACCTATCAGACTTGAATAGGCGTCGCCACCCACACCCGGAGTGCCGGTGTAAACCGGTTTCTGCCACTCGGCACCGGTATTCTCGGGAGTCCAGTAATCGATCATCCGCTGGTTGGGGATGCCATTCTGCACCTCACCACCTGTTGATACGAGGTAATTCATGCGACCGTACAGTTCAACACTCAACTCCAGTCCCCTGTAGTTGAAACTGTTGCTCCAGCCGGCAGTGATGCGGGGGTTACGGTTGCCCATTACCACACGGTCATCGCTGTCTATCACATAGTCACCATTCTGGTCTACCGGTCTCACGCTGCCTGCAGTGAAATTCTCACCCTTTTCATTGAATTTGGCCATCTCAGCTTCATCGCCAGCCTGCCATAAACCGGCATTCTCATAGCCGTAGAACACACTGATCGATTCGCCAATGAACCATGAGTTGTCAACCATATCGTTCTTACCGTTGGCCAGCTCTACGATTTCATCTTTCTGCCAGGCAAAGTTAAGCGATGAGTTCCAGCTAAAATCAGCGGTTTGCACCGGGATGAAATTTAAACCTACGTCAATTCCGCGGTTCTTTGTTTTGCCTACGTTGGCCATGGTGCTGTTGTAGCCGGTAAGCGTGGGGATGGTCATCTCCATCAGCAAATCATTGGTATTTGATTTATAGAGATCGATGGTACCACCGATGCGTCCCCTGAAGAAGGAGAAGTCAAGACCTACATTCCATTGCGTTGTTTTCTCCCACTCAAGGGCGGGATTGGCCATCAGCGTGGTGCCTGAGAAGTAGTAGGGTTCGTTGGTGCCGTATGCCAGCACGTTGCCCACACCGCCAAATGGTACGTAAAATGAACGGATGCTTCCCAGTGTTTCGTAGGCTCCGATAGCGGAGTTACCGGTTGTACCCATACCGAGGCGCAGCTTAAACTGATCAAGCCATGAGAGATCCTGCATGAACTGTTCCTGATCCAGTCGCCATCCCAGTGCAGCACTGGGGAAGAAGGCCCACTTATGGCCTTCGGAGAGAACTGAAGAACCGTCGTAGCGACCCGATACGGTGATCAGATAGCGATCCATGTAGGAGTAGTTCAGGCGACCCATATAGGAAGCCAGTTGTGTTTGTGTCAATCCTGTACCCATCGATGCTTTGGCATCGGTGCTGGTGATGTCCACCGCACCCATGTTGTTCCATTTGTAGCTTGCTTTCGGGACATTCTGTTCACTCATGCTCGCACTCTCAGAATCATATCTGGAAGCCGATTGCAGCAGGGTGATATCAAACTTGTGGGCATCCATTGTTTTGCGATAGGTGAGTATGTTGTCGAGCACCCAGGAGAACCTGCGGTCGTAGTTCCATGCTGCATAACTGGTGCCACCCTGACGCACAGCCGAACTCTTGTCAATGTACACACCCCGGCGATAGTATCTGAAGTCAGGGCCGAAGTTGGTTTTGAAGCTCAAACCTTCCAGTGAGTCCCAGATGCCACCAAAGTCGAGATTGGTGTAAAAGCTACCCAAGGCACGCAGTGTTTGTCTCTTTTCATCTGATTTTTCCCACTCATCAATCACAGTATAAACACCGTTGAGGTTGCCGGGGGTGAGAATGATCTCACCGTTCGCATCGTAAGGTTCTGCCACATTGAATATCTGCTTGGCTGCCGCATAGATCTCGGTTGGTCCTGAGCTGGTGGACTGACCGGTGCGGGAAAAACCATAGCTCTGGTTGCTCCATGAAGCATTGACCGATCCTCCCATGGTGAACCATTTGGTTGGAGTGATGTCGGTAGACATGGTGGCATTGTATCGATCGTATGATTGACCAATCTGTGTTCCTTCCTGTTTGAGATAACCCAGCGAGAAGAACGATTTGATCTGTTCGGTACCCCCGCCGGCACTGATGGTGTGTTCCTGTGTGATACCGGTTTGCGTAACCAGTTCGGTCCAGTCGGTGTTGAGTACTTTGGATCCGTCCCAACTACTACCGGACCATCCGCGCATCACATTGTTATAAGCAGTCTCATCCAAAGCACTGAAGAAGGTTTCGTCCTGTGCCTTGGAAGGTTGATTGCCAGGTGTATAGGCTGTGGGGTTTGCATTGTGATGGGCCCACCTGCGCCAGGTGATGTATTCGTTGGCATTCATTGCCGGAGCGAGATCGTGAATGTTCTCAAAAGTGAATGTGCCGGAATAATTCAGTTGCAGTGACCCTGCCTTACCGCGCTTGGTGGTGACAAGGATTACACCATTTGCACCACGTGATCCATAGATGGCCGTTGAGGAGGCATCTTTCAACACGTTGATGCTTTCGATGTCACGCGGGTTGATGCTTTCAATGCCACCGGAGCTCAACACAACACCATCTACCACATACAATGGAGCATTGGTTGCATTCAGTGAGCGATTTCCACGGATGCGCACCGATCCTAATTCACCGGGTCTCTGGGAAGAGGTGATATCCACTCCGGCAACTTTACCCTGAAGGGCCTCAAAGGCATTGGCAACCGGTTTTGTAGAGAGTTCTTCGGCTGAAACGACTGCCACGGCGCCGGTTACGTCACTTTTGCGCATGGTGCCGTATCCCACAACCACAACTTCTTCCAGAAGTTCAGAGTCTTCTTGCATCACTATGTTGATCACTGTTCTGCCGTTAACTGGTACTACTTGTGAGGTCATTCCCACATATGATACTTCCAGGACTGCATTGGATGGAATAGCAGGGATCATGAAATTTCCATCTACGTCGGTAACGGTACCTACGGTTGTTCCCTGAATATGAACCGTCACACCAATCAACGTTTCACCGGAGGTGTCCGTGATCTTTCCTCTGACGGTAATGTTTTGAGCAATGCTACTCAAAGAAAATATTGCCAAAAAGATCAGCAAGATTCCTTTTTTTAGATTTAGTTTGTTTTGTTTCATCTCATTCTTTCATTTGTTTAGATTAGTAATATTCTCTTCGTATTGTTTTAGCCAATATTTGGAGGTGTTTTATTCCAGGTTTGTTGTCCCCATTTCCATTCTGTAGAGTGTCTCGGTCAATCAGTGTAATACTTGGCGATTAAGTTAAAGGGGATTTGTTCTCAACATTGTTGACATTTCTCCAAGGTTTTTATATGATATAAGATACAGAAATGCCCTTTATTGTGTCACATTATTTATCACGCAATGTGCTTTATGCAGCATTGTAAGCGAATGAATTACAGCTATCTAATCACCCAAGTACACACAAAATCCCTACGATATAGACCATTTAGGGTATTAATTTTGTTAAATTGTATTTATATATCACGCAAATTTATAAATGGTTAACCGTTTAAAGCTGTGAAAAATGATATTATTGCTGTGAAAAATGACATAAAATGTTAATTGTGGTGATGCTATTTATTTGTAATTTTGCACCCATGAATATTGTTGTCTCCCCTTCTAACATCCCCTCCTTTAATCTTGCGGCTGAAGAGTATCTCTTTACCCGGAAGGGTGAAGATTACTTTTTTCTCTATCGCAACGCCCCCAGTGTGATCATCGGATCCAATCAGGCGGTAATGAACGAGGTGGATCAGGATTGGTGCATCGAGCATGAGATCCGCATCATACGGCGGATTTCAGGTGGGGGAGCGGTATACCATGATCATGGCAACCTCAACTACTCGCTGTTGTACGACAAGTCAGATGCACCCCTGAGCGGACGCTTCCTGGAACCGGTGGTCGCGGTGCTTAATGTACTCTCCGTACCGGCCGAGGTGGGCCGGAGAAAGGATCTCTGGCTCAATGGGAAAAAGATCTCTGGGACCGCTTCCCATGTCTCGCTGCAGCGGGAGCTGCACCACGGTACACTGCTTTATGACACCAACTTGGAGATGTTGCAACGTGCACTCAACGCAGAGAACAAGCGTCTGATCAAAAAAGCAACCGCCTCTGTGCCCAGCCCGGTGACCAATATCCGCAGCTACCTTGCTGAGAGGGGAGGTGATGCCCCCGATACCGATCGTTTTTTGGAAATGTTTGCTAAAGAGCTGCTTGTGCACTACGGTGGGGGAGAGTTGATGCCCTTTCCGGGTGATGCCCTTGAAGAGATTGAACGGTTACGCAAGGAGAAATATACCCGGCGGAGCTGGAACTACCGGCTTTAAACACCCTTAACGGATCTCCTCTGCAAGACGGAATCCCTGGATGATTCGGTGCGACATGCCTATACCGTCGCGCAGGTTGCCGGCGATGTGGAGCCCGGGATACCCCTTTTCCATCGCAGATATTGTCTGAAACCGCTCTTCGGAGGAGCGTTCATACTGCGGAATCGCATATCGGTGGCGGAAGATACGGATCAGGTCGGGCTCCATTGCTGCCGGAAAGCCAAGCAGGCGGTGAAAGGAGCGAACTACCCGCTCGCCGATCTCTCCGTCTGACAAATCGATGCAGCCGCTGTTTCGCATCCCTCCCATGAAAAAAGAGAAGAGCATTCCTCCCTCGGGACTTCTACCGACAAAGCAGGAGGAGGGGAAGAGCACACCAAGGAAATCCTCTCCCTCTCCTGAGGGAATCAATCCCCCGAAAGCCTTGAAGCGTAGCTTACCCACCTCCTTGACACCCACAGCTACCTGGATCACAGGTGCGTAGCGGAGAAGGGTGAGCTGCTCCATTGTGGGGGAATCGACGAAAGGAAGCAACTCCGGCAGTTGGTGGGCGCCGGGAGTGGTCACCAGGTGGCGTGAGCGAAACGCGATTGGATTACCCTGATGCATTGCGGAAGTGTTCCAGTGTCCCGTCTCCCTATCGGGGGTGACTCTTATGCCGTTGAGAGAGAGAAATATATCCTCTTTGCCAATGGCTGCAGACATTGCACGAGGGAGCTGTTCCATGCCGCCGCGGGTGGAGAAGATTCCCTTCCTGGCTTTGCCGGCTGCCTCTCTTTTTACCTCTCTTGCTTTCTTGATGCTGCCACCAATAAAACTGCCGTACTGCTGCTCCAGGTTGTAGAGCTTCGGTAGGGCGTGGCGGGTGATCAGGGTGTGGGGGTCGCCGGCGTAGATGCCCGAGAGGAACGGATCGACGGCATAGTTGAGGAATGACTTCCCCAGGCGGCGTACGGTCATCGCTGCGACCGTCTCATCGGGGTCACTTCCCCTGTGGCGGAAGGGCTCTCCAAGGATCCGCAGCTTGTCCCATGGGGAGAAGAGGGGTGTGAAGATTCCGCCCACCAGACCGGAAGGGAGGGGGTGAAACCGTCCCTTTTTCCAGATCCATCGGCTCGCCGCTTCCCTGGCAGCAAATTCAATCTCGCATCTGCCGGAGAGGGAGTCATAGAGCGCCATTACCTCCTCCGAAGCCCCCGATCCGGTGTTGGGACCCGATTCGAAGAGGAATTCCCCTTCACGGTGGGTGGCAATCTGCCCACCCGTACGGTTGCTCTTCTCGAGGATGGCCACGGAGAGCCCTCTTTTTTTCAGTTGCAGTGCGGTTGTAAGTCCAGTAAGACCACCGCCGATGATGACCACATCTCGTTCCATGGTTTCTGTTATATCGGTTTTGAAAAAGTCTTATCGCTGTTTATGAGAAGTGGATCGAGTGATGCGGCTACGTTGCGGACATAGGGTGATCCCTTTTCCCGCATCATGATCCCTTCCCGGTTAAAGTGGATAAGCCCGTCCTCAGCAAACTGCTGCATCTGCTCCTCCGAGTAGGCGGTCATTTCCTGCAACTGCTTCACACTTATCTGCAACTGTTCAGCCAGCTCCTGCCAGCGGATCTCCTCATTGCACATCAGGGTGGTGATCACCTCACGCGTCACTTGTTCCTCCCGCGAGAGGCTGTATCCTTTTTTTACCGCGAGATGGCCGCTGAGGATCGTTCGCTTGTACTCCTCGATATCTTTGCTATTTTGGGCGTAGGCACCTGTAAGCTGGCTGATGGCAGTGACGCCGAAGGAATAGACCTGTCCCGTGGTGCGACGCGTGCAGTAGCCCTGGAAGTTGCGGTGTAGGGTGCCGCTGTACAACGCATGGTAAAGTTCATCCTCCTGCTTTACGTAGTGGTCCAGTCCAATCTGTCGGTATCCGGCCTGCAGCAGCAGTTGCTGTGAAGCATGGTAGAGCGCGCTTTTAAGCTCCTCCGTCGGCAACCCTTTTCGTTCCAGCAGCTTTTGTCGCGTGAAGAGATGGGGTACATGCGCATAGGAGAAGGTGACCAACCGATCGGGTTGCAAGGTGATTGCCCTGGCAATGGTGTCGCGGAAGCTCTCTACGGACTGCAGTGGTAGTCCGTAGATGAAGTCGAGGTTGATGCGGATCTGCCACTCCCTTAGCAGAGCAAACAGCTCTTCCATGGGGAGCAGCGAGGGAAGGCGGTTCGATGCCTTCAGCACCTCTTCGTTGAAATCCTGGATGCCGATGCTCATCCGGTTGAAGCCAGCATTGGCCAGTCGCTCGTAAGCGGTGGCTTGCATGTAGCCGGGGTGACATTCAATCGCAATCTCCGGGTCGTTGATGGTGCCGAAGCGGCTGAAGAGTTTCTCGTTGATTGCCGCAATCAGGTCAGGGTTGAAGGTGGAGGGGGAGCCCCCGCCATAGTGGATTTGGGCGATCTTCCTATTTGGATCGATGTGGCTGCAGACCATCTCTGCCTCACGAATCACCGCCTCCACATAGTCGCTGTCACTGCTGTGCCGGGTGCGTGGATAGGCATTGCAGCCGCAGTAGTGGCACATGCGATTGCAGTAGGGCAGATGGATGTAGAAAGAGAGATGGGAGGGCTCCTGCCGGTTGGATGCCTCAATCGCCCTTATCAGTTCTTGCTCACCATACCCTTCGTGAAAAAAATTGGCCGGCGGGTAGCTGGTATAGCGGGGTACAGGTACGTTGTATTTCTCAATCAGTGGATTCATTTCATTTTGACTCTTTTTCTGTCGGACGAAACGGGTTGATAAACAGTATAAAAATAAAGGATAGTGAGGCCAGCAATAACTCCATGATAAATAAACCAGAATATCCGGTCAAATCGCCCACGCGGGCGCTCACCAGTGTGATGACCATCGCGCTGAGGTGGGTGAGCACGATCTGTATCGTGAAGTCTGTTCCCTCGCGTCCGTCGCGCACGATCTCCATGGCAGAGGTGTTAATCATGGTGGAAGCCATGCCGTAGGTACCCCATACCAATGCCACTCCTACCAGAATCAGGACATGGCTCTCGCTGCCGCTTTTGGTGAGCCAGAGGAAGTAGGCAGCGGGGAGTATGATCAGTGCCGAAATGATCTGCCGGGAGCGCAGCTTCCCTTTTCTGCGGATGAAGATGCCGGTGAGAAAAGCGGAGAGGATGCCGGTGGAGACACCGAAGATGCCCACCATCGCACCGATCTCTTTCATCTGGTATCCCTTGTCCACGAGGTAGGGGCTGAGAGAGGAGAGGATGCCGATCAGTCCCGCGTAGAAAAGGATGAGGAAGAGGATCTGTCGCCAGATCTGCTTTCGTGTGAAGAAGAGCCACATGTCACGGGGTGTTGCTTTCTTCCTGTTCTTTCGTTTCTGGAGGGTAATCCTCCTGTTGAATGCCAGGGGAAGCAGTGCCACCAGCACGAAGATGGCTACCCAGGGAAGTAGATGAGACCATCCGATGCGGTGGAAGAGCAGCAACAGAAAACCACCGCCCACCATGCTGCCCGTGAAGGAGCCCATCGACTGGATGCTGTTTAGCAGGCTGCTGTTCCTCCGTTCAAAGGAACGGGCTGCCATCGCGTCGGTGGCGATGTCCTGCGTGGCGGAGGAGATAAATGCGAGCAAGATCAGCAGGATGACCAGTGTGAAGTGGGTCTCCACGTTGAGCATCGCCACCACGAAGATGATCAGCGCATAGAGAATCTCCGAACCGATGATCCACCGTTTGTAGTCTGCTATGGTCTCGGTCCTCCTGTCGACCATCGGCGACCAGAGGAACTTGAAGATCCATGGCAGTTTGATCAGCTTCAGTAGGGCGATGGCAAAGAGGGAATAGTCGCCCTGTCGCATCAGTACCGGCAATGCCGTGGCGAAGAAGCTCATCGGAATTGATTGCGCGATGTAGAGGGTGAAAAAGGTGAAAAGGTTGCCGGTTAGTTTCTGTTTCATGCCAGTGCCGTTAAATCGAATATTCGAAGGTTACCCCTGTTGTGAACGGTTTACCCGGTTTTCCCAGGCTACGCCCGGCAGATTCGAAGTAATAGCCCAGCTGTCTTTCATTCAGGATATTTTTGCCCCAGAGCGTCAATCGCAGCGATCCTTTCTCGATGGCAACGCTGGCGTTGAGCAACCCGTAGAAGGGTTGCTTCACGCGGTTGTCCTCGTGCCAGTAGCGTTCACCCATGCCGGTGTAGCTTGCCTGCAGCAGCAGTCGATCGCTGATGGAAGAGCGCAAGTTGATTCGCTGCTCCGCCCCGACGGTGAGGGTGTGACGGGGTACGAAAGGGAGGTAGTTGCCCCTGTAGTCGATTTCCTCACTGTAGCGGTAGCTGCGGAAGGTGGCGTGGGTGTATCCATAGGTGAGATAGATCAGCGCGGCATCTGATGGCAGAATTTGCAGTGACAGCTCGGCGCCCTTGCTTATGGAGCGGCCGGCGTTGCGGATCTTAACCCCCTGCAGGTCGAGAAGCTGCTTCACCTGCTGGTTGCGAATATCGATATAGAAGAGTGCTGTCTCCGCGATCAACCTTCTGTCAAAGAGGGTTGTCTTACCCCCGATCTCATAGTTCCAGCTTTTCTCAGGGTCGAAAGTCCGTTCATGCTCCGCTTCGAAGACGGTGTTGAAGCCACCGGTCTTGTATCCCCTGGCCCAGGTGGCATAGAGCTGATTAAACCCATTGAAGCGATATTGTAGCGTAACCTTGGGTGTCCATTGTGAGAAGGTGAGGGGGGAGTCATACTGGTTGCGCAACTCTACAGTTCCCCCTGTGAGTTTGTTTTCGCGGTGAATGGAATGAGCCTTTTCGAAATCGTACCGTAACCCAGCCTCCAGTACAAGCCGGGGAGTGATTTGCAGTTCCGACTGGTGATAGAGAGCGATGCCGCTGTTCCGGTCGTCGTAACGTTTTTCCAGTTGATAGGGGGGCTTGGCCATTTGCAGGAAAACATCGGTACTCCTGCGAATAAGATGGTGAAAGGCAAAGAGGCCGAAGTTCCAACCATAGATTCCCTCTGTCGTGTTTCTGAGGTTGATCTCCTGCGAGAGGAGTCGCTGTTTCTCTCCCTGCAGGGCATGGTAGAGGTCACGTGGTGAGGCATCCTGGTCCACTTCATAGGTGTCATCCAGCAGCTGCAGCGAACTCTGCGCACGGAACCAGACCAATGGGGTGTGATAGTCGGCCTGTAGTCCAGCGTCGTAGATCAATCGCTCGTAGTGGCTGGGATGGTTGAGTGAGACGGAATCGACATCGTTTCCTTCACTGTTCACTGTCCCGTAACCGAAGGCGCCCTGTTTCACCTTCTCCAGGCTCTGCTGCAGGCGGAAGCTCAAGTTGTGGCGGGGACGCCACTCCAGCCGGTTACTTAGTGTGGCTGCATTGAGTTTGTCTGCTGTTTCACCGTTGTAGCGATTGATGATAAAGCCATCGGTGTGGTGATAATCGCCGGTGAGCCCCCAGGCAAACTGTTCACCCTCTTTCCGGCGGTGCGACAGTGTGATTCTTGTTTCGTTGTGACTGCCGTAGCTGAGCCGCAGCCGTGTGCCCTGCCGACGAAAGGGGGAGGCGGTATGCACCAGGATGATGCCTCCCATCGCGTTGCGGCCGTAGAGGGTGCCCTGTGGACCCCGCAGGAATTCGATCTTCTCGATATCGGCCAGGTTGATGTCGAAGGAGGATTTCTCAAAGTGGGGGATACCATCCACATACATCGCCACCCCCGGGGCATTGATTAGTGAACCCACACCCCGCACGAACACCGAGGAGGTGAGGCGGGAGTCACGGTCGATCATGATGAAGTTGGGGATCGAGGCGGTGAAATCTTTCATCTCGTTGAGCTGCCTTCGCTGTAGGGTGTTACCGTTGAGCGTGGTGGAGGCTGCCGGCACTCGCCAGGCAGCATGGGGCAGCTTGATGCTCGAGACAACGATGCTGTCGAGATGGTACTGACGCAGCGAGTCGCTCTCATTTGCCCTGATTATGGGAGCAACGAAGAAAAAGAGCATCAAACCCCAAAACAGTTGTCTCAGTCGGGTAGTTTTCATGCAGACTATTTTCAGTTGAACGGGTTCAGGTTCACAGGCTTGGTTTGTCTCATCTTGTCACAAAGGAAAGCAATTCTTCGCGATTCTACAATCACTACTTTTAGTGATATTTGCCTCTTTTTGAACTCCGGAGTAAAGAATTTGTGAAACACCTCTGATGGGACTGAATCTCTTAAGACTCTATCGGGTGTGTGTTATGTCAGGTTGGCATACAAACGTCCTTGTTGGGTAACTTTCTCACGGAATCGCTTGATGATCCTGGCGGTCATTTCATGGTTTTTCATCCCCCAGTCGGGGGCGATTAGGAGTCGTTTGGGCGATTGGGAGGTGAACCGTTCGATGTGGATGGCGGGGCTCAGCCGCTCGGCAAAGCTGACACAGAGATCGATATACTTCTCCGGTTCGAAAAGCCGGAACGACTCCGGCAACAATTTGTATTCCCTGGCCATGGCGGTGTAGCGGATGATCTGTAGCTGGTGGAGCTTAAGGGTGGTGAGTGGCAGTTCCGACAGTCTGTCGGCATGGCAAAGAATCTCCTCCTCGCTCTCACCGGGGAGGCCCAGGATCATGTGAGCACCGACAGGAATGCCCCGCTCTGCTGTTTTGCGGATCATCGCTGCTGACTCCTCGTAACTGTGTTGTCGGTTCACCCGCTCCAGGGTCTTGTTGAGGGTTGATTCCACCCCATATTCAATCAGTAGGAATGTCCTCTTGTTGAGTTGCTCGAAGTAATCCAGCAGTTCGTCCGGCATGCAGTCAGGTCGTGTGCCCACTATCAGTCCCACCACCCCAGGGTATGCCAGTGCTTCTTCATATTTCTCCGTGAGAGAGGTCAGGTTGTCGTAGGTGTTGGTGTAAGATTGAAAGTAGGCAAGGTACTTCATCTCCGGATATTTACGGGAGAAGAATTGAATGCCGTCGGCCATCTGCTCCGAAATTGTTTTGGTGGGCTTGCCGTAGCCGGGACTGAAGCTCTGGTTGTTGCAGTAGGTGCAACCGCCGCGTCCTTTGCTGCCATCGCGGTTGGGACAGGTGAAACCTGCATTGACCGATATCTTCTGTACTTTATACGGAAAACGTGCCGCCAGGTAGTCGGCAAAGTCGCGATAGGGTTTGTCGTTTGTGAACACTTGCTGTGATATTTTCTGCAAAGATACGAAAAATGAACTGAGATGGTGAAAAAGAAGGGGACCGACTGTTATCAGCCGGTCCCCTTACGGATTTGTATGTGAGAAAAAGATCTCGGAAACAGGTGATTTACTCCTTTACTTCCTCGGAAGCGTCTGTTCCTTCAGCTTCAGTTGCGTCTGCTTCTTCTGCCTTTTCTGCCTTTTCTGCTTTAGCAGCTTTCGGCTTCTCATCTTTTTTTACATCTTCTTTTGCATCGGCTTTCGTTTCAACTTCCGTTTTAGCTTCTGCTTTTGCTTCCGCTTTAGCAGCTTCCTTCTTGAAAGCTTCTACCTTTTGGTTGTCGAGTTTCTCCTTCAGGGCTGCCAATTCTTCGATGTCTCCAAGCGTAGTCTTCTCTACAGAAGGCATGGCGACGACTGTTTCATTGCCACCCTCTTTTCTACCACCGCGCTTACTTCTTCTGCGAGAGTCATCACCCGAGAGATCTTCGTGAATACGGCTGTGTGATACGATGATGCGCTTGGAATCCTTGTTGAACTCAATCACCTTGAATTGCAGCTTCTCATCTACCTGTGCCTGTGAGTTGTCTTCCTTCACCAGATGCTTGGGTGTAGCGAATCCTTCCACGCCATATGGCAGTGAGATAACGGCACCCTTGTCGAGCAGTTCCACGATGGTTCCTTCGTGGATGGAACCGGTTGTGAAGATGGTTTCAAACACATCCCAGGGGTTCTCTTCCAGCTGCTTGTGACCCAGGCTCAGACGACGGTTTTCCTTGTCGATGTCGAGCACCTGTACTTCGATTGGTGCAGCGATCTCGGTCACCTCGCTCGGGTGTTTGATCTTCTTGGTCCATGAGAGGTCGGAGATATGAATCAGTCCTTCCACACCCTCTTCAATTTCCACAAATGCACCGAAGTTGGTGAAGTTGCGAACGGTGGCGGTATGGGTGCTTCCTACAGGGTATTTCACCTCGATGTCATCCCATGGATCGGGCTTCAGCTGTTTCACTCCGAGTGACATCTTACGGTCTTCACGATCGAGTGTAAGGATCACGGCATCCACCTCTTCGCCTACGGTCATGAAATCCTGTGCGCTGTGGAGGTGCTGTGTCCAGCTCATCTCAGAAACGTGGATCAATCCCTCAACACCCGGTGCAATTTCTACGAAAGCACCATAGTCGGCGATAACCACTACCTTGCCCTTGATGATGTCACCCACCTTCAGGGTTTCACTCAGGGCATCCCATGGATGCGGGGTGAGCTGTTTCAGGCCAAGTGCGATACGTTTCTTCTCGTTGTCGAAGTCGAGGATCACCACGTTGATCTTGTCGTCCAACTTCACCACCTCTTCGGGGTGTTGAATGCGTCCCCATGAGAGATCGGTGATGTGTACCAAGCCGTCTACACCGCCCAAGTCGACGAATACACCGTAGGATGTGATGTTTTTGACCACCCCTTCGAGTACCTGTCCCTTTTCCAGTTTAGAGATGATCTCTTTCTTCTGCTGCTCGAGTTCTTCTTCGATCAGTGCCTTGTGAGAAACCACCACGTTCTTGTATTCAGGGTTGATCTTCACAACCTTGAATTCCATTGTCTTGTCTACAAAGATATCATAGTCGCGGATCGGCTTCACGTCGATCTGCGATCCCGGAAGGAATGCTTCGATTCCGAATACATCCACAATCATACCACCCTTGGTGCGGCATTTGATATATCCCTTGATGATTTCGTTGTTTTCGAGTGCTGCATTTACACGATCCCACGAGCGTGAAGCACGTGCCTTCTTGTGTGAGAGGATCAGCTGTCCTTTTTTATCTTCCTGGCTTTCGATGTAAACCTCTACTTCGTCGCCAATTTTCAGGTCGGGGTTGTAACGGAACTCGTTCATCGACACCACACCGTCTGATTTGTATCCGATGTTCACAACCACCTCGCGTTTGTTCATGGAGGTTACGATACCATTTACGACCTCTTTGTCACTGATCTTGCTCAGCGTGTTGTCGTAACTTTCGGTAAGTTTTTCCCTGTTCTCTCTGCTGTAAGGATCACCCTCAGCATAGGAGGCCCAGTCGAAATCTTCTATGGGCGCCACATTTTTTAGGTTTTCAGTCATTTGTTGTGTAATAATAAATAATTAAATAAGTGAGACATTATGTTGTACTTTGCTTTCCAGCCATGTTCATGTTGCGTGAGCACCCAATCCTGTCGGGCCCGAAATGCAGCCGGTTCATGAAACGGTAAAAAAAGCGGTGCAAAGGTAGCTGGTTTTTTCTTAATAACCAACTCTTTGCATCATAAATATTCCCGCAAATTAGCACTTGAGCGATATAATTAGGCCGATGATCAGAGGAGCAATCCCTGTGCCACCTCCCTGCGTTTGTCGTTTCCTGCGATTTGCTCTACCAGTGTCAGCGCGAATTCAAACACCAGGCCGGGTCCCCTGCCAGTAGTGATATTGTGGTCGCTTACAACTTTCTCTCCAGTGACCCTTGCGCCGATAAGTTTCTCCTCAAAACCGGGGTAGCAGGTAGCCTGTTTATCCTGTAGCAGGCCCAGGCCACCCAGTATCATTGGTGCCGCACAGATGGCGGCGATTTGTTCTCCGCGATGGTCAAAATCGGTGATCAGCTGCTTCAGTCCTTCGTGCTCATCGAGGTGCCGTGCTCCGGGCATGCCGCCTGGCAGTACCAGGTAGCCCACCTGCGAGAAATCGGTCTCCTTGAACAGGCTGTCTGCGATGACCTGTATCTGGTGTGCACCAGTCACCTCTTTTTTCCCAGTGATGGAAACAGTGGTTACCGGTATCTGCGCTCTTCTCAGGATATCGAGCGTGGCGAGCGCTTCAATTTCTTCAAAGCCGTCTGCCAAAAAGAGTGCTACTTTTTTCATAACACAATCATCTTTATTATTTAAGTCTAAACTGATAGGTAATTGTTCCAACCTGATCTGTCATCGAGTTAATGGCATTGAATTTGGTGTTCCTGGCTGCACGTAATGCCTCATTTCGCAGTGTGGTACTTGGTGTATTAGTGCCACGTCCAATTTCTGCGTTGATTACATTGCCAGATGGATCTACAGTTATATTGACTACAACTTTGCCGTAATCATTTACGGTGTATCGGGGCTGTACCAATCCCCCGCTGCCCAGAGAGCGGCCACCCAGGTCGTAAGAACCGATGCCGCCGGTGCCGATGGGCGATCCCAGCGTGGCGTTACCTGTGGTGACACCCTGTGTGCCGCTCCCCTCGGTGTTGCCACGGCTTTCGGTGCTCTCGCCGAAGAGTCCCGACATTTGTTGGTTAATTTCCCGTTTACGGGCCTCCTCTTCGCGGCGTCTTCGTTCTGCCTCCTCGCGTGCGCGTTGTTCGGCGGCCAGGCGGGCTTGCCGTTCTGTCTCTTCACGTTGTGCCTCAATATCGATGGTAGGCTCGTTGGTTTGGGTGATTAACGGTTCCTCGGGGGTGTTCACCGGAGGCTCAGGTTGTTGCGCGGGCAGGGGTGTAGGTTCACTCATGGGAGGCTCGGCCGCCCCGTAGGCATCCTCCACACTGCCGAACATCACCGGAATACCTTCCAGCTCCTCCGTTGGGGTGCTGAGTGTGAAGTAGGAGAACAACAGGATCAACAGGAGCAATATGGCAAAGATAATTGTTCCTGCAATTCCTCCTATTTTCTCTCTGGTTATCTCCATTGTTCTCCTGTAAGCTATGGGTGAAAAAATCAATCCCTTCAGTTGGGTCTTGTCATCAGTACCATCTTGAACCGGTTCTGGTTGGCAATGTCCAGGATGCGGACAATCTCCTTGTAGGGAACGCTCTCATCGGCGTAGAGCGCTACGAAGATATCCGGTTCGGCACTGTATACCGATTGCAGGAACGGGGTGATCGCTTCAAAGGGCACCTGTCGTTCCCGTTCGTTGGCGTTGGCCACATAGTAGTTCAGATCCTTGTCGATGGTTACCCGGGTGATAGGCTTCGCCTGTGCCTGTTGCTGCGACCTTGGTAGCAACACCTGTATGGCGTTGGGCACTACGATGGTCGAGGTGATCATGAAGAAAATCAGCAACAGGAAAATCACATCGGTCATCGATGCCAGGCTGAAATTCGATTCTATGTTAAATCGTTGTTTTAATGCCATATCTCTTTGATTCGGTGATTTGTTGATTGGCGATGAATCCGCAAATCGGTCAATCCGTTGTACAAGTTATACCGCCGGTTCGTTGAGGATATCCATGAACTCCATGATCCGCATCTCAAGCCTGTTGACGATACCCTTGATTCGCGTGGAGAGGTAGTTGTAGGCAAAGAGGGCGATGATACCCACAATCAGACCACCCACGGTGGTGACCAGTGCTTCGTAGATCCCGGTGGAGAGGATGTTCACATCTACGTTGGCGCCGGCACCTGCCATGCTCATAAAAGCTTTCACCATGCCTGTCACTGTTCCGAGGAAACCCACCATGGGGGCACCCGAGGCGGAGGTGGCCAGCACCGGGATCCCTTTTTCCAGTTTGGAGATCTCGATGTTGCCCTGGTTCTCGATGGCCGACATCACATCTCCCATGGGGCGTCCCAGCCGTGAGATCCCTTTCTCCACCATTCTGGCAGAGGGGGTGTCGGTGTTGTGGCAGAGGTTGAGCGCTGCGTCGATCTTGCCGTCATGAATGTAATCCTTGATACGGTTCATAAAAGAGTTGTCCTCTCTGCCGGCCTTGTTGATCACCAGTGTTCGTTCAATCAGCACATAGATGGTCATCAACAACAGCACCAGCAGAACGATCATGATCCATCCACCTTTCAGTGCCAGGTCGAATGCGTTCATCTGTGAAGCCATCTCTTCCGCAGCGGCTGTTTGCTGCATGGTGTTGTAGATTGTCTGTAGGCTGTCTGCCGGCGAGGGTATTTGTAAAAGATTCATATCAAAATGATTCTGTTATGGTTCGTTTTAGTCGATTGATAAAGATAACTGTTTTGGCTGGTCATAACACATCCGGATCCTCTTTTAAACAATTTTTATAGGCTTTTATCGTTTCTTTGAGTCCCATGTAGAGTGCATCACTGATCAGTGAGTGGCCGATGGAGACCTCCTTCATCCAGGGGATCTGCTGCCAGAGGTAACGGAGGTTGTCGAGATTCAGGTCATGACCGGCGTTGATGCCCAATCCAAGGCTCTTCGCCAGTGTAGCTGCCTCCACAAAAGGAGCCACCGCCTTCTCCCTGTCAATCGGGAACTGCATGGCGTAAGGGCCGGTGTATAGTTCGATGCGATCGGTACCGATCTGTGATGCCATTCGAATCATCTCCGGATCGGGATCCACAAAGATTGAGGTGCGTACACCCATGGACTGAAACTCGCTGATGATATCGCTCAGGAATTCTTTATGGTTGACAGTGTCCCAACCGGCATCGGAAGTGATGGCATCATGGGCATCAGGTACGAGGGTCACCTGCGCCGGTCTGATTTTTCTGATCAGGTTGATGAACTCTGGGGTGGGATTGCCTTCGATATTGAACTCCGTAAAAACCTTCGCCTGCAGGTCAAACACATCGCTGTAGCGGATGTGTCGTTGATCGGGGCGGGGATGTACCGTGATGCCTTCAGCTCCAAAATGCTGACAGTCAACAGCCACTTGTACCAGGTCAGGGATATTGCCCCCGCGTGCATTTCGCAGCGTGGCCACCTTGTTTACATTAACGCTTAACTTCGTCATAATATTTTACACTCTTCACTTCACAATGGCGAAACCAGCCAGTTTTTTTTTGGATAAGAAATAATAAAAAAACCGCACGGGTGCTCAAATAGGTAAAAAATTACCATCTTTGTGGAAGTGATACAAAAGTAATACGAAATAACCGTTTTTCGCAATGTCGGAGAAAGAAATTATCAAAAATCAGGTGGAATGGTTCACTTCTCCCCTAAGCCCCGAACAGTTCGCTGAACTCTCAGAATCAGAAAATTCGCTGATCATTCTGGAGGTGGCGCTAAGGGACTACACCCTCACTGAGATTGCCCGGATTGTGGAGAGCAACAATGCCCATGTGATGGCATTGTCTGTCTTGCCACTCTCGGGAGGATCAGCCCTGATGGTTTCTTTGAAGCTGGATGTGGATGATCCCACCTCCGTGTTGCGAAGCTTCGAACGTTTTAACTACCGGGTAATATATCATTTTATGCGTGAAGGTGAAGTGACCGATAAACAAAGGGAACGGCTCGACGAACTGATGTATTATCTGGATATGTAATTGTTAAACCATAAAGGGATTAGAGGATGAAGTTTGCCTTATTCGGCAGTATGTTTCCCGACCGGACTGCCAGAGCAGAAGAACAGTTCGGCGGGGTCTGTTTATCCATTATTCGGTGTGGAGGAGAACTCTTTCTGCCGGAGAGCTTTTTTCACACACTTCCAGGACATATTCAATACCGCATTGGTCCCTTCTGTGAACTGGTGGAGACATTGCCTCCTGTAGACATGGTATTGAGTGTGGGTGGTGATGGTACCTTTCTGCGTACAGCAGCAACAGTGGGCAACACGGGGGTCCCTGTACTGGGTATCAACACCGGACGACTTGGGTTTCTTGCAGCTATCAATTATTCGGATGTGGATGAAACATTGCAGGAGGTGATGCGCAACGATTACAAGGTGGAGGAGCGTTCTCTCCTGAAGCTGACAACCGATGAGACCTTTCCACCGGATGATTTCAATGCACATGCCCTCAATGAGGTGGCAATTCTAAAGCAGGATACCGCCTCGATGCTCACCATCCATGCCTATATCAACAACGATTATCTAACCTCCTACCAGGCAGACGGGTTGGTAGTTGCCACACCCTCCGGATCAACAGCCTATTCACTCAGTATCGGAGGATCCATCCTCGCCCCCACAACTCCCAGTATGATTCTTTCGGCGATTGCTCCGCACAACCTCACCTCCCGCTCGTTGGTGGTGGATGATAGCAGTTTGATCTCACTAAAGGTGGAGAGCCGCAGCCACATGTTCCTTGTATCTGTCGACGGCCAGTCGCGCGTGCTGGAAGAAACGGTTAGTATTCAGGTGCGCAAAGCTGATTACAGACTACGAGTGGTAAAGCGGGTAGGTCACACATTTTATGAAACATTGCGTGACAAACTGATGTGGGGGGCTGATCTCAGGAAACAGGACTGACGCAATTCAGAGATTCTCATCTTCCGTAACCCTTTCCTCAGAAAACTCCTCTTCCGGTTTTTCTTCCCGGAAAGGCATCAGTCTTTCGAGCAGCAGAATCAGCAGGTAGAAAACAACCATGAAGAGAAAGATTCCTGTCATTCCAATGGCTGCAATCAGCAGTGCTTTTTCAAAAAATGGTGTCATCATCAGGTTTTTTTTAAGCGAAAAAGGGAACCAGTGTCAGGATAATACCGCCTGCCACCACTGAACCTATCTGTCCACCTACATTGGCACTGATTGCCGGCATCAGCAGGTAGTTGAAGGGGTCCTCCTTCTGTCCCATCTGGTGTATCACTCGTGCCGACATGGGAAAGGCAGAAATGCCACAGGCTCCGATCATCGGATTAAATTTGTTCCCTTCTTTGCGGAAGAGATTCAGGAATTTGGCGAAAATCACCCCGCCAAAGGTGTCGAAGACGAAGGCAAAGAGTCCCAGTGCGATGATGATTAGCGTATCTACCCTGATAAAGCGATCAGCAGTCATGGTGCTGGCGATGGTGATGCCCAGGAGTAGTGTCACCAGGCTCGCCAACTCATTTTGTGCCGAGAGGGAGAGCTTGTTGAGTACACCGCATTCACGCACCAGGTTGCCAAACATCAAGAAGCCGATCAACGATAGCGAGGAGGGGGCGATGATGCCTGCCACGATGGTGACTACAATCGGGAAAGCAATCAACGCTTGCTTCGAGATCTTCTTGCTGTTATTACCTGTCATGCGGATCAGCCTCTCCTTGCGGGATGTAAGCATCCGGATCACGGGCGGTTGAATGATCGGCACCAGGGCCATATAGGAGTATGCAGCCACGGATATGGGACCCAACAGTGATGGCGCAAAACGGGAGGCCACCACAATCGAGGTAGGTCCATCTGCCGCACCGATGATGCCGATGGAAGCTGCTTCACGCAGGTCATATCCCAGCAGGGAGGCAAAAAGCATGGTGAGGAAGATGCCAAACTGAGCGGCAGCACCAAACAACAGCAGGGAAGGGTTGCGAAAGAGGGGAGAGAAGTCGATCATCGCCCCTATGGCGATGAAAATCAGCAGGGGAAAAATCTCAGTGGCGATACCCGCCTGAAAGAAAACATTGAGTACCCCCTCCACCGCTTCACCAGTAGCCGGGTCAATCTGAGTGAGGGCCGACGAGAGAGGGATGTTCACCAGGATGGCACCAAACCCCATTGGCAGGAGCAACGTGGGCTCATATTTCCTGGCGATGGCCAGATAGATGAGGAGTACTCCTACACCTATCATGACCAAATGTTGCCAGGTCATGCCTGCAATGGCAGGCAACAACTGTTCCAGGCCCATTGCTGTGACAGTTTGGTTTTTTTATCAATAGAGGAAGCCCAGCATGATACCGGCCGCCACCGCTGAACCAATCACACCGGCCACATTGGGGCCCATGGCATGCATCAGCAGGTAGTTGGAAGGATCATATTCCAGCCCAAGTGACTGTGAAATACGGGCAGCATCGGGAACAGCAGAAACCCCTGCGTTACCGATCAGCGGGTTGATCTTCTTCTCCTTCGAGAGGAAGAGGTTCAGGAACTTCACAAAGAGCAGTCCCGTACAGGTGGCAATCACAAAGGAGAGCGCACCGATGGCAAACACTTTCACAGACTCTACACGCAGGAAGGTGGTAGCTTGCGTAGAAGCACCCACGGTGAAACCCAGCAGGATGGTGATGGTGTCAACCAGCGGTCCGCGGGCGGTTTCTGCCAGACGACGGGTAACACCCGACTCTTTCAGCAGGTTGCCGAAGAAGAGCATCCCCAGCAACGGTAGACCGGAGGGTACCAGGAAAGTGGTGAGTAACATACCCATGATCGGGAAAAGGATCTTTTCGGTCTGTGACACCACACGAGGCGTTTTCATCTTGATTACCCGCTCTTGCTTGCTGGTGAAGAGTCGCATGAAAGGAGGCTGGATCACCGGCACCAGCGCCATGTAGGAGTATGCCGAGATGGCTACAGCCCCCAGCAAGTGGGGTGCCAACTTCGAGGTGGTGAAGATGGCGGTTGGTCCGTCAGCGCCACCAATGATGCCAATCGCGCCTGCTTCGTTGGGAGCAAATCCCATCTGAAGGGCAATGATATAGGCACCGAAGATTCCAAACTGTGCCGCGGCACCGATCAGGATCAGCTTCGGGTTGGCAATCAGTGCGGAGAAGTCGGTCATAGCCCCGATACCCAGGAAGATAAGCGGTGGATACCATCCTTGGGCTACACCCTGATAGAGGATGTTGAGCACCGATCCCTCTTCGTAGATGCCGATCTGCAGGTTGGCTGCCTCGTTGAAGGGTATGTTTCCCATCAGAATACCGAAGCCAATGGGAATCAGCAGCAACGGTTCATACTCCTTGGTGATGGCCAGATAGATAAAAACCAAGCCGATCAGGATCATGATGAGGTGTCCCGGTTCCGCGTTGTAGAACCCGGTATAGCTCCAGAAGGTGCGCAGGTTGTCAGTTAATGAGATTAATGTATTCATCGTATGCGACAGCTTTTATTCGATTACTACCAGATCCGCGCCCTCGAGCACCGAATCACCTTTTTGCACAAGAATTTCGGTTACTTTACCGTTCTTGTTGGCCAGGATGTTGTTCTCCATCTTCATCGCCTCGAGAATCATCAGGGTTTGTCCCTTCTTTACCGAATCACCCACCTTACAGCGGAGATCCAGGATGACACCCGGCAATGGTGATTGTACCGAACTCTTGCCAGCGGCAACGCTCGGCTTGGTCACCAGCGGCGTGGAGGAGCTCTGTGGGGTAGGTGAGCTTACTGTACTAGGTCGTTTCACTCCCGCCAGGGATTTTTTCTTTTTCTGTGCGAGCTCAACGGTAAAAGGGGTGCCGTTTACCTCCAGCTCTACGATTTCGCTGTCTGATTTATTGACCACCACTCTGTAGGGGGTACCGTTGATTTTATAGTTGAATTCTTTCATACGTTTGTTCTGTTTTTCTTTTTGTAACTGATTATCTGGGTAATTCCCGCATCGATTGACGTTTGGTACTCCAGGGTGAGAAGTTGCGTTTTACCTGATGGATGGTGAGGATAGTCGACTCAATATCATGCTGATCTTCCTTCAGCTCATGAATAGCTGTCGAGATGGCTGCCAGTACTTCTCCGGAGAGATGTGAATGGCTGCGGGCAGCTGAGAGGGTGCCACTCTTAACCACTTGTCGCTGCGACATGTTTTTGGCAATGTTGCCGGAGAGCTTGAAGAAGAAATAGAGTGCGATAAGCCCCAGGAATACCACCAGCATCGATGTGAAGGTCAGCAGTCCTCCATCGGCATCATTCTCTTTCAGATACTTTACTTTGGGGTTCTCCTCCAGAATGGCGTTGTTGCTGCTGGGGGTCACACGTTCCAGTAACTGAGCTGTGTGAGTGCCTTCTTCATTATACTTGAATCCATCCTGGTCATACCCGAAGGTCTGGTCGGCCAGCATGCCGGCGGGGACAGTGATCTCATCGAGCAGTGTCTTGCCATCATTGTCATAGAGTCCAATCCAGTTCTCTTTTGCTGGGTCAAGTAGGAAATTGAGATGGAAGGTGCCGTTTATAGGTTTCTCATCAGCAAAGAAGAGTGCATGTTGATGTGGTTTCACACGGGTGAGCACATCTCCGCGTGGGACTGCATATTTTTTTGGATTATTAGGATCGTTGCTTAAATAACGACCCCCTAAGTCCATCGTCTTGGCGGTATTGTTGTAGATCTCGATCCAGGCATGGCGCTGGCCATAACCGTCCATGAAACTGCTCTCATTGACAACCATCACCTCGTTGATCACCCATTCCGGGTTTTTCACCTTGGAGGAGCAGCCGCTGAGCAATGCCACCGTAGCAAAAAGAAATATTATTTGTTTGATAACTCTCATACTAAGCTGCATTTAAAGTGGTAAATTGTCGTGCTTCTTGGGCGGGTTCTGCAGTTTCTTGGTCTGCAGCTGCTGCAGTGCACGGATAACCCGGAAACGGGTGTTGCGCGGTTCGATCACATCATCGATGTATCCATAACGTGCTGCCACATATGGATTGGTGAAGAGGTCGTTGTACTCTTTCTTTTTTTCGTTCACCAATTCAGCCAGTTTCTCCGTATCTTTTTCAGCGCCAATCTCCTTGCTGTAGAGCACTTCCACTGCCCCTTCAGCTCCCATTACCGCGATCTCGGCAGTAGGCCAGGCATAGTTGATGTCACCACGAAGCTGTTTGCAGCTCATAACGATATGGGCTCCTCCGTAGGACTTACGCAGTGTGACGGTCACTTTGGGTACGGTGGCTTCGCCGTATGCGTAAAGCAGCTTGGCGCCGTGGGTAATCACACCACCGTACTCCTGACCGGTTCCGGGAAGGAAGCCGGGCACGTCTACCAACGTTACCAGAGGGATGTTGAAGGCATCGCAAAAGCGTACAAAACGGGCAGCTTTACGGGAAGCATTGATGTCGAGGACACCTGCAAGGAACTTGGGCTGGTTGGCCACGATTCCCACCGACTGACCGTTCATGCGGGCAAAACCGACGATGATGTTCTTGGCATAGTCGGCATGCACCTCAAGAAACTCACCATTGTCGATGACTGCACCAATCACCTCATACATGTCGTAGGGTTTGTTGGGGCTGTCGGGGATGATATCGTTCAATCCATCTTCGAGACGGTCAATGGGATCATCGTTGGGGTATAGCGGTGCTTCTTCCAGGTTGTTCTGGGGGATGTAGCTGAGCAACTTACGGATCAGCTTCATACCATCCTCTTCGGTCTGTACCTGAAACTGTGATACGCCCGATTTTGAAGAGTGTACAGAGGCACCACCCAGCTGCTCCTGGGTCACATCTTCACCCGTTACCGATTTTACTACCTTGGGGCCGGTAAGAAACATGTAGGAGGTCCCCTGGCTCATGATGATGAAGTCGGTGAGTGCCGGTGAGTAAACCGAACCACCTGCACAGGGGCCGAAGATACCTGAGATCTGTGGAATTACTCCCGATGCCAGGATGTTGCGCTGGAAGATCTCTGCATAGCCTGCCAGGGCATTCACCCCCTCTTGTATTCGGGCACCACCTGAATCGTTGATGCCGATCAGCGGGGCACCCATCTTCATGGCCTGGTCCATTACCTTACAGATCTTTTGTGCATGCATCTCTGAGAGGGATCCTCCGGAGACGGTGAAATCCTGTGCGAAGATGTAAATCAAACGACCTTCGATTGTGCCGTAACCGGTCACCACGCCATCGCCAAGGAATTTGGTTTTTTCCATGCCGAAATTGTAGCAGCGATGTTCCACGAACATGTCGAACTCTTCGAAGCTGCCTTCGTCAAGCAGCATGGCAATTCGTTCGCGTGCCGTATATTTGCCTTTCAGGTGTTGTGATTCGATTCTCTTCTCACCCCCGCCTATGCGTGCTTTTTCGCGTAGTTGGATAAGCTCTTTTACTTTCTCGAGTTGGTTGCTCATATGAATGCAATTATAATGTGATGTGTTATTTGATGTTGCGGTTGTTGGTCAAATGGCAGCTGCGGTTATTCAGGATGTTCGCACAGCTCGGTCAGCACGCTGCCGGTAGATTTTGGATGCAGGAAGGCAATGTTGAGCCCCTCAGCACCTCCGCGCGGTTGCTGATCAATCAGGCGCACCCCTTTGGATTCCATCTCCTTCAAAGACTCTCCAAGGTTCTTGGTGGCATAGGCGATGTGGTGGATCCCTTCACCTCTTTTTTCGATGAACTTGGCAATGGTACTCTCTTCACTGGTTGGTTCCAGCAACTCTATCTTAGTCTGGCCGACCATGAAAAAGGCTGTTTTTACCTTCTGATCTTCCACTGTTTCAATGTTGTAGCATTTCAATCCCAGGATCCCTTCGTAATAGGGCAGTTGTTCTTCAATGCTCTTCACTGCGATGCCGATGTGTTCAATGTGTGTTATTTCCATATATAATTAATTGATTAATTTGTCTATAAGCTACAAAAGTACCGCTTTCAATTCGGAAAATATGTTAAACGTGGAGATTTATTTTCCTTCTCGTCATTCATCTCTGCGCTCAGATTGATGAGATGCGCAGCACTTCAAGCAACTCCTCGCTGATCTCTCTTTCTTTACGGATGGCTCGCTTGAAAGGCACATAGTCAATCTCATTCTCCCTGATGCCAATCATCACATTACGCTGGTGTTCCAGCAATGCCTGGATGGCGGCAATACCCATGCGGCTGGCCAGAATGCGATCCTGCGCCGTAGGTGACCCTCCACGCTGCAGGTGCCCCAGGATAGAAACACGTACGTCGTACTGTGGATACTCCTTCTTCACCCGCTGTGCAAGTTTCATGGCACCACCGGTCACCTCGCTCTCGGTAACCAGAACCATGCTACTGCTCTTTGATTTGCGGAATCCCTGCTCAATCAGTTCACCCAACTGGTCTTTCTCAATGCTGATCTCCGGGATAATAGCTGCCTCGGCACCGGAGGCGATGGCACTGTTGAGTGCCAGGTAGCCACAATTTCGTCCCATCACCTCTACGAAGAAGAGTCGTTCGTGTGAGGTGGCAGTGTCGCGTATTTTGTCCATCGACTCCATGATGGTGTTGAGTGCAGTGTCGTAGCCGATGGTTGTATCAGTGCCATTAAGGTCATTGTCGATGGTACCGGGGAGACCAACCACCGGGATGTTGAACTCGTTTGCAAAGATGCTGGCACCGGTGAGCGATCCGTCACCACCAATTACCACAAGGGCATCGATACCATGCTTCTGCATGTTCTCATAAGCAATCTTTCGTCCCTCTTCGGTCATAAACTCGAGTGAACGAGCTGTTTTCAGAATGGTGCCTCCCTGTTGGATAATGTTGCTGACACTGTTGGTCTTGAACTCAACAATCTCATCTGTGATGAGGCCCTTGTAACCTCTGTAGATGCCGTAAACACGCATCCCGTTTGAAATACCGGCGCGGGTGACTGCGCGAATTGCTGCGTTCATACCCGGGGCGTCACCTCCGGAAGTGAGAACCCCTACGCTTTTGATATGTGACTCCATAATGATTGTATCTATTCGTAAGATTACAGGTTACCTGCGTGATAACCCCCAAATCAACAAGGCGCAAAGATACGTTTTTTTAGCGATGGCACAAAAAAAGCTGCTTCAAAAAGCAGCTCTTTCAGGTTCTGATTTTGGCATCATTTTTTTGACGATATCGGCAACCGATTCCATCTGCCACTGTGGAGTGGAGGTAGCACCACAGATGCCGATGCTAATCTCTTCGCGGAGCCACTCCGGGTCCACCTCTTCGGGAGTGTGAATGAGGTATGAGTTAGGGTTCCTGCTCTTGCATTCATCAAACAGCACCTTTCCGTTTGAACTTTTCTCACCGGCGATGAAGATGATCAGGTCGTGACTTGACGCGAACTCCCGGATGTTGGGTACCCGGTTAGATACTTGCCGGCAGATGGAGTCGTTGAAAAAGAAGGATGCTCCCTCCTCCATCCTGGCTTTGATCAATTCACCGATTTCATAAAAACCCTCCAGCGGTTTCGTGGTTTGTGAGAAGAGACTGATGTCGCGAGAGAAATCGAGTTTGTCAATCTCTTCCTTGCTCTCAATGATGATGGCTGACTCACGGGTCTGACCCATCAACCCTTTCACCTCGGCGTGTCCTTTCTTCCCGTATATCACTATTTGAATCCCATTGTCGACTCCAAGTTCATATTTTTTTCTGATCTTCTTCTGCAGTCCCAATACCACCGGGCACGAGGCATCGATCAGCTCAATGTTGTTCTGTTTCGCAATTTCATAGGTGCTGGGAGGTTCGCCGTGTGCACGTAGCAGCACCTTGACATTTTTTAGTTCTTTCAATTGTTCATGATCGATGGTGATCATCCCCATCTTTTCCAGTCGTTCCACTTCGATACTGTTGTGGACGATATCGCCCAGGCAGTAAAGAAACCCATCTTTTTTTAATTCCTCTTCAGCCCGGGTGATCGCTTTGGCAACTCCAAAGCAGCATCCTGACTGTCGGTCTATCTCAATTTTGTTCATTGTTCGCTGTGATTTTGTGATACATATCCAGTGCCCACCGCAACTGCTCATCAATGCCGATATGAGAGTTATCCAGTTCCAGGGCATCGTCTGCCTTGCGCAGAGGGCTCTCCGCGCGGGTGGTGTCCCGCTGGTCCCGCTCTTTCACGTTGGCAAGTACTTCGGCAAAAACGGGATTTTCTCCCTTCCCCTTCATCTCGTCAAAACGACGCCGGGCTCGTACCTCGGGTGAGGCGGTAAGATAGAGTTTTAGCTCTGCATCCGGAAAGACTACCGTGCCAATGTCGCGGCCATCCATTACCACACCCTTTTCTTTGCCCATCAGTTGTTGTTGGCGTACCAGTTCGCGCCGTACGAAAGGGAGGGTGCTGATACGGCTGGCGCCGTTGGCCGCCTCCAGGGTGCGAATCTCCTGCTCCACGTTCTCACCATTGAGGTAGGTCTCCTGCTCTCCCTGTGAGTTCTTGTAGAATGTAATCACCATGCCGGAGATATGTTTTTCCAACTGCTCCTGATTCATATCCTCTTCTGTGATCCAGCCGTTGCGGAGGGCATGGAGGGCAACGGCACGGTACATGGCGCCGCTGTCGATGTAGGTGTATCCCAACTCTCTTGCCAGACCTTTGGCAATGGTGCTCTTGCCACACGAGGAGAAACCATCGACGGCAATGTTGATCTTTTTGTTGTCCATTATTTGATCTTCGTTCCCTGCATAAACACCCCACAAAGGTAGATTGTTTTTTCTTGAAGTTCATTTAACAGATGCAAACAGAATGGAAAAAGAGGCCGTCTCAGGTTTGCAGGATTTTGGCCTGTATTTGGAAGCTCTTCTTATATTCTAAGTTAATTGCTTCTTTATATCCACTCCGATAAATATTGGAGTGGGAATAAGGGTGCAATAAGGGTGCAATAAGGATAGAGACTCTGAGAACCCTGTCTCGTCCTGAAATAGGGTTAGAATAGGGTCTGCTTACTAATTCCCAATCAGGCACACAATTTCATTTGTGGCTTGAC
>DAINAS010000019.1:0-50927 GCA_036733365.1 Proteiniphilum sp.
CCGGGGGCTTCCATTGCGTCCCTTGGCAGCAAAATAGGCATCCCTGATCTTTTCATCCAGCTCCATATATTTGCGCCTGTGTTGGCCCTCCGGATCTTTAAGCCAGCGGTAATAACTGCTCCTGGGGACTTTCAGTACTTTACACATCACCTCGATCGTCCATCGTTTCGAGTTGTATTCCTTTCATTAGTGTCCACTAAAAAATTGGACGAGTTAAAAATTAAATAACGTGAGTTCGGGATAAAAAAGTATAATAAAAGTTGTGATATAGGGAGATTATTTGTATATTTATAGCTGATAATCAAACAGATAACAAACATCAACCCTATGATCACAACAGACAAAGTTATTGAAATATTTTGTATTGCAGACGATTTTTGTGCAGAATATGAGAATGAAATACAGAATCATCAACTCCAAGCCGGCGGTGCAACAAAGAGGAGAAACAGAAAAACGCAAATGTCGCAGAGTGAGATTATTGCTGTGATGATTTGTTTTCATTGTGGAACGTTTCATAATTTTAAGAATTATTACCTGTTTTATATTTGTCAGCACATGAAGAGCTATTTTCCAAATACCGTATCATACAACCGTTTTATCGAGTTGCAACCCAGGTCTATTGTGCCTTTCATGCTTTTGCTCAAATTGGTTGGATTTGGTGAATGCACAGGCATTACATATGTGGATAGTACTCCCATCAAAGTATCCCACAACAAGCGTATACATTCAAACAAAGTATTCAAAGGTCTGGCCCAAAGAGGGAAAAGTACGATGGGTTGGTTTTTTGGGTTCAAGCTCCATTTAGTCTGTAACGAAAAGGGTGAATTACTGAATTTCTCTCTCACAAAAGGCAATGTTGACGATAGAAACCCTGATGTAATCAATGTCCTTACCAAAGATCTTTTCGGCAAACTTTATGCCGATAAGGGTTACATTAGCACTAAACTCTTTGAGATGCTATTTGACCAGGGAGTTCATTTAGTGACCGGTATACGCTCAAATATGAAAAATTCCCTGATGTCATTTCGCGATAAAATCCTCTTACGCAAAAGATCTGTAATTGAGACCATCAATGATGAGTTGAAGAATATTTGCCAGGTTGAACACTCCAGGCATCGTTCTACACATAATTTTGTCATGAACATAATTGCAGCATTGGTGGCATATTGTTTCTTTCCAAAAAAGCCTTCGATCAAATTTGAAGTAGAAAAATCAACTCAATTAACCATTTGGGGTTAAAAGTTATCCCGAACTCACGTAAATAAATTAGGTTCACTTGAACCGCATCGATCTTTGTCATATTTGATTTTAGTCTTATCAAAGAGATCTGTCAAATGTGTGTTGTCCGTCAATGAAATACTCAGAATTTGCAGTACTTCATAAGTACTTCTTTCGAGTTTCATGTCATGCTGTTCAATTGCCACAAGACAATAAGCACTGATAGCTGCGCATATCTGTATTCTGACTGCATTCTCTGTTGTTCCCCAGAATTTTTTAATTTTCAGGTGTTGTTTGATCCATTTGAAAAACAATTCTACCTGCCACCTGTTCTTATAAAGTTCTGCAACTTGCAGTGAGGTTAAATGCATCGCATTGGTCAGGAACATGAACTCACGTTTCTGTTCTTCATCCCAGTAACGTACCAGCCTCATTTCTTGAGGATAATTCATCTTTAGATAATATCCTGTGAGTTCTATACAAGCGTCAGACAACACATTCTTTGGCAGGCGGCGTTTCCATTTGGCCGACTTGAACTGCAGATTCTTCTTTGCCCTGATAACGAAATATGACTCTATCGTTTCTATTTTGAACAGGCGTTTGAAGTCATTATACCCACGGTCAAATATATAATATGATCCTGCCTCATACGGAATTACATCCATTGCGTTTGAATCATGCACTTTTGCATTGGTGATATGGAAGAACGCCGGGACTTGAGTTTCAATATCGTAAAGGGCATGCATCTTGATGCAGCCCTTGTGCCTGCGAAACTTTGCCCACCAGAAGACGTTCAGACATAAATCTATAGTCGTGGAATCAAAGGCATATACGTTGCCGTCAAGTTTGAAGATATTAACAGCACGTTTCTTGCGGGCTTCCTCAACGAGATAGTAAGCAAACTCTTCAAAGATTTTGTAATCTCTGTTTTGATTCGCTTTAGCAAAGTTGCTTTTGGTTACATTCCTACCCAATCCCAAATGATACGTCTTGTTGGAATGAGCCTCGATTGAAACAATCAAGTCGCGAAGACTCTCTCTATTATAAAGCTGGCCGAACATCAATGTTAGGAGTTGGTTCCAACAAGTGAAGAACTTTACATATTTATCGCATTCGTATTTTGCTGCGATCCGATTGAACTTGCTTCGAGGGAGAAATGCTGTAAGCTGAGCAAAAACGTATTTGTCTTGAAACATATACCATTCAATTAAGAATGTAAAGCTACAGAATCAAGTCCGTTCGCTCGAAAATTAGCTATATAAGACTAATATTCAATTATTTCAAAGAGCTATTTGCGTTTTTTAGTGGAAACTTATGTTCTTGAATAAAAAAAATTGTTTGAGCTCACGCGATTCGTTTTCAGTGAACTGCTTTCACATTTTTGAGCAACAGTAGCTGTATGACCGAACCTTTTTCCCTATCTTTGCAGATTGTAAAAAAACAAGGTTTTAAATACAAACGCCCCATACACCAACACCCTCTGATGATAGGTTGTTCGGATCAATACAAGAGAGAAAATTAAGATGCAACAAAAACCAAGAGTACGTTTTGCTCCCAGCCCCACCGGGCCACTACATATTGGCGGTGTACGCACTGCCCTCTACAACTACCTGTTCGCACGACAACAGGGAGGGTCCTTCATTCTACGCATTGAAGATACAGACTCTACACGTTTTGTACCGGGTGCCGAGGAGTATATCCAGGAGACTTTCGACTGGTTGGGACTCTCTTTCGATGAAAGTCCGCGGCAGGGAGGGAACTACGGCCCCTACAAACAGTCACAAAGAAAGGAGATATACAAGGAGTATGTACACCGGCTTCTGGAAGCAGGGGAAGCCTATATAGCTTTCGACTCACCCGAAGAACTTGAATCACAACGTGCAGAAAAAGCAAACTTCCAGTATGATGCTTCAACCCGCATGATGATGCGTAACAGCCTCACCCTCACAAAAGAAGAGACCAACCGCCTGATACAAAGCAAGGCACAGTATGTGGTACGCATCAAGATTGAACCGGGACAGGAGATTGTTGTGCACGACCTGATTCGCGGTAGAGTGGTGATCAACTCATCGGTGCTCGACGACAAGGTGATTTACAAGTCGGCCGATGAGCTTCCCACTTACCACCTGGCCAACGTGGTTGACGACCACCTGATGAAAATCACCCATGTGATTCGCGGTGAGGAATGGCTTCCATCCGCGCCTCTGCACGTATGGCTTTACCGGAGTCTCGGTTGGGAAAAAAGCATGCCCCAATTCGCACACCTGCCTCTGTTGCTTAAACCGGAGGGCAATGGAAAACTGAGTAAACGCGACGGTGATCGCCTCGGGTTCCCCGTATTTCCGCTGGAGTGGCAAGACCCCCAGAGCGGCGATCGCTCCTCCGGATTTCGCGAGAGTGGCTACTTACCCGAAGCGGTGATTAACTTCCTTGCATTCCTCGGATGGAACCCCGGCACGGAACAGGAAATATTCTCTCTCGAGGAGCTTACACACGCCTTCTCATTTGAACGGTGTAGCAAGAGCGGTGCCCGCTTCGATCTGGAGAAAGCAAAATGGTTTAACCACCAATACATCCTCAACATGCCCAACAACATGTTGGCAGAGATCTTCATGTCTGAATTGAATCAGCGGGGCATAGACGCTCCGAAGGAGATGGTTGTACAAGTGGCAGGTATCGTGAAAGAGCGGGTTCACTTCGCACACGAATTGTGGGAACAGTCATCCTATTTTTTCGAGGCACCCGTGAGCTACGATGAGAAAACGGTGCGCAAACGTTGGAAAGAGGAGACTCCTGCACAGATGAATGAGTTGGCAGCCATGCTCGAAGCGATGGATGACTTCTCTGCTGATGCACAGGAGTCCAGCGTGATGGATTGGATCCAGCGCAACAACTACAACACCGGAAATGTGATGAACGCTTTCCGTCTGGCGGTGGTAGGTGCCGGAAAAGGCCCTCACATGTTCCTGATTACGGAACTGATTGGCAAAGATGAAACAGTTCGCAGGCTTCGCCGGGCAGTAGAAAATATTGCATAGAGATCGGGAAACCTTAATTGCAAATAAGATGGAAATTGATTTTGTAGTCACTTGGGTAGACATGGATGACCCAACATGGAAAACTGATTTTGCGAAACACTCCGGTAAAATCGATAACCTGAAGAATGAGATGACAGAAGCCCGTTTTCGGGACCATGGCCTTCTGAGATACTGGTTCAGGGGGTTAGAAAAATTCGCACCATGGGTACGCAAAGTACATTTTGTTACTTGTGGCCAAAAGCCGGAATGGTTGAACGCCGACCACCCCAAACTGCAGCTGGTTAATCATTCAGATTATATTCCCACACAATACCTTCCGGTCTTCAACTCAACACTGATCGAGAGCTACATTCATCGGATCCCTGATCTCTCCGAGCACTTTGTCTATTTTAACGATGATTTTTTCATCATCAACCACCTTACACAGGAACGTTTCTTCACCAATGGCTTGCCAAACGATATTGCAGCATTTCGACACAATTCGGGTATTGGCCTCTGGTCGAAAACACTAAAAAACAATATCCGGCTCATCAACAAACGATTCGACAAACGAGAGGTACTGTCGCGCGACCACGACAAATGGTTTCACCCATCCTACGGGAAAAGAAGCAGACTCACCCGTCTGTTGCAGCCCTATGATAAGTTTGTCACCCTCATCACCCCGCACAATGCACAACCCTTCCTTAAATCAACCTTTGAAGAGGTGTGGGATTATGCCGGAGAGCAACTGACAGCCGTTTCGGTGAACCGGTTTCGGAACACAAGTGATTATACCCCTGAATTGTTCCGCACCTGGCAGATCTGCCGTTCCAACTTCAATCCCTACAACACCTACAGCGACACCAAGATGTTTCCACTGATTCTCAAATCGAAACAGGCTATCAGGGCAATCGAGGAGCAACAATACAAGCTTATCTGCCTGAACGACAACGGTCATATCCGCAATTACGAAGCGGTGATGGAGCAACTGAACAAAGCATTTCAGACCATTCTTCCGGAGAAATCAGACTTTGAGTTGTAACGATCACTCTACATTTGTCTTTTCAAACGATGATTTTTGAGGGAAGAGCATTTCCAGGAATGGTTTTATAGCCTCACGATCAGCATCCGAGACACGTTGGCTGTCGTTCAGACAGAACAGGGAAGGATTGAAACGCATCAATCGTTTCATGAAATGTTGCTTGTGAACATTCAGCCTCAGAGATTCTCGACGATTTACATATCTCAGGTGTGCCTTATCTGTAGCCAGAATATAATAGGAGAATGCGGAACGGTGCAAATCACCATACTGTCTAACATGACTTCCCAGTGACGCCTTTACCTTGTCACCGAAGACCTGTTCCGCGGCATAGCGGTAGTCATCCCTTCGATATGCATCTATGTTGTGATGTGGAATTCCCGAATAAAACTTACCAAATTGCTGATGTACCATGACAGCACCCTCAAGGACCTTTGAAATGTACTGACCCAATCGTTTTCGAAATAACTTTTTCACCGCGTAGTGCCATCGGCCCAACACTTTCCTTTTCAATCGCACATAGGGTAAACCATTGGAATCAAAGAAAAAAGAGGATTTGAGAGGTTTGCCGAAGAAAAGATCATCATTCGCCAGCAAGAAGCGTTCGCCCAACCCTGGTATCCTGTGAATGAAATATTCGATGACGCTGGAATTAAAACAGGGAAGCGCCTCCGGGGGAAGTATCTCCGTATGATCCACCACCTCTATTTTTGGATGATCTCTCACCAGCCAGTCAGGGGACTGGTTATCGGTCACGATAAATATTTTCCTAACCCAGGGAACATACAACTCTGCTGAACGAAGAGAATACCTTAGTTCATCATTGTTGATGTATCGTCCCCTGTTATTTTCTTCCGATTGATCACTCACGTTACCTGTAACCTGTTGTTTTTTTGCAATCCAGACTGGATCATTGCCATCAACCCACATATAAACCAGATCAATTTCAGAATGCTCGATACGCTCCTCCATAGCTAATCAATTATTTTTTTTGCCTTCTATCTTCTCTGCATGAGAACGATTTTTATCCGGTGCAAAAGTAATTGAATAATTTGACCTGATGAAAAAAAGAGATCCGGGGATTTCTTCGTCACAGAAATGGCAGGAGGAGCCCTATTGACAAAACTTTTCATCGGCTAATTTGTTTAAATGAATTGAACTCTATCCAATTGTCTGAGGTATGCACGCAAACCAATCGAAGAAGAAAAAAATAAAGATCCGCACCCGCGTATTTGTTCCACTGGTCTTTGTCATTGCGGTTCTGCTCGTAACTTACCTCTTTCCCCGGCAGAGCAGCTTCAAGTACTCTTTCAACGAAGGAAGACCATGGCAATACGGGTTGTTGACGGCTCCATTCGATTTCCCGATATACAAAACAACGGAACAACTGCAGGCTGAGCAGGACAGCCTTCTGCAATACTACGAGCCCTATTTTGAAATCGATGACGAGGTGCAGAAAAATGCTTTGGCAGATTTCGATGCCGACGTGAACCTGAAAGAAAGGATGTCAGAGTTATCGGCAGACTACAAACTCTACATTCGTAAAAAGTTGCAGGAGGTATACGAGGAAGGCATCATGCGTTCCGAGGATTATGACCGCATTGCTGCATCTGTAACAGGCGGCCTGCGTCTCAAGGAAGGGAACATGGCTGATTCAAGAAACGTTGAATCATTCTTCACGATTCGATCCGCCTATGAAAAAGTATTGGATGATTTACCGGAGTCGATGGATGTCGAACTATTGAGATCTGCTGACATCAATGACTACATCAGGGAGAACATCATCTTCGATGCCGCCACTTCAGAAAAAGCAGAAAAAGAGTTTATTCAACAGATAGACATCAGCCGTGGAATGGTGCAGCTGGGACAGCGAATCATTGACCAGGGAGAAATCGTCGATGCCCACACCTACAACATCCTCTCCTCGTTGAAGCGGGTTACCGAGGAACGCAGCGGTGGTGCCGGCAAAAACAGCGGAATAATTGTAGGGCAACTGATGCTGATCCTGCTGATGTTCGGATCATTTTACATGTACCTTCTCTTTTTTCGACCCAACGAATATCGCAACCGCAAGCATGTGGTCTTCATGGTATTGCTGATTGTGATTTTTCTGTTACTCACAGCCGTGACGGTACGTTTTGAGCTCTTCAGCGTATTCATTATCCCATACGCAATCGTGACCATCCTGATCCGCACCTTCATCGACTCACGTACCGCACTCTTCACAAGTCTGATCACCGTAATTCTCAGCTCGTTGATGGTTCCCTACCCCTTTGAGTTTATCGTAATTCAGATGTCGGTAGCGATGGTTTCCATCTTTATGCTCAAAGAGTTGTCGGAACGATCACAACTTATCAGAAGCTCTTTTTTCATCCTGCTAACTTACGTATTGGTATATGTGGGTCTGACGTTATACCAGGAGGGGAGCATCAAAGAAACAAACTGGGTGATGCTGATTTACTTCCTGATCAACTTCATCTTTATCATGTTCTCATACACCCTTGTATACCTGGTAGAACAGTCGTTTGGATTTATCTCCGGCGTTTCATTGGTGGAGCTTTCCAACATCAACAAACCACTTCTGAAAGAGCTCTCGGAAAAGGCTCCGGGCACTTTTCAACACTCGATGCAGGTATCCAACCTCGCGATGGCTGCGGCTTCAAAACTGGGAGCCAACGCTTCGCTTATCCGTACAGGTGCGCTTTACCATGATATCGGGAAGATGGTGAATCCTGCATTCTTCACCGAGAACCAAACACCGGGTATGAATCCACACGCAGGACTTCCTTTTGAAGAGAGCGCACGCATCATTATCAATCACGTTAAGGATGGGGTGAAGATCGCACAAAAAAATAACATCCATAAACAGATCATCGACTTCATCGAAACACACCATGGCACAAGCATGCCAAAATTCTTCTATATTTCATGGAAGAATGCCAACCCGGGCAAAGAGGTCAATGAGTCCGATTTCCGTTACCCGGGTCCCAATCCATTCACCCGTGAAGAAGCAATCATGATGATGGCAGACGCAGTGGAGGCCTCCTCCCGTAGCCTTCCGGAATATACAGAGGAATCGATCCGGACATTGGTAGACAAGATCATCGACGCTCAACTCTATGAAGGTTATTTCAAGTTGGCTCCCATCACCTTCCGGGACATCCAAACGGTGAAAGATGTATTTGTTGAGAAGTTGCAGACCATTTATCATTCCCGTATAGCTTACCCTGAACTCAACAAAAGCGAAAAAAAACAGCTGCCTGATCAAGATCACACAGCTGATAATAAGATGAGTCAGGAAGAATCCTAACGAACTGTTATATAAGGATGGTTCACTCCCACTCGATTGTAGCCGGTGGCTTGGAGGATATGTCGTAGACCACACGGTTAACCCCTTTCACACGATTGATGATCTCGTTCGACACCTTGGCCAGAAAAGGATAGGGCAAATGAGCCCAATCGGCCGTCATCGCATCGGTCGAGGTGACAGCCCGCAATGCGATAGTATTTTCATAGGTGCGTTCATCACCCATCACTCCCACCGATTGTACCGGCAACAGAATCGCTCCCGCCTGCCACACCTGTTCATAAAGACCGGCTGCACGCAGGTTGGAGATGAAGATATCATCTGCCTCCTGTGCCATGCGCACCTTCTCCGGTGTGATATCACCCAGAATTCGGATACCAAGCCCCGGACCGGGGAAAGGGTGACGCTGGATCAGGTGGGGCTGCATGCCCAGTTCAAGGCCGATGCGCCTCACCTCATCCTTGAAAAGAAGTTTCAGTGGTTCACACAGCTTCAGGTTCATCTTCTCGGGCAGCCCTCCCACGTTGTGGTGGCTTTTAATTGTAACACCCGTGATGGAGAGTGACTCAATGATATCAGGGTAAATAGTACCCTGTGCCAGCCATTTGATATCCTGCAGTTTGTGCGCTTCACGATCGAAAGTATCAATAAAACCCTTGCCGATGATTTTACGTTTCTGTTCCGGATCGGTCACCCCCGACAACTCCTTATAGAAATGCTGTTTGGCATCTACGCCTATCACGTTCAGCCCTAAGTGCTCATAATTTTCCAACACCGTCTCAAATTCGTTCTTGCGCAGCAACCCATGGTCTACAAAGATGCAGGTGAGATTACGGCCGATGGCTTTGTTGAGCAGTACGGCAGTCACCGAAGAGTCTACTCCTCCCGAGAGCGCCAGGATCACCTTGTCGTCGCCCAGCTGCTCACGTAATTCCTTTACAGTGGACTCAATGAAGGAGGCTGGCGTCCAGTCTTTCTTCATCCCGCAGATGGAGAGGAAATTGTCCAGGATCTTCGTGCCCTGCTCCGTGTGGTATACTTCGGGATGAAACTGCACCCCCCAGGTCTCCTCTCCCTCAATCCGGTAGGCTGCCAATGCCACATCCTCAGTGGAGGCAATCACCTTGAAGTGATCGGGGATCCTAACGATGGTGTCACCGTGTGACATCCACACCTGACTCTTTTGTGCTATGTCTCCTAAAAGCGGATCTTTGTTCTCGCTAACCTGCAAGTGCGCACGGCCATATTCCCTGGATCCGTGATTGCCCACCTCTCCTCCTGAAACGGAAGCCATCAACTGAGCCCCGTAACAGATTCCCAGCACGGGGTAACTCCCTCTGATGGCTTGTAAATCTGTTTTGAACGCATGCTCATCGTTCACCGAAAAAGGGCTACCAGAAAGAATCACCCCTTTCACCGACGCATCGCCGTAGGGAAACTTGTTGTAGGGAACAATCTCACAATAGGTGTTCAGTTCCCGGACGCGGCGGCCGATCAGCTGGGTGGTCTGGGAGCCGAAATCGAGAATTACAATTTTTTCGTGCATAGGGTTTGATTGTGTTGAGACATTGCGTGAGCAGGTCTGTTCTGTTGATGAAGTTTTAGGTGACAAAGATACAAAAAGTATGAAAATAATTCCTCATCCATAAAACTGTTTCAGCAACGAAAAACAAAAGAGTGCAATTGGCAGTTTAATCTGTAATAAGATATTAATTTATTGTTCTTCAATGTTTTTTTATTGTTATATAAATATTTATTCCTACATTTGCAGCACTATTCTTTGTTTAGAGATGCAACAATGGAAAACAGCAAATCCAAAAGGAGGGACAGGATCTCACCATCTAAATAAATTGAGCATATGCCGATCATCGTAAACCTCGACGTGGAGATGGCTAAGAAAAAAATCTCCTTGAATGAACTCTCCGAACGGGTAGGGATCACTCCGGCGAACCTCTCCATCCTGAAGACCGGCAAAGCCAAAGCCATCCGATTCAGCACGCTGGAAGCAATCTGCAGGGAATTGAACTGTCAGCCGGGAGATATTCTGGCCTGGGAAGAGGAGGAGGAAACAACCGAACAGACATCATAAAATAACAAACAGCATGAAACATTTAGAACGGGCACTCGACAGACAAAACAGCTTCTGGAAATACCTGGCGATGACACTGATTCTTTTTCTGGGAGCCTCCACCATTGGATCACTGCCACTGGTCGTCACGATAATTGTACATACAATCAAAAATGGAATACCGGACGTTGTCTCCGCGAATATCACCGACCTGAGCAGCTATGGCATCTCCGGCAACACAGGTTTCTTCCTTTTGTTGCTTACCTTTTTGCCTATGTTTTTTGCATTTAAGTGGTTGGTCCGTCCATTCCATAAACGAACCATCACTGAAACCATCAACGGGAGAAACCGCCTGCGTAAAGGACGTATCGGGATGGGAATGCTGGTTTGGGGCGCATTGATGAGCCTCACCCTGATCTACGGACTGATTGTCTCGCCGGAGAACTACCAGTTTCAATTTCATTTTGGGCGCTTCCTGATATTGTTACTGATCACACTATCGATACTACCTTTTCAAACCACTTTCGAAGAACTCTTCTTCAGGGGCTATCTCTCCCAGGGTCTGGCTGCAGCCACCCGTAACCGATGGGCGACCCTCATCATTATCTCACTGGCTTTCGGACTGATGCATGCCGTCAACCCCGAGGTAAAAGAATTCGGTTTCTGGATCTCCATCCCCAGTTACATACTGATGGGGGTGATTCTCGGAGCGGTATCCATTTTGGACGACGGCATCGAGCTGGCCATCGGCATTCATTTCATGAACAATGCCTTTATAGCTCTGTTCACCACCCATAGCTCATCGGTCTTCCAGACCGACGCCCTCTTCAGGGTTAAGGAGATCAATCCCGTTGGGGAACTAATCTGGATGGGGATCTTTGCAGTAGTGGTGATCCTGCTATTGGCCAAAATATACCACTGGGATTTTGCGATCTTCAACCAGAAGATCAAGGCGACACCTCCTCCCCTTCCCGATCTATATGCCTCCACTGAAGACAATTCGCAAGGAAAGTAACCCGATATAACGTTGGTATTTCTATTTTACTTATCTTTGAATGTAGAAACAACCAGAAATGAATCTCAAACATCTCATATCCACTCTACTGATCAGCACTGCACTGTTTACCCTCAAGGGGCAGACACTCGAAGATGCCAGGAACTGGTACCTGGAAGGTCGATATGCCGATGCCCTACCGATTTTCCAAAAAGCCTATGCTGACGATTCGTTGAATCCTGCGCTGAATCAATGGCTCGGAGTGAGTCTGTTGAAAACGGGAAAAATTGTCGAGGCAGAAAGTTATCTCCTGTTCTCTGATGAGAAGAGAATACCGGAGGCGTCACTCTACCTGGGAGAGCTTTACAGCAAACAGTATCGCTTCGAGGAAGCCGAAACTGTTTTTGAGAAATACCAGAAAACAAATCGTCGCAACAAAGATGCATTGGCGAAGTTGGATCAATTCAGGGAAGAAGCGGCCCAACTGAGACGAAGAGTCCTTCGTTCTGAAGATGTACAAATCATCGACAGTCTGGTCCTCCCCAAAAGCGAATTCCTTTCGGCATACAATCTCTCCCGCTCATCCGGTTCCCTCGAACCGATTCACACCTTCTTCAGGGAGTTCCCTGAAGGGAACGAAACGCTCTTTTTGAACGAACGAGGTGACAAGGTCTATTACTCGCAGGAGAACAGTCTATCCGGTCAAGACCTCTTCACCATGGACAAGCTGCTGAATCGCTTCGGCAATGAACAAAAACTCCCGGAAACAATCAACGGGAAGGGCAATCAAGCCTACCCCTATGTGATGAGTGACGGCCTCACTATCTACTTTGCATCTACCGGTCACCAGTCGCTGGGTGGCTATGACCTGTATGTAACACGATACAACCTGGCTTCAGATTCATACCTCACTCCCAACCAGCTGAACATGCCCTTTAACTCACCCTTCAACGACTACATGATGGTCATCGATGAAGAGAAAGGAGTGGGCTGGTTTGCAAGCGACCGTTTTCAACCGGATGGTTTAGTCTGTGTATACACCTTTCTTCCCAATCCTCAGATAACACTGCTGGAAAGTGACGATGAGGCATACATCTATCGCAGGGCACGTATCACATCCATTGCCGACAGCTGGCGAGAGGGAGTTGAATATGGCACGTTCCGTGAAGCAGCGCAATTGAGTGACAACAGGGAAGAGGAAAATACGGTTGAATTTGAGTTCATCATCAACGATGAAAAAGTGTACCACCGATTGGATGATTTCACCTTCAGTAATGCGCGTTCTCTTTACTCACAGGCGATTGGACTCACCAAACAGTTGGAAGTGTTAACAAATGAATTGAAGGAAAAAAGAGAGTTTATTGCAAAAGGGGGGGGAGCTGACAGTTCACTCATCACATCAATGCTTGAACTTGAAGAAGAAAGTGAAATCCTGTACCGACAAATTGAGAGATTGAAAAATGGAGCCCGCAACGAAGAAATCAGAAATCTAACCAGATAAACAGATTGGATATGACGTTCGAACTAATGATAGTAGTTGCCCTGATCCTGGTGGGCATCCTATTTATGCTTGCAGAGATATTTCTGTTGCCGGGGATCTCTGTTGCCGGAATTGCCGGTGCCATCTTCCTGATCGGAGGGATTGTCTATTCCTACCTCTTCATCGGCAGCACAGCCGGCAACATAACCCTGGCCACATCAGCCATAGCGATGGGAGCCTCATTTTTCTTGCTGCTGAAATCAAAATCATTGCGCAGAATCTCGCTCGAGACCAATATCGAGAGTAAGGTGGATAATTCAGACCTCGCGAAAATAATCGTCGGTGATACCGGTATTGCTCTTTCAAGGCTCAATCCAACCGGAAAAGTGATGGTGAACGAATTGATAGTGGAAGGTAAATCGTACAACGGTGAGTTTATCGATGAAGACGAAAAGATTGAAGTGATAAGAATCGATACTTACCAGATACAGGTTGTAAGAAAAACAGAAACTGAAAGGGTTTAATCTCTTCACAGAAACAAAACCCCATATTGGTGCTGCATATCAACATAAAAAAAAGAAAATATTCACTCTAAACATAACATTATGGCTTTATCATTTCCCTTAATCATTACAATTGCCGTCATCGTCATCTTCTTGATGATTTTCTTCCATTACGTCCCATTCTTCCTGTGGATCAATGCCTTGTCGGCAGGCGTGCGCATCTCACTGGTCCAGCTCTTCCTGATGCGGCTGCGACGGGTACCACCCCACACCATCGTTTATGCGATGATAGAGGCCCACAAGGCAGGCCTGAGAGATGTCACCCGTGACAACCTGGAAGCTCACTACCTGGCTGGTGGTGATGTGGAAAAGGTGGTTCATGCACTGGTTTCAGCATCAAAGGCCAACATCGACCTTTCCTTCCAGATGGCTACCGCCATCGACCTGGCCGGGCGCGATGTACTGACAGCTGTACAGATGTCGGTGAACCCGAAGGTGATTGACACTCCGCCAGTGACCGCCGTGGCCATTGACGGCATTCAGTTGATCGCCAAGGCACGCGTAACAGTTCGTGCCAACATCAAGCAGTTGGTAGGTGGCGCCGGCGAAGAGACCATCCTGGCCCGCGTGGGTGAGGGAATCGTCTCCTCCATCGGCTCGGCTGTCTCCCACAAGTCGGTATTGGAGAATCCTGACTCCATCTCCAAACTGGTTCTCAAAAAAGGGCTAGATGCCGGTACTGCATTTGAGATCCTCTCCATTGACATCGCCGACATCGACATCGGCAAGAACATCGGTGCGGTACTGCAGATGGATCAGGCACAGGCCGACAAGAACATCGCACAAGCACGTGCCGAAGAACGCCGGGCCATGGCCATCGCCCTTGAGCAGGAGATGAAGGCCAAGGCTCAGGAAGCCAGAGCCAAAGTGATCGAGGCCGAGGCTGAGGTGCCCATCGCAATGGCAGAGGCGTTCCGCAGTGGCAACCTGGGCATCATGGATTATTACCGGATGGAGAACATCAAGGCTGATACCGACATGCGTGACTCCATTGCAAAACCACAAAGCGGTGGCAACAACAAGAAATAAACGTTATTTTAACTGAACCTAACATACTGAAATTATTATGAGAATCATTCCCGAATCGGAGCTGATCATCAACTCCGATGGCAGTGCCTTTCATTTGCACATCCGGCCCGATCAGCTGGCTGACAAGATCGTGATGATGGGAGACCCCGGTAGGGTCACCATGACTGCCGGTTTTTTTGACCATATCGAATGTGACGTCTCCAGCCGTGAGTTTCATACCGTCACCGGGACCTACAAGGGCAAAAGAATCACGGCACTCTCGCACGGCATTGGCACCGACAACATCGACATCGTGCTTACCGAACTGGATGCGCTGGCCAACGTCGACTTTAACACCCGCATGGTGAAGGAGGAGTTCCGACAACTCACAATGGTCCGCGTGGGCACTTCGGGAGGCATGCAGCCCCACTGTCCCGTGGGATCCTACGTCATCTCGGAGAAGTCAATCGGTTTCGACGGGTTGATTCACTATTATGCCAACGCTCACACCATACGGGAAGAGGATTTCGAGGAGGCTTTCCAGAAGCATGTCAACTGGTCGCCCTTTCATTGCTCCCCCTATGTGGTAAGTGCTGACGAAGAGCTGGTGGAACGCATCGGTCATGACATGATCCGTGGAGTCACCATCTCAGCAATTGGTTTCTACGGTCCACAAGGAAGGCATGTACGTCTGCCGTTGGCAGATCCGGACCTGAATGCGAAGATTGAGTCGTTCCGTTTCGGGGATCATTGCATCACCAACTACGAGATGGAGAGCTCCGCAGTCGCCGGCCTGGGCAAGATGATGGGTCACAAGGCGATGACGGTTTGTGCCATCATCGCAAACCGCGTGGCACTTGAATCGAATGCCAACTACAAGGGATCTACCGAAGAACTGATTAAAATTGTGTTAGATCGTATTTAGCGAATAAACTCACTACAAACAATGAGTGTATCACCTATTCAACAAGAATCAATTTTTTAAAAAAAAAGTAACATGAGAAGAATTTTTACCTTGCTGCTGCTTGTCGCAACGTTTGCGGCCACGGCACAACAGAATCCTCCCCTTCCTGTGGATCCGGAGGTGAGAACAGGAAAGCTGGAGAATGGGCTGACCTATTACATCCGGCATAACGGGCAACCGGAAAACAGAGCCGATTTCTACATCGCACAGAAAGTGGGCTCCATGCAGGAGGAAGACAGCCAGGCAGGTCTGGCACACTTCCTGGAACACATGGCCTTCAACGGCACCAAGAACTTCCCCGGCAAGGCGATGCTCAACTACTTGCAGGACAACGGCATCAAGTTCGGAACCAACATCAACGCCTACACCTCGTTCGATGAAACGGTTTACTACATCTCCGACATCCCTACCAACAACCAGAACCTGGTGGACTCAGCCCTTTTGGTGCTTCACGACTGGTCGAGTGCCATCGCGCTGGAAGAGGAAGAGCTGGAAAATGAACGGGGAGTGATCCGCGAAGAGTGGCGCACCCGTGGGGGTGCACAGCAACGGTTGTGGGATCAGTTGTTGCCAAAAATGTATCCCGACAGCAAGTATGCCAACCGAATGCCTATCGGCAGCATCGACGTGATCAACAACTTCAAGCCGGAAGAGATCCGCGCTTACTATCACAAGTGGTATCGTCCCGATCTTCAGGGGATCATTGTCGTGGGTGATTTTGATCTGGATGAGATGGAGCAGAAAGTAAAGGCACTCTTTTCTCCCATCAAGTTGGAGGAAGAGAGAGCGGAAAGGGTCTACTACCCGGTTCCCGACAACAAGGAACCTCTGGTAGCTTTTGCAACCGACAAGGAAGCAAGGAGCACACAGCTAATGCTTTTCTACAAGCATGACCCGCTGCCCGAAGAGCTGAAGAACACACAAATGGGCTACATTACCACCTATCTTCTGAATGCTGCATCCTCCATGATGAACCAGCGTTTCGAGGAGATCACGCAGAAGCCTGATGCACCCTTCACAACGGCCTATGCCTACGACGATGACTATTTCGTAGCCAAGACGAAGGACGCCTGGACGGTTGTGGCTCAGAGTGCGGAGGATAAGATTGACGACGCGCTGGCAGCGATGATACGCGAGACTGAAAGGGTGAAGAAATTTGGCTTCACTGCTTCTGAATATGAAGTGGCTCGCACCAACATCCTCAAAAGCATCGAAAACAGCTATAACAACCGCGACAAACAACGAAACTCCTCCTACTCTCAAGAGTACGTGCGCGCATTCACTGATGGGGAGCCAATACCGGGCATCGAATTCGAATACCAGTTCATGCAGGCACTCGTCCCCAACATCCCTGTGGAAGCAATCAACATGACCCTGCAGCAGCTGATCAGCGATGAAAACATCGTGATTGCCGTCACGGGTCCGGAGAAGGAGGGACTGTCATACCCCTCTGAAGAAGAATTGCTCGCGGTGGTTAGCAGCGTGAAAGCAGAAGAGATTGAAGCATACGCGGAACAGGTGATTGATGAACCGTTGATTGCCACACCTCCCACACCCGGTAAGATCGTGAAAGAGGAACAAAACGAAGCGATGGATGCCACCATCTGGACCCTGCAGAACGGTATAAAAGTGATCCTGAAGAACACCGACTTCAAGGATGATGAAATATTGATGACTGCTACCAGCACGGGGGGATACTCCCAATATGCGGTACAGGACCCCATCAACAGCCGTATCATGGGCTCCGTGATGAACCTTGGCGGTGTGGGTAATTTCAGTGCCACCGATCTGCCGAAGGTGCTGGCAGGTAAAACAGCGACTGTGCGCCCCAGCATCAGCCTTACCACACAGGACTTCAACGGATCTTCATCCATCAAGGATTTCGAAACCATGCTGCAGTTGGTTTACCTCTACTTCACTGCACCGCGTAAAGACGCTGACGCCTTCAAGTCTTTCATTCAGCGGATGGAGACACAGCTCAAAAACCAGGAGGCAGAACCGATGGTGGCCTTCAGTGACAGCATCAACCATGCCATCTATGGCAACAACCCGATGACAAACAGAATCAAGTTATCTGATCTCGCCAAGGTTGATTACGACCGTATCATGGAAATGTATAAACAGCAGTTCCGCAATCCGGGTAGCTTCACCTTCACCTTTGTTGGCAATGTAGATGCCGAAAAAGTTCGTCCCGTCGTGGAACAGTACCTGGCCTCTCTGCCGGGTGAAGAAGTGAAGGGTGAGTTTATCAAGGTACCAATGTCATTCAACGAGGGTAAATCGGTGAATGTTTTCAATCGGGAGATGCAGAACCCTAAGGCTTCTGTCTTCAATGCTGTTACCGGCAACATGGAGCGTAACATGAAGAACCAGATCCTGATGAGCATGTTCGATCAGATCCTCGACATCGTTTATACCGAAAAGGTTCGGGAAGAAGAGGGTGGAACCTATGGTGTCTCCTCAGCGGGAGCCATTTCCCGTTATCCGGAGGGACAGACCGTGCTCCAGATCATGTTCGATACCGACCCCGAAAAGAAAGATCACCTGAACGCCATCATTCTGAAGGAACTGGAAGAGATTGCAACCAATGGTCCCCGTGAATCGGATTTCATCAAGGTGAAGGAGTACATGAACAAGAGCTTCAACGAAAACCTGAAAGAGAACCGTTACTGGACAAACATCCTGGATCAGCTCTACTTCTACGGGGAAGACATGCACACAGGTTACATTGATGCCGTCAACGCCATGACACCGAAAGATGTACAGGAGTTCACTGCTGAGCTGCTCAAGCAGGGCAACCTGAAAACCATCATCATGATTCCCTAAAGGCCGTTGGATCATACAGTGATCCGACAAGACCAACTAATAAAAGAGGCCGTCTCATCGTACTACATGAGATGGCCTTTTTGTATAGACGAGACAGGGACTTTCATGGGTTCTGGGAAGCTCTAGCCTTATTGCACCCTTATTGCACCCTTATATCCCCTCTAATAATTATGGGAGTGGATATAAGGATAGAATAAGGTTAGAATATAGAAGCAGCCTCCGATATTATTGGAACAGGTTCACTTTTTTGGCTTGCTTGATATTGCTGTTACACACTACAGATCGTACTGGCAAGTTATTGCTTGCTGTTGCGCCTTAAATTGAAAGATTCAGACCTTCTTCCGTGTTTTTCCTGCTCCGGAATACTATGTCCTCTGCTGACTTCTTGTAGAACCTAAATTTGCATCGAGCCAGCTTAATACCATGCCCAACAAACAAAGAGACTGCCTCAACTATTAAGGCAGTCTCTCTTTTTGGAGTTTTTTTCACTTGTCCTGAAATGGCGATGCACAAAAAAAGATTATAAATGATTGATACTCTTCATCTCTCCCCAGACTCATAATCAAACCAGTCGAAGAAAGCTTTGGCACTGCTCAGTTCTCCATTGGAGGAAGCATACAATCCAATCATTACTCCGGTGAATCCTCCTGCAACCTCGGTACTGAGATAACGAGTATCCTGTTTCCCCAATTCAATATATTCTTGATTTTTCGGATCAGCAAGATAGAACGAATAATGATCCGGAGTCCCCTCTATTTTGAGTAATACCCTATTCCCCTCCACTTCTTTTTCGGCAGCGATATATGAGAGTGATCCCACCCGGACACGCAACTGCACGATCCGCCGATCACCTGACTTCGTGAACAGCAAGTCGTAGTGATGGGTGTTGTTTTGGATCAAGGTCATGCCGGCTTCTTCATGCGTTTTGAGCGCATTGAACTCAAGCTCTGTAGCAGCACTGAAATTATGCTCTGTCTGTCTCCGGCAAACCATGGAAACAGCATCGGCGTCGTTCAGCGTATAGGGTGATGGGGTGATCCGTAAGGAACCCTTCTTCTCGGTGAGGGAATAATTCTCTCTGATGGGATTGCGCAGATATTGCCACTCTAAGGGCAGTTGTCCTTCATTGAATGTGGTACGTACAGGTGCTGCTTCAAAAGGCTGAAGCGGCAGTGTGGGTACCTTCATCTCCAATGAGACCGTTCCATTGCCATTCACCTGCGGCCACCCCCCTGTGGGCCAGTCTACCGGTGCCAGAAAGGTCTCCCTTCCCAGTACATGGTAATAGGCAAACTGGTGTGTGACGCGAAAACCCAGGAACACCATCCACCAGGAGCCGTCCTGTGCCTGCACCAGATCGCCATGACCCACACCCTGAATCAGATTTGTCTGACCCAACCGATTGGCATGGGTCAGTATCGGATTGAGCGGACAGGATTCATACGGTCCATACAGATTCTTGCTCCTGCCGATGGTGACACTATGCATGTATTCGGTTCCTCCCTCTCCCAGCATCAGATAATAATAACCATCTTTCTTGTAGATATGCGGAGCCTCCGGGAAGCGACCACCGATGCCTCCCCATACAAGTCGTTCGGGAGCAGTCGTATTACCAGTCAGGATATCGATTTCGGTGACACGGATGCCTTCATTTCCCTGCGTCACAAAATAGGTTCTGCCGTCGTCGTCCCAAAAGATATCAGGGTCGATGCTGTTGATATCCACCCATATGGGATCGCTCCAGGGACCGGCAGGATCTGTGGCTGTACAATAGAAGTTCCCTCCACCCGACACGTTGGTGCAGATCACATAGAACAATCCATCGTGGTAACGCAGCGAAGGGGCGTAGAGGCCGGCAGAGGCCGGTGCCTGTTGCAATGGTAGTTGGGAATCACGGGTAAGGCAGTGACCTATTTGCTGCCAGTTGACAAGGTCCTTGCTGTGGTAGATGGGTAGACCGGGGAAATACTCGAAAGAGGAGGTCACCAGGTAATAGTCGTCATTCACCCGGCACACGCTGGGATCGGGATTGAAACCCCTGATGATCGGGTTCCTGTACCCCTCCTGTGCCTGTAGCAGACCAGCTATTGTCACCATGGCCGCCAGCCATAGGGCTGTTTTGAAGAAACGGAATTTCAGCATAGTTTTATTTTGATTCTTTGGTGGTTAAGCTGTCGCGCTCCTGCCTCAATAGGGATATTTTCCCGCTGCGGCCCCTTTCAGGATGCCATCCATGGCATAATGGTCTTTGATTTCACCCGTTTGGCGGTTGACCACCCTGCCCGTTTCCCAGTAGAAAGGCACCAACCCGTGATTCTTGGCTTCGCGGGTCACTGTTTCGTCGTATAGGTTGCGTGACTTGTCGTGTGCCTCCTGGTTTACTCCCAGACCGGTGCGAATGGTGATGGCCCCATACTCACCCAGGATCACCGGGATCCCTTTATCCACGAACATGGTCTTCATCTTGCCGAACAGTGACTTCATTTCAGTCTCATCACCCGAGGTAGCGTTCCGATCAGATCCGCTCACCACAAAGGGACCCCAGTAGTAGGCCATCCTGCCCCAGGTTTCATCCTTGTCCATACCGCAGAATGGCCATGGATTGTAGTAATGGATCTCTGCCATCAACCGGTTGGGAACCACATCGATGGGCATACCACCAAACAACATGTGGGTCGCCTCGATATCGGTATTGGGTCCTTGTACAATCAGGTTGCGGACAGCATTGTTTTCACCGGTGGCCCGCACCGCATCGACGAATGTCTGAAGGTAGCTTTTCAACACTGCCATCTTCTCGGTTTCCTTCAAACCTAATACTTTATCTTCATCTGTAAGCCTCACATTCGGTTCGTTGGTACCGGCAAAGAGCAGGTGCTCGTCGTAATGATTCAGTCTGTTGGCGATCTGCGTCCACAAGGCATGCTGTTTTCGGTTGTTCTCCTCCTGCTTGTCGGGCGTACAGTTATTTTCCAGCCATCCCCCATCCCAATGGATGTTGACGATGGCATACATGTCGTTGGCCACACAGTAGCCCACCACCTCATTGACACGATTCAGCCAGCTCTCACTAATTTGATGGGTCTCTCTGTCTTCGATGTACTGATCCCACGAACAGGGAATGCGGATGGCATTGAAACCAAGCTGTTTGATTTGCTGAATATATGCTTCGTTAATCCTGGGGTTCCCCCAGGCTGTCTCCCCACCGATGGCTTCGAGCGTATTCCCAATATTCCAGCCTGCATACATTTTGGCCGCCAATACAAGGGCATCACTTTCCATCCCTTCATTTGGCATGCTGCCTGCCAGCTGGGTAACGGTGACGGTTTCCGTAAGGTCACCTAATGTGAAGGTGATTGTTCCGGTGCGCCGATCGCCATAATTGGCTGACACGATAAAAGTCCTGGTCTGCTCCATCATGGCAGTGCGAGCGGTTTCTTCGGTGATCCAGTCATCATTGCAGGTAATGGTCACCACTCCATTTGTTGTCATATCGACTTCAATCCGGGTGCTTTCACTGCTAATATCGGTGAATGCTGTTGGCGTAACCACCAAACCATCAGCAGCGGTTTGAATGATAGCTACCGTTTGGTTGACGTTACCCCCTTTCACAGTCAGCGTTGTGGAACGGTCGCTGGTATCGGGATTGGCATCGACCGTCACGTTGTATCTGTATACGGCATCAGAAGAAGAGGATGCTGGTGCCACACGGCACCAGCTCTCCTCATTGCTTTTAACCTCTAATGCTACATTCGATTTGACAGACAGTATCTCGCTTCCACCCGTTTTTGAAAAAATCATTTCCGATTTGGCCGGTATGATTTCCGGTGTGACCGGCTCATCTTCACCGGAACAGGCTACCATGAAAACAAAAAGTGCCAGTAGCAGGGAAACACTCATTTTCACTATAAGATTTTTCATACGATCATACTGAATTGTCACTGGTTTTAGAAATCAATACTTGCCGGGAGTAATCACCTTGTTGATGGTTACACTCACCTTGGTGGGGTCAACCAGCTGCACCCAGAGGTCGTAAAGCTCGATTGCCCATACGATGGCACCTTCGCAGTCCCCATTGAGGTAAGTATAAACCTGATAGGTACCATCGCCGGTGACGGTGGTACCGCCATAGGTGGCTCCACCCCAATAACCGGGATCCCAGTCGGCGTCGGCATAGCTCAACTCGGTCCGATAATTGGCCGATGCACCCTCCACAATATTTCCATCAATCCCACTAATGGTAAAGTCAACCAGCATCATGCCGTTAAACTTCAGACTTTCATTGTAGGCACCGGGAGAGGTAGCACCGGAGCTGCTGTACTCATTGTAAATCTCAATACGGCCATCGACGTCGTTTCCATCCTTGTTGCCAAAGCTTACAATGGATTGATTCACGGCCTGCTCCACATCGGCATCGAGTTTGATGGAGTTGACTGCAACACCCACCTTCGACCAGTCGGCGATATCATTCCACAGACCGGCGATATCCACACAGAATACGATGGCACCATTGGCCTGTGATGTCACTTCCATCCATACGGTGTAGGTGCCGTCGCCGGTGACCATCGCTTCATATTTACCCATGTTAAGATCGGACCAGTAGCTCACGCCCCAGCTCGGGTCGGAGTACTCGAGCCCCGCCACGTAGGAGCCTGCCGCATCACTCTTCAGATTGTCGGTGATGCCGCTAAGGGTGAACGAAACAACCATGTTCTTCGCGAACTTGATGGACGCAGGATCGATGGGCGGAGCGGCTGCGGTTTCACCAAATTCGTTATATATCTCGATGCGCAGTCGCCCATTATTCTCCAGGTCGCCGAAGACAAGGTTACCCGATTCAGGAGTCACCTCTGCATAGGCACGCACAGAACGGAGCGCCAGACCGAGACTGCGCTTAGAAAAGCCTGCCTTGGCAGATGCATCACTGAATGTAAGGGTATTGGCATAGTCACTGTGCACAGTGCTCACATTGCCACTCCAGTAATAGCCTGCGCCATCGGCAACGGTTGTTTCACCTTGCCGATAACCAGTTACCGGAAGGAAAATGCTATTGCCGTTCAGTGCCGTAAACCGGACACCCTCCACACCGTTGACGGTGGTCCATTGCTGGGTGGTATTATTCACCAGCTCCGTAATCTGGGCATGGGTAGGTGTGAGGCTTTTCATGGGTGAATCGCCATCCAGATCAAGATTGAAAATGAGATCGTCATTACTCCCTGCAATATCAGTGTTGAGATAGTCTTCCAACTTGGTTGAGGTCATCATGGCAGTCTGGTCCCCATAACCGAACAGGGTACCGGCTTCTGATTCACTGTCGGCACCAATATTATTTTTGGCCCACATGACACTCAGTCCCAGATCCACATACTCCATCTGCTGCGTGGGTGTAGTCACTGACTTGGTTTCACCATAGACAAACCCATCCCCGATTCTGGCAAATGCGGCATAATAATAAGTGGTTCCCGGCAAAAGGCCCCCCACCTCAGTCAACTCACGGGTGATACCGGAGGTGATATCGTCGGCAGACAATGAGAGTTTCACACCCGTTTCAAACGAACCGAGACCATCGGTGCCACTGATATCGGCCGTGAAGGTAGCTTTGCTGCTTGTAATCTCTGCAGCATCATTTGTCGTTACAATCGCATTGGTCGCCACGAACGATTTGATGTCGCCAAATTTGGTTACTTTGTCCTGCAGCGTCACATAGGTGGCATAATAATAGGTTGTCCCTGTTGAAAGTCCTGTGATCGCAGTAACCACATTTCCATTTTCATCTACACTGCCGCTTTTCTTGCTGCCTGCAGTGATGGGATCAGCTTCGGTTCCATAGTAGGCCCCCACTTCGTAAGAAGCGGATGAAACCAGTGAAAGATCTTTTACGGTACCGGTCACCTCCGCAGCGACTGCGGTCACACTGGCAGTTCCTGTGGTGATCTCGGAAATGATCTCTCCGGTTCTGACGGTATAATCCTCTTCCACATCACATGATGTGGTGAACAGACCGGCTACCAACATTAAAATTCCTGATAGATATTTAAGCTTCATATTCTTGTCTTTTTTTTTATTATCATCTTAACAGCCGTTCTTACTCCGTATCATCGGAAATAAAAGGAGTACCATTGTCCATCTTGATCGTGACAGTAACTTCAATGCTTGATGTAAACAGATACTTCGGCGTATCATCGACAGTCGCTCCCCAGGGATTGAGGATATAGCGCCTTGCGGTGTTTGCATCATCACCTACGACACGGTCTATGGCCGCATCATCAAATGAAATGGAGTTGCCATCGACCTTGATATCCTTGACGGCTACATCCATGTTGGGATTCTCTTTCAATATTTTCTGGATATCCAGATAGATACCATAGGGTGCATCGCTTGCTCCGTTGATCACGAAGCTGTAATCACCATCGCCGGAAATAAAGAGTGGGTCCGATTCGGTGAAGCTCCAGTTGACATCGAAGAAACTCATGGTTGCCTTGTAGGACTTAACTGCACCGGCAGTCTGTGCGATGAAATGATATCCCATGTACTGATAGAGGTTTCCCTGGTCATCGAACTCCTTGCTCGCCAACCAGAGATCGGTCAGTCCGCCGGTAAAATCGCTGGTCTCATATGACATGATGCGCAATGAGCGGTCGGCGTTGCTTTTTAAAAGCGCTCTTCCATCTGTTGAGAGCTGGATCTCGGGAAGAGCTTCACTAAAGGTGTAAATACCCTCATCGCTCAGGCTGTACTTCCCTTTATATTCCACACCGGCAATATCTGTAAGGGTATAATCGCCTGTGCCGCTATTGAGCACCAGCGTCACCTCCTCCACGCCGCTGCGGGCAGAGATGTTTGCAATCCCCTTCTGAGAACCGTCAAGGTTGCACCAGTCGAAGGGTGTTTCGTCGGAGAGCTTGTAGGTGGTCACCAGGTTGGTTTTGGGCTCTACATAGTCTCTCCAGTCGTCGGGCAGAGTGGGGTACACCTCTTGTGCCGGTGCTTCGTAATTGTCGGCATAGTCCTTGTTCACAAAGTTCCAGATGATCCACCAGGGATCTTCGCCGGAGGTATCTTTTTGACGTAGGATCCCTATTCTCAATTGGTTCTCCGTCATCGTCAGGATCTTCAGATCTTTTTTCCAGTTGCTGGTCATCTTGCTCCATCCGGCAGTATGTAACAGATCTACGTCGGTAAAGGTGATGGTATGTGCATCGGTATTCAGCATAAAAGACCCATTCTTCTCACCTACCCCGCCGGTAGAACGGTCGTCCACCTGCACATTGGCCCCGTTGATCAGGTCGAAGGTCATGCTGCTTTCCCAAATGGGATTATCTCCTGCAGCCATCGTAAATCCGGCAGCCGGTTCCCAGTTGGGGGACCAGTTATTCCATTCCACGGTTCCGCTCGGATCGGCATAAGAGAGTTCACCGGGAGCCAGACCATACTGTCCATTGTCGGGGATCCATGTCTTGGAGGCACCCACACCACCGGTCAGTAATGTCCAGAGCTCGTTGGTAACGAAGCCGGCATAGAAATCCTGAATGGTAAAGGTGGCAGGCTCACCATACACGACACCACCGCGGGTCTGCACACCAAATCGGACGGTATAGACCCCGTCGAAGGGTATCTGCAACGTTACTTTCTTTGCCTGGCTCCGTCCCTGGGGATGCTCCCAGAGAGCTGTATAGCTATCGCCCATTTTACTTTCCAGATACACGATATTGGGATTATCGGCATCGTGCGCAATGGTATATGCCAACCCTTCCACCAGATCATCCGGCGTGACATCTTTTTCACCCAGATCATATTGTTCGGGTGTGCAAGCGGAGAAAAGGATCACCATGCTTGCAATAAACAGGTATATAGATGATTTCAGTTTCATATGATTATTTTTATTGGTTATTATGGCTGTTACCATCCCGGGTTTTGTTCCAGGGTGCCGTTAGCCAGCGTGATCTGATTGTAGGGAATCTGACTGAGTCCTTTTGTGGCACGAAGACGATCGGCCTTGATTGAAACCATATCGGGAGAACCGCCACTAAACACAGATACATTACCGGCTAGCTTATTGGCCGCATGATCAATGCCCTGGCGGAGCAGATCCCAATAGTTGATACTCTCGAATGCCAGTTCCAGGCGACGCTCCTGCATGATATGCTCTTTTGTCGCCGGCAGCGCCGTGTAGTTGGCAGAGAGCAGACCGTTGGAGGTGTATGCCCGTTTCCGTACAGAGTCGAAGTAAGCCTGCGCATTGGGGCTTCCCAGCTCAGCCGCCATCAGCAGCACATCGGCATAACGGATGATCACATAATCCTGGTGGTTGGAGATTTGGAAATCGCCCGACCCATCTTCTTTCGAGGCGGAAGTGCCATCGGCGAAGCAGAGCGGTGCGTATTTCTTCACAGCATAACCGGTATATTCACGTTGATCTTTGTAGCTGGCTTCAAAGTCGTCCAACGCGGTCACTCCTTCACCTGCAAGGTCAATGATAGAAGCAGTACGACGTGTATCGCCATTTTTAAATTCACTGACAAAAGCGGGATTTACTGTCAGGGCACCCCATCCCTTCCCGTAAGGAGCAGCATTCAGATTGCGCATGCCGACCATTACCTGCCAGCGGTTGCCGTCGTTATTGCCATTATAGTCTTGCGAACTGGTGAACTTCAGGGCCAGGATGGTTTCACTGTTGCCATCACCTGCATAGGTACCCAGCAATGTTTCCATATCTCCTATTTCTGCAACACCGGCCGAGGAGGCGGGCCACAGGTTTTTGAATTCATCCACCAGGCTGTACTCATTGGAAGAGATGATCTCCTCAAGTGCAGCCAGGGCTTCCGCTTTGGTAGCACCCGCCGGCTCGCTTCCGTAATAACCGGTATAAAAAAGATAGGCGCGGGCAAACAGTGCAGCCGCGGCATAGCGGGTGATGTGACCATCGTTGGCTGCCGCGTTTGCTTTAGGGTAAGCATCGGCGGGGATGTTTTCCATGGCATATTTCAGATCTTCAAAGATCAATGCGAATACCTCTGCAGGATCGACCTGTGGCCTGTTTTCATTCACCGGCTCATCGAAAAGTGGAATGTTACCCCAAAGACGTACCATATCGAAATAGAGCAGGGCGCGGATGGCACGACACTCACCCATATAGGTCTCCTTCAGGCTGTTTGTTTCGTTCCAGCTGATCTCTTCTTCACGGGAGATCAATTCATTGCAGCGATACACTGCAGCGTAATAGTTTCTCCAGTCGTTCTCATACATATTCAGGTCGGCCGGCGATTGAGAGAGGTCGAAACGGTCGATGGCCTGAAATCCACGTCCGTCGGCATTGCCGGTCCCCCCGAAACACTCGTAGCTCATGATTTCGGCACCCTGATAGAAGCCTATCTGCATGGCGGAAGAGGTTTGACGCCATCCGTCGTAACAACCGATCAGTGCACGCCAGACATCTTTTTCGTTCTTATAGGAAGTACCGGTAGTGGACTCCGTCTTGGACTCGACATCCAGAAAGCTTTCAGAGCAGGAGATCATCCCCATCATCAGTGTAAGAAGCACTACTGCTATTATATTTGATTTTATCTTGTTCATAATTTGTGCATTTGTGAGTTAAAATGTAAGATTGACACCGAAAAGAACCGTTCGGGGACGAGGATAGTAACCTACATCGATGCCCGACACCCAACCATCGGTACCGTAACCGATTTCCGGGTCCATCCCTTCATACCTGGTAAAGGTAAAGGCATTTTGTACCTGTGCATAGATGCGCGCCTGACTGATGAACTTTGGTTTCACAAAGCGGGAGAAGTCGTAACCCAGCGTGATGTTGGTGATGCGCAGATAATCGCCATCCTGAATGAAAAGATCGGAGAACTGCCAGTTGATGTTCTGTTCGGTCACACGGGGAATACGGTTGCTGGTACCTTCACCGGTCCAGCGGCCAAGGATGGCGGTGGTATAGTTGGCATACTTGTTGGTGTAGTTCCTGTACGACTGCACGATCTGCTGTCCGGCAGCGCCACTCGCCTGAACAGAAAAGTCGAAACCTTTGTATCCGAGCCCGAGGTTGAAACCGTATGTAAAGTCGGGCATCCCATTACCCAGATTCACCTTGTCGTTATCGTCGATCACACCATCCTGATTCACATCGATGTATCTCACATCTCCGGGTTTCACATCATTCTGGAGCACACCATTACCGGCTGCAATCCAGTTGGTGATCTCCTGTTCATTCTGAAAAAGACCATCTGACTTGTATCCCCAGAAGTACCCGATGGGCATGCCATTCTCCGCACGATAAAACTCGGGTGTATTGTCATACAACTGGTTGGTTTGTCCGTGGATGATCCCATCTTCGGTAGGGATCTCACCTACTTCATTGGTATTGTAGGCACCGTTTATTCCGATGTTATAACTGAAGTCGCTATTCAGCTGGTCGTTCCAGTTCAATGCCACTTCCACACCGCTGTTCTTCACACTTCCTCCGTTGATAAAAGGAGCACCTGCACCCACGGTTGCCAGAATAGGCGCCTGCACCAGCCAGTCTTTGGTGTCTTTCTGATAGAAATCGATATTCACCCCCAGACGGGTACGGAACAGATAGGCATCCAGACCGATGTTTGACTGTTCAGAGGTCTCCCAGGTTACCTTCTCGTTGGCCAGGCGGTTGGGATAGGCACCCCAGTTCGTAGCCAGCTGCTGGGCAGCATCCGCATCGCTATAACCACCATTACCAAACAAATAGTGTGTATTGCTGTTTTTCATCGGAGCCAGATACTGATAGTTGGCAATATTCTGGTTTCCCACCTGCCCCCAGCTGGCACGCAACTTCAGGAAATTGATCCATGCCGGAGCATCCTCCATAAAAGCCTCATTGGTGAGTGTCCATCCGGCAGAGACAGAGGGGAAGTAGCCGAACCGGTTACCTTTGGCAAAGCGGGAGGAGCCGTCGGCACGCAGAGTGGCATTGACCATATAGGTCTCCTTCAGGTTCCACCCTAAACGACCGAAGTAGGAGATGCTGCGTGCATCATCATGCGGGCTGCCCGATGCGCTCAGTCCATCGGTACTGGAAGAAGCGGTTCCGTTGTTGACATAGGCATACTTCCAGGTGTCGAAGCCCTCTTTCAATATGCCGTTGCCCGCTCCAAGATAAGTACCCTGGTAGCGATAGGCTTCCATACCAAGCAACGCGTTGAATGCATGATCGTTCACCGACCAGTCGTAGGTGGCCGTATTTGTCCAGGTCATACCGAGCCCGTGATTCATATTTTGTGATACGTTGGTACGGGTATCGTTGTAGCTATAGATACTGAAATGATACAGCGGTGTGAAGCTACGGTACTCACTCGTATTGTACACGGTACCGAACAGTGTTCGTAATTTCAACCCCTTCATCGGTTCTATCTCAGCATAGATGTTACCGTTAAATGTTGCAGCTTTGTTCTCGTTGTTGGTGTTGGTCATCATAAGACCGTAGGGGTTCCCTTCACCATTATACCAGTCGCTGTTGCTTGTATCGTTGTAAGGCGAATCATAGGGGTTATTGTCACCATAGACCGGTGCCAAAGGTGATACACCAAAAGCACCTCTTAACGAGTTGTTGTACTGATTGCCTACGCTGATGCCATTGTTTGTGCGGTAGATAAAGCTCACCTGTTCACCTACCTTCATGAAGCCGTTAAACAATTTATGTTCCGAGTTAATGCGGAAATTATACCGCTCGTAGCCAGACACATCAGCACCTCCCACTACCCCCTCCTGACTCATGTAACCCAATGAGAGAGCATAGGAGGAAGCAGTTGAGCCGCCGGTCACACCCAGCGCATAACTCTCGGTGACCGCATTGTTTTTAAACATCGTGTCCACCCAGTCAGTATCATACACACGGCCATTGGCATCATATATCGATTGAAAACCATCCCAGTTGTATGCTGCGTTGCCGCTGTTCAGGCTCTGCTCATCCATAATGGTCATATACTGGGTTGCATTCAGCATATCTGCCTTGCGGGCCACATTCTGCACACCGTAGTAAGCATCGAAATTCACCTCTGCTTTTCCTTCCCTGCCGCTTTTGGTGGTGATCAACACCACTCCGTTGGCAGCCTGTGCCCCATAGATGGCGGCCGAGGCGGCATCTTTGAGTACATCGATGCTCTCGATGTCGGAAGGGTTCAACGAGGATATGTCGCCCCCAATCCCGTCGATCAGGTAGAGCGGGCTGGAGTTCCCGATGGTACCCAGACCGCGTATCACCACTTTCATATCTGAGCCCGGTTGTCCGGAGGTAGAGGTGATGTTTACCCCGGGCGTTTTGCCCTGGAGAGCCTGCAAGGGGCTGATGGTATTCATCTTGGCCAGCTCATCGCCTTTCACCTGTACGGTGGCTCCGGTAGATAGCTTCTTGGCTTGCACACCGTAGCCAATCACAACCAGCTCCTCAAGCACTTCGGTGTCTTCCGCCAGGCTTACATTGATCAGATTACCACTAATGATCACCTCCTGTGTCACAAACCCTACATAGGAGAAGACAAGCGTCTGCCCCTGATTTGCCTGAATGACAAAGTGTCCGTCAATATCTGTCACCGTACCGTTGGAAGTACCTTTTACAAATACAGTCACACCGATGAGTGGCTCATCATCGGTTGCCGAGACCACGGTCCCACTGACGGTATTCACTTGCAAAGACTCTGCATGGAGTGTCACCGGTCGCAAGAGGATCAGTGACATCCCGATTAGGAACCAGTATAAATAACCATTATTTATACTTCGTTTAAAATTCATGTTTATCATACCTTCACAGTTATTAGTTTAACATTCAATGTATTAGTCGCCCTGCCCATCAGATCGAGCGAATCAATTAAAAACATATGTATTAAATTGCGGTGCGGTTGTCTTCAGGCTCTACTTGGTTACCTGTATCTCAATCGCCTCTTTCAACAATCCATCCGACTCGGCGGTCAAATGAATAACTCCACTTCTCTTATCACTTTTCACAACCACCAGGCATTTTCCATAAAATGCTTTTCGTTGCGATGCTTTAAAGCGCTCTAAACTGGTTGGGTTGCCGTTGTCAACACCCACAATCTGACCCTTCCCTTTCATTGAGAAACGAATCAGGTTTGTTGCATTGGGACAAAGAGTCCCCTTTTCATCCAACACCTCCACTGTGATAAAACTCAGGTCCTCGCCGTCAGCCCTGATTACCTTTCTATCGGCTGTCAACCGGATTTGTGACGGTTCACCGGCTGTCTGTATCTCTTTCGATAAAACCTCTTTACCGTTTTTCCTGGAGATCACTTTGACGTTGCCAGGTTCGAAAGGCAGTCGCCAATAAACGTGATGCTGATCACCTTCTTTTCTTCTGATGCCCTGCGATACATCATTCAGGAATAGTTCCACCTCATCGGCATTGTTATAGTAGGCCCACAGATCGACAATTTCACCCTGATTCCAGTTCCAGTGGGGAAAGAGATGTAGCACATCTTTATCGGTCCATTCCGATTGATACATATAGTATATATCTTTCGGGAATCCGGCCAGGTCGACAATACCAAAGTAAGAGCTCCTTGCCGGATACCAGAAAGGTGTGGGTTCACCCAGGTAATCGAATCCTGTCCAGATATACATCCCGCTGATAAAATCGGCGTTTTTCACATCGTTCCATGCCTGCTCATGGGTGTCTCCCCAGGGCACGTGACAATTGTCGTATGAGGAACAGGCGTAGGAGGGATCGGTAAACGGGATATCCCAGCGCAAAGGCCATATATAGAGAGAATCACTTGGCATCCGGTAATAGCCGCGGGTCATCAATCCCGAGGTGGTTTCTGTGGCTATAAATGGTTTCCCGGAGAAGTTTTCGGGCACACTCGCATAATCTACACCATGATAGTTGAATCCGATGAGGTCGAGTGCTCCCGAAGCAAAGAGATGATTGGCCCGGTTTGTTTCATTGTTGCCGGCAGTCACAGGCCTGGTAGGATCGAGTCGCTTCACAATATTAGTCAGTTTTTGGGTCAGTAAGGCATTCACGCTCATCTCCTCTCCATTTGTATCGGCAAGAGATGTCTCGTCGCGTTGAAGGTTGAGCAGCAGATTTGCCTGCTGGATATTGAGCGTGTCGGCATCGGCATGAGTCCACTGTTCGAGCACTTCGTTCCCGATGCTCCACATAAAAACTGAAGGATGGTTGCGGTCGCGGAGAATATGATCGGTCAAATCACGTTCGTGCCATTCATTGAAGAAAAGGGAATAATCGTATGTTGTTTTTCGCTTGCGCCACATGTCGAACGTCTCATTCATCACAATGAATCCCATCCTGTCGCACAGCTGAAGCAGCTCCGGTGCAGGAGGATTATGGGCTGTGCGGATACCGTTTACGCCCATCTCCTTGAGTATCTCTAGCTGCCGTTCAATGGCTCTCGTGTTGACAGCTGCCCCCAGACAACCCAGGTCATGGTGCATGCATACACCTTTTATCTTTGTTGGTACACCGTTGAGTGAGAACCCTTTGGTCGCATCGAATGTAAAGGTGCGAATTCCAAGAGGTGTTTCATATTCATCTGTGAGCCTATTGTCCACAAATATCCGTGTAACCAGCTTGTACAAAGTGGGTCTGTCAGGCGACCATAATTGCGGTTCTGTAACAGTGAGCTCTTGTTCATATTCGTTCGATGAGAGTGCTTCCAGGCTGCCGTCAACTGAAGCCAGGGCGATCTGCTTTCCGGATGCATCCACCACCGTTGTTTCCGTTCTAAAGTTCACCTTCTCTGACATCTCGTTTTTAACCGTAGTCTTTACATTCACCTGCGCACGTTCTTTGGTTACCTCGGGCGTGGTAACGAATACTCCCCACAGATCTACATATACGGGGTCGACGCTTGTCATCCATACATTCCTGTAGATACCGCAGCCGGAATACCAGCGTGAATTGGGTTGCTCGCTGTTGTCTACCCGCACCGAGATCACATTCTCCGTATCAAGTTGCAGATGGGGCGTCAGGTCATAGCGGAACGATATGTAACCGCAGGGACGATGTCCGAGGTGAATCCCGTTGATCCATACATCGGAATTCATATAGACACCATCGAAATCGATAAATATCATTTTCCCTTCAAAAGATTGATCGAGTGAAAAAGATTTGCGGTACCAGCCCACCCCTCCGGGCAGGGCACCGCCACCACTCCCAGAGGGATGATCTTCACTGAAATCACCTTCAATGGCCCAGTCGTGGGGCAGCTCCAACTGCCTCCAACCGGTATCATCGAAAAGCATGTTGCTTGCCTTGGGCAGATCCCCCTGGAAGAAACGCCATCCACTGTTGAAGTTCTCGGTCTTACGAGGACTCTGGTCATCTCTTGCACAAGCATTGAACCCCATGAGCGCAATGCAAAACAACACTACTATGACCGTCAATTTTTTCATTTCCCCAAAGCTATCTTTTGTGCCTGACCCGTGTAAACGACTTCAATCCCTTTTTCATCGAAGTTAACACCCTGCGGATTGTTTTTATCCACATAGACAATTTGGAAGGTGCGTTCCTGCAACATGCCATCGAACGATCCCTGCCGCTCACCTATTTCGAGGGTACGGGATGCATTGTCATAATAGAAGTCGATGGTAGCATAGGCTCCTTGTTCGTAGTTGTAGTTCACCCCTTCGTCTTCGTAGAGCGTGAATGTACCGTTCTTACCAGCATAGAGATAAAGGAGTATCTTTTCCGGTTTTTTTTCGTCGGTATACTGAATTTCAGGGCCAAACGGGATGATCGCTCCCTCTTTCACAAAAAGGGGTATGCGGCTATAGGGAGCCTCCATCCGCACCTTTTGTCCTCCCTCCACAAATGCTCCGGTATAGAAATCATACCAGCCGCTGGAAGCCGGGAAATAGACTTCCCGATCGGTTGCCTGATAGGTATAGACGGGGCAGACCATCAGTGCATCTCCAAACATATACTGGTCGCCGATATCATTCACTCCCGGGTCTTTGCCATAATCCATCACCAGGGCGCGCATAATGGTATAGTCGTTGAAATAGGTCATGCCGGCCATCGAATAGATATAGGGCATCAAACGATAACGGAGTTTGTTATAGTAGAGCATGGACTGATAGGCAGGATGACCCTCCGGTGCGATGTGAAAGATCTCTCTGTAGGGAAACTGTCCGTGGGAGCGGAACAGGGGCACAAAAGCCCCAAACTGTGTCCAGCGGGTGTTTAACTCGCGCCACTCTTTCAGATCCTCATTCTCCACCCCGGTAGCCTCGTAGATTCGTTGTGCCTGCTCGTATCGTTTTTCCACACAAAAACCACCGATATCCATTGTCCAGTAGGGTATCCCTGACAATGCAAAGTTGAGGCCGGCGGAGATCTGTGCCTTCATATCTTCCCACCGGGTACCGATATCACCGCTCCAGACAGCGGTGGAATAGCGCTGTATACCAGTGAATCCTGATCGTGTCAACAGGAACACCCGCTCATCGGGATTGACACCCCGCTGTCCTTCATAAATACCTTCGGCGTTGACCAGTGCATAGGCATTGAAATATTTTGTGGAGGGACCGAGAGCCGTGGGACCACACAGTTTTTTCCGGTAATCCATGTCGGTATTGTCCTGTATGTTGGGTTCGGAAGCATCCATCCACCAGGCATCCACACCGTAGGAGTAGAGATTATCTTCGAGCTGTTTCCAGAATAGTTTACGCGCACCCTCAGAGTAAGCATCATAGAATGAGCCGATGTAACCCTCTCCAATCCAGTCGCGGATGCTGTCTTTCACCGCCTGTTGATACATCCATCCATTTTTGTCGAACGCGTTGTAATGATCGGTATTGAGATAGAATTTGGGCCATACGGAGATCATGATCCGGGCATTCATCTCATGGATCCGGTCGACCATTCCCTGAGGGTCGGGGAATCGCTCTGCATCAAACTGGTGGCTGCCCCATTCCTGTTCCGGCCAATAGCTCCAGTCCTGTACGATGTTATCGATGGGTATTTCTCTTTTTCTGAATTCAGCGAGTGTGCCCACAATCTCATCCTGCGTTTTATACCGTTCACGGCTCTGCCAGAATCCCATAGCCCATTTGGGCATGATCTGCGATTTCCCGGTAAGGGTTCTGTAGCCACTGATCACTTCGTCCATACTGCAGCCCGCCACGAAATAGTAATCGATGCCATTGCCCATCTCACTCCAGAGCGATAGTTTGTTCTGCAACTCATCCGAAACAGGGCTTAACGCTTTCAACGCAATATAGGATACATCCCCATCGGGCTCCCATTCAATACGAAGAGGCACTCTTTCTCCTTTTTGAAGCGGATAATCGAACTTATAGCTGTTAGGATTCCAGGCAGTACGCCAACGTTCCTCCACCACCGGTTGATTGTTGAGGTACACCTTTGTGTAACCGGCATAATGGAGGAAGAAACGGTATAAGCCGCTTTCAGGAGCTTCTATCTCACCGCTCCAGACCACCCGCGAGTCATTCAGGTCGAAATTCTCCGGAAAATTGTGCAACAACGACATAAACTGATAATCGAGTTTGGTCTCTTTGCGTACAATCATATCAGAGGGATCCTTCTTTTTCGCATATACCACTGTGAGTCCCCCCTCCGATCCGTCGCTGCCGTAAAGCCTGAACTGATCGAGATCGGCATAATCACGCACATCGCCAAATTTGCTCAACGAATAATTATCCCAGACGATGCCATAATTGTTATTGGAAATGACGAAGGGTACCGATACTTTGGTATTATACTGGAACAGGGACTCATTTTTGCCCTTGTAATTAAAATCGTCGGCCTGATGCTGTCCCAAACCGTAGAAGGCCTCATCATCGGGTGACTCGAACAACTGGTGAATTGTAAAACCTTTTGTGCCTTCCACTTCTATGGGGGTCAGCGTTTTCCCACCTCCTTTTTGTTCCTGCAGGATGGGTTCCCCTTTTTTGTTCAGAAAAGCGATTTCACCTGTTTCCAGCAGGATGACTGCATCCAGGGAATCGGTGGAGAGAATGACCCTGTCCTCTTTTTCTTCAACCGTGAATCTGTCCGAAAAAGTTAATCCCGGTTTGGTGATCAGACTCTTCTCAGTTGAGAAACTTTTCTCACTGGTGGCTGAAACATGAATAATCTTTTCATTGACAACCTGCAGCCGTATGTTTCGTACGCCCCTGCTGTTTTCCGGTTGTAAACGGACAATGATTCCATGCTCTGTTTTCTCAATGCCGGTAGATGTGCAGGAGACAAACAAGAAGATACCCAATGCGATCGATAAGATGCGTTTCATGTATTACAATTTATTTTTTGTAAAATTAATTATAATACGGGAGCGTGAGGTTTCTCTCTGTTTACACTAACAGGAGGTTTTGATTACTGAGGGGGTTGTTTTGTTTCTGTAAGGGATGTTAAATGTTTACAGCGTCGTTTCAGCATCGTTTATAGCAGGATGATCGGAAGAATGAGAGGGGTCACGCTGATATTGTGAAGGCAAAACGTCGAACTCCTCCTTAAAATATTTGCTGAAACTTTTGGGATTGTTAAAACCAACCATATAGGCAATCTCCGATATTTGAAGCTGGCTTTCGCGTAACAACTGAGCTGCCCGTTTCAGACGTATGAGACGGATGAACTCAATCGGGCTTTTACCCGTGATAGATGTCGTTTTTTTATACAAATGCACCCTACTGATGCCGAGCTCCTTGCTTAATCTCTCCACCGAAAACTCACTATCGGAGATGTGATCCTCCACCAATTTAATTGCCTTCTTGATCAATTTTTCATCCAGGGGTGTGATGGTAATCTCGGCGGGCTGAATGTCGATCTGGCTTTTGAATTTCATCTGCCGGTAAGATCTCATCTTCAGTATTTTATTAATCCGAAGCAGGAGGATATCGAAATTGAACGGTTTGGTGATGTAATCATCCGCCCCGGTTTCCAGACCATGCAACTCCTGTTCTTGAGCGGTATGCGCTGTGAGGAGTATCAGCGGGATGTGGGAGGTACGCACATCATTTTTCACCTTTTCGCACAGTTCGTACCCATCCATCCCCGGCATCATCACATCGCTGACAATAATGTCCGGTAAACAGGAGAGGATTTTCTCCCAGGCTTCACTACCGTTCGAGGCTTCGATCAGCGAAAAATGTTCTTGTAGCATATCCCGCATGAACAAACGGAAATCATCGTTGTCATCCACCAACAGTATGGTGGTTTCATTCGTGTTCTGGACATCCGCATGATCTTTACTCTCATCTCCCACGTGCGGTTCTTCCGGTTTACGACCAATGGGTATCGCAGCAGAAGAGGCAATGGACTCCAGCCTTTCTACCGGAAAATGAAGCACAAACAGACTCCCGCGGGGAACGTTGTCAAAGACCTGCACCGAACCCTTGCAAAGAGATACAAATTCTTTTACCATGTGCAGTCCGATACCGCTCCCCGGGAAATCCTCGTTCCTGGTGTCTCCCTGGTAAAACCGTTCAAAGATCCGCTTTTTCTCTTCATCATTTATGCCTACACCATTGTCAATCACCCTGATTTCAAGCTGTTCACCACCTGAGTCGTCCTGTCCGGGGATTAGTTTAACCATCACATCCACCGTTCCGTTCTTATTGGTAAACTTGATGGCATTGGAAAGAAGATTCATCATGATCTTCCCCATTTTGTCTTCATCGAATACCATACTCAATTCATCAATCGCAGAGAAAAAAGACAACCGGATACTCTTTTTTTCCGCATATTCGGCAAACTGGTTGCAGGAGTTCTTCAGGAAAGGGATGATGTCTCCATAGGATAAATTCAGGGCATGTTCTTTCACATCGCTCTTCCTGAAATCAAGCAACTGGTTTACCATATTCAATAAGCGAATGGCATTTTTGTGAATCAGGGAGAGTTGTTTTAATTGTGTATCATCTGATACCGTCTTCAACATATTCTCCAGTGGTGAGAGAATCAATGTCAGAGGTGTGCGCAGTTCATGGCTGACATTGGTGAAGAAACGAAGTTTCATGTCGTCTATCTCATGCTTTCGTGCTGCTTCCAGTTCAATCTGCTTCACTTTGAACTTCTGCTTCTCGTTACGGATAATGGTGTATCGTGCATAAAGCAAAATCGAGATTAAAAGAAACAAATAGAAGATATAGGCCAGGGGTGAGAGCCAGAAGGGTGGTCTTATTCGGATTGGAAGCATGGCTGATTCATCACTCCAGAAGCCGTCACTGTTGGCCGCCTTTACCCTGAGGGTATAGTTCCCGGGAGCCAGATTGGTGTATGTGACGCTGTGGAGACCATCGTCAATGATCAGCCAGTCTGTATTAAAACCCTCGAGCATATAGGCATAAGTGGCTTTCTCGGGAAGCACAAAGTTCATGGCTGAGAACTCCACCGAGAACACATTTTGCCTGTATTTGAAGGTTACCTCTTCCACCCGGTTAAGCTCCGAGGGCAGAATCATGTTCCCCTGATAGGCTGTACCAACTTCAACTTCTTCGTTGAACAATTTCAGTCCGGTGAAAAGCACCTTGGGTTGGGATGTGTTGTAACGGATGTTCTCCGGATGAAAAAAATTGAATCCTTTGGTTCCACCGAGCAGGATTTCACCGTCGGTTGTTTTAAAAATGGAGCGTAAATTAAATTCATGGCTTTGCAGACCGTCCTGTTCGCTGTAATTCACAAACGAGAAACTATAATCGCCGGTGATAGAGCGGCTCTGGATGATAATGTTGGATAAGCCGTTCGAAGTGGTGATCCACATGTTGTGTTGATCATCTTCGGTAATTCCGGAAATGACATTACCGGCCAGTCCGTCACTATTGTATAACTGTGTGATTTTATCCTGTTTTGGATCCCATATATTCAATCCGTTCCGGGTACCTACCCAGATCAATCCGCGGCTGTCTTCGTAAGCATGATTCACATTCAGATTGGTAAAAAACTGATCCCCCTTCCGATTGGATTGAATGATCTCGCTATCTTCTGATGCTATGTCGAAAATGGTAATGCCAATAGCCGTTCCGAGGATCAATCGCTCGTTATTACCCAGACAGATTGATGAGATGAATTCAGATGAGAGCTGTTGCTTTGTACTGTTATCGAAGGTGGTGAATTGTCCGTTTTCGGGATTGAATTTTTGCAATCCCCCTCCCAGGGTGCCAATCCAGATCATTCCCGATTTGTCTTCCACAATTGACCAGACATTGTCGTTGGCAAGGCTGTTTGGGTTTTGGGGATCGTGACGATAGTGAACAAACTTTTTGCCATCAAAACAATCCATTCCAGAGAGATAGGTTCCGATCCATATTTTACCGTTTTTTGCAGCACAGAGGCTTACAATCACATTGTTGGTCAATGAGCTGTTGTCGGTCGGATTGTGACTGTAAAGATAAGAGGTTCGGTTAACGCGATCCATGCGGATCAATCCGCTTCCATTCGATCCAATCCATATGTTGCCATCCTCATCCTTGATAATGGAGTTGATATCGGGCTTGAAATTGTCGATCTTGTTGAAAGAGTGCAAATGTTCAATGCCGAACTTATAAATACTCTCACTGTAGTAGGAGATCCCGTTTTTATAGGTACCCACCCATATCATATCATCCTGATCGGCGTAAATGCAATTGATGCTGTTGTGTGCAATGCTTCGTTCATCGTAAGGCTGATTCCGTAAAATAGTCAGGTTCCCTGTTTTTTTATCGATGACATCGATACCACCATGGTCGGTCGCCATCCAGATGTGTCCGGCAGAATCCTGCACAATATCCTGGATCATGTCACTTGACAACAAAAATGGGAAATCGCTTTTCTTTGACCCCATACAGTTCCATTTATTTTGTCGGGAATCGAAGAACCAGCACCCAAGTGGCATATCAGAGTAGACCCACAGATCGTTTTCCGAATCCGCATAAATCTGATAGTCATGATCCTGTCCGTGCTGCTGTTTCTGAATATAGCTGTCGAAGCCTTCGATCTGCAAGCTGGTTTTGTCCATGTACTGAATCAATCCCGATTGAAAGATAAACAGATAATACAGATCTGACTCAGTGAAATCTGTAATCAATCCGGGATTTAAATTTCCCGACTCTCCGTCCTGAGAGAAGAACTGCAAATGGGCATGATGGGCGTCATACTTGTAGAAACCGAGGGTAGAAATATAACACCACACATTTTTTTCGTTGTCGATGAAAATGAGATCAACCGGGCTGGTGATACCCATCTCCTGCAAGAGGATACTGCTTTGTTCGAATTTTTCCTTTTCGGTATTGAATATGGTGTAGCCGGTGCCGGTGCGGATCCATAGTCTCCCTTGTAGATCCTCCTGCACACTCATGACCAGATTGTCAGGCAATGAATTAACATCGTTCGGGTTGTGATAATAAATTTTAAATTCATATCCATCGTACCGGTTTAAGCCTGAAGCGGTGGAGAACCACATGAAACCGTTGCTATCCTTATATATATGATTGATCTGGTTATGTGAAAGACCGTCGCGAACTTCAAGGTGCTTAAAGTACCAAGCAGATTGGCCCAGCAGTGCGAGATGACTGCAGAGAAAAAATTGGAACAGAAGCATAAGACGGAACATCCACGACATGGGGACAAATTTTATAGCGGGTATTCATCCGTCAAACAATAATTGTTGGAGGATTACACCACAAACATAGTAAAAATTTGTCAAATAGTTGAGTGAGCACTTCCCCTATTGAATGAAACCTGGGCAGATAGATCGGCATATTCCACAAGCAGGGTGTCAAGACGATTAATCGCTCCGTTCGTGTTTGTAACGGAAGAGTATGGCAAAGAAGATGGTGACCAGCAAGGCATACCCTGCGAAGATAAACCATACGGAAGACCATTCGCCCAGCATCAGCGATTTGGTTTCACCTGCCACCATCACCTCCTGCCAGGAGGTAAACTGATTCACGACCCATTGCGCTCCAAGCGTTCCGATGGTGGCACCGATCCCATTGGTCATCAGCATGAACATTCCCTGTGCGCTGGAACGGATGTGGTGAGGGGTTTCCTTATCCACAAAGAGCGAGCCGGAGACATTGAAGAAATCGAAAGCAACACCGTAAACCAGCATGGATAACACAAGGAGCCAGACACCACTGCCGGGATTACCCAGGCCGAAGAAGCCGAAGCGCATCACCCAGGCCAGCATGGCAATGATCATCACCCTTTTGATGCCATAACGCCGCAGGAAAAATGGAATCAACAGAATGCAGAGTGCTTCTGATATCTGTGACAGGGATATCAGTATGTTTGAATGCTGCACCCCGAAGGTGTTGGCAAAAAGCGGGTTGGCTTCGAAGCTGGCGATAAAGGGATTGGCAAAACCGTTGGTGATCTGCAGGGATACACCCAGCAACATGGAGAAGATGAAGAAAAGTGCCATCTTACGCTGTTTGAACAGCTTGAAGGCATCCAGGCCAAGCGCCTGGGCCAGTGTCTTGTCTGTGGTGTCTGTACTGATTGGGCAATTGGGAAGCGTGAAGGAGTAGAGGCCCAGCATCAGGCCGATCACGGCACTCACCACGAACTGCATCGATGAAGTCTGGTAGCCCACAAGATCGACAAACCACATGGTGAAGATAAATCCCACGGTGCCAAACACACGAATGGGAGGAAATGCCTTGACCGTATCCATGCCACCCCGCTCCAGGATGGTGTAGGCTACAGAGTTGGAGAGTGCCAGCGTGGGCATGTAAAAAGCGACACTCAACGTGTAGAGTGTAAAGAGGATGGGGAATGAGACGTCCGGCCCGGCTTGGAGACCGTACAGACCTGCGGTGATCATGAAGAGTGCAGCCAGCAGGTGTGATGCACCCAGCAGTTTCTGTGCCGGCACCCAGCGGTCGGCAATGATTCCCATGATGGCCGGCATGAATATGGAAACGATTCCCTGGACGGAATAGAAGATGCCGATGTGTGCTCCCAGTCCGGCAGGCCCCAGATAACGGGACATCGAAGTGAGATAAGCCCCCCAGACGGCAAACTGGAGGAAGTTCATGATGATGAGTCGAAGCTTGAGTGACATAACGTTAACTTATAGTGTTGTGGTTTTTATCTGCTGAGCCAGGGAGAAGGATTGAGCTTGGTGGTCTTTTGCCACAACTGGAAATGCATGTTGGCAATGCCGGTATCAGGATCGGTATAGATGCGTCCCAACGACTGGCCTGTCTTCACCCTGTCACCTTGTTTCACAAAGAGATCGTAGATGTTGGCATAGAAAGTGTAATATTCGCCGTGACGCACGATGACACAGGTGTTTGAACCGGGGAATGAGAACACCTTCGACACCTCACCGTCGAACACCGAACGGATACTGGCTCCCTTCTGCGCCTGGATATCGACACCATTGCTGTTGGTGGTCACATTCCACTCACTGTGCTTCTTGGCACCGAATCCGCCAACGATGGAGGCAGTTCCCGTCACCGGCATGGGCAGCTTCCCTTTGTTGGCTGCAAAATTCTTGGAAAGCCGGAAAGTCTCGGTAGTGGCACTGCCCCCCGCCTCTATCCTGGGACCGCTCTCAGCAGGTTTCTCCGGTGCTGCCTCCTTCTTGGGAACAGGCTCTTCCCTGGTTGCAGCTTCCTCCTTGGTTGCGGCCTCCTCTTTGCTTTCATCCTTACTGCGGCGTGCTGCCCGTTCAGCCTCCTCCGCTGCTTTCTTGCGTAAAGCCTCCTGCTCTGCCCTGCGGCGTGCTTCCGCCTCACGCTCCTGACGCGCTACCTCCTCGGCGATTAACTGTTCAATCTGAGCATTCAGTTGGTTCACCCGCCGCTGTTTCTGTTGCAACGTCTTCTGCAGCTCTTGCTCTTTACCCCTTGCAGCAGTGATCTCCTGTTGTCTTGACTGCTCCTCCTTTTGCAGTTTCTGTTGCTCCTGCTCCAGGGTTGTGAGCGCCTTCTCCCGGTCTGCCCTGGCTTTGGAAAGAAGCTCTTTCCTTTCGGCTATCGCACGGTTTTGTTTTTTGATCTCTTCAGCTTGCGACTGTTGCCAACGGGAATAATCTTTAAGGTATTGCATCCTGCGTATCGATTCCCCAAACGAGCGGCCCGAAAGGATAAAAAGCAGTTTGTTCTGGCTTACATTGTGGCGTAACATTCCACGGATCGCATTGGCATATTTGTCCTGTGTCTCAACCAGCTCCTTGTTGAGTCGTTGAATCTCCTCTTCCAGCCTTGTCTCCTCCCTACGCAATGCAGCCACCTCTTCACGCTGTACGCTTATCAGTTCCTTCCGGGAATTGATCTGTTTATTGATCAGATTGATCCGGTCCAGGATGGTGCTGGTCTGTTTCTTCACGTCAAGATAGAGCCGGTTGGCATTGCGTATCTCCTCCTGCAGGGCCTGCTGTTGTTGCTGCAAGCGCTCTATCTGAGGGGTCTGCGCCAACAGACTGCTTGACAAGAGGAGGAAGAAAGATAACAGAACAACCGTTTTTCTCATGCTCGTTTCATCAATTTGTAGCGAGGATTTTCATGATCTCACCAATAGTAGTTCTGGAATAACCATTCGGTACACTTTTTGTGAGTTCAATCGGCAGATTGGTCACCACATCTGAAAAAAGCAACTCCGCATCCACTTTCTTACTGTTTGAACTGAGTGAGATATTCATCTTGTGCGGAAAACTGATCTCATTCAGAAGTGCAAAGTTATTGTAACCCCACTGAAGTGAATGACTCCCTTCCGGTTGTAACAAATGGGTGAAGGTGATCCTATCGTCACCGTTCACAGTGAAAGCATAATCGATGCCCGAGGTTTTATCTTTTGCCGTGAGGTAATAGTTGTGGTCTGAGGTGCGTGTAAAGTTGAACTTCCTGTAGTCAGCAAGCTCGACCTCGTTTTTGCCCGAGATAAACAACGCATTTGTGAATACTGACTGCATGGTATAAAAATCGAACCCTACCGGATATTGCGTTTTCAGTTCGGCGATTGGCTCCATCACATACCGTTTGTTCATTCTGTCAAGAAAAATCAGGGTATCAGGATTGATGTAGAGACGAAACATCTCTACACCGAACAACGGTTGTATTGAAATCTGCAAAGCATTGTCCTTCACAATCCGGATATTGGCCTTGGAGCTGAGAGATCGTTTACCGGTGGTCAGGTTCATATTCATTTTGGCAGCGAATGTCTGGAAGGAGAATTCACTCTCAATGATGTCATGAAACAATTCATTGTATTCTTTATCTTCAACCGGTGTGGTTGAATAGATATATTGTTGGCGCGATTTACAGGCTGTCAACAAGAGAGTGGCCGATAAGAAACATAAAAAAAGGATCCTCTTGGTCGAACGTTTCATAGTGTTGGGTTGGTTATATTCTTGATTTTTCGTTCCAGCGTTTCAGCATCGCCTCCCAGCTCCTTGGCTCTGATCCACTGCTCAACCGCTTTTTCTTTCTCTCCGGTTTTATGCAGTAGGTCACCATAATGTTCAAGCACTTCGGCTGAGGGGTTCTCGCCGCTGTATTCAACAGCTTTCTCAAGGTAAATTTTCGCCATGATGTAGGATCCCTGTTCGTATAGAATCCATCCATAGGTATCCAGATAGGTGGGATTCATCGGTTCGGCTTTGATGGTGATGCCGCTCATCATCTCTGCTTTGTCGAGATCCCTCTTGTCGAGCGAGAGATAGTAGCTGTAATTGTTCAACACGGGCAGATTCTGCGGGTTGAGTTGCAGTGCTTTCTCATAGTTCTCAAATGCCTCCTCCTTGCGTCCAAGAAAAAAATTGAGATCACCTATTTGTCCATAAAAGTCTGACTCAAGCAGGGGATTCTCAATCACAGCATGTTCCAGCCCCTCTTTGAAAACACGAAGGGCCTCTTCATGGTTTTCTTCCTGATAATGGACCGCACCAAGGTAAAAATAGAACTGAGGCTCTTGTGGAATATTTTTGACTCCCTCCTCGGTGATTGATTTGAGCGTCTCCATATCCTCCTCGGGTAAAGCGATGCGTATGATTTGCTCGTAACCGGCCGGATCATCCGGTTGCTCAGTGATATATTCCCGAAACTGCTTCATAGCCCCTTTTTTATCATCCTGCATCAAGAGGACATTCCCGTAAATCATTCTCAGGCGAGAATAGTTGGGATATTGCTTGAAGAGAGACTCGAAAAGGGGATTGGCCTGGGCCAGATCCTGCTGCTCCTGCTGCAGGATACCAAGGTACCGGGTGAGCAGTTGCACCTTCGTTTCTGCATCCATTGAACTGCCTGTGATTGCCGCTTCCAGCTCCTCTTGTGCCTCCTTTTTGCGGTTGTTCTTCTCGTAATAATTGATCCTGGATAGAATGAGTGCCGGAAATGAGGCGTCAATATTGTAAGCCCGTTCATAAGAATCCCATGCTTTTTCTGACTGATTGTCCTCCATGTAGAGATCTCCCATCAGGACCAGATAGGCCGGATTGGAGGGATTCTTTTCGATAATCTGCTCTATCTCTTCAAATGCTTCCTCCTTTTGTTCCAACATCGAGTAGTATCGAAACTTGCTCATGGTAACCGTCTCGATGATGCCGGTGCTTTTCTCCAGCTGGTCCAACATATCGATTGCCTGCTGTAGTTCGCCATTGTCGGCATGTGCCGACGCCAACTCGTAGAGCAACTCCTGCTTGTCGGGGTAGCGTTCATGCATCGCGGCATAGATATCAACCACATCCTGCTTACGGTCCAGCTCCTTGCTGAGCCCTGCCAGCATCATGTTGTAATAGTAGTTCGAGGGATCATGAGTGACTGCTTTCTGCAGGTATGTGAGTGCTTTGTCTTTCTCCTGCAGGACATTGTAGAAAGTGCCCAGTTCCACCAGGACATTGGCATTGGTGGAGTCGAGAGCATGGCAGTAGCGAAAAAGATCCATCGCTTCGTCGTACTTGCCCTGGGCCTTGGCGTTCAATGCCTCGTAAAAAAAATGATCAAATTTCCGCCTCTCTTCCTGCGTAAGTGAGATTTCACAAGAATCACTTAACTTTATATTATTTTCTGTGGCAATGGAGCCGATCGGGCAGAAGAGCAATAGCGTCAGTATCAGAAAGAGTTGTATCGTATATCTGTTGTGCATGTGAATCGTTTGTTACTTTTTTCCGGTATGTCCAAATCCACCGTCGCCACGTCCTGTCTCGCTGAGCGACGCTACCGGTTCCCACTCTATTCGGGAGTGCTGTGCCACCACCATCTGACAAATGCGTTCACCATCTTGGATGGTAAAAGGTTCATTTGAGAGATTCACCAGAATCACCCCAATCTCGCCCCGATAATCGGCATCAATGGTGCCGGGACTGTTGAGCAGTGTGATGCCATGACGTAGAGCCAAACCGCTGCGGGGACGAAGTTGGGCTTCATAACCCTCCGGTAATTGAAGATAGAGACCTGTAGGCACAAGAATTCGCTCCAGTGGCTTCAGCACCAATGGCTCTTCAATATTGGCCCGCAAATCCATCCCTGCGGCGAGTGCGGTGGCATAAGCGGGCAAAGGGTGCTTCGACTGGTTTACGATCCTGATTTTCATTGGTGGGCACATTTTTAAATGATTGTGCGAATTTATACATTTCTGGTGAGATATTTGGCCTGTTTGATGAAATTTAAGGATTAAGAAACTACTCTTCTATTATCTTTTGACGGAGAAGAGATGCTAAATTTACAAAAAAAACTATCTTTGTGAGATGAGCAGTCAGGAAGATCTTTTGGCCAAGTTGAGACAGACCCTCAACGAACAGGGTATTGACTCTTTTCATATCCTGGAGGAGCTTGTACCCATTGAAGAACAGATGGCCTATTTCCGTTATTTCGACCAGCTACGGGAGGAAAACAAGCCTTTCGTACGGGACGATGAGGTCGCTATCCTCTTCACGCCAGACATACCGGCAGAACGTAAAAAAAGATCTCTGACACTGTTGGCATCCATCCCGGACGTAGGAGCTTACCGTGCCATTGAGACCTATCACAGTAGTCCTGCCGAGCCCGAACTGGCACACTGGTCGGCCATGGCGCTGGTGAGCAGTCGAATCATACTCAGTTCCGATCTCTCCGGGAAGCAGCAGGTTTATATCTCCTCCGGACTGGGGGGATTGGATAAGAAGCTACGTTTCTTTTCACTCTTCACAACCCACAACAAAGAGACACTCACCTCCCTGCAGAAGGAGATTGTGGAAAGAGAATTCACATTTCAGCTACAGCAGGCTGAAGTGGTGATTGAGAAATTTGAGATCAAAGACAACTATTTCTCCATCCTCATGCTCTTATCATTTGAAAGAGATATCCATACAAACTTGACTGCTGCAGTGCAGGAGTGCAATCAGTACGGCAACTTTCTCGACACCAGGTTTATCTTCACCAATGTGAAAGTGCTCAGTGAAGCAGAGATTAAGCAGTTACTGGAAAAGAAGCAGAGTTGACCCATTCTACAAACCCATTCCCGACTTTATGAGAAAAAAAATGCCAATCGTCTATTTCTCCGGGATCTTTTTCACCCTCTTATGCTCACTCTTCCCATGGAAGGGTTATTCGCTCGAAATACCATTCATTCCTCCTGTATACAACTACACCACGTCACACTATAAGGCGGGGAACCAAAACTGGTCCATAGCACAGGATCAGGAGGGTGTAATCTATTTCGGCAACAACAACGGACTGCTTAGCTTTGACGGTGCAAACTGGAACCTCCACAAGCTACCCAACAATCTGGCTGTAAAATCGATATTTATAGATTTTAATCATAACCCCAATCGCATCTATGTGGGATCGTTCGAGGAATTTGGTTATTTTGAACGGGATCGCCACAGCCGGCTCATCTACCACTCACTCAGAAATCAGGTGGAGGATTACCAATTCCACAACGACGAGATATGGAAAATCTGTCAACATAGGGGGAAGATCTACTTTCAATCATTTTCTGCATTCTTTGTCCTGGAAGAAAACTCCATCAAAACCCACAAACCCTACCCCGGCGTTCTCTATTTTTTTCCGGTTGGGGACAATCTGTTCGCACAGTTGATCAACAACCACTTCACCCTGTTTGACGGAGAACATTTCAGGGAACTGTTCACCCGTACGCAACTCAATAATGACAATGTTGTGGCAGTACTTCCACTGGGTGAAGAGAAGCTGCTGGTTACTGAAAAAAACGGGATATTTCATCTCGGTGGCGATCTTCAATCTCTCCAACCATGGCCAACAACAGCTGACAAACGGCTGAGGGAGGGAGTGGTCAACCGAGCAACCGTGAATGGTGATTCACTGATCGTGATAGGGACCCTGAACGACGGACTCTTTGCATTAAACCACAAGGGTGAAGAGCGATGGCACATCAATCGTAACAATGGACTGCACAACAACACAGTGCTCTCACTTTTCAGCGATCGAGAACAAAATATATGGGCAGCGCTGGACAACGGCATAGCCCATTTTCTTTCCCACTCCCCTTACTCGTTTTTTGAGCCTGCAGACATCCAGATTGGATTGGTTGAGGATATACTCGAGAACGATCACTCACTATTTTTGGCAACGAATCAGGGTATCTACTACTACTCCAATGAGGAAAACAACTTTAAACGTTATGCCCATTTTGATACCCAGTCGTGGTTTATTGAAAAATTCAACCGTCAGGTTTTTGTTGGACACAACCTGGGAACATCTTTCCTGGAAAATGAACGTATAATTGATATTCCGCAAGCACGTACCGGTGGTTTGGACTTGAAACAGATAATCATGAACGGGGAAAACCACTTGTTGCAATCGTCCTACACAGCACTTTATGTATATGACCAGGACCCATCTGGCAATTGGCAGTTCAGTCACCAGGTGAAAGGTTTCTCCGACCTGATCCGTAACATCGAAATTGATCATACCGGCAACATCTGGGCCGGCCACATGTACAAAGGTGTTTATCGATTAAAACTATCCTCGGAACTGGATAAGGTATCTGAAATTGAGAACTTCCTCACGCTCGATACCGCCCTGAATGAACCATATCGTCCCGTAAAAGTGATGAAATTGAAAGGAAGAGTACTCTTTGCAGATGGAAAGCAATTTTATACCTACGATGACATCAGCCGTAAAATCATCCCCTTTGAACCACTGAACCAAGATCTTCCGGAATTTGCCGACACCTATCGCATCGTTCCCCAGAATGATCATTTATTCTGGTTTATCCGCAACAAAGAGTATGCGCTGGTGGAATACAACGCTGATCACTTTCGCCTCAGGGACAGAATCCCTTACGGTATCCTCAACAACCCTCCCAATGAGGGACGGGCAGACATTTTCATCGTGAATGATACAGTTTCATATTTTTCTCTGAATGGCGGCATCGGAAAATACCTTATAGGTCAGCAAACAGGAGCGTTGTCTATCAGCAATCTGAGAATTGCTTCTGCCATGAGCCATGACCGCGAATGGAGAGAGAACCAAGATCTGAACACAAAGACAAAAGAGGTGATCGCCTACCGACACAACAATCTCTCCTTTCAGCTTGTCTTTCCTGAATTCACCCGGAAACCCCTGCTGGTGGAATCCATCCTTGAGGGATATGACAATCGTTGGGTCCCCGTAGCCGGAGATCTTGCTGTGACCTACAACAATCTACCTCCCAATGATTATAGACTCAGAGCGAGGGTACTGGATGATAGGGAAGAAGTGTTGTCAGAGGTTACCTTTGCATTCCGTATAAAAAACCCATGGTACAAAACATGGTGGGCCACACTTCTCTATATCCTGTTGATCATTCTGGCAAGCGGACTGCTTATCGGTAACCGCGTACACCGCATCATAAGGAAGAAAAACCAGCTCTTTATCGAACAGGAGAACCGTCGACTGGCACAGATGGAGAAACAGGAGAGAGAAATCACCCGGTTACGCAATGAAAAACTTGAGGCTGAACTGACACACAAGAGTAAGGAGTTGGCCAGCGCCACCATGATGATCATCAACCATGCCGAGTTTCTGAAAAATATGCGCAGCACCATTCAATCTCTCATACTGAACGGCAAACTCAAACGTAACGAAGGAAACGAACTGTTGTCCATGATCAACAATGGCCTCTCCGATGAAGATGAATGGAACCAGTTTCAGGATAACTTCGACCTGATTCACGAGAACTTCTTCCGCAAACTGAAAGAACGATATCCCTTGCTCACACCCTCCGATCTGAAACTGTGTGCCCTACTTAGACTGAACTACTCTTCAAAGGAAATCGGGAAGATGTTGAACATTTCAATCAGGGGTGTGGAAGCTGCCCGCTATCGGTTACGCAAGAAACTAACCCTATCAGAAGCTGACAATTTGGTGGAATTTATGATTAAATTCCAATAAATGGATACTGTACACTTATTAATTTCACATTACCATTTATACTGAATTATAAACTATTACGACTTTAAAGTGTAGTAAAAAAGTATCCTTTAAAAATATGTTATAAAACATAACGTATCTTTAACGAGGTTTTAAATTTTTTCAGGTAAGATTCATACAT
>DAINAS010000020.1:0-49751 GCA_036733365.1 Proteiniphilum sp.
TAAGTAAAAGGATACAATATGTCAAATAAACCACTCATATTTAACTTTGTTTCTTTTTTTTCTGTTCCTCCGTTTGTGGTATCCCTGCCCTTAAAAAAGAGGAATCTGTGACATGTGACGCAATAATTGTGTAAATTTGTAGAATCATAAACCAAAATGAGAGACGATGGTACACAGGTACGATTTCCTGGTAATCGGTTCCGGTATTGCCGGGATGAGTTTCGCCCTGAAGGTAGCCAAAGAGGGCAGGGTGGCTATTGTGGCCAAAAACCCTCTTGAAGATGCAAATACCTATTATGCACAAGGTGGCATCGCCTCTGTTACCAACCCCTGGGATAATTTTGAGAAGCATATCGCTGACACCCTCGACGCAGGTGGAGGGCTCTGTGACCGAAGGGTGGTAGAGAAAGTAGTGCGGGAAGCTCCCGCTCAGATCAGGGAGCTGATCAGCTGGGGGGTGGATTTCGACCGGGATGAAAAAGGTAATTTCGACCTGCACCGGGAGGGAGGGCACTCAGAGAATCGCATCCTGCACCATAAAGACAGTACCGGAGCGGAGATTCAGGTGAGTTTGATCGATGCAATCCGCAACCATCCGCAGATTGATGTTTACGACCATCATTTTGCCATTGAGATACTCACGCAACATCACCTGGGACAGATAGTCACACGCCATACCCCAGGCATTGAGTGCTACGGTGCTTATATCCTAGATCAGCAGACTAACGAGATTGATACGTTCCTTGCACGTGTTACCATGATGGCTACCGGCGGTATCGGATCTGTATACCAGACTACCACCAATCCACTGGTGGCTACCGGCGATGGTATTGCCATGGTTGCTAGAGCCAAGGGTGAAATTAAAGGGATGGAATTTGTGCAGTTTCACCCTACCGCACTCTATCATCCCGGGGCACGTCCATCTTTCCTGATCACCGAAGCAATGCGTGGTTATGGGGGCGTGTTGAAAACAACGGATGGTAATGAGTTCATGCATAAGTATGACCGTCGCGGTTCACTCGCTCCACGTGACATCGTGGCGCGTGCCATCGACAGCGAGATGAAGGAGCGGGGTGATGAACATGTTTTTCTCGATGTCACACACAAGGATGCAACAGAGACAAAAAAACATTTCCCCGGGATATATGAGAAGTGTCTGTCGTATGGTATCGATATCACCCAAGAGATGATTCCTGTTGCACCTGCTGCCCATTACCTTTGTGGTGGTGTTGTGGTGGACTTACATGGATGCACCAGTATTGGTCGGCTTTATGCCAACGGCGAGTGTGCCTGTACCGGTTTGCATGGCGCCAACCGTCTCGCCTCCAACTCGCTGATAGAGGCGGTGGTGTTTGCCGATGCTGCTGCACGGCATTCGATACCCCTTTTCAGGCACTATCCTCTCAGGGAGGATATCCCTGCCTGGAATGCCGAGGGCACAAGTTCCCCCGAAGAGATGGTGCTTATCACCCAGAGTTACCGAGAGGTGGGACAGCTGATGGCCTCTTATGTGGGGATAGTACGTTCCGACCTACGGTTGCACCGCGCAATGGATCGGCTTAACATCCTGTTCCGTGAAACGGAGGATTTTTTTCACCGTTCAGTGGTGTCGCGTGAGATCTGTGAACTACGTAACATCATCAAGGTAGGGTATATGGTAATCAAGCAGGCAATGGCACGTAAAGAGAGTCGCGGGCTTCATTATACCATTGATTACCCAAATCTCGACCCGGATTCGGTGTTGTAGATACATGTATATCAGATGGTTAGGTAGTTATTAAGTTGTTTGGCTTGAGAGTGAAAATTTTTAGTTATTGGTTTGATGTTCAAGATTTCTAAGTACGTTAACCAGTAGGTTGGGAAGTAGAATAGTTTGAAGAACTTCGAAGCAAGAACTAATATTTTAACAGCTTGTTGTTTTATTACTTAAACAAATTATTTTGAGGAAAACAATCAACATCGATGGAGAACTGCTGGATCTCACCACCCCAAAGGTGATGGGGATACTAAACGTGACCCCTGACTCCTTTTACTCAGGTAGCCGAAAGCAGACGGAAGAGGAGATCCTCCAGCGCTGCCATCAAATTATGGAGGAGGGTGGAACCATGATTGATGTAGGGGCACAGTCAACGGCACCTACATCATCTTTACTTACAGCAAAGGAAGAGGCTGCGAGGCTGATGCCGGCATTAAAGTTGATTCGGCGTGCCTTGCCGGAAGCCATTCTCTCAGTCGATACCTTTTATGCCGATGTGGCCAGGCAGGCTGTTGAGGAGTATGGAGTTCAGATCATCAATGATATCTCTGCCGGACAGATTGATTCACGGATGTTTTCAGTGATGGCTGAGTTGAATGTTCCATATGTGTTGATGCATATGAGAGGCACTCCGCAGAACATGCAAAAGCAGACCAACTACGATAATCTATTCCAGGATATAACATACTTCTTCTCCGAACGAATTGCACAACTCAAAAGCCTTGGAGTGAACGATGTGATTATTGATCCCGGTTTCGGTTTTAGCAAAACGGTGATGCAAAACTTTGAACTGATGGCTTATCTGAAATATTTTCATATCTTTGATGAACCCATACTGGTAGGGATTTCGAGGAAATCGATGATTTATCGGTTGCTTGGGAATTCCCCAGAGGAGAGCCTCAACGGCACCACCGTACTCAACAGTATCGCTCTGCTTTCGGGTGCATCCATCCTTCGCGTACACGATGTAAAAGAGGCGGTGGAGTGTGTGCTGCTTACAAGCCAAATTAAACAATTTGATCATCAAACTGCTCAATAGCTACTCTATGTTTGCACATTTCGGGATAAAAGACTTTATTGATGTTCTGCTGGTGGCCTTTCTTCTTTACTACCTTTTCCGGCTGGTAAAGATTTCCGGGTTGAGACCACTTTTCATCGGTATTCTTGTGTTCATGGTGATTTGGATTCTGGTGTCGCGTGTCTTCAACATGGTGCTGTTGGGTTCAATCCTTGACCAGTTTGTCAGTGTGGGGCTGTTTTTACTGGTGATCCTCTTTCAGGATGAAATACGTCGTTTCCTGATGTCACTTGGCTCAAAGAGAGGATGGAACTTCATCTCGAAGCTCTTCTTCCCCAGCGACAGACAAAAGAAAGACAACTCACACTTTACTGCAATTGTGCTGGCTTGCATGAATATGTCGAAGACCAACACGGGTGCCCTAATAGCAATTCAGGGGGATATTCACTTGGGGCTTTATGAACAGACCGGTGAGATTGTGAATGCCGAAATCTCATCCCGCCTCATTGAAAACATCTTTTTCAAGAACAGTCCCCTGCATGATGGTGCGATGATAGTGGTGGGCGATAAAATTAAGGCTGCCGGTTGTATTTTACCCATCTCTCAGAATCCCAATATTCCAACCCATCTGGGGCTGAGACACCGGGCTGCACTTGGCATCTCACAAGAGACCGATGCAAGGGTGATCATTGTCTCTGAAGAGAGGGGGAAAATCTCATTCGCATCAAAAGGACGACTTAAGGTGAATATTTCACCCGAAGATCTGCAAAGGCTCTTGCTGACAGATGAGTAGTCGGGGATGCTCCCTGAGGATTGAAATCACTGCCGGGGACATGACCTATTCCGCATTAAACAGAACTTTTAAATGATATTACAATCTCTCTCAATCATCAATTATAAAAATCTGAGGCAGGCAGAGTTGCAGTTCTCCCCCAAGATGAACTGTTTCATCGGTAACAACGGGATGGGTAAGACCAACCTGCTGGATGCGGTTTATTATCTATCGTTCTGTAAAAGCTACACAAATCCCATTGACTCTCAGATCATATGTCACGATGCTGATGTATGCATGTTGCAGGGACGCTATCACACAGAAGAGGGGAAAGAGTTGGAGGTATATAGCAGTATCCGTCGCCGACAAAAAAAACAGTTTCGTCGCAACAAAAAGGAGTATGAACGGCTTTCGGACCATATTGGGTTAATCCCCCTGGTGATGATTTCGCCAGCTGACAACGAACTGATTACAGGTGCCAGTGAGGAACGGCGAAAATTCATGGATATGGCGATCTCTCAGTTTGACAGGGAATACCTCCGTGCGCTGGTTCGTTACAACAAAGCTCTTCAGCAACGCAATGTACTGCTCAAGAACGAAGTGGGGGCAATTGATTCTGATGTTCTGGAGTTGTGGGAGGAACAGCTGGTGGTGGAAGGCAACTATATACACCGGGAGCGGAAGGCATTTATCGACGCTTTTACTCCAATATTCAACCGCTTTTATGAACGAATCAGCGGTTCTCATGAGGATGTTTCCTTCGCTTACAGCTCACAGCTTAACGTGGATGATTTTGGTGAAAGACTTAGGCGTAACAGGCAGAGAGACATGATTATGGGGCACACTACAACAGGTATCCACCGCGATGAGCTGGAGATGTTGCTGGATGGGTATCCAATCAAGAAAGTTGGCTCGCAGGGGCAGAACAAGACTTTTTTTGTTTCGCTCAAACTGGCACAGTTTCACTTTCTGCTGTTGAAAGGAGGTACCAAGCCGATACTCTTGCTCGATGACATCTTCGACAGGCTTGATGCTGCACGCGTGGAGGAAATCGTAAAACTGGTCTCCGAGCCTGAATTCGGACAGATATTTCTCTCCGATACCAACCGTGAGTCTCTCGATCGAATCCTGCAGGGTGTTGGCAACAACTCTCATATCTATACCGTCATTGATGGCGAGATAACACTGATAAACGATTAGAAGCCTATGGAGAAGAAAAATGCCCAACCCTTGTCGGAAGTACTCTCCGATTTCTTCGACAGTAACAGTCCACTAAAAATGAAACTTGCCGAACACCGCGCCGTTAAAGGGTGGTATGAGTTGCTGGGAGAGGGAGTTGCAGCTTATACTCGAAGTGCTTATTTCAGTCGTGGAGTGCTATATGTACAGCTCTCTTCATCGGTCTTGCGTGCTGAATTGCTGATGAATAAAAAGGGGCTTGTAGAGAAGATCAACCAACATGCAGGAATGAACGTTGTACGTGAGATCGTGTTAAGGTAATGAATGACTGTTCTTCTCAGAAGAAAGCCGAAACCCCGAGGTAAAAACCTTCCGGATGTGGTGAGTTAACATGCTGTACCAGGTCGTAATTCAAAGTGATATGTGATCTCCCGATACGTAGACCACCGCCTACGACTAGAGAGGGGACCATGCCTTTACTCTTTTCCTTATTCCCATTTGATTTGTATCTCAATGTTGAATGTATATAATTCAGCTCCGGTTGCGCAAAGAACGTGATGAATCGGATGGGATATAGATAACCAAAGAGGTTTGCCCCCGTGAGATTGCTTTTAATCTCATAGCTGGTTGTGGCTGCGCGGGTGTAATAGTACTTGATACCCGCACCGGCCAGCAGGTAACGGTTCAGCTGGTATCCAATCTGCGGACCTATCCCCAGGCGGGTGTAGTTTCTGCTGATTGACAATCCCAGGTCAGCTCCGAAACGAAATTTCTTACGGTCGAACATCGGAACGTCATTTTCATTTCTCTGATTGTGTGTAGATTTGAGGGGTTCTGCCGCCGTGTGATGGTATTGTGCGCCGGTAGGATAGATGTTTCGTTCATCATCAGCAGAGACCCTGATGGTGTCGTAACGAATTGTCTGTGCTTCAGTGAGGAGGCTGAATGTGAGAAAAAGTACTGTTAGGAGCTGTTTCATAAGAAATCAGACAAAAAGGAAGGAGAGAGGTTTAACTAAAAAAAAAGAAGTTGAACAACAATCCAACCTCTTTTTATCTTTTTTCTATTCCTGTATAGAATTACTCTGTGGTTCCACCTTCTTCCGGTGCCGGTTGAGTTGGTACCTCTGTCGGAATGGGCAAACCGGGTGCTACATCGGGAGCCGTGGTGGGGTTCAGGGGAGCAGGCTGCTGTACTTCTACTTGCGACTGAGGACTGTTGCTCTGAGAGGTAGTAAATTTGGCAGTCAGGACGCTCAGCACAATCATGATGCCGGCCAGTGTCCAAGTGAATTTTTCCAGGAAATCGGTCGTTTTGCGTACCCCCATGATCTGGTTTGATGAAGAGAATCCGCTTGCCAAGCCACCGCCCTTTGATTTTTGAACCAGTACGGCGAGAATCATCAGGATGGCTGCCAGCAGGATGAGAATTGTGATGAAAATATACATGTCTTATTTGTTTTTGTTCTTCTCGTTTGCAATCAATAATTCCAAGAAACGAATTTGGTCGGCAAAGTAAACACTTTTTTTTGGAAAATTCAAACTTAATCGTTTAATAATTGTGAGTGCCTGCTCATATTTATGCTGTTTAATATAAATACGAGCAAGTGTTTCGGTAAGGAACTCACCCCCATCCTCATCATTCCTGTTCTCCAATCTTCTTTCCCTAGGAGCCTGTTCAGAGGAGGTGAAAAGATCATCTGTCTCGGCTTTCTCAATAAAAGCATCGATGATGCCTTGATGTTGAAAAGGTTGACTCTCTGTATCCACTTGTTTATCAGTTTCTCCAAGTGACTCCAGGTAGGCGAAATAGTCGGTACCGGCAACTTGTAGATAGTCATCCGAGAGAGAGAGCTCATTCGTCTCCATTGAAAGTGTGCTCAGAAAGGAGTCGAGAAGGGTTTCGGTACGATCTTCCGTTTGCTCCTTATCTTCTGCGTGATTTGTCAGAAAATGGGCATATTTTTCATGGCGAATCAGGTAAAGGAGCTGCCTCCTGTCACTGCAAAGCACCGCTGTCCTTGCCAGCTCTTCTTCAAACCGGTCACTGATGTGCAGTTCCAGGCTTTTGGTGAGGAGCATCCGCGAAGTGGGAAAAAAGGGGTACTCCTCCACCACCTTCTCCACCACCTGGAGGCTTGTATCATCCATGTTGCCGGGGTCGTCCATCCATTTGTAAAGCAATTCTTTCGTCATAGACTACCAGTTAGCCATGGTTGCATTGAATATTTGGTCAACGATTTCTTCTATCAGTTCTCCCATTAGCTGATCCTGTACACTGTCGAAGACGGTGTTGCTGGAGAAGGTGCGGTTTGCGGATATACGCTCTTCAATTTGGGGAGCGTCAGTTTTGTTGTTGCGGAAACGCATTCTTACGGTCATGGTGAGCTTGGTCTCCGATGCGAAAGCATCCTCCTGTACCGCAAGAGGTGTTAGTTCATACCCTACGATTTCTCCTTCAATTTCCATGTCACCATTTTGGTTTACCAGTTGCAGACGGGTGTTTCGGGTGAACATATCTTTCATCTCCTCATTGAAACGTTGCTCCAGTGGTGGATATACCAGAGGGGCCTGGTTCACGAAATGAGCTATCATCAGAGTTTTCGTCAGTTCATAGTCAATCGAAGCAGTCCTGAAAGAGTAAGATATCCTACAAGAGCTAGCCATCACAGAGAGTATGAGAAGAAACAGGATTTTTTTCATCATCATCCTTCCAGTTTGTATTCCTTGATTTTGCGGTATAACGTTCGTTCGGAGATCCCCAGATCGGTTGCGGCCAGCTTTCTCTTTCCCTGATGCCTTTCGAGTGCTCTTGCAATCATCTCCTTTTCTACCTCGCTGATTGAGAGTGCACTTTCTTCGTACTCTGTGGCCTCCTGAATGTCTCCTCGCTCATGTTCCTGCAGTTTGATTTTCTTTGGCATTGTATCAAGTTTTACCGGTAGGGAGACATCTGCCTCTTCATGACGAATCAATGAGGAGTGCATAGCAGCTGCCTCAGTATCGTATGAAGACGAGCTGTTTCCCGTTCCCTCCATCAGATTTTTCACTACCTGTTTCAGGTCGGTGATATCTTTCTTCATGTCAAAGAGCACCTGGTAAAGGATCTCCCGTTCGTTTGCAAAAGAACGTTGGTCTGAATCGTTTTGTTGCGAAACAGGCACGGGCAGCATGCCCACTTCATTGTAGGGGAGGTATTTTTGCAGGATATCGGCGTTGATCACCCGTTCCTGCTCGATAATGGAGATTTGTTCGGTGATGTTCTTCAGTTGGCGTACGTTTCCCGGCCAACGGTAATTTTTCAGCAGTTCACGTGCATCGTCGGTAAGGCTGATGGGCGGCATCATGTATTTCTCTGCACAGTCACCTGTGAACTTGCGAAAAAGAAGAGGAATGTCATCTTTTCGGTCACGAAGCGGCGGGATTCTTATCGGCACGGAGTTGAGACGATAGTAGAGATCTTCACGGAACTTGCCCTTCTCAACCGCTTTCACCATGTCCAGGTTGGTGGCTGCTACCACCCTCACATCACTCTTCTCCACCTTAGAGGATCCCACCTTGATGAACTCACCGCTTTCCAGCACGCGCAGCAGACGTGCCTGCGTGGAGAGCGGCAGTTCACCCACCTCGTCGAGGAAAAGTGTCCCACCATCAGCCACTTCGAAGTAGCCCTTACGGCTGCCGGTAGCTCCGGTGAAGGAGCCTTTCTCATGGCCGAACAGTTCTGAGTCTATGGTTCCCTCTGGAATCGATCCGCAGTTGATGGCGAAATAGGGTCCATGCTTGCGACGGCTATACTGGTGCACAATTTGTGGAAAGTTTTCCTTGCCGGTACCACTCTCTCCCGTGATCAGTACCGAAAGGTCGGTGGGAGCCACTTGCAAAGCTACGTCGATTGCCCGGTCCAGCTCAGGAGAGCTGCCGATGATACCGAAACGCTGCTTGATTTGCTGTAGAGGGTTCTTAGCCATATCTGTTTGTTGTAATGCAAATGAACTACCAAAGATACACAATTATTCAGATTCTGCCCAACGAGTAGGTTCTAGCTTTGAGAAATCTGCCCAGTGCTTGTGTGTCATCTTCAAAGTGGCTGATTTCCTCCGGCAGGATGGGATCGCCAAAGGTGAGTATCATCTCATGTCCTTTTTTGTTATAGAGTTCGTGACAGAGTCGCAGGTTTCTTATACGCCACCCCAGGATGCGTGAAAGGTAGAACAGGGGACTGTTGTGGCCGGAGATGTGCAACGGAATCACTGGAGCCTTCACCTTGCGAATGATCTTCAGGGCTGCAGGTTGCCAATCCCGGTCTTCAATCACCATCCCGCTTTTTTTTAAGTAGAGGTTAGAGACAGCACCTGCAGGGAAGAAGCCCAGAGGATGTCCGTGACGGAGATGGGCAATGCTTTCACGGATGCCAGCATAGGTGACGCTCTTTTTCTCAGAATCCTTCATTGGATTCACTTTAATAAAGTTCTCCTCCATGGTATCTATAAGTCCCAGGAAGAAGTTGACCATCATGCGGTAATCGGGAAAACGAGTGCCCAAGGCCTCGATGGTAGCAATGCCATCGATATGGCCATAAGGATGGTTTGAAACGGTGATAAAGGGGCGATCCCGGAACTGTTCCAAAACTTCTGAATTACGCAAGGTGCGCTTCACTCCCAGTTTGTCCAACACATCACGACAAAAGTCCGGTCCCGTAAGGTGTTTGGAACGGTCGTAGATCTCGTTTGGTACATTCAGTGCAGCAATCTTCATGCCCAGGTCGATGAACCAGTCCCCATGTCTGCCACGGAAAATGGGGTGGATTCCCCGCACGTCATCGTGGCTTACAAGCATCTCTTTCATCCTTATACAATGTTTTTCCGTTTATCTAACTCAAATGCCACGTCATGGAGATGAAGTGGCATGCGAGCGGTTAATCAACAGGTTGTACAGGGCTGCTTCTATGCCAGTTCCCTGATTAGGTCAATAATTTCTTTGCCGATTTTCTCGGCCGCATCAGCTGAGGCTGCCTCCGAATAAATGCGAATGATCGGTTCAGTGTTGGATTTGCGTAAATGAACCCATTTGTCAGGGAAGTCGATTTTCACCCCGTCGATATCGGTCACCTGCTGGTCGCTGAAGCGTTCTTTCATTTGCTGAAGTATTGCATCGGTGTCTATGTCGGGTGTTAGCTCCACTTTTTGTTTGGCCATGAAGTAGGAGGGGTACTCCTTTCGGAGCTGCGAAGGTGTTTTACCGGTACGGGCCAGGTAGGTGAGGAAGAGGGCAATCCCCACCAAAGCATCCCTCCCGTAGTGTGATGCGGGATAGATAACACCTCCGTTGCCTTCGCCTCCAATGACAGCTCCCACCTCTTTCATCTTCTCAACCACATTCACCTCTCCCACGGCAGCGGTATGGTAGGAACCTCCCCTGGCCAGAGTGATATCACGCAGGGCGCGACTGGAACTGAGATTTGAGACAGTGTTCCCGGGAGTATACTGCAGGACATAGTCGGCCATTGCGACTAGTGTGTATTCTTCACCAAAAGGCTCCCCATCTTCACAATAGATTGCCAAACGGTCCACATCAGGATCGACGGCAAATCCCACCGTAGCTTTTGAACTGCGTGTGAGCGAAGAGAGCTCGGTAAGGTGCTGAGGCAATGGCTCTGGGTTGTGAGAGAAGTTGCCGTGAGGGGCACAGTGGAGCTTGAAGATCTCTTTCACTCCCAGTGCGTAAAGCAATTCGGGGATAGCGATGCCCCCAACCGAGTTGACGCAGTCCACCGCAACGCGAAAGTTCGCAGCAGCGATTGCATCAACATCTACCAGCTCGAGCGAAAGTACCGACTGTATATGATCATGTAAGAACTGTTTTTGTGTGATCTTTCCCAGATTATCCACCGGCGGGAAGGTAAAGGAGCCCTCCTCGGCCAGTGCCAGAATCTCTGCCCCTTCAGCCGCATTTAGGAATTCACCTTTGCGGTTCAACAGTTTCAGCGCGTTCCACTGTCGCGGATTATGGCTTGCAGTGATAATGATTCCTCCATGGGCAGACTCTCGTGTTACAGCAATCTCAGTGGTGGGTGTAGTTGCCATGCCGATGTCAGTAACATCGCATCCCATCGCAATGAGTGTACCTGTGAGGATGCGATGTACCATCTCACCTGATATGCGGGCGTCACGTCCTACTACAATCCTGGTTTTGCCCTCTTTCGATTGGTTCTTGATAAAGGTGGCGTAGGCTGCCGTAAATCGCACAATATCTGAAGGTGTAAGGTTGTCTCCTGGTTCACCGCCGATTGTGCCTCTGATGCCGGAAATTGATTTGATCAATGTCATGTTCTGTATCTCGGTTTTGTATGCTCTATAGGTTTAATTTTCAGTATTTTCCCTGGAGGCGATATTGTACAAAATCGTAGTAGGAGGGTTGGTATTGTGACCGATCGTTAGATGAACCCATGGTGAATGGAATGATCATCTTTACCTCCCCGTTGTGCCCTACACGCTCCAGGGGAATCATCCAACCGGGGTTGCTGTAGTAGCTTTTTGTGGTTGAGTTTACCGGGCCCAGATACTTCACTTCGACCGGATAAGCCAAATTTGAGTAGCGGATGGTATCATCTGCCATGAAGTAATGGAGGTCACGGAATCGAATATAAACAACCTGGTTCTGTGTTAGATTCGTAGTCGTGTCACCGTATGAGATGACATGGTAGTAAACACCTGTGGCAGGATCCTTGTAAAATTCTTTCTCCCCGAAGTTGCCACTCGCGGGATATTCGTCTAAGATGGTCAATTGTTGTTGTGCTATGAAAAGATCAATTGCTTTTTCCTCATCATTCAGGTAATCCGCATAGGTCTTCCGATCATTGCAGGCGGGAATGATGAGCAACATTCCTAAAAGCGCGAATATGATAAGTCTTGTTTTGTTCATATATCTCTGTCGTCTAATTGATACTGATTGCAAAAGTACACAATCTGTACTAAAAATAACTTTATTACGCCGAAATAAACATTATCTATTCTTAAAAATGGATTAATCTAGATTTATCGATTGTTTTAAGAGCTCTTCATACTTTTCAAGTCCTTCTGTAAATCTTTGCAGAGCCATTTCCAGGGAGCCGTAAAATTCTCCACCCGATGCATTCAAGTGTCCACCACCATTGAAAAAGTCTGAAGCAAACTCATTGCAAGGGAATGATTGTTGTGAGCGAAAGGAGAGCTTGATTAGCCCCTCATCCTCACGAATGAAAGTGGAGAAGATGATACCCTTGATGCTGAGAGGATAGTTTACAAATCCTTCGGTGTCCCCCTTGTTGAACTGAAACTGTGCCTGATCCTCTTTTGAGAGCCAGATAAGCGCCGCATGCAGGTCGGGATATACCTCCATACGTTTGGACAAGGTGAACCCTAATAGCCGGAACCGTTCGGCTGAGTAGTTGTGGAATACCTTCGAATAGATTGCATCTTTATTGATCTCTTTGCGCAGAAGCAAACTGATGATCTCGAAAATTTCAGGATCACTGGAGTTGTAGGTGAATCCCCCAGTGTCGGTCATCATGCCGCAATAGATGCATTCTGCCTCTGTTTTCGACATCACTTCATACTCCCCTGCCTGAAACAGGAGTCGGAAAATTAGTTCGCTAGTGGAGGAAATATCAGGGTGGGATGCCACAATGTCGAACCCGTTGCCGGGAAGGAGGTGGTGGTCGATCAGAATCTTCGTTGCCGGTGATGCTTCCAACATGGGAGCCATCAGTCCTATTCGCTTGTGAATGTTGTAGTCGAGAGAGAAAATTAGATCGGCATGAAACAAAATATGCCTGGCAGCTTCCGGATTGTACTCTGCCACGCTGATATCTCCAGCGCCCTTCATCCATTTCAGGAAGTGGGGGAAAGAGTTGGGTACGATGATCCTGGCCTGTTTTCCCTGCTTCTTCACGAAATGGTAAAGCGCGAGTGATGATCCAATGGCATCCCCGTCGGGGGAGAGGTGGGTGGTGATCACGATCTGCTCGGCCTCATTGATGGCTTGCATAATCTGATTCACTTTCCCAGGTTCAATCACGTCGGTGAGTGTTTCAGTAAACTTCATTGAGAACATTTCTTTTGTTGATAAGCGGCAAAAGTACTAAAAATTCAGTGAATAGGCTCCATCTTGTCGCACATCATGCACCGGGATACCCCTATTGAGACAGCTCTCCCTGAATCTCACAGCCGAATAGCTCGACAGCGAGCTGTCGAGCACAATTAGTGAGGGCTGAAAGAGGCGGTAAAGTTGTTCCACATTGAAACAACAATATTGGGAAAGAATTAGAATATCTACAGGGAAGGTGTTGTTGTGTGTGAAATCGTTGAATGATCCATCTGAGAGACGGATGATTTTCTTGGTGGGGTGAGGCAATACCCCATTATCCGGTATCCGTAGGGGGAAGTTATTCTCCTCTACATAAATCGAAATCTCACTGTAAGGTGAGTTGTTGATAACTACCAGCTGAGTGGAAGGGGGCTGTAAATGATCCCAAAGAGAAATAAGTTGAAACAAGAGCAGTGATGAGAGGGCGAGGATTAGTACACGGGGCCGTTTGTTTTTCATGAAGTGGCTAATCAGAAAAATGAAAATCAGCAGTAGTATAGAAGAAGGCAGTGAAATCTTTAGGCCGGTGAGTTGAGCGAAGGGAAGTGATTCGATGAACTGAACAATGGTTAGCATGAGGTTTGTCAATAATTGAACAAGGCTATGGAGAATCTGAGGTAGCCACTCAAGAAAGTTCGACAGCGTTTTTGGCAACAAGCCGGTCAGCAACAACGGTATCATCGAATAGATGATGCCTCCCAAAAGCGGTACCACAAGGATGTTGGTGATGAAGAACCAGGTTGGAAAGGTGCCGAAATGGTATAACAAGAGTGGAAAGAGGCCTAGTTGAGCCGACAGAGAGAGGGTCATCAGGTTCCAGAGGTATTTTGTTATTTTCTTTTTGGTTATGACCAGTGCCGCAATCCGAGGTTGAAACCATAGAATCGAAAAGACTGCTCCGAAGCTCAATTGAAAACTGATGTCATAGAAGCTGTTTGGTTGAAATATAAGAATCAGGAAAGCGGCTGCGGCCAGTGTGTTTACGGTGAAAGAGCTTTCTTGTCTAAGGCGCCCAATGCAATAAAGTGAAAGCATGATTACGGCCCTAACTACCGATGCTGAGAGTCCTGCTAGGAAAGCATAACCGCAAAGCATCAGGATGATTGTCCATTGGCGGATGCGGAAGCCTATTCCCCTTGTACCAAGTGGTGACAGGAGCAGGGAGAGTATCAGATAGATTATCCCTGTGTGAAGTCCACTTACTGCCAGCAGGTGAGCTGTGCCGGAGGCTTGGAAAGCCTTCTTGATGTCGTCCGAAAGGTATGCCTTGTAGCCGAGTGTTACTGCTGCTATAAAGGCATAAGTGTCCCCTACAAGCCCAAGAGAACGATAGTAACTGAGAATATTTATCCGGCATCTTTGTGCCAACAGATAAGGAGTATTAATGCTTCTTCCTGTTATACTCCATTCATTGTCAGTGATATAATCTCTGGCGGCAAATCCTTTGTTGCACATATATCCGGCATAGTCCCATTCTCCGGGATTCCCGAAGTTGCGAAATGGTTCCGGTTGTGCACTGATAACAATTTCGTCGCCAGGCAATAGTTTCATCGCACGGTTGCTTTTTTCCAGGTAGAGCATCACTTTCTTTTCCAATGGTGGAGCTGTTCGCACTGGGCATTGTACCGATCGCTCTTTCTCTTCAGGAATATCAAGTAGAACTGCGAGGTATGTTTTGCGATGTTCGGGGAAGGTGAATTTGCTGAATGCTCTCTGTTCACGGCATTGGAGCAGGGTTAAGCCAAAAAGAAAGAGGTAGGTGCCGGCACCGAAGATCCACCTGCATGCAAAGTGATTTAGGTTATGTCGTAAGAATGATAGGAAGAAGAGCAGGGCACCCAATAAAGTCAAAATCACATTCAGCAGTCCGATGTCTGAAAGGAATGGACTGGAAATGATAGCACCGACAACGGGGAGTAGAAGTCGGATAAAGGGCGTTTTACCAATCACTTCGTTCATTTCACGCGCATGGTGAAACCGATGGAAACTTCTCCGCTCTGCGAATAAAAGAGCCGAAGTCGCCTCTTTTAGAATTGTGTATTGTGTCTTAAAGCGCCTTCAGCTGTCGAATGGTCTCTTCAGGATCATCGGAAGAGAAAACGAAGCTGCCGGCCACCAGCACGTTAGCGCCGGCATCAACAAGTCTTCTGCCGGTCTCCAGATTAACACCTCCGTCAACCTGGATCAGTGTGGGAAGGTTTCTTTTTTCAATCATTTCCCTAAGCCTGGCAACCTTTCTAACAGTAGATTCAATGAACTGTTGTCCACCAAATCCGGGGTTTACAGACATCAGGAGTACCATGTCCAACTCCGGTAGAATCTCATCCAACAATGCAATCGGAGTATGGGGGTTCAGTGTAACTGCCGGCTTCATTCCTTTACGGCGAATCTCCTGAACCACCCGGTGCAGGTGATTGCATGCCTCGTAGTGAACATTCATGAAGGAGGCACCGGCTGCCCTAATCTCATCGGTGAATTTTTCAGGACTGACAATCATCAGATGTACATCCAGCTTTTTTTGTGTGACACTCTTCAATTGATTGATCACCGAAAATCCGAATGAAATATTCGGGACAAAGACACCATCCATGATATCCAGGTGGATCCAGTCTGCCTCACTTCTGTTGAGCATCTCAATATCCCTTTTGAGATGAAGAAAATTGGCCGCCAGTAGGGACGGTGCTACAATCGTACTCATTTGTTTATTTTTTCTGCTTCCAAAGGTAAAGAAAATTCTTTATTTGTGAAAATTGAGGCCTTTTCACTCCTGATTATATTAATCAGGTATTCAATTCTGAATGAACAGTTTCTCGTTTTGAGGTATTCTTTTCATAGGACAGTAGCATCTTGCATACTGACGAATGATCAGCAGTGATGTTAGGGAAGGGTGCACCTGTTCGCAGGGAGGCTTTTTTGCTGTTTTCTTTTCCTGTGGATTTTTTTTGTTCATCAGCTCTTTGGCTTCTTAAAGGTAAACGTCCGGAGGATACAATTATTGCCATGACCCCAAAAATAACCTTCTTGTTGTAGACAAATCCCACTCTTTTACATATCTTTGCCCACTTAAATCCATAAATACGACAATAATGAGAAAATTATTTTATCTTTTTATATCAGCATTGATTCTGATCTCTTGTCAGAATGCAAATGAGTATACCATCAAAGGTACGGTTGCTAATCCAGGTTTTGAAGGAACAAATGTATATCTGCAGGAGATGACTGACGACGCAATGGTCACAACCGATACAGCAGTGGTGGAGAATGGTCGGTTTAGTTTCACGGGTGCGTCAGATGCTACCCACCTGCGCTTTGTCCTCTTGGATGAGTCGGTTGATCCGCGACAGGAGAACCGTATACCAATTTTATTGGAACCGGGAAAGTTAAAAGTCGCTTTCGACAGCGTGGTGACAGTAAGTGGCTCAACAATCAACGAAGCATATACCGATTTCAGGTCAAAACAACGTGAATTAGGGATGCAGATTCGCGAAGTAGTGGAACGTTACAACAGTGCCCATGCTAACGGAACAATCACCGGGGAGATGGAAGCCGAGATTAACGCCAGCTACGACAGTATCAGTAACGAAATGACCGATTTGAACTTCAACTTCATCAAAGAGAACATCGGCAACGACTTGGGGCAGTACTCCTTCATGGCTTCTTCTTCGATGTTTGAACCGGAACAACAGCGTGAGATTCTAGCACTGGCGGATGAGTCTTTCAAGTCGAAAGAGAATATTCAACGTGTGGTGGAACGGCTGGAGAACCTGGAAAATGTAGCGGTTGGAAAGAAATTTGTTGATTTCACACTGACCGATCCCGATGGCAATGAGGTTTCCCTGTCACAATATGCAGGTCAGGGCAAGTATGTATTTGTCGATTTCTGGGCAGCATGGTGTGGTCCCTGCCGTCAGGAGATGCCCAATGTGGTTGCAGCTTATGAAAAGTATAAATCGAAGGGATTCGAAGTGGTTGGTGTCTCTTTCGACAGAAATCGTGACGAGTGGCTTGAGGGAATTAACCAGATGGAAATGAGTTGGCCGCAGATGTCAGACCTGATGTATTGGGATAGTCCGATTGTGGATCTTTATGCCATACAGGGTATTCCCCACACTATCCTGCTAGACAAGGACGGCATTATCATTGAGAAAAACCTTAGAGGTGAAGCATTGGATGCAAAACTGGCAGAGTTGATGCCATAAACTCCCTGAACAGATGAACATAAGAATGGAGCTACCGTAGGTGAGCTCCATTTTTTGTTACCACAAAATTATTTCCTATTTTTGTGGAAAAGATATGCAGATGATGCCACGCAAGCAGTTTTTGGTATTTGTATTATTGGGTGTTTTGCTTACCCTTTACCCTGGTACCTTATCATTCGCACAAAATAGACCCTTTACGGTGGTTATTGATCCCGGTCATGGGGGTAAGGACCCGGGGGCTGTTGGCGCCACCTCCCGTGAAAAAGATATAGTTCTCTCTGTTGCTCTAAAACTTGGTGCACTCATCGAGAAGCACCAAAAGAATGTGAAGGTGCTTTATACGCGTGACAGCGACCGGTTTGTGGAACTGAATAAACGCGCCGAGATTGCCAACAAAGCACATGCCGACCTCTTCATCTCGCTTCATTGCAACGCATTGGATCGGAAACGTACCTCACCACAAGGTGTGGAGACTTTCGTGCTGGGCTTGCATCGCAGTAAGGATAACCTCGATGTTGCTAAGGCTGAGAACGCAGTGATCATGTATGAAGAAGATTATTCTCTCAAGTATGAAGGCTTTAATCCCAACGAACCTGAATCATACATCATTTTTGAGTTCATGGCCAACACGTTTCTCTCACAAAGTGTGTACCTGGCTTCCATTGTTCAAAACCAACTGGTGACAAGTGCAAAAAGAGTAAACCGTAACGTGAGACAAGCTGGATTTCTGGTGTTGCGTGAGGTTGCAATGCCCAGTATCCTGGTGGAACTGGGATATATAAGCAACCCACATGATGAAAGATACCTGAAGAGCATCAGTGGGCAGAATGCACTGGCCAGTGCTATCTATAATGGGTTCAAGGAGTATAAACGAGAGCATGATAAGAAGAGTTTTGTTTTTAATGGCAATTCATCTTCTCGAGAAGTGGATGGCTTTGCTTCCACGGCTTCTATTTCAACAGTAGAAAGTGAATACCGGATCCAGTTTCTCACCTCATCACGCAAGTATGAGAAGGGAGCAAAAGTTTTCAAAGGATTGGATCCTGTTGAATATTATGTTGACGGGGGGTTGTATAAATACACCTACGGCAACACATACAATCAGTCAGAGATCACCCGAACCCTGCGAGAGGTGCGCCGTAAGTTCAAGGACGCATTTGTCATCGAGCTTGTGGAGGGAAAACGTGTGAAATAATCTATCAGATGAAGAAAACTTCCAGAAATGCGCTTATTGGTCTGGCATTTCTCGCCAGCCTGTTCATGATCTATTTCGGCATTCATTTCCTGAAAGGAATTAATGTGATGAAACAACAAAAGCAATATTTCGCACTCTTCGATGATGTTACCAGTCTACTGCTCTCTTCTCCAGTCTACGTGAAGGGATACCAGGTGGGATTGATCAGAAGCATAACAATGGCCGAAAAGGAACCGATGCGATTCGCAGTGGCCCTGAGTCTTACAGAGGAGTTCCCTATCCCAGAAGACAGTTACCTGGAGTACGGTACCGATCTTTTCGGTGCCTCTATGGCATCGCTGGTCCTTGGTCGTTCGTCGGTGCTGCTACAACCGGGTGATACAATCAATGGCAGAAAAGTGACCGGTTTGATGGATGGTGCTGCAAAGTTAATGCCTCGGGCCGACTCAATCTTCCTGCGTATCGACTCGCTGCTGCTCTCGCTGCAACGACTTACCGCCCATCCCTCTTGGGAGGAGTCCATTAACGGAATTGGTCAAACAGTGAACCAGCTGAATCAGACCAGTGTAAGACTGAACAGGATGACAGCTGCCATCGAAAAAGATTTGCCCCAGATCAGCAGCAATCTGCATGCTGTCACAGACGATTTAAGCAAGGTGAGCAGCGAACTGAGCGAGATGGATTTCAAGCGTACCTACATTGTTATTGATGAAACAGTCAACAACCTGAAAATTCTCTCTGAGAGAATTAACAGTAACGACAATTCATTAGGTCTCCTGATGAACGATACAAAATTGCATGACAGCCTTAATGTGACCATTGATGCAGCCACAAGGCTTCTGGAAGATATAAGGCTGAATCCGGGTCGATACCTTAAGGTGAAAGTGAGTTTGTTTTAATTCAATGGGGTTTCAATTGGGGATCTGTGGAATTATTTAATTAGAATAAATCTAAATAAGGCTGTGCTTGCTTTTCTGTATAAAACACGTTGATTGACTGCACTTACGTAACAAAAAAGAAACATTAAATTGGAGGAGGGGATGTTTAGCCGTTCCCTTATATCGACTTGATAATCAAATTGGTCCTCATGTTTTGATTTACATAATGCGTTGAAAAACAGATTGATGCATCTATCCTGTTGATAAATAACGTATTTTTTTTGAAAGTGTGAAAAACAAAAAAAAGTTCATTTTTTTTTCTCGTTTATTTTTCCAAAATTTGTAATCTCTTAGCTGGAACGACGGGAAAACAAAGATCATTTTAGAAATTCAATGAATAACGATTGTCAGATTTTGTGGAAAAATTGTTTGGATGTGATTCGGGATAATATTCCCGAACCGGCATTCAATACATGGTTTCTCCCAATTGTTCCACTCAATTACCAGGATCATGTGCTCACAGTTCAGGTACCCAGTCAGTTTTTCTATGAATACCTTGAGGATAAATACCTCGATCTGATTCAGCAGACACTTTACCGTGAGATCGGAGAAGGCACCATACTCAACTACCGGATCCTTGTGGAGACTGAAAGCAATACTGTCGTAGAATTGCGGGGTGAGAGTAAGTCGTTCGTTACAACCGACAAGAATTTCCGAAAAAAGGTTTCGGAGAAGGTGCCCAGCCCTTTTGACCGGGTTGAAACCACTGAGTTCGACTCACAGATCAACGGTAAGTATCGGTTTGAGAATTTCTTTGAAGGTGAAAGCAACCGACTGGCACGTACAGCAGCCGAGGCGGTTGCAAACAATCCGGCGAAAACTGCTTTTAATCCTTTATTTGTACATGGTCATTCCGGAGTGGGTAAGACGCACCTCTGTCATGCCATCGGTTCAATGGTGAAGGCTCTTTATCCTGAGAAGAAGGTGCTCTATCTCTCGGCACATCTCTTTAAAGTACAGTTTACCGACGCACGACGTTTCAACACCATCAACGATTTCATTAACTTCTACCAAAGCATTGATGTGTTGATCATCGATGATATCCATGAGTTGTCAGGACTGGAAAAAACGCAAAACACCTTCTTCCACATATTCAACCATCTGCATCAGAATAACAAGCAGCTGGTGATGACCTCCGATTGTGCTCCCATGGATATGCAGGGAATGGAAGAGCGGCTGTTGACCCGTTTTCGTTGGGGGTTATCCACTAAACTGGAGCGCCCTGACAAGGAGTTGCGGAAAAAGATTCTTCAAAATAAAGTCTTGTCAGACGGCCTTTCAATTCCAGCCAACGTGATTGATTTCATCGCCGAGAATGTAACTGAGAACGTACGTGACCTCGAAGGAATTGTTGTCTCACTGATGGCACATTCCATCATCAACAACAGGGAGATTGACATGAGCCTTGCTCGCAGGGTGATGGAACAAAGCATCCGGTTTGAACGGAAAAGGATCACAGTAGAGCGGATTCAGGATACCGTTTCTCAGTTTTTTAACATAAAGAAAGAGCTGATTCAATCTTCCTCACGCAAACGTGAGATTGTACAAGCCCGTCAGGTTACCATGTACTTCATCAAGAAACATACCGAGTTGTCGCTTTCTCAGATTGGTATTCAAGTGGGAAACCGAAATCATGCCACTGTATTGCATGCATGCAACACGGTGAAAAACTTTTATGACGTAGACAAGGGTTTTCGCTCCGACATCGAGGAGATTGAACGAATCCTCAACGCCTGATTTCCTCTTTCAAATCACCTTTCTTCAGTTCCTCCCCCATTTTCTTCCGTTTCATTCTCTGGTAAACGGAGTTTTTTTTATATTTGCCTTTTCTATCGGGCGCTCTTTGCTCCCCAATACCGAAACATCATAAGCAATGATCATTTTCCGATATTTCATTCCGCTGTTTTTTCTGTCGGTTGTGACATTTCCTCTTGTTGCACAAATCCCTCACGGATACTATAACCGGGCAGAAGGAAAGAGTGGAGCTGCATTGAAGAGTGCTCTTTGTTCGCTTGTTGGTGACCCCATGGTGCTTTCATACAGAGAGATATGGGGCGCGTTTGAGACTACTGATGCCATCAGGAAAGATAAGGTGTGGGACATTTATTCCCATAATCCGGGTGATGGAGGAGCTTATAGCTATGACTTCAGGCAGCATCGTTGTGGAACCTCCCGACAGGAAGGCGATTGTTACAATAGGGAGCATCTCTTCCCCAGGAGCTGGTTTCGTGGAACAGTTGCCCTTGAGTCCGACCTTTTTCACATCTATCCTGCCGATGGATACGTGAACAATCGCCGTGGAAACCTCCCCTTCGGTGAAGTTGGTATCATCTACTGGGAGTCAACCAACGGCTCGAAGGTGGGGCAGAATACTTTTGGCGGTTATACCCGTACGGTCTTTGAACCCATCGATGAATACAAGGGTGATGTGGCACGCAGCTATTTCTATGTGGTGACAGCCTATGAGGATGAGTTGTACAGGTGGAACTCAGATCAGACCTCGAGAGAGCGCTATCCCGGTTTTAGCAAATGGTCGCTTGAGTTGCTGCTGAAATGGCACAGGGAAGATCCCGTAAGCCTAAAGGAGGTGCGCCGCAACGAAGCGGTGTATAGGCTGCAACAGAATCGAAATCCCTATATCGATTACCCACAACTGGCGGAACATGTGTGGGGAGATGCCGACAATGACCCTTTTTATTCAGAAGCCATGCCCGACAGCTTTCGTGAGATTGAGCAGAGCCCTTTTGAACGATGGCTGGAGAGAATAATGGGTTTTATGATGACTAGATAGCCAATGAGAACACTGCATCTTTTATTCCTGTTCCTAACGGTGATTACCACCGCTTGTAACCCTGTGTCGGCTGATTCCCTGAAGATAGCCTTGCTAAGCGATATCCATTTATTATCTTCGAAGCTTTACGACAACGGTGAAGCGCTTGCGGCATACGAGCAGGTTTCCGGCAGACAATTCGATGATCAGGAGATGGTGCTTGAGCAGGTGTTGCGTAATTTGCGCCAGGAAGAACCCGATCTCCTTTTGATCTCGGGTGATCTCACCCATCATGGCGAGCAACTGAGCCACCTTGATCTGGTTGCTGTACTGCATTCTCTCGAAAAGGAGGGTGTTCGTGTACTTGTAGTGCCCGGAAATCATGACATCAACATCCCCAATGCCGTTGCTTACAGGGGTGACAAAAAGCTGCCGGTAGAGAGCGTTACTAAAGATGAATTTGTTGCACTCTACGAGTCGTTCGGCTATGGCGAAGCGCTTTACAGGGATGAAGCCTCGCTCAGTTATGTTGCCACACTGGATTCTCAGCACTGGTTGCTTTGTTTCGATAGCAATCGTTATGAAGAACATACTACAGGATCAATTACCGCTGGCCGCATCAAAGAGCAAACCCGTGAGTGGGCGCTTTCGGTGCTTCGAGACGCTGAGGAAAAAGGAATCACTGTGCTGGGCATGATGCACCATGGTCTGGTGGAACATATGCCCTACCAGTCGGATTTCTTCCCCGGATACCTTGTGGAGGAGTGGGCACATCATGCGGCCTGGTTGGCTGAGGCCAAGATGCCTCTTGTCTTTACGGGGCATTTTCACGCGAACGACGTTACCCGTTTTGAGGCTCCCTCGGGTCATAGTATATACGATCTGGAGACAGCCAGCCTCGCGCAATATCCTTACGCCTGGCGGATGATGACTCTCAAGGAGGGCAGTCTCACAGTAGAGAGCCGTTTTGTTAAACTGGCAGACGGCAACAGCAATCTGGAGGAGGAGGCCTACAAGCGATTGGAGATGGTGACCCGGCGAGTGGCAGAGCAACGACTGAGAGGAGTGGGCATTCTGTTACCGGAGGAATTGATGCCATTGCTTACCGACCTGATAGTGAAGCTTAATATGATGCATGTGAAAGGTGATGAGAAAGCTGATCCTGAGATGCAGCTTGCCCTCCGTTTGTTTGCCTCATACCTGGGAAATGAGATGGAAACGAAAGATTTTTCATTCGACTTTCCTCCGGAGGATAACAACCTTGTTATCCGCTGGGGAAAGGAGAAAAGAGAATGACACCGCGTTTGAAAAAGTGTGCCGGTTTGTTATCCTGTATGCATGAAGGAATTCTGGAAGCGGGATGTGACGAGGCAGGCAGGGGGTGTCTTGCCGGACCGGTCTTTGCTGCCGCTGTTATTCTGCCACCTGACTTCAGGTGCGACATGCTGAACGACTCCAAGCAGCTTACCGAGCGACAACGTGAAGAGTTGCGTGTTGTGATTGAACAGGAGGCGCTCAGTTATGCCGTTGCATCCTGTACACCGGAAGAGATTGACCGACTCAATATCTTGAGAGCCTCCATCATGTCGATGCACCGTTCACTGAGTCTGCTCTCCAACAAACCGCAACATATACTGGTGGACGGTAATCGCTTCCTGCCATATGAGGAGATTCCCTACAGCTGTGTCATCAAAGGTGACGCTAAATACCTGTCGATTGCTGCAGCATCGGTGCTCGCAAAGACCTGGCGCGATGATCATATGAGTAATATAGACAAACAGTACCCACTGTTTGGTTGGAGCCGCAACAAGGGTTATCCCACACTAGAGCACCGCGAGGCGATTCGAGTGCACGGCATAACACCCCATCACCGCAAGAGTTTTGCCTTGCTAAAAAGGCAACTTGAATTCAACTTCTAAACCAAATCTGTCAGGATAACGGTTCACACTTCTTTCATTGAGAGCTGAATTCGTTTTCTCTCCTTGTCCACAGAAAGCACTTTCACTTTCACATGTTGGTGTAATGACACTACCTCCGATACATTGGAGACGAACCGATTAGCCAGTTCCGAGATGTGAACAAGTCCGTTTTCCTTGATGCCGATATCCACAAAGCAACCAAACTGGGTGAGGTTCGTCACAATACCGGGTAGAATCATCCCCTCCTGCAGATCGTCTATTTGCCGAATAGAAGGGTCAAATTCAAGTGTCTGAACCGTTGACCGGGGGTCGAGTCCCGGCTTTTGTAGTTCTTGCAGGATGTCAATCAATGTTTCATCACCAACAGTCTCATTCTTGTATCTTTCCTTATCGATGGCGGTGATACGTTCTTTGTTGCCGATTAACTCGCTCACACTGCATTTAAGGTCCTTCGCCATCTGCTCTACGATGGGGTAACTCTCGGGGTGGACTGCAGAATTGTCTAGCGGATTCTCTGCCTCTGTTATCCGTAGAAAGCCGGCGCATTGCTCGAACGCTTTATCCCCCAGTCGTGGAACCTTCTTCAGTTCCACGCGAGAACGGAAAGGACCGTTTGCAGAACGCCACTCCACAATCTTGTATGCCAGCGATTCACCCAAGCCTGAGACATAAGTGAGCAGATGCCTGCTGGCAGTGTTCAGGTTCACGCCAACCAAGTTGACGCAACTCTCCACCGTCAGATCGAGTGAACGTTTCAGCTTCCCCTGATCTACATCATGCTGGTATTGCCCCACACCGATCGCTTTAGGGTCGATCTTTACCAGCTCCGCCAGCGGATCGCTAAGCCGCCGCCCTATGGAGACGGCTCCCCGGACGGTGACATCATATTCCGGGAACTCCTCGCGGGCAACCTTCGAGGCGGAGTAGACTGATGCGCCACTCTCACTCACTACGAACACATTCACCTCTTTCTCGTACCGCAATCCTGTGATGAAACTCTCTGTCTCACGGCTGGCTGTGCCGTTCCCGATGGCGATGGCATCGATATGGTAAGTGGAAACAAGCTTCACCACCTTGTTGCCTGCCTTGCCATACTCCTTCTGTGGTGGGTGGGGGTAGATGGTCTCGTTGTGCAACAGGTTCCCCTGCTCATCGAGACAGACCAACTTGCAACCAGTGCGGTAACCCGGGTCGATGGCAAGGATACGTTTTTGTCCCAGTGGAGGTGCGAGCAGCAACTGCCTGAGATTCTCTGCGAAGACGGTAATGGCGGCATCTTCAGCTTTTTCCCTTGCAATGTTGGCAAATTCGGTCTCGATGGAGGGTTTCAGCAATCGCTTGTAACCATCCTTCACCGCCTCGACAACATGGTTTGCCGCTTCACTGTTGTTCTTCACGAATACCTTTTCAAGTCGTCTAACGCAATGCTCATCATTGGGAGAGATTGAGACACGTAAGAATCCCTCTTTCTCACCACGTCGGATGGCCAGCAAACGGTGTGAGGGCAGTCGTGAGATGGGTGCGGAGAAGTCGAAATAATCGCTGTACTTCTCACCCTCCTGCTCTTTACCTTTCACGACTTTCGCGGTGATCATCGCTTCGCGTGCGAAGATCTGACGCACTATTTGTCGCGCTTGGGAATCCTCGTTAACCCACTCGGCAATGATGTCACGTGCCCCTTTGAGTGCTTCCGCGGCGCTCTCCACGTCATCATTTTTATAACGTTCAGCCTCCTGTTCAACAGGGCGCTGTTGCTGTGATATCAGCCAGCCGGCCAATCCTTCCAGCCCCTTCTTACGGGCAATTTCGGCCCTTGTCTGCCGCTTGGGTTTGTAGGGCAAATAGAGATCTTCCAAAAGGGCGCTATCGTCGCAATGACGGATCTCCATTTCCAATTTTGGTGTCAGTTTCTCCTGCTCGTTGATAGATTTCAGGATATACTCCTTCCGCTTATCCAGCTCTTCCTGTTTCTCTTTCATTTCACCGATCCGGGCGATCTGCACCTCATCAAGGCCTCCGGTCATCTCCTTTCGGTAACGGCTGATAAAGGGGATGGTGGCACCTTCCCCCAGCAGGCGGATGGTGTTCTCAACACTTCTGAGGGGTAACCCGAGCGATTGGGCAATGGATGAATGGTTCTGGGACATAAGTAGATTCTTCGATGACAGTAATGGTTCAACTGCAAATGTAAAGATTTTTTTCCTAACTTTACCTCACCAAATGCTATCGGTATGGCCAAACTGAAATCAGTCTATTTCTGCAGCCAATGCGGCTACGAATCGCCCAAGTGGATGGGCAAATGTCCCTCTTGCGGTGAGTGGTCCACTTTCGTGGAAGAGTTGGTACGCAAGGATGTCACGACTAAACAGGAGGACACACGTTCCTTCCAGAGCGTAAGGAGTGAGCCTCAGCAGTTGCGGGAGATTCGTGCAGACGAGGAACCACGCATCGACCTACTTGATGGCGAGTTGAACAGGGTTTTGGGTGGGGGACTTGTTCCTGCATCGGTGGTGTTGCTGGGTGGCGAACCGGGGATTGGAAAGTCTACACTTGTCCTGCAAACAATCTTGAAGCTGAGTGGATTGCGCACACTTTATGTCTCCGGAGAGGAGAGTGCCCGGCAGCTTAAACTGCGTGCCGATCGCATCGGGTTGCATAACGATGACTGCCTGATTGTGTGTGAAACGAACCTCGATGAGATTTTTAAACATGTGAAGAGCACCTCACCCCGATTGCTGGTCGTCGATTCCATTCAAACCATCTACAGTGAGGCTCTCGAGTCGGCCCCAGGGAGCATTTCACAGGTGCGGGAGTGTGCGGCAACCCTGCTCAAGTTCGCCAAGCAGTCTGGAACACCAGTGTTGCTGATTGGCCACATCACCAAGGAAGGAAGCATTGCCGGGCCAAAGATCCTTGAACATATTGTCGATACTGTAATTCAGTTCGAGGGCGATCAACACTATATGTACCGCATTCTGCGAAGCATCAAGAATCGTTTTGGCAGTACCGCCGAGCTGGGAATCTACGAGATGAACCAGTCGGGTCTTCGTGAGGTGAGCAATCCCTCCGAGTTGCTGTTGACGCAAAATCATGAGGGGTTGAGTGGTGTCTCCATTGCGGCTGCCATAGAGGGGATTCGTCCTTTTTTAATTGAGACACAAGCACTGGTGAGTACAGCTGCCTACGGAACACCGCAGCGCTCAGCCACCGGCTTTGATATCAGACGAATGAACATGTTGCTGGCAGTGCTGGAGAAACGTGCAGGTTTCAGGCTGGCACAAAAGGATGTCTTTCTCAATATTGCCGGAGGGTTGCGGGTGAACGATCCCGGGATGGATCTCTCGGTGATCAGTGCCATCCTCTCTTCCAGCCTCGATATGAGTGTGGAGAGCAACACGGCACTTTGTGGTGAAGTGGGTCTGTCCGGTGAGATACGGCCGGTGAATCGCATTGAACAACGCATCCAGGAGGCAGAAAAACTGGGCTTTTCCCGCATCCTGATACCGGCCAATAATCTGAAAGGGTACACCAAAAAGGTGAAAATTGAGATGATTCAGGTGAAGAAGGTGAGCGATGCCTTTCGTATTCTTTTTTCCTGATACCGCCTGCCTGTGTCAACCTCTGCCAGAGAAAAAGGAGTAAACCATTTTGTATGTAGGAAAAAAATATTACCTTTGCATCCGCTTTGTGCGAGAATGGTACCTTGGCCGAGTGGTTAGGCGCCGGTCTGCAAAACCGTTTACGGCGGTTCGAATCCGCCAGGTACCTCACAGCAAAAAAACTCCAAAACCTGAGAAGGTTATGGAGTTTTTTTTTATTTGAATAATTTCATGAATATGCCCAGTCCGCAAATTGACTGTCAGTTTTCCTGTGGGGGTTCTTTTCTAAAGGCATCCGCAACCTTCCCGTAGTTCTCCTTCCATGCTTCCGCAACAGATGCAAAGAAGTTTCCGGCACTCTCCTTCACTACATCCCATTTGCCGTCTGCCATCATGTCATACTCATCCAGTTTTGCTGAAAGGCTGTCGCGTAGCTCTCTCAGTTTCTCCAGTTGTTCCTTGTATTCCTCCTTTGCATCATCTGCAATCTCGCCTGCCCTGGCTTCCAGCCTTGAGATGGTTTCAGCCAGCTCATCAATCACCTGGTGTGTCTTTTGTTTGAATTCCTCTTTTTTCATTGTTCCTTCACATTGTTGTTGTTGGACATTTTATAAATAACATCCAAATCAGTGATTGGTTCAAATGACGATAATAACCTTTTAATGCGTCATTTCAGAAATTTAAAATTGGGAAATTGGGAATAATGGGATCAAAATGAAAGTGAAACAGATGAAAAAGCGTATCTTTGCAACTTAATTATTGTTGAGAAATATGCTGAATGTAGTGATTTTTGGTGCTCCCGGATCGGGAAAGGGAACACAAAGTGAGAAGATAGCCGAACGGTACGGACTGCAACACGTGTCCACCGGTGAGATCTTAAGAGAAGAAATCGCATCATCAACCGAACTGGGTAAACTTGCCGACTCCTATATGTCGAAGGGAGAGCTGGTACCCGACTGTGTGGTGATTGAGATGCTGGAAGAGTTAATCGCACGCAACAAAGGTGCAAAAGGATTTATCTTTGACGGTTTTCCCCGTACGGTTCCTCAGGGGGAGGCGTTGCATGAGTTACTTCTGCGGCACGATGAAACCGTGAATATAGTGGTAAGCCTGGAAGTGGCCGATGAAGAACTGATTGACCGTTTGCTGAAAAGAGGTGCGATCTCCGGTAGGAGCGATGACAATCGTAAGACAATTGAGTCGAGGTTGAGAGTCTATTACCGACAGACCGCCCCTCTGAAGGAGTTTTACCGCAATCAGGATCTGTTAAAAGAGATAACAGGTGTCGGATCGGTCGAATCGATCTTTGAATCGATTGTGAATGAAATCGACAGGGTAACAGAATTGTAATGGCTGAAACAAATTTTGTAGACTACGTAAAGATTTTCTGTCGATCTGGAAAGGGAGGACGAGGATCCGCCCATTTCAGGCGAGAAAAGTATATCCCCAAAGGTGGTCCCGACGGAGGCGATGGAGGGGATGGTGGAAGCATCATCCTGCGTGGCAATCGCAACTATTGGACTTTGCTTCACCTTCGCTACCAGCGGCATCTCTTTGCCGAACATGGTGAGAATGGATCCAAGGCGCAACGCTCTGGAAAGAAGGGTGAGAGCCGCGTGATTGAGGTTCCCTGTGGGACCGTAGCCTATGACGCCCACACCGGCGAGTACCTTTGCGACATCACCGATCACGATCAGGAGGTGGTGTTGCTCAAGGGAGGGCGCGGCGGTCAGGGCAACCAACATTTTAAGACAGCAACCAACCAGGCGCCACGCTATGCCCAGCCGGGTGAACCCTATGAAGAGCTCTGGGTAATACTGGAACTGAAGCTGCTGGCTGATGTGGGATTGGTAGGTTTCCCCAATGCCGGCAAGTCAACCTTACTCTCGGTGGTCTCGGCAGCAAAACCGAAGATAGCCAATTATCCCTTCACCACATTGGAACCCAACCTGGGTATCGTCAGCTATCGCGACGCCAAGTCGTTTGTGATGGCTGATATCCCCGGTATCATTGAAGGAGCCAGTGAAGGTAAAGGTTTAGGACTTCGTTTCCTGCGTCACATCGAACGAAACGCACTGCTTCTCTTCGTAATCCCTGCCGACGCCGAAGATATCCGAAAAGAGTATGATATCCTGCTGAACGAGTTGCGGCAATACAACCCTGAACTGATGGACAAGAGACATGTGCTGGCCATCTCCAAGTCCGATATGCTCGATGAGGAGCTGATGCACGAGATTTCTTACGATCTGCCTGAGATACCCTATGTCTTCATCTCCTCAATCACCGGTTTTGGGATTCCCACCTTGAAAGATGTCCTCTGGCGGGAACTTAACAGCGATATGGTGGTGCCAATGACAGTCACACGTGAGGCGCTGGTTCATCGCAACCTTGATTTGTCAAAACTAGGCTTTGAAGAAGATGAAACAATCCGTGACGATGAGTCATCTGTGGATGATGAATTGTGGGATGGTGACGATGAGCCATACGATGTAGATGAATAAACAGGCAGATGAGGCAGCATCCCCATTATAACAACCTGTTGCTATCCGATCTGTTCGCTGCGGAAGAGAAGGTGATGCATTTCTTCACCACACGTGTGGGAGGTGTGAGTAGCGGTGCTTTCTCCTCCTTTAACATGGGTAATTTCTCCGATGATGATCCTCTGAAGATTAGTGAGAACCGTGAGATCCTATCCAGAATGTTTTGCCTTGCCCCCGACCACTTTATCACTCCCCATCAGACACACGGTACCGGTGTACTTACCATTGATCAGGAATTTCTCTCTCTCGGCAGGAGTGAAGTGATGGAACGGCTCTACGGAGTGGATGCCACCCTTTCCGCTGAGAAGGGACTCTTTCTCTGTGCCACCACTGCAGATTGTGTTCCCATCCTCCTGTTTGATAGAGAAAAAGAGGTGATAGCTGCAATTCACGCCGGTTGGCGGGGCAGTGCGGGCCGCATTGTGGAGAAAACCATCCGTGAGATGGGAGATCGATTTGGGTCATCTCCTGCCAATCTGCTTGCTGCCATCGGACCTGCCATCTCAATGGATCACTATGAGGTGGGGGAGGAGGTGATGAACTCTTTCTCCCTGAATGGTTTTGATTTGAATGACCCGCTGTTGTCGACGAATAATGAAGCCTTGTCACGTTGGTATATCGACCTGAAGGAGATCAACCGGAGGGAGCTACTCCGCTTGGGAGTCCTGCGTGAAAACATTGAAAAAAGTGATCTCTGCACTTATGAACGGGAGGATCTCTTTTTTTCTGCCCGTCGGCAGACTGTTCATTCAGGACGGATGCTGAGCGGTATCAAGATGCTTCCGTAAGTAATAAAAAAAAGAAGGAATCCCGGTGGATTCCTTCTCTCATAGTTTAACACACAGACTGGGCTTAGTTGATGCCAGTCTATTTTTTTTTGATCAGTAACGTGCGCTCACCACATCCCAGTCGATGATGTTCCAAATCTCCTTCAGGTGATCGGCACGACGGTTCTGATAGTCGAGATAATAGGAGTGCTCCCATACGTCGAATCCGAGTACCGGTGTAAGGCCGCTGGTGAGCGGATTACCGGCGTTGCTTTCTTTCAGGATCGAGAGCTTGCCGCCTTCATCCTTGGCCAGCCATACCCATCCGGATCCAAATACCCCCACACCGGCGGCGTTGAACTCTTCCTTGAATTTATCGAATGAGCCGAACTGCTCATTGATGGCATCTGCCAGTTTTCCCTTCGGTTCACCTCCCCCGTTTTTCTTAAATGAGGTGAAATAGAGATTGTGGTTGAGTGCCTGGCCTGCGTTGTTGAAGATCGCACCGTCGCTCTCCTTCACAATGGTTTCCAGGTCTGCGTTCTCGAATTTTGTTCCTACAACCAACTTGTTGAGGTTGTCAATATAGGCCTGGTGGTGCTTGCCATGATGCAGTTCTACGGTTTGTTTACTGATAATTGGCTCCAGGGCATCGGTTGCATAAGGTAATGCTACTTTTTCAAATTTCATATCTACACTGTTTTTAGTTTGTTGATCTTTATTATTTGCGTTTGATTGGTTGCAGCTGACCATTGTCAGTGCCATCAGTCCAATTGTAAGATATTGATGAATCGCTTTCATATCTCTCATTATTTGTTTGTTGTTATAACGAGATGAAGAATCAATTTGTTCGCCACAGTTTGAAATGATTCCGGATAGTGAGATCACTTGTGTCCAACATAAAAGCCTGAATGTTGTCATTCAGGCTTTTATGTTGGAGGCCGACCGGGATCGGTTCTCTCTATCGGGTGTTGAGATTATTTATGGGTCTTGATTTCCGTCTCCTCGGTCTCATCGTTTAACTTCTCCTCATCCTGTTGCTTTAGATTGGAACCATGACCGTCGGTATCAGTGTCAATGAAAACCGAGTCGCCAGAACCTGAAGGACGTGAGGGGATCACCTCTTTTTCCGGCACGTCTGTCTTGCTGTCGAGGATCTCCTGTGAGCGCGATACCCATCTGCGTTTACCAAAAATATGTTCCAGGTCATCGGAATAGATGATCTCTCTCTCCAGCAGAATCTCCGCCAACTGATTGTGGCCTGCGGTATGATCATTCAGAATCTGTTTGGCGCGTTCGTACTGCTTGGCGATCATCGCCTTCACTTCGGTGTCGATTAACTGTGCTGTCTCATCACTGTATGGCTTTGAGAAAGTGTACTCCTGACCTGTAGAGTCGTAATAGCTCAGGTTCGCCAGTTTGTCGCTCATACCCATGTAGGTGATCATCGCATAAGCCTGTTTGGTGACGCGTTCCAGGTCATTCATTGCTCCGGAGGAGATCTGGCCGATGAATATCTCTTCGGCGGCTCGTCCCCCCAGCAGGGCGCACATCTCATCGAGCATCTGTTCTTTGGTGGTGATCTGACGCTCTTCAGGCAAGTACCAGGCCGCGCCCAGCGCCTTGCCGCGTGGCACGATGGTCACTTTTACCAACGGGTTGGCATGTTCCAGGAACCAACTGAGTGTGGCGTGACCCGCCTCGTGGATGGCAATCGATCGCTTCTCCTGTTGTGTGATGATTTTGTTCTTCTTTTCCAGTCCGCCCACGATGCGGTCAACCGCATCCATGAAATCATTCTTCTGCACGAATTTCTTTTTGCGGCGGGCGGCAATCAATGCAGCCTCATTGCATACATTGGCGATGTCAGCGCCTGAGAAGCCGGGTGTCTGACGAGCCAGGAAATCGATGTTGATCGACTCATCTATTTTGATGGGGCGTAGGTGCACCTTGAAAATCTCCTTCCGATCGTTCAGGTCAGGAAGTTCTACGTATATCTGTCGGTCGAAGCGGCCGGCGCGCATCAATGCTTTGTCCAGTACGTCTGCCCGGTTGGTGGCTGCCAGGATGATCACACCGCTGTTGGAGCCGAAGCCGTCCATCTCGGTCAGCAGCTGATTGAGCGTGTTCTCCCGCTCATCGTTCGAGCCGAAGTTGGTGTTCTTGCCACGTGCACGCCCTACGGCATCGATCTCATCAATAAAGACGATACAGGGTGCCTTCTCCTTCGCCTGTCGGAAGAGGTCGCGCACACGTGAGGCTCCCACCCCCACGAACATCTCCACGAAGTCAGATCCGGAGATGGAGAAGAAAGGTACGTTGGCCTCACCGGCCACTGCTTTTGCGAGAAGGGTCTTGCCGGTGCCCGGGGGGCCTACCAACAGCGCTCCCTTGGGGATTTTACCTCCCAGGTTGGTGTAGTTGCCCGGATTTTTGAGGAACTCAACAATCTCCTGCACCTCCTCTTTTGCCTCCGAGAGGCCGGCTACATCCCTGAAGGTCACCTTCTGGCTCGAGTCCTTGTCGAATAGTTGTGCTTTCGACTTGCCGACGTTGAAAACGCCTCCGCCGGCACCACCACCGCCACCTTGCATGCGGCGCATCATCCAGATCCAGAAGACGATCAGCAGCAGGAATGGAGCGAAAGTGATCAGGATGCCCCACATCTCCGAGGTGGTGTCGAACCGTACATCAATCTCGTAGTTCTGTTCTGTCTTTACACTTTCGATAAACTCTGCAATGGCATCGGCAGATGCTCCTTCCACCTGGATTACTGGAGTACGTCCCGCCTTGGATGCATCCTCTCCAAAGATATGGTTCACCGACTCTTCGCGTGCCATCGCCTCGGCCGTTCCCTTGTTGCTGAAAACCACGATGCTTTTCACCCGGTTCTCTTTCACATATTGTTGGAATTCAGACCATGTCACCTCCTTCACGGAGGTGTCCTGACCAAAGAACCACATTCCCATTAAGATGGCCAGTGCGATGGCGTAGATCCAATAGGGGTTGATGGGGCTTTTGGGATTGGTGCCACCCATCTTGGGGCGCATCGTAGGTTGCTTATCTTTATTGCTGTTTGTATTGCTCATGTTTGAAATGTTCTATTGCCTTTTGGCTTATACCGGCGTGGTGCATGAAGTTGATTCGCTTCGTCCGGATAAATTGTAACAAATATTCGGTAAATTAGTTTTACAAGAGTGAGGGAATGCGTTCACTCTTTGCATCGTCCCATAGGTTGTCGATGTTATAGAATGTTCGCAGTTCGGGTAGGAAAATGTGCACAATCACATTGCCATAATCAATGGCAATCCATTCTGCTTGTTGTTGTCCATGGATTCGTATCGGTTTCTCGGTTGTTTTCTTTTGAACCATCTCCTCAACCGAGTTTGCCAGTGCCGATACCTGGGTAGGGGTGTTTCCCTCGCAAATCACAAAGTAATCGCATATAGCTCCGGGGATACCTTTCAATCGTATGGAGCTGATATTTTTACCTTTTTTCTCCTGGATGCCTTCAATAATAGTTTCTACCAGTTCGTTTTTTTCTGTCATTCTGAATGATAAGTCTGTTGTTGTTACAAAGATAGGCTGTTTTTTTGGAAGGGATGCATCCAGGCACAACCTTTCTCTCTTTTAGAATATGTTTTGCAAAAACAATGCCACGATCATCCAGGCTATATCAGCACAAACCCTGTCTCGGGATAAGAAACAGGGTTTGTGATATTGATTGTTTGCGTAGAGTTTCTTTTGCGACGGATCAGAGGGTTTGAAGGCTCATGTTGCGCCATCTTACCTTGATGCCACCCCCGTCGTGGATTTGAAGTGCAATCCGTCCTTGTGCCGCACCAATCTTTTCATCGGTCAGATCCACCATCTCCTCCCCATTCAGGTAGGTTTTCACGTTGTCGCCCTTCACCAGGATACGCAGCGTGTTCCATTCACCCTCTTTCAGGATCTCCTCCTTCTCGTCGGGGATCTGTACCAGCCATCCGCGGCCGTAAGATTCGTAGATGCCGCCGGTATCATTCCCTTTGGGGGCTACTTCCACCTGCCACCCGTTTACCATGGCTACCGGTTCGATAAATGAACGGATGAAGACACCGGAATTTCCGTCTGCCTCCTGTTTGAATTCAACTGAAAAATCAAAATCATCATAGTAGGCGCGGGTGGCAAGATAGCCATATTGTTTGTCGGGACCGCTCTCACAAATCAGTTCTCCGTTTTCTACGTACCATTTCTCGGTGCCGTACACCTCCCATCCGGTCAGATCGACGCCGTTAAAGAGAGAGACTTCCTCTTCCCTACGGGGCAGCTCCCTGATCTTGATGTTGCGGAACCAGGCTGCTGAACCGTGGTCTTGCAAGCAGATCACACCCTTGCGGGCAAGACCGTATTCGGGTGCGTTCTCCCATTTGCCGCTCTCTTTGCGGGCAAACCAATCCTCGCTCCAGGCCTCAAATTCTACTACCTTTTCACCGTTAAGCCAGTGTTCCACGTGGCCGTTGTCGAAGAGGATTCTGGAGCTGTTCCACTCTCCTGCCGGTTTGATGATTGTTTTCTCCGGGTCGGTGGTGTGCATGGCATAGTCTGCTGCCGTCTTTTGCCAATCCTCAAGTGGCTCGGGGAAGTTCAGTTCATCGATGAGTTGATACTCCGGCCCGGTAACATAGGGGACCGCAAACTTGGGATTCTCCACAACATGATACAGCACGCCGCTGTTGCCTCCGTCGGCAATTTTCCAATCCCACACCAGTTCAAAGTTTTCGTAAATCTTCTCGGTAACGATGTAGCCATGTTCATCGGCACCCTCTCCCTTGGCCTGAATCATCCCATCTTCGGCGTACCAGGGGGCCGTTAGTTTTTCACCATTGTAATCACGCCATCCGTTCAGGGTTGTTCCATCAAACAGCAGTTCCCATCCCTCGGCAACCTCTTCCTGTGTGAGGCTGTTGTGCTTCGTTGTACTACTGCAGGAGGTGATTGCGGTAGCTGTTGCAATTGCGATCAGAAAATTAAATTTTGACATTTCTCTATTACTTTTATGTTGACACATTATCTTTGCAGAAGGATTTCCTTTTTGCAAAGATATTGAATAATTGTATCTTCACACCGAGTTACTTAATTTTTTTAATATTTTGCAGTCAATGACAAGCACTCTTCATCAGGATGATCAAAGCGGATGGTGAAAACCAAACAGTCTTGTAAGATGTTATGATCTCTCAAAGAGAGAAAGGGAAGAGGACTGAAAACAATCGGGTTATTTTGGAACACATTGATCTAACAAACAATCAAGAAACGACGGAAAAACGATTTGTAGCCACGGTCGGTTTTTTTGACGGGGTGCATGCCGGACACCGTTATCTGATAAAGCAGGTAAGAGAAGAGGCCGCACGAAAACTACTACCCTCGGCAGTGGTTACCTTTCCGGTACATCCCCGCAAGGTGTTGCAAACAGATTATCAACCCGCATTACTCTGCGGTTACGAGGAGAAACTGACATTGCTCGCATCAACGGGAGTGGATTACTGTATCACGCTGCCCTTCACCAAGTCACTTTCACAGCTTTCTGCAAGTGCCTTTATGCAACAGGTGCTCCAGGAGCAATTGCACGTTTCCACCCTTTTGGTGGGATATGACCATCGCTTCGGCCATGATCGGAAGGAGGGTTATGCAGACTACGAACGATATGGTGAGGCGATTGGCATGGATGTGATCCGTGCTAAGGAGTGGCAGTCCGATGGTGAGAATGTCAGTTCCACCCGTATCCGCAAACTCTTGAAAGAGGGTGATGTGATGCGTGCAAACAGTCTGCTCTCCTATAGATACACGTTGTCGGGTAAGATTGTGGAGGGGTATCGCGTGGGGCGCACCATCGGTTTCCCGACAGCCAACATCCGTTCCTGGGAGCGATACAAGGTAGTTCCTGCACTGGGTGTCTATGCCGTGCGGGTTCACTTGCTGGGAGAAACCTATGAAGGGATGTTGTACATTGGCACACGCCCTACACTGCATGCTGATCCGGAGGTGAGTGTAGAGGTGAACATCTTCAATTTCAGCGGTAACCTCTACAACCAATCCCTTACAGTTGAATTCATCGATTTCATCCGGTCAGATCAGAAGTTTGAAACAATGGAACAGTTAGTGGAACAGATACATATGGACAAAAAGAACGTACAGCAACGTTTGCGAAAAGAACGATTATGAAAACCTTTGAATTGAATAACGGAATCGCAATTCCGTCACCGGGCCTTGGCACCTATCGCCTGGGCAGAAATGATGCCGAGGTGGAGCATGCGGTTCGCAGTGCCCTTGATGCCGGCTACCGTCACATCGATACCGCCACGCTTTACGGGAATGAAAAGCCTATCGGCAAGGCACTACGCGAAAGCGGTATTCCCCGGGATGAGTTGTTTGTGACCACCAAGTTGTGGGGCAGCGACATCCTGCAGGAAAGGATCACGGAGGCTTTTGAAGAGAGTATGAAGAAGCTTGATGTTGGCTTTGTTGATCTTTACCTCGTTCATTGGCCCGTGAAGGGTAAGGTTGTTGAGGCCTGGCATGAAATGGAAAGGATTTACGCAACTGGAGCTGTTCGTGCCATCGGGGTGAGCAACCACCTGATTCACCATCTGGATGAGCTGCTTGATGGGGCAGATGTTGTTCCTGCTGTGAACCAGGTGGAGTTGCATCCTTATCTGGTGATGCAGGAGCTGCAGGATTTCTGCCGGGATAAGAGCATTGTGGTGGAATCATGGAGTCCGCTGGGAAGCAGTAAGATACCCCTGTTGACCGACCCCGTTTTGCTGAAGATTGCATCCAAAAAAGGAAAGAGTACTGCACAGGTGATCCTCCGTTGGAATCTCCAGAAAGGGTTGTTGCCCCTCCCTAAGTCATCCCACAAAGATCGACAGCGGGAAAACATAGAGCTGTTTGATTTCTCCCTGACAGCCGATGAGATGTCGATGATCGACATGCTTGACCGGAATGAACGTACCGGTGTTGATCCCGATGAGATTGAATTTTAGTAGATCCCCCGCTCGTTGAGCGCTCGTTGGTAGCGAGCGGCATTGCGTGCATGCTCGGCATGTGTGACTGCGAAGTTGTGCCGTCCTGAGAGGTCATCCTTTGCACACATGAACAGATAGTTGTGTTGCCCTGGTGACAGGGTGCCATTGATGGCTGCGATGGAGGGTATCCGGATGGGACCGGGTGGCAATCCCTCTCTCCTGTATGTGTTATAGGGTGATTCCACCTCCAGATGTTTGTAGAGGATGCGTCGCAATGTGAAGTCGCCGACGGCAAACTTCACTGTGGGATCAGCCTCCAGTCGCATCCCTCTTTTGAGGCGGTTCAGGTAGAGCCCCGCTACAATGGGGTACTCATCTGCATAGGTGGCCTCCTCTTCTACAATTGAAGCCAGTGTGGAGACCTCCACGGGTGTCAGTCCCAACGCTTCAGCCTTCTTCCTTCTTGCCTCGTTCCAGAAACGGTCGTATTCACTCTTCATCCGCTGCAACAGCGACTCTTCATCCGTGTTCCAGTATACCTCGTAGGTGTTGGGGATAAACATGGCCGGGAAGTTCTCAACGTTAAACCCCATGCGCTCAGCCGCCTCCGGATCATGAAATATCTTCAGTAGCGACAGGCTGTCGACCATGAGCTGACCGGCGAGTCGTCCGGCAAGATCCTCCCTTGTGCGGATGTTGTTGAAGGTGATGTTGACAGGGGTCTGATTCCCCGAGCGCAGCAGGCGTATCACATCGGGCATGGTCATTCCCGCACTGACTTCGTATCGACCACTTTTCACCTGCGACGGATAATTCATCTTTTCGGCCAGCAGGCGGAAGATTTTTTCGGAGGGAAGAGACGCTTTTTCCTTGAGTTGACGAATCACCTCTTCATAGTCGTGCTCCTCCTCAATGTAGATATAGGCTGTTTCGGCCGGATTTAAAGGGGCGAATACCAGCCGGTAGGCATAGATTGCTGCCGCAAGCAGCAACAGCAAAATTATTCCCGATGTCCAAAGGAATCTCTTATGGGTTTTTCGTTTGTGCTTTTGTTCCATTTTAATGCTGCTTAATGCGAAAAAATCAGCACAAAAGTAGAAAGATTCCATTGAAATTATCGCTTTTTCTTTGACAAGTTAAAAACTATCTTGTATATTTGCACCCGATTTCAGGCGAACACAGAGGGAAGTGTGGGTGAGTGGCTGAAACCAGCAGTTTGCTAAACTGCCGTACGGGTAACCGTACCACGAGTTCGAATCTCGTCGCTTCCGCAGATTGGGGAATTTTGCATTGTCAAGAATGCAAATATTCCCTTTTTTTGTCTTGAATTTTACCCTCATACTTCCTCCTCTCTTCTGTATGGTTGGGGTGGCATATGGTTAGCCAGGTATAAAAGGGTGTTTGTATCAGAAATAAACAAAATCGATGAATCTTTTGCAAAATCAATCAAAAACATGTTGTAAAACATATTTTTTGTGGTATCTTTGCAGTGATTTAAATGGCAAGCGAGTTATTTGAAATCATTTTTTAGGTTATCACAGACATCTTGAATGGCTTACAAAGACGGTTGCCGATAAATCATAACTTTTTAATTGAAAAAGAATTATGACAATCAGAAACCTTACCAAAGAAGAGATTTTGGGACAGATCAGGTATCTGGAACAAAACATCTCAAACGGGGCTGTCTCATATCGTACAAACAGATTGAACAGACTTCGTCTATTGAGAGCGAGCTTGCGCAATGCAGGCTGAATGAATGCCACATCTTCTCAGGAGCAGAAAGCAGGATTCCCTGCAAGTATGCTGATGCCCGAAGGAGTGAAAATGAAGGTTGAAGCTGAATGTCCGAAAGGGACATGAACGCTTTTTTTTGAATCAGTACGAAACAATTATACATTGGGCTGTCTTAGGACAGCTTTTTTTGTTTTTATGAAAGACATTTCTGTGTATTCTTGCCTTTTATTCAGAAAAATCAGGAATATGATGTGAAATATATATATCTTTGTGCGATTATCTAACAAAAAGAACAATTTAATTATGGATGTATTATCTGCCAGATTGACTGCTTTGTCGCCTTCCGAAACCTTTGCGATGGCACAAAAGAGCAATGAACTGAAGGCTCAGGGTATTGATGTGATCAACATGAGTGTGGGTGAACCCGATTTCACCACGCCGGAACATATCAAACAGGCAGCCAAAAAAGCGATTGACGATAATTTTTCATTTTATTCGCCCGTGGCCGGTTTCCCGGACCTCAAAAAAGCGATCTGCACCAAGCTGGAAAATGAAAACGGACTCACCTATACTCCTGCACAGGTTGTCGTTTCAGGGGGGGCCAAGCAATCTCTCTGCAATGTGATTCTCTCCATTGTGGACAAGGGAGATGAGGTGGTGATTCCCGGACCCTATTGGGTGAGCTATCCAGAGATGGTGAAGTTGGCAGAGGGAACACCAGTCTATGTATACGCAGGCATTGCCCAGGATTTCAAGATTACACCTCAGCAACTCGAGGAGGCCATCACTCCGAAAACGAAAGCGCTGATTCTCTGTTCTCCTTCCAACCCCACCGGGAGTGTCTATACGCAGGATGAGTTGAAGGCGCTGACTGCCGTGCTGGAGAAATATCCCAATGTCTACGTGATAGCCGATGAGATCTACGAGCACATCAACTATATAGGACAACACCAATCCATTGCACAGTTCGACTCTATTCGTGACCGCGTGGTGGTGGTGAACGGTGTATCGAAAGGGTATGCCATGACCGGTTGGCGCATTGGCTGGATCGCAGCACCCCAGTGGATCGCTTCTGCATGCAGCATGTTGCAGGGGCAATATACCTCCGGACCCTCATCCATCTCGCAGAAAGCAGCCGTCGCAGCCTACAACGGTGACCAGTCTTGTGTGGCTGAGATGCGTACCGCTTTTGAGAGAAGACGCAACCTGATTGTCTCACTCCTGAACGAAATTCCCGGATTGCAGGTGAACAACCCGATGGGAGCTTTCTACATTTTCCCTGAGTGCACCAGTTACCTCGGCAAGTCATTCAACGGCCGTAAGATCGCAACTGCTACCGACCTGGCCATGTATCTCCTGGAGGAGGGACATGTGGCCTGTGTGGGAGGTGATGCATTCGGTGCCCCGGGCTGTATCCGTCTCTCTTATGCCACTTCCGACGAGAACATCAAAAAAGCAATTGCCCGCATCAAAGCGACACTGGCAAAGCTCTCCTAAAGGGAGATGTCGCAAAAACCTGAAGCTGTCTCATGATTTCTCATGAGACAGCTTTTTTTTTCTTCTTACCTCGGAAAATGACCTTTTAGAAGCATATCATATGTTTTGAGAGGGTACAGGACGTGTGCCTCTCCCATACCTCTCCAATGCCCCTCCCATGCCTCTCCAAAAAATCTGGGAGGGGCACAAGCCCATGTCTTGAGAATTCCTCTCGGATTCGTTATTCCCTGAGTCTGCTATTAACAGCAACAATCACTTTTTGATCCCATCTATTTTCAATTGTCAATTCTCAATTTATTGCTACCTTTGCATCTTCAAATTTGCATGGTATAAATTCATTGACAATGAGTAATAGGTTTCCGGAATACAATCAGTTGAATCTTTCAGATATAAACAAGGAAATGCTGAAAGAGTGGGATGACAAGGATCTGTTCAGAAAAAGCCTGGAGATGCGTCAAGGGCATCCCCAATTTGTTTTTTATGAAGGGCCCCCATCGGCAAACGGAATGCCCGGTATTCATCACGTCATTGCCCGCTCCATCAAGGATATCTTCTGTCGCTACAAAACAATGAAGGGGTTCCTGGTCGACCGGAAAGCGGGTTGGGATACCCACGGTTTGCCGGTTGAGCTGGGTGTGGAGAAGTCACTCGGCATCACCAAAGAGGATATCGGCAAGAAGATCAGTGTGGAGGAGTACAACGCTGCCTGTCGTACCGAAGTGATGAAATATACCCGTGAATGGGAGGAATTGACCCGCAAGATGGGTTACTGGGTGGATATGAGTGATCCCTACATCACCTACGACAACCGTTACATCGAAACACTCTGGTATCTGCTCAAGGAGCTTTACAAGAAGGGGCTGCTCTACAAGGGATATACCATACAACCCTATTCGCCCGCCGCGGGTACCGGGCTGAGTACCCATGAACTGAACCAGCCGGGATGCTATCGTGATGTGAAGGATACCACCTGCACGGCCCAGTTTCTGGTGAAGAACCCCCTGCCGGAATGGCAAGACTTTGGCGATCCCTTCTTCCTGGCATGGACCACCACCCCCTGGACACTGCCCTCGAACATGTTGTTGGCTGTCGGGAAAAACATCGAATATGTAGCAGTCCAAACCTACAATCCCTATAGTGGAAAACCGATAACGGCAGTGCTGGCCAAGAGCTTGCTGCATCTCTATTTCCCGGAAAAGAATGCCGCGCTGTCGCTCAACGACTACAAGGCCGGTGATAAGAATATTCCATACAGGGTGCTCGACAAGGTCTGGAATGGATCGGAACTGGCGGGTATCCGTTACGAACAGCTGATCCCCTGGGTGAAGGTGACCGACAACGCCTTTCAGGTGGTGACCGGTGATTTTGTTACCACCGAGGATGGTACCGGTATCGTGCACATTGCCCCCACCTTTGGGGCTGATGATGCCCGTGTGGGCAAGGAGCATGAAGTGCCGGGTCTCACCCTGACCGACAAGGAGGGGATTCAACGTCCCATGGTGGACCTCACCGGTAAGTTTTACCCCATTGAAGAGCTTGATCCGCAATTTGTGAAGGAGCATATCAACAGCGACCTCTATGGTGAGTTCGCCGGCAGGTATGTGAAGAATGCCTATGACGATGCGTTGACAGAGGAGGATGCCACGCTCGATGTGGATCTCTCCGTGATGCTGAAACAACAGAACAGGGCTTTCCGCATCGAAAAGCAGGTCCATAACTACCCCCATTGCTGGCGCACAGACAAACCGGTGCTCTATTATCCCCTCGACAGCTGGTTCATCCGCTCCACGGCCTGCCGTGAGGAGATGATCGCGTTGAACGACACCATCAACTGGAAACCCCAGTCCACCGGTAGCGGCCGCTTCGGCAAGTGGCTTGAGAACCTTCAGGACTGGAACCTGAGCCGCAGCCGTTATTGGGGTACACCCTTGCCCATCTGGCGTACCGACGACGGAAAGGAAGAAAAGTGTATTGGCAGTGTAAAAGAACTCTACGAGGAGATGCAGAAAGCGGTTGAGGCCGGCGTGATGCAGGAGCTCCCCTGGAAAGAGTTGGATCTGAAAGATTACAAGGAACTGGATTATGAGCAGATTGACCTTCACCGGCCTTACGTAGATCAGATTGTACTGGTCTCAGACAGTGGACAGCCCATGCGTCGTGAGACCGACCTGATCGACGTCTGGTTTGACAGTGGTGCCATGCCCTTCGCGCAGATCTTTTATCCACACATCACAGAGGATGCCTTCGCAAAGGTGTTCCCCGCCGATTTCATTGCGGAAGGGGTGGACCAGACACGCGGTTGGTTTTATACCCTGCATGCCATTGCAGCCATGGTGAAAGGGAGCGTGGCCTTCAAGAACGTTGTCTCCAACGGTCTGGTACTAGATAAGAACGGCAACAAGATGTCGAAACGACTCGGCAACGCTGTTGATCCGTTTGAGACCATCGGTAAATATGGCTCAGACCCGCTCCGCTGGTACATGATCACCAATGCTGCACCCTGGGAAAACCTGAAGTTTGACATCGAGGGTGTTGAAGAGGCTAGGAGGAAGTTCTTCGGTACCCTTTTCAACACATACTCCTTCTTCGTGCTCTATGCCAACGTAGATGGGTTCCATGCGCAATATCCGCAGGTCGAGATCTCCAAACGGCCGGAGATCGATCGTTGGATCATCTCGTTGCTGAACAGCCTGGTGGAGGAAGTGGATAAGGCCTACGACGCTTATGAACCAACACGTGCAGGACGTGCCATCGCCGATTTCGTGAATGACAACCTGAGCAACTGGTATGTGCGCCTTAACCGCAAACGTTTCTGGGGTGGAGAGATGAGCGACGACAAGCTGTCGGCTTACCAGACGCTTTATCAATGCCTGGTCACGGTGGCGCAGTTGATGTCTCCCATCGCTCCCTTCTATGCCGACCGGCTCTATCTCGATTTGATCGCACCCGGAAGCAAGGAGATGGATCAGTCGGTACACCTGACCGACTTCCCGCAAGCTGATGAGACGCTGATAGACAAGGAGCTGGAGGAACAGATGTACTTGGCGCAGACGGCCTCCTCCATTGTGCTGGCGCTTCGCCGGAAGGTGAACATCAAGGTGAGGCAGCCACTCTCTAAAATCATGATCCCGGTGCTGAATGATCAGCAAAAGAGGAATGTGGAGGCGGTGAAGTCTCTGATCATGAATGAGGTAAATGTGAAGTCGTTGGATTTTATTGATTCAGCCAGTGAGATGCTGGTGAAGCGGGTGAAGCCCGACTTCAAGAAGCTGGGTCCGCGCTATGGGAAGATCATGAAACAGCTTGCAGCACACATTCAACAGCTCCAACAACAGGAGATCAACACCCTAGAGCAGGAGGGCAGGCTGCGGATGATGATCGACTCGCAGGAGGCCATCATCACCACAGATGATGTGGAGATCCTTTCGGAGGATATCCCCGGCTGGCTGGTGGGCAGTGAGGGGCGTCTCACCGTGGCCCTTGATATCACGATCACTCCCGCGTTGGAGAAGGAGGGCATAGCCCGTGAGTTGGTGAACCGCATTCAGAACCTACGTAAAGCCAAGGCTTTTGAGATCACGGATCGTATCACCATCCGACTCTCCTCACACCCTGCATTTGATGAGGCGGTAACCGAACATGCGGCTTATATCTGCAACCAGGTACTGGCCGATGAGATCACGCTGACAAATGAACCGCTGGGAGATACCATTGAGATTGATGAGCAGACGCTAACTATTGGCATTGAGAAAAACAGTTGAAAGATATCCGATTTATCGTTATCTTTGCGCAACTATGCGACAGCATGCATATGTGAACTTTATGGAAACCAAGGTTGTTGTATATAGACTCTGATTCCGAAAAGAGAGACACAGCCCATTTTATACATTAATCATTATGAGCGAAAAGACGAGATATTCAGATGAGGAATTGGAAGAATTCCGTGCAATTATCAACGAGAAATTGCAAATTGCCCGGCAGGAATATGAGAATTACCGTGCTGCGGTGACCAACACTGACGGGAACGATACAGTGGATACCTCTCCTACATACAAGGTGCTGGAAGAGGGGGCATCTACCCTCTCGAAGGAGGAAGCTGGCAGACTGGCTCAGCGGCAGATGAAGTTCATTCAGAACCTGCAGGCCGCCTTGGTTCGTATAGAAAATGGCACGTACGGTATCTGCCGCGAGACCGGCAAGCTGATTCCGAAGGAGCGTCTCCGTGCCGTACCCCATGCTACGTTGAGCATTGAAGCCAAGTCGGCAAAGAAGAGATAATCCCTGCAACCATCAAATGAGTGTTGTGAGGTTGGCATCGTGTGTGATGAGGGGGATAGTTCCCCGTTGGTAGCAAGTCTCCCCCCAAACAGTTAGATATGAACAATATAAATCACAAAGGTTGGATTCCCGTTGCGGTTGTTTTTCTGGTACTTCTCGTCGATCAGCTCTCCAAGATATGGGTGAAGACGCACATGGCGTTGTATGATGCGATACACATTACAGACTGGTTTCAGATCTATTTTGTGGAAAACAACGGGATGGCGTTTGGGATTGAAGCCGGAGGCAAATTGTTTCTTTCGATTTTCCGGATCATTGCTGTTATTTTAATAGTCATTTATCTCTCCCGGCTGGTGAAGGAGAATTACAAGAATGGTTTCATCGTCTGCATCACGCTGGTGTTGGCAGGTGCCGCGGGAAACATTGTGGACAGCATTTTTTACGGAGTGATTTTTGAAGCCAGCTATCCGGGGCATGTGGCTTCGTTCGTGCCATGGGGAGAGGGTTATGCAACGTTGCTGCACGGAAAGGTGGTTGACATGCTTTACTTCCCCCTGATCAAAGGGAATTATCCAGACTGGTTCCCCTTTGTGGGAGGGGAGGAGTTTCTTTTCTTCCGGTTCATTTTTAACCTGGCCGATTCGGCCATCACGGTGGGTGTAATATTGATATTGCTCTTTTATCGAAAGACTCTGTCTTATTCACTGATGTCTAAGAGTGAACGGGACAAGCTGGAAAAAGAAGTAGCGGAAAATAGCGTTACAGGTGAAATATAAAATTGCATCATATCTTCCTTTTTTACTCGCGTTGCTCCTTGTAGTCGCATCCTGTCAGAACCGTCCGAAGGAGGTGCTCAACAGAAAAGAGATGGAGCAACTCCTCTACGATGTCTACCTGGCGGAAGCTACCATGGAGAATGAATATCAGTTGTTTAATTCGGCTGAAAAAAAAGAGGCATACATCAACCGCCTTTTTGCGTTACATGGTGTCACACCGGCTGAATGGGACAGTTCACTCTCTTGGTACTCAGACAGGATTGATCTATATCTAAAAATGAATGACTCGGTGAAGGCCCGACTTGAAAGAGCCCGGAAAGTGACAGATGCCGAGATTTCAAGGATGGCATCACGGAAGATACTGGATCCTCGCACACTCTCCCCCTCCTATATTCCTCCTCACTACTCCTTTACCCCCTCGGCAGCAATGAGAGGATTTAACTTTCGTCTGATGGAGTCTGAACTCAATGAGCGGATCACTGACGATCAAATCAGTTTCTCATACAACGTGATTGGGATTCCCCCCAATTTTTCCAACCGACTCTCTTCGCGGCTCACCCTCGAATATGGAGATACCACCATCTATCTGCCACAGATGATTACTGAAAATAAAACATATCGTGTTACTGCCATGAAATATCTTCCGGGCGATAGCATCAATGAGATTCAGGAGGACACTCTTAAACGCATTTACGGATACCTGCACCTGCATGACTCGTTGCAGTGGAACACACTCATTCAACTACATGACATCAGACTGGGGAGTGTTGTGGCTGATTCTGCCCGAAACCCGCAAACTCAGGTGGAGGATGGCGTTCCACGTGAAAGGGTGCGTTTGCTGAATGACTCACTTATGCCTCGGTAAAATAATCACATATTGATAAAAACTATTTGCCATAAAAAAATCATTCTTGAAGAAAATGCTATATTTGCAGTAACAATCAAAAAATCAACATTTAACATTTAATTTATCATAACTGTACATCAAATGGAAAAGAAAAGAGTTTACACCTTTGGTAACGGCGCAGCCGAAGGGCGGGCGGATATGAAGAACCTGCTCGGAGGTAAAGGGGCTAACCTGGCCGAGATGAATTTGATTGGGGTGCCCGTACCACCGGGATTCACCATCACCACCGAGGTTTGTACCGAGTACAACGAGCTGGGACGCGACTATGTGATCGATGCTTTGAAGGAAGAGGTAGAGCAGGCAGTTGCGCAGATCGAATCACTGACAGGTACCAAGTTTGGAGACAAGGAGAACCCCTGCCTCGTGTCGGTTCGATCGGGAGCACGTGTCTCCATGCCCGGCATGATGGATACGGTGTTGAACCTCGGACTCAATGATGATGCCGTGGCAGGAATCGCGAAAAAATCGGGTAATGAACGCTTTGCCTGGGACTCCTATCGACGTTTCGTGCAGATGTACGGCGACGTGGTGCTTGGATTGAAGCCACAGAGTAAAGAGGATATTGATCCTTTCGAGGAGATCATGGATGAGATGAAGGAGGCTAAAGGCATTGAGCTGGATACCGATCTTACTACCGACGACTTGAAAGAGCTGGTGAAGAGGTTCAAGGCAGCGGTAAAGGAGAAAACCGGCCATGATTTCCCTGTGAGCCCGTGGGATCAGCTCTGGGGGGCAGTATGTGCTGTTTTTGATAGCTGGATGAACGAGCGGGCCATCCTCTACCGCAAGATGAATAACTTCCCCCAGGAGTGGGGTACTGCTGTCAACGTGCAGGCGATGGTTTATGGCAATATGGGTAAGACCTCCGGTACCGGAGTGGCTTTCACCCGTGATGCTGCAACCGGTGAGGATATCTTCAATGGTGAGTATTTGATAGATGCTCAGGGTGAGGATGTGGTTGCCGGTGTGCGCACACCACAGCAGATCACCCTCGAGGGATCACGCCGCTGGGCTAAGTTGCAAGGCATCTCTGAAGAGGAACGTGCTGCCAAGTACCCCTCACTGGAGGAGGCAATGCCTGATTGTGCACGTGATCTGATTGAGGTACAGCAGAAACTGGAGGATTATTTCAAGGATATGCAGGACCTGGAATTTACCATTCAGGACGGCAAGCTCTGGATCCTGCAAACCCGCAGCGGTAAACGTACCGGAGCAGCCATGGTGAAGATTGCCATCGATATGCTGCACCAGGGATATATTGATGATAAGATCGCACTGCGCCGTTGTGATCCGGAGAAGTTGGATGAACTGCTTCACCCTGTTTTCGACACAAAAGCGCTGGCAAACGCCCAGCGTGTCACCCACGGGTTGCCGGCATCACCGGGAGCTGCTGCCGGACAGGTGGTATTCCATGCCGACGAAGCCGAAGAGTGGAGCAAGGAGGGTAAAAAGGTGATTCTTTGCCGTATCGAGACCTCGCCCGAGGATCTGAGGGGTATGGCCACCGCCCAGGGTATCCTTACAGCCCGTGGCGGGATGACCTCTCACGCAGCTGTGGTTGCCCGTGGTATGGGTAAGTGCTGTGTCTCTGCTGCCAACAATCTGATCATCGACTACAAGTCACGCTCCATGACCATCAATGGCCAGGAGGTGAAAGAGGGAGACTGGATCTCACTCGATGGCTCTACCGGAAATGTGTATGTTGGGAAAATCACCACGCAGGACGCTGAGCTGGATGCTGATTTCGCCGAGCTGATGGAGTTGGCCGATAAGTACTCCCGCATGGATGTGCGCACCAACGCTGACACGCCGCATGATGCCACCGTGGCTCGTAACTTCGGGGCAAAGGGGATTGGTCTTTGCCGTACCGAGCACATGTTCTTCGAGGAAGACAAGATTATCCCGATGCGTGAGATGATCCTGGCGAAAGATGAAGAGGGCCGTCGCAAGGCACTCAGCAAGCTGTTGCCTCTCCAAAAGAAGGATTTTGAAGGTATCTTCCGTGCGATGGACGGTCATGCCGTGACCATCCGTCTGCTCGATCCCCCGCTGCACGAGTTTGTGCCGCACGATGAGAAAGGTCAGATGGAGATGGCGAAAGTGATGGGCATCTCATACAGGGATATTCACGACAGGGTAGAAGGACTGATGGAAGCCAACCCGATGCTCGGTTTGCGCGGTTGTCGTCTGGGAAACCTCTATCCTGAAATCACCGAGATGCAGACACGCGCCATCATGGAGGCTGCTATCGAACTGAAGAAAGAGGGTATCAAGGCTAAACCTGAGATCATGGTGCCGCTCACCGGCATCGTTCATGAGTTTAAGGCACAGAAGGATATCATCGAGAATACCATTCAACAGGTGTTTGCCGAGCAGAATGCTTCCGTGAAGTATAAGATCGGAACCATGATTGAAATTCCGCGTGCCGCACTTACGGCGCATAAGATAGCTGCCGAAGCCGATTTCTTCTCATTCGGGACCAATGACCTGACACAGATGACCTTCGGCTACAGCCGCGACGACGTGGCCAAGTTCCTGCCAATGTACATTGACAAGGGAATTCTGAAACACGATCCTTTCGCAGTGCTCGACCAAAATGGTGTGGGACAACTGGTGCGCATGGCTGTTGCCAAGGGGCGTGAGGTGAAGCCCACCCTCAAGTGCGGTATCTGTGGAGAGCATGGAGGTGAACCTTCTTCGGTGAAGTTCTGCCATACCGTGGGACTGAACTACGTTTCCTGCTCACCTTTCCGCGTGCCAATCGCACGGCTGGCTGC